>NZ_CABFJY010000001.1 GCF_901687125.1 Actinobacillus vicugnae
GAAGAATATGTGATGTATTACAACCAAAAGCGTATTAAAATGGATTTAAAAGGATTGAGCCCTGCACAATACAGAGCTCAATATTTATAGTGTACTAACCTGTCCAACTTTTGGGGGGCAGATCAAAGTGCGGTCGTTTTTTAGGTTATTTTGGGGCGGTTATTTTAAATTCGCTTTAAAGAAACCGTCCATTTTGTCAATTGCTTGGCTAACGTGCGGAATGCTGTCGTACATTGTCATATGGTTTGCGCCTTTGATGATGAATAGCTCTTTTTCTTTCGCTGATTTTGCCGTTTCATACACCAACTCACTTTGCCAGCGTGAGTCAGCTTCGTCGCCTGCAATCACCAGTAATGGTTGCGTGAGTAATGTATCCGTGCCGTTTAATGCGTCGAAATTCATCGCTTTGCTCAAGCCTGAGAACAAGAATTTATTTTGTGCCGTTGGGTAGTAACCACGTTCGCCTAAGTAATATTCGTAAGCGTCTGCCAAGTCTTTTGGCGTATCTTTGGTCACTGGAAGTAGCACATCAGTATATTTTAGTGGTGCGCCGTTTGCTTCCGCTGTGCGTTGATCGTTTACTTGTTTTAAAAATGCTTGTTTTTGCTCATCAGTCATCGGCGTGCCGTCCCAAGCGGTATTGTGGCGGACGAATGCACTCACGGTTGCTAATGCTTTAATGCGTGGATCTTTGGTGGTAGCTGCCACGGTGTAACCGCCACTCGCACAGATACCGAGCATACCGATTTTATCGCTATCTACATAAGGCAATGTCGTTAAGTAATCCACGGTGGCGTGGAAATCACCAATGCGTTTTTCAGGATCTTCAAGTAAACGTGGATAACCGCCACTTTCGCCTTGGTGTGATGCGTCAAACGCAATCGCCACGAAGCCTTTTTCCGCCAACATTTTGGCATATAAACCCGAAGCCTGTTCTTTTACGCCACCGCCTGGGTGCCCGACGATAATCGCAGGGTATTTTTTGCTTTTATCGAAATTTTCAGGGAAGTAAATGTTCGCTGCCATCGTGATGTCACCGTTTTGGTAACGGGTTGATTGCATATTTTTTGATAGCGATTTGCGATGTGCTTCCGAATAGATTTTACCTTCGGTCATCACAGTGTAAACGGTCTGATTTTGTTGCGTTTTTGCGATTTCGTTACCTGCAAAGGCAGTTTGAGTTAATCCTGCGATTGCGGTTAAGGTAAAAAGTGTATTTTTGAGAAAAGTCGATTTCATTTTAAATTCCTATGTGTGAATAAATAATTGATGTGGTGCATTATAGCGGTTAGATTTGTATTGACTATATAGCTAATTTTGCATACAGTGTTTAAAATTATTCAACAATATGGCATTTTATGGATCACGCACTTTTTCGTACTTTTTTACTGGTTGCGGAAACACAAAGTTTTACCAAAGCCGCTGCACAGCTTGGTGTGTCTCGCTCGGCAATTAGCCACAGCATCAATCAGCTCGAACAACAATTAGGCATTCGCTTATTTCAACGTACTACCCGTAAAGTTTCGCTCACGGATGCAGGCGAGCAAATTTTTCGTCAAATTCAACCGCTCTTTTTGGAAATCGACCACAAAATTAGCGAAGTATTGGGCAATTATGACCGCTTGCAAGGCACGCTTAAAATTACAGGCACACTACACGCCCTTTCCGTGGTATTAGGTGAGAAATTTGCCGATTTTCAACGCCAATATCCGCAGGTTACTCTTGAATTACACAGTGAAATGCGGTTTGTCGATATTGTGGCAGAACGTTTTGATGCGGGCGTGAGAATGGGCGATCTGCTGGCACAAGATATGGTGGCGGTGAAGGTTTCTGAACCGATGACGATGTGCTGTGTGTCGACACCTGCGTATTGGGCGGAACACGGTAAGCCAAATGAGCCGTCGGATTTGGCTCATTATCATTGTTTGCGTCTTCGCTTGCCTACGCACGGCGGTTTATTGAATTGGGCATTTAAACATCGGGACGACACGGAAATGTCTCCCACGCTAGGCGGGTATTTTATCAGCAATGACGATACGTTATTACTGAATGCCTGTCGAAATGGGCAAGGTATTTTTTGGATAGAACGCAGTTTAGTGGAAAGTGAACTTCAACAGGGTACGCTTGAAACCGCACTCGATGATTGGGCGGTAACTTATCCGCCGTATTATCTCTACTACCCTAACCGTAATATATCACCGTTGTTGCGGGCGTTGGTAGACGTGTTGAAAGGATAAACAAGCGGTCAAATTTCTCAAAAAATTTGCAAAAATTTCGGGAAATCCGACCTCTTGTTTTAACGAGTTTGGCAAGAAGTGATGTTATTTATCAATCTTCTTCCACGCAGTTATGCAACTCAACAGTAAAAACAGTGCAATAATAGTTGCCATCGCAAGTGGGGTGCCGTTGGAGAACCATGCGAGTAAGAGCGAAGAAATAATGCCGCTGCCGTATTGCAATGCGCCAATTAGCGCAGAGGTGGAGTCTGCAATCTGTGGTACGCCGTCAAGGGTGGCCGCCGTTGAGCCAAGCAGCAATAATACCGTTAGCGGAAAACAGTAAAAACACCGCAAACACAATCGCCACAAGCCTGCCGATTTCGCTATACGCAAAAAAGAGCAATAACACGCCCGCACCGCCTGCTACCGCTGTGGCGGCTTTTAACAGTTGATCGAGAGAAAAGCGGTGGACTAATTTTCGGTTAAAAAAACTTAATGTCATCACGCCCACAATATTGAGCGCAAATAGCCAGCCGTAGTGCTGTGGTTCAACGCCAAAATAGTGGATATAAACCTCAGGTGAACCGACAATAAACGCATAAGCAGCAACATAGAAGAACGTAACGACCAGTGTATATTTCATAAATTTTGCGTGATGTAACAGCGTTTGATAATTGCGAAATGCTGACCAAATCGAACCGCTTGTACGCTTCGTCTTAGGCAATGTTTCGGGCAGGGAAAAAATAGTTAGAAACATCACTATACTGATTAAAGCGAGCAACCAAAAAATGGCGTGCCAACTACTGACTGTGATGATTTGCCCACCGAGCAATGGGTCTATAATCGGAGCAACTGCCATAATCAGCGTGAGTGTAGAAAGCATTTGTGCCGCTTGGCTGGCACGGAAAAGATCACGAATCATTGCGCGCGCCAGCATTGGACCAACACAGGCACCAAATGCTTGGAAAATACGCCAAAGCATCATTTGCTCAATCGAATTTGACAGCGCACAGCCTGCCGAGCCAATGGTGAACAAAATCATGCCAATAAACAGCGGAATTTTTCGTCCAATCCGATCCGAAATTGGTCCCCAAACTAACTGTGCAATCGCAAAGCCGATTAAAAAACCTGTTACGGTTAGTTCTACATCGCCTTGTAAATCCAGTTCCATTTGTGGCATAGCAGGCAAATACACATCAGTTGAAAGCGAAGTAAATGCCATTAATGTGCCTAAGATAAATAAAAACGAAAGGGAGGTTTTGGGGTGCATTATTTTTCCTTAATATTCCGAAAAAAGCATAGCCACAGCATAAAGCGAGTGAAATAGGCAATGCTGATCAAAATGGCAAAAAGATGATAGCCAAACAGCGAAAGCAATACGCCCGAGAGCAACACATCTTGTAACCGTTGAAAAACGTATTTAGGTTTCATAATCCGAGTGCAAACCCGCCTGCACAATATTTTTCGCCATTGGCTCCAAATTGCCCGCAAGATTGGCATAAACCAAGATTTTCCCCACCATTGCTTGAGTGAGTTGCTCAAGGTTCATCACATCTCCTTCAACTACACTCACACGCTCACTTGCCAAGTGCGCAAGACGTTTCGCATTGCGTAAAAATAGGGTTAAATGCGCATCGGTTTCTACGAGTAAGGTTTGAATCGCCACTTTTGCCAAGCCACCATTGACACCAAGAATCAGCATGTTTTGCATATTATTTTTTCTCCGTTTTTGGATTAATTAAGCACATTATAGGATAATGGATTCGGCTTGATTAGATAGGGAATTCTGATTAAAGTAATGAAAAATATTCATTAATCGGCAAAAACAAGTGGTTAATTTTGCAAAGGATTTTGAGCTATGAAAGAAAATTTAAATGATCTTAGGGCGTTTTTAGTGGTCGCTCGTGCGGGCAGTTTTACCAAAGCGGGGGCACAATTGGGCGTATCGCAATCGGCGTTGTCGCACGCTATTCGAGGCATTGAAGCACGGTTAAAAATCAAACTATTTCACCGCACCACCCGCAGCATTTCAACTACTGAAGCAGGCGAGCAGCTTTATCAACGCTTGTTACCGTTGTTTGATCAAATAGATCGTGAAATCAATGAGCTAGGGGAATTTTTAGGTGAGTTGCGAGGCACGCTACGCATCAACGCAACCGAACTCTCATTCAGCTTGTTATGGGAAAAATTCGAGCGATTTCTGACCGCTTATCCTGAAGTGAATGTGGAGCTTTCAAGTGACACACGTTTTACCGATATTGTTGCTGAGCGATTTGATGCAGGGATTCGTTTAGGCGATGACGTGGCAAAGGATATGATAGCGGTTAAAATTTCCGAAAATTTAGCAATGTGTTGCGTGGCAAGCCCTGTTTATCTTGCTCAACACGGTACGCCAAAAACACCCTATGATTTAACTGAACATCAATGCCTGCAACTGCGTTTACCGATCAATGGTGGCATTTTAGACTGGGAGTTTTTTGATCCTAAAATCAAAGGTAAAACATTAAAAATTCAGCCGCACGGACGCTTTATTGCGAATACCAATGGCGTGCTTATCAATGCTTGCTTATCTGGTATTGGGATTATGTGGACACCGATTCACCTAGTCAAAAACCAACTCGCTAGCGGCGAATTGGTACCGATTTTGTCTGATTGGAATATGCAATACCAAGGACTTCATCTCTATTACCCTAATCGTCGAGAAAATTCGCCGTTATTGAAGGCGTTGGTTGCGGTGTTAAAGGGATAGGTGTCAAGGGGGGGATTGAGATTGTTTATAAAATAGACGGTTTATATTAAATTATACACGCAATGTATAATTATACGTTGCGTGTATAATTTTGTATAATTGTTTTAAATCAAATTGTTATGGTTGTTTATTTAATAATATGGGGCTTTCTTCTTTCCTCCACTAGTTTGTGAAGTTCTCTCCCACTTTCTAATTCTTTTTCTGTTAATTCAGGAATTTCGGCAAACCATTTGCTCCATCTTTCTGATATAGAGAGCAAAGAAATTTCATTATATTGTGTACTATTAATCTTTTTTGTAAAAAAATTTACTAGTTCTAATGCTAACTTTTTATTTTCCCAAAATCTTTTACAGATCCATAAATGAATATCAACCAACTGCAAACCAATGCTTTCACCTGATTTATAATCTATGTCTACCAATGGCATTGATGATAAGTCCATACTGGGCATATGCGGACCTATTTGGAGTGGCTCATTACTATTTTTTCTGACATTTTGATAAAGCTTAGTTATCCAATCTTGGGTACGATTAAATTCTGATTGAATATCTACAATAATTTTTGTTGCTTCTATGTCATTTTGCTCAATTTTATAGCAAATTAAGAAAAGAACAGATTGAAAAGAAATTATATTTGGAGAAACTTGTAATATATTATCTTTATCAAAAACATTATAATATATTTCTGATGGTTGTTTTATGACCCATTTTAGTGCATCGGTAATAACTTCAAGTAGTCGTTTGTCTATAATTTGACTGTTTGCTCTATCTAAAATAATCTGACAAATGCTAACTAAACTTTGTTGAGCTTTTTCTGAATTTGTATTTATTCTTGCATTCCAAGCTTGTTTTGCTAGTTCATCATCAAATAGCTTTGCAATGGCTAATAATAAGGGATACCTAAGAGGTGTCCAATACCAAGTCCAAGGTACTGTAGGATTAGCTCCTTGATCAAATACTTGATCAAAAAAACTGATAATTGCAAAATCTTTCTTATTTAGTCTACATACATCAAAATTTATATCATATTTTTGATATATGTGTTCTAAATCATCAATAATTTTTATCAGTTTTCCATTACCTAGTTCATTTGCGTGCAACTCATTTACAGATAATTTATTTTGTAATTTTAAAATATCCTGCTTGGCAATATTATCTAAATCAAACTTGGAATTTAAAATTCCATAGTATAAATAAGGCTGATTTGGATCAAAAAGATTAGTTCCTGAATGCCCACTTTCATCTATATAAAAATACATAATAGTTATCCTTAATTAAAATAAATTTTTTGACCCAACCCCATACAACGGTACATTCCGCATCCAATCCTGTTCTCGATAATCCGACATTGAAAAGCGAATCGCCTGTTTTGGCTGGTATTGTTCATAGTAAGACCGCAGGCTTTTTGCTTTTAGATTTTCTTCCGCTTTTACTTCGATTGGGGTGATGTCTTGTTTGTTTTGCACTACAAAGTCCACTTCCGCCGTGCCTTTTTCCGTTGCCCAGTAGTAAATATGATTTTCAGGGTCGGTTTTTAATTGTTGGAGTACATATTGTTCGGTTAAAGCCCCTTTAAATTCGGTAAATAAGCGGTTGCCGTCTAGCAAAATACTAGCGTCTAAACCTGATTTGGCGGCGAGTAGCCCCACATCTAAAAAGAACAGTTTGAAGCTGTTTTCTTGGTAGGCGGTGAGAGGCAAATGCGGTTTTTTAATGCGGTAAACAGGCTGAACCAATCCGCAATCGGTCAGCCATTGCAGGGCGATTTCAAAATCTTTTAGCCGTGAGCCTTGCTGAACTTGGCTTGGCATAAACTTTTTGTTTTCTTTTGCCAGTTGCTCGGGGATCGAATGCCATAGCGCACGTACACGGTTTACCGTTCTGCCGTCTTTAATATGCTTAGAAAAATCCAGTTCGTAGGCTTGCAAAAGTGCTGTTTGAATTGACCGCACTTCGGCAAAATTTTGTGTATCAACAAAGGTTTGCACTGCTTCTGGCATTCCTCCAACAAAATAATATTGGCGTAATCTCTCGATATAACGGCTTTTCATTGTAGTAATTAGCGCCCAATCTTGGCTTTGTAGCAATTTGTATAACGGCGCATCATTCATCGCTAACAAAAATTCGCCAAAATCCATTGGCTGAATGTGTAAAAACTCCACTTTGCCAACAGGGAACGATAAACCTTTGTGCAAAGCGACACCTAACAATGAACCTGCAGCCACAATCGCAAAGTGCGGTGCGTTTTCGTAAAAATATTTCAAGGCAGACAAGGCTTTCGGCACTTCTTGAATTTCATCAAAAATCAAAAGCGCATTTTCATCAATATCTACACCCATTTCAATTTGCAAGCCTAGAATCAGGCGATCAATATTGAAATCGCCCTCAAATAAGGTTTGCATTCGGCTGTTATTGTCAAAATTCACATAGGCGGTTTTGGCAAAATGTTGCTCACCAAAATATTTCATCACCCAAGTTTTGCCAACCTGTCTTGCCCCTTGAATCACCAACGGTTTGCGGTTGTTTTTGTTTTTCCACGTTACTAAATCTTTTAGGATATGACGTTGCATATCGCCTCCAATTATTGTCTAAATTTTCAGCTATTATAAAGCAGATTACACTTTTTCCTAGGAAAAATTGTTTAATTTCACATTTTTTCCTAGGAAAAAATGGGTTGAGTCGAATTCTTTCCAAAGTGCGGCTAGAAATTTTTAAGAATTTTGGGGTGTTTGAATAAAAAAACTTCCCTGATATTGCCATCAGGGGAGGGTTACAAGCGGTCATTTTTTGCGAATTTTTTACAAGCCCCAAACCATAGCAGTTTGAAATATGCAAAAGCTAACAATTCCCCTCGCCCGTTTACGGGAGAGGGGAAAAATACTCATTTTGTGAAATTTGTTACACAAATTTTTTCCTCTCTCCCGAAAGCTGGAAAGAGGAAATTTTCAGTAAGTTTAGTGTTTCGAATACTTATGGGTGTAGATGGCACAATTGCAAAATTGTGTGGAAATTTACCCGCTTATGGTCTCAAACTGTCATCATTGGCATGGTTAAATAAAAAACTGCTCTGCCACCAAGCCTACGGCAACGGTGAGCATTGCCACGCCTGAAAGGCGGGAAACCCATTGGGCGGCAATTGGGCATGCACTTAATAATGTTTTAGAGGTAATGCCAACAAGGGGATAAATCACTAAACAGCAGGCGATAAAGCTGAACCCTAATACAAGAATTTGGTTTGTGGTGCTCCAACTGGCATCAACCCGCACAAATTGTGGCAAAATGGCGAGCAATAACAAAAAGCCTTTTACATTCAATAGGCTAACAATACAGCCTTTGGTTAGCCATTGTTTGGCGGAAAGTGTTTCTACTTTTTCGGCGCTAATTTTTCCTGCACTTTGTAGCATTTGAATGCCCAAATAAGCCAAATAAATCGCGCCAATCATGGTAAGTGCGGTTTAATAATGCGGGAAATTTTGCCAATGTTACGCCCAGCCCTGTCGCTACAATTAACACCACAATCACATAGCCAACCACGATGCCTAATATGGCGGGAATTACCCGTTTTTGAATGCCTGCAGCAATCATATAAGCCCAGTCTGCACCAGGTGAAAGCGTGAGAGAAAGTGCTACAATCGCAAACGCCCAGAGTATTTCGCTATTCATAAAAATCCTTGATTTTGTTACTAAAAGTTAGGCCTATCATAAAATATTTTTATTGGAAGGTGTTTGCGAAATTCACTAGAATGGGCGAATTTCTCTCACTGAATTGTCTGGGCAAGTGGGCGTAAGTTTATCGCCTTGTCAACGCCGTGTTAAGGCTTTAGAAGAGTAAGGTGTCATTCTCGGTTATCGTGCCGTGATTAATGATAGAGCACTTGGCTTAGGTTTTGGAGCGGTGTTATTTGTGCAATTAAAAGGCACGACGCAAGAAGAGATTTTGGCATTTGAACAAGCGCTTACCGATGTGAAGGAAATCGCACAAGCCCAGCGGTTATTTGGCGAACCTGATTATTTGCTCCATGTCCATACTGCCGATTTAACCAGCTATCAGCGTTTGTATGATGAAAAGCTTTCTAATTTGCCCAATGTGGCACGAATTACTTCTACACTGGTGATGAAAGAGTTGGATTTGGGGTAATTTTTTAGGCTACCTGAAACAAAAAACGCCATTTCCCCAACAGAAATAGCGTTTTCCTTTTTATTCTGCCCATTCGTCTTTATCTAAATAGCAGTGAGCAACTTCAAAACCGAAAATCTAACTGCTTATTTCATTGAGCTGGTTTAAGCTATTACAATAAATTTATAAGAGAAGATTGACATAAAAAAGCCTCCGAAGAGGCTTTTATTGCGTTGAAATTATAGGATATCTAATAATTCAACTTCGAAAATTAAAGTTGCAAATGGAGGGATTGAAGCGCCTGCGCCACGTTCGCCGTATGCTAATTCTTGTGGAATAGTTAAACGCCATTTTGAGCCAACGGTCATTAATTGTAATGCCTCAGTCCAACCTTTGATTACGCCAGCTACTGGGAATTCTGCTGGTGTACCACGTTTAACAGAGCTATCAAATACCGTGCCGTCAATTAATGAACCTGTGTAATGTACACGCACTGTGCTATCTGCTGTTGGTTTTGCACCTGTACCTTCGCTTAACACTTCGAATTGTAAGCCAGAGTCAGTGACGTTTACGCCTTTTGCTTTCTTGTTTTCTTCTAAGAATGCTTTGTTGTCTGCTTCAATAGCTTTGAATGCTTCTGCTTGTGCCGCTTCTGCACGAGCACCTAATTCTTGTAACGCTTGAGTTACTTCGTTTAAGTCAATTGCTGGTGGGTTTTGGTTTAATACATCATAGATACCACGAGCGACTGCTTCGGCGTCTACGTCCATACCGCTACTTAATAATTGTTGACCGATTTGTAAACCGATACCATAGCCACCTTTTGCTTCTGTACTTTCTAAAGCAACTGCGTTGAAATCTAATGCCATTTTTTGTTTCCTTTTTGTTAAAAAATATAAAGACGCGCACTGTTATGGGGATGATTTTGTTAAATACAAGCCTAATAGCAAACAAAGCGGTCAAATTTGGCAAATTTTTTGCTAAATCTAACCGCTTGTGTGCATTGAGTTTATATTAGAAACTTAAATAAGGTGCAACTTTTTGGATTGTTGCATCACCAATACCAGCAATGTTTGATAGCTCTGTTGCATTTTTGATTTTTCCCATTTTGTTACGGTAATCAATAATGGCTTGTGCTTTTGCTTCGCCGATGCCACTTAACGTTTGTAATGTTTTTGCATCTGCAGTATTTACGTTTACTTTTGCAGAAGAAGCCACTTTAGTTGCAGCTTCTTTGCTGGTGGTTACTTTGTCTGTCGCTTGTGCTTTTACCGTTTTGACTTTTTCTTTCGCATTGGTTTTAACTTCGTCTAATGCGTTTGTTTTTGTGCGTTTTGCGCTATTTAATGTGTCTTTTGCATTCGTTGCTTTTTCTGTTGCTGAAGCTTTTACTTTTGCTACAGTTTCTTTGGTTGCAGTCACTTTGTCTGTCGCTTGCGTTTTTGTGGTGCTCAAAGTTTCTTTAGCAGTTGTTGCTTTATTGGAAACAAAAGTACTCACTGAATTTTTTGTATTGGTTAATGCGGTATTTGCGGAGTTTTTTGCTTGGCTCATCTGATTAGTTACTGTGCTTTTGGCGTTATCTTTTACCGCAGTTAATGGGCTAGTGATTTCTGCGAATGAAGTCGCTGAAACAGCCATTGCAGTAGCCAACGCTAAAAGAGTTTTCAAAGATTTCATAATTTGCTTCCTATTTAAAATGATGGATTGGGGAAAGTTGAGTAGTCAGCTCAACCCAAACAGGACTCTAAGACTGAATGCTCAAATATTAGTTCAGATTTATACTCTGTTCGAGTAAATATTGTACAGCATTTTTTATAAAAGTTTGTTCTAATAATCAACTCTGTTGCCTATCGTTAAAATAAGTAATTAATGAGTGTGAAAGGATAAAAAATGAATATAACAAATGAATTAGCTCAAACTATTTTAGCCACGGTGCAGCAAGAAGTTGTGCCTGCATTAGGTTGTACCGAGCCTGTTTCTTTGGCGCTAGCATCTGCTGTAGCTCGCCAATATTTGGGCGCCTTGCCCGAGCGAATTGAGGCAAAAGTTTCGCCGAATTTAATGAAAAACGGTATGGGCGTAACTGTACCAGGTACGGGCACGGTGGGTTTAACGATGGCAGCAGCGATTGGCGCAATCGGGGGCGATCCAAATGGCGGTTTAGAAGTATTAAAACAAATTACCGCAGAACAAGTAGCGCTCGCTAAACAGATGATTAACGAACACAAAATTGAAGTGAGTATTTCTGATACCGAGCATATTTTGTATTCTGAAGCAACATTATTCCATGCAGATCAACAAGTTAAGGTGCGGATTGCCGCTCATCATACGAATGTGATTTATATTGAGAAAAATGGTGAAATGTTATTTTCTAAACCTTGTTTAGTTGAAAGCGAAAATGCTGAAAATGTGTTTGCTAAGCTTAGCGCTAAAGATATTTACGATTTCTCGTTAAATGTTGCACTTGATGAAATTCGTTTTATTCAGCAAGCGGCTATTTTAAATAGTGCGCTTTCACAAGAGGGGTTAAACAAAGATTACGGATTGCACATTGGGCGTACACTACAAAAACAAATTGGTAGAGGATTAATTAGCGACGATTTGCTCAATCGTATTGTGATTGAAACCACTGCCGCTAGTGATGCACGGATGGGCGGTGCAAATTTGCCTGCGATGAGTAATTCAGGCTCGGGCAATCAGGGCATCACCGCTACTATGCCTGTAGTGGTAGTCGCACGCCATTTGGGCGCAACGGAAGAGCAACAAATTCGAGCGTTATTCCTTTCACATTTAATGGCGATTTATATTCATAGCAAATTACCAAAACTTTCTGCGCTTTGTGCGGTAACCACGGCTGCGATGGGCAGTTGTGCGGGCGTTGCGTGGTTGCTTACAGGTAAATTTGAGGCAATCAGTATGGCGATCAGCAGTATGATTGGTGATATTAGTGGAATTATTTGTGACGGTGCGGCAAATAGTTGTGCAATGAAAGTATCGACTAGTGTCAGCTCAAGTTATAAATCGATTTTAATGGCGTTAGACGATACCCAAGTCACGGGCAATGAAGGGATTGTTGAACACCAAATCGACCGCTCAATTAATAACCTTTGTGCAATCGCTTCACGCAGTATGCAATATACTGATCGCCAAGTAATTGAAATTATGGTGAGCAAGCCAAAAACGATTTAATTTCGTGCTTATAAAGGGAAAAGCCACCGTGTTGGTGGCTGTTCTGTTATAGCTTTTCAATAAAACTTGGCAACCATTCTTCTGCCGTTTCATCGTGGTCAAAGTTGTTTGCTACATCAATTCGTACTGATTCACAAACTAATGTTGCTCCTTTGGCAGTTAGCGCTTCTTCAACGATATCCACTGAGTGGCAGAAGGTGTCATAATCCGTGCTACCTAAGCCAACCACACCAAATTTCATTCCACTAAAGTCTAAATCGCTTGTTGCAATCTCATCAAATAACTGCTTGATATTGTCAGGCAATTCGCCTGCGCCATGCGTGGAGGTGACCACAATTAAATGTGTTTGTTGCTGAATATCAGAGAGTGTTGCTTGGTTGAATAATTCCACCGCAAAGCCCTGCGAGGTTAAACAGCTTTCGAGATGATCGGCCACGTATTCCGCCCCGCCTAAAGTGCTACCTGTAATAATACAAATTGATTTAGTCATAAAATTTCTCAATAAAAGGATAGAAACTTGGTTATTGTAAGCGATAATTTATGACGTGCAAGCGGTCAATTTTCATAAAAATTTTGCTTAAATTTAAAAATTTAATGCTGAAATGCAGCAACTAGACGAAATCTTTCTCGCTTAATGCATAGAGAGGTAATGTTGTATGTGATGTATTGGCAGTTATATTGTTTGCCTGAAATAACTAAAAGTTATAAAAAATAGCTCCTTATCCTTTCCTTTTCCTTCATATTAGATCAACAATCCATTCAACTTTTTTAAGCATTTTGTCTTCACCTCACCTACTACTTACTATGAATTGGTCTTACGTTATTAATGCGATTCCACGCTTTATTGACGCAGCAATCATCACGCTCCAGCTTTCTATTTGGGGGATTTTGCTGTCGTTGATCTTTGGCTTGTTGATTGCAGTTATTACCGCTTATCGAGTTAAGCCATTAGAGGGTTTGGTTCGAGGTTATATTGAGCTATCTCGCAATACCCCTCTTCTTATTCAACTTTTTTTCCTTTATTACGGCTTACCCAAAATTGGAATTAAATGGGACGGTTTTACTTGCGGTGTTATTGCGTTGGTCTTTTTGGGTGCAAGTTATATGGCGGAAGCACTACGGGCTGGATTGCTTACTGTGCCAAAAGGGCAGGCTGAAGCTGCAAAAGCAATTGGGCTAAATCAAGTACAAGTGTTTCGTTATGTGATTTTCCCGCAGGCGTGGGCTGTTTCTATGCCAGCAATTGGGGCAAATGTTCTGTTTTTGATCAAAGAAACTTCGGTGATCAGTGCGGTTTCAGTGGCGGAGTTAATGTTTGTCACCAAAGATATTATCGGCATGGATTACAAAACCAATGAAGCACTGTTCTTACTGTTTGCGAGCTACTTAGTAATTTTGTTACCGATTTCATTGCTGGCTCGTCACTTTGAAAATAAAGTTCGGAGTGCAAAATATGGGATTTGATTGGTTATTTGAGGGGCAAAATGCAGCAAGATTAGCACAAGGTTTATGGATTACTGCACAGATTTCATTTATTTCAGTTGCCTTATCGCTCGTTTTTGGAACCTTATTCGGTTTATTAATGCGAGCCAATCATATTGTCGTGCGTGCGGTTTGTCGTTTTTATTTAGAAACGATTAGAATTGTGCCTATTTTAGTTTGGCTGTTTGCGTTTTATTTTGGGCTATCCACTTGGTTTAATTTGCATATCAGTGGCTTCTGGGTTTGTATTTGGGTATTTGTGTTATGGGGGATTGCCGAAATGGGGGATTTGGTGCGTGGGGCGCTTGCTTCGATTGAGAAACACCAAATTGAATCAGCAAGAGCGCTGGGCTTAAACCGTTGGCAAATTTTCCAATATATTGAACTGCCACAAGGCACACGCCGAGTTTTACCTGGTGCGATTAATTTATTTACACGTATGGTAAAAACTAGTTCACTAGCGGCATTAATTGGCGTAATTGAAATGGTCAAAGTGGGACAACAAATCATTGAAAATTCGTTACTAACGAACCCAAGCGCTTCATTTTTTGTCTATGGTTTAATCTTTGTTTTATATTTTGTAATTTGTTATCCACTATCTTTGTTAGCAACACGTTTAGAGCATAAATGGGAGAGCTAAATGGCGTTACTTTCTATCCGTAATTTACATAAAAAATATGGCGAAACGGTCGCAATTCCTAATTTAGATTTAGACTTGGCAAAAGGCGAAGTCGTGGTAATTTTAGGGCCTTCAGGCTGTGGTAAAAGCACTTTATTACGTTGCGTAAATGGCTTAGAAGAAAAACAAAGCGGTAGCATTGTGATGCAAGGTGTTGGCGAATTTGGCAAAGATTTAAGCTGGGAAGCGTCTCGCCAAAAAGTCGGAATGGTATTTCAAAGTTACGAGCTTTTTGCGCATTTAAATGTGATCGACAATATTTTATTAGGCCCACTTAAAGCACAAAAACGCTCACGCCAAGAAGTAGAAGCTCAAGCAGATAAATTGCTGGCAAGGGTCGGCTTGTTAGATCGTAAAACAGCATTTCCTCGAGAATTATCAGGCGGGCAAAAACAGCGGATTGCGATTGTGCGTGCCTTATGTATGAATCCAGAAGTGATTTTATTAGACGAAATTACTGCAGCGCTAGATCCCGAAATGGTACGAGAGGTATTGGACGTGGTGTTAGAATTGGCAGAGGAGGGAATGTCGATGCTGATTGTTACCCATGAGATGGGCTTTGCAGAAAAAGTAGCTGATCGAATTGTGTTTATGGACAAAGGTGTCATTATTGAGCAAGCACCGCCACAACAATTTTTCAAACAACCGCAAACTGAACGAGCTAAACAATTTTTAAGCGGAATGGATTATTAATTAGTAAAACAAGCGGTCGAATTTTACCTACTTTTTGCAAATTCGGCTGAACTTCATGACTTTATGAAACAGGAGCCTTTATGAAACTCACAACCACACTTAAAACCTTATTAGCAAGCGCAATTGCAGCGTTTGCTTTAACTGCTTGTGATAATGCGGATAACAACACCGTAAAAGATAGCGTTACACAAATTAAAGACAACGGTGTGATTCGCATTGGGGTATTTGGTGATAAGCCGCCATTTGGTTATGTTGATGTAGAAGGCAAAAACCAAGGCTTTGATGTTGAAATTGCCAAAGAAATTGCGACCGACTTACTTGGTAGCCCAGATAAAGTGGAATTTGTATTAACAGAAGCAGCAAATCGTGTTGAATATCTCAAATCAAATAAAGTCGATTTAATTTTAGCAAACTTCACCAAAACCCCTGAGCGTGCCGAAGTTGTGGATTTTGCTTCACCTTATATGAATGTGGCATTAGGCGTGGTTTCGCCAAAAGGTGCGCTGATTACCGATCTAAAACAGCTTGAAGGTAAAACCTTATTAGTGAACAAAGGCACAACAGCGGATGCTTATTTCACCAAGAATCACCCTGAAATCAATCTATTAAAATTCGATCAAAATACCGAAACTTTTGATGCGTTGAAAGATGGGCGAGGAGTTGCACTGGCGCACGATAACGCTTTAGTATGGGCTTGGGCAAAAGAAAATCCAATGTTTGATGTTGCGATTAGCAGTGTCGGCCCAGCAGAGCAGATTGCCCCCGCTGTGCAAAAAGGCGATAACGTATTGTTAGAAGTAATTAATAAAGCAATTGCGCAATTAAAAGCAAATGGTAAATTAAAAGCCGCTTACGAAAAAACATTAGTGCCTGTGTATGGTGATAAACCTGAATTACTTGCCCAATAAGCGTTCAAACATATAAGTTATTCTCATTCGCAAAGCCCGAGGAAATATCACGTTTCTTCGGGCTTTTTGAGTGGCTCAAATTTACTTTATCGACGCTAAAGAGTAAACTCTATACTTTGTAAGTAATTATTTACGACCCTAATTTTAAACGATTTAAACCATGGCAAAATCTCTTATTTTCTCACGTGGAATTTTGAAAATTCCGCACCTCAATGCTTTCTTACATGATAGTGAGGTGATTGCTTTTCCTCGAATTGGAACGGCTCCTCGAGTTGATAGTGTGATAGGCTGGGGTTTACGGCCATCCACTCAAAAAGCACGAGAGTATGCTCAAAAACATGGGTTGCTATATATTGCTTTAGAGGATGGTTTTTTACGCTCATTAGGTTTGGGTGTAATGGGCTATCCGCCATTCTCCATGGTTTATGATGATGTGGGGATTTATTACGATACCACTCGTCCTTCTCGTTTAGAGGCGCTGATTTTAAATTCGCATCTTTCTCCAGAACAAATGCGTGAAGCAGAACGGGCGATTTGGCTAATTCAACGTAATCAGCTTTCTAAATATAATCATAACGCCGATTTTGCAGAATCTGTGGATAAGTCGACCGCTATTGTGTTAGTGGTGGATCAAACCTTTGGCGATATGGCAGTGAAATATGGCTGGGCAAGTGAAATTCATTTTAAGCAGATGTTAGATGCTGCAATTCGGGAAAATCCGAATGCGCAAATTTGGGTAAAAACCCATCCTGATGTCCTTAGTGGCAAGAAAAAAGGCTATTTAACCAATTTGCATCATTATGGTGACCGTATTCGCTTATTTGCCGAAGATGTAAACCCGATTTCATTACTGAAGCAAGTGCAAAAAGTCTATTGCGTTACTTCGCAAATGGGGTTTGAGGCGCTATTGCTGGGCAAAAAGGTGGTTACCTTTGGTATTCCATGGTTTGCAGGTTGGGGGGTGACGGACGATAGACACCCAGATCTTGAAATTTTAAAGCTAGAACAGCGCCGTAAAAATCGTTCGTTTATTCAGCTTTTTGCAGCAGCTTATTTGCAATATAGCCGCTATATCAATCCAAATAACGGTAAGATCGGTACAATTTTTGACGTAATAGATTACTTAAGCAAAACTAAAGCGTTGAATCAGCGTCTAAGCGGAAACCTATATTGCGTGGGAATGTCGCTTTGGAAACAAGCGGTCATCAAGCCATTTTTTGCTTTGCCGTTATGTAAATTGCATTTTGTGCGTTCGCTAAAACAACTAGAAAATCGACCGCTTGCAACAAACGCAAAATTGCTGATTTGGAGCCAAGGTAAACCTGAAGTATTAGCTTTTACAGAACAGCACCATTTACCGATTTTACGCATGGAAGACGGCTTTATTCGCTCGGTTGGACTCGGTTCGAACTTAGTGGCGCCATTATCATTGGTGGTCGATGATTTAGGGATTTATTTCAATGCACAAACGCCCTCACGTCTCGAAGAAATCTTGCAAAATCAAGAGTTTAGCGAACAAGATTTAGCGTTGGCGAAATATTTACAACAACGGCTAGTACAAGCCAATATTGGTAAATATAATGTTGGGAATGCGGGCTTTCAGTTATCGGTAACGAATAAAAAAACAATTTTAGTGCCAGGCCAAGTGGAGGACGACGCTTCTATTCGCTTCGGTTCGCCACAAATTCAACGTAATCTGGATTTGCTCAAAACGGTGAGATCGCTAAATCCAGAGGCATATATTATTTATAAACCGCATCCTGATGTAGTAAGCGGGAATCGACAAGGCAATGTTGCGCACGAACAAGCGGTCAAATTTGCCGATCAAATTGTCGAAAGTGCGAATATTTTGGATTGTATCAATCAAGTTGATGAAGTGCATACTATGACCTCGTTGGCAGGCTTTGAAGCGCTGTTACGAGGCAAAACAGTACATTGTTATGGATTGCCGTTTTATTCTAATTGGGGATTAACGCAAGACCACCTTCCATTAGCCAGACGCTCACGCCAGTTGCATTTGGAAGAGTTGATTGCCGCAGTATTAGTTTACTATCCGCAATATGTTGATCCTGAAAAGCGTATTATGATTGACGCTAAACAAGCAATCGAAATTTTACAACAGCAAAAACGAACATTAGCGAACAGTGGCATTAAACGCCCTTGGATCGCAAAACAACTTGGTAAATTAAAACATCTTTACCGAGCATTAAAATAAAATTCTCAAAGAGTATTTAACGATGATCAGCCATTATTTAGATGATTTGATTGAGCAATCAAATCGGATTTTGCTATTGCAAGGTCCAATCGGATCGTTCTTCACTGAATTATCGGAATGGTTACAAGCTCAAGATCGTAGCGTATTTAAAATAAATCTAAATGCGGGTGATGAATTTTTCTATCCAAACAGCATCGCTAATACATTTGCTTATCGAGATACATTGGAAAATTTTCCTCAATATTTAACTGCTTTTTGTGCTCAGCACCAAATTGATAGTGTGGTATGTTTTGGTGATAATCGCAAATATCACAAACGGGCTAAAACCGTTTGTCAGCAGCTAAATATCGCATTTTGGGCTTTTGAAGAAGGCTATTTTCGCCCCGATTATGTTACGTTTGAAAAAACGGGGGTTAATGCCCATTCACCAATTCCGTGTAATGCAGACTATTTTCGAGCATTTGAACAGCTACCCGAACCTGCTAAAGCTGAAAATGTTGCGAAAGGCTTTTGTCCAATGGCAAAGCTTGCAATCCAATATTATGTGTCAGCCTATTATCGTCGCCACCAATACCCAGAATATCGTCATCATCGCTTATTGAATGTGTGGTATTACGTGAAGTTATGGCTAATTTCTGGGGTGAAGCGGTTGCACTACTATATGCACGACTGTAGCTTTTCTAAGCGGGTGGAACGAGGCGAATTTGGCGAGTTTTTTATCTTGCCATTACAGGTTTATGACGATAGCCAAATTTTGGTGCATAGTGATTATGCAAGCGTGGAGGCAATGTTACGCGAAGTGCTACACTCTTTTGCAACCAAAGCGCCTAAAAACTTGCGTTTGATTGTAAAGCATCATCCAATGGATCGTGGTTTTATTGATTACGGAAAAGTAATAGATGAGTATATTGCACAATATCCTGATCTAAAAGCACGGATTTATTATATTCATGATGTACCGATGCCAGTATTTTTGCGCCATGGCAAAGGAATGGTTACGCTTAATAGCACGAGTGGTATTTCAGCATTGTTGCATAATATGCCTGTTAAAACGCTAGGACGAGCGAATTATGATTTTGCTGGCTTAACTTATCAGGGGAGTTTAGATGCGTTTTGGGAGAACCCAACCAAACCCGATGAGCATTTGTTTAACGCCTATCGCAAATTCCATTTACACAAAACTCATATTAACGGTAGTTTTTATAACAAAGTGATTTTGCGTTATCCGTATAATCAAACGGAATCTTAATTAACAAGCGGGCAAATTAATCTGCCCCTTACTAAGTTGGACGCTTAGTAAGGGGCAGCGTTTTATGGTTTGGCAATTTAAGGGGCAAAAGTACTTGCAAAAAGATTAAAAAAGTATTTTATATTGGAATAAGGAGATAAAGATGAATAAGAAATATTATTTTAAAAATTTTTTTGCAATTTTTATTATTGTAATATTCCTTGTTTATATGGAAACACAATATATTGTTATGATCTTTTTTTGTTTAAATGCCATATTCTTTCCTATTACAAAATATGCTCTTGAGAAAATATATCAGAATTTTGTTCATGAAAAATTAAAGAGAATACCACCTGGCTATCGGAGCGCTCTGCTTAGGCCAATTGAATCCTTTTCATTTACAATAAGCTTTTTTTTAGCCATCCCAATAGCTATATGTTTTTTTATTTACAGTGTAGTAAAAAATGACTAGCAGGTACAAAGACCGCTAGTCAAATTCAGATTATTTAAACAATGAATTATGCATATCTGTTTACTATGCCAAATTTTTCAAAGAACAGCTTGTTTAACTTCAACCAAATTGATTTCATACGCCTAGCGTATAATTTTTATAGATAGACAAAAGCTATAAATTAAAAGGATTGACCTCAGTATAATACCGAAATCAATCCTGTTATTAGTGTCTAATTTGGGGGCAGATTAAATTTCCCAAATATTTTGCAAAAAATCAGAGAAATTTGACCGCTTGTTTTATGTTAGAAAATCACTTCTAAACGGATAAAGGTATTGATGAAATGATTACGATCTTTGTCTTTATCGTTGTAGAAGCTAATTTCTGGTTGAATAAATACCCAATTACGGAAAATAGGTTGGCGGTAGCTAATAAATGGTCCGTAGCTATTAAATTTGGAATAATCTTTATCAAAACGTCCGCCCATAAAGATACCGTAACTTAAACGTTTTAATTCAGAAAAATTGTGCTGACGGTATAAGCTATTGCCCCAACCTGTTTCTTCGTCTACATCATGAGTATATTGGAAGAACGTATGGTTCATCACAAATGTATTATCGCTATCAATATAACGATTTTCTAAATTGGTGCGTAAGTAATGTTTACTGTTTGTGCCGTAACGATAAATTTGTTCTAAACGAGTACCGAAATTCTCTGTAATCTCCCAAGTCTTGCTCAAACGCAAGCGCCCAAAAATATCACCACCCGAACGTAAACCACCGTCTAAATCACTTTCAATACCTAGGCGTTTAATTTGATTCGACCAACGTAAACCGATCGACGCATTATCATTACGAGCTTGGCGAGCGTCGTAACTACGATCTCGTGGTAAGTTACGATAATTTTGTCCAATTTGATTTTTGTCACGCGCTTGGTTTTCTAAATCCTCATCACCAAACACTACGCTAAGGTGTTTTTTTAGTACAGGCAGTTTGATTTTGCCTCGCACACGAGGTTTATACGAAAAGCGGTCGTGTTTATTCCATTGGTTATCTAACATTACGCGCAGACTTGCAGAGGCGGGTTTGTTTGGATCAGTTTCACCTAGCCAATCATTGATACCGTTTGACCAGTCATGTAATTTAGCACGAATGGAATTGTGTTGCTGATCAGCCCAAGTGTTTTCGGTTTGATTGGCAAGCGCAGGAAGAGACAAGGCGCTAAGCAAAGCGATATAGCTAAGTTTGAGATGTTTCATATGCATACTCTTTGGCAAGAAATTTGAATATATCATAGTCTAAATTTACGAATGATTCAAAACAAGCGGTCAAAATTTACCGAAGAATTTGAACGCTTGTTGATCTCTAAAAGCATTTAAAGTTTGATAAATCCATCGTAGATATGGGTGGCATCGCCTGTCATATAGAGCGGATGTCCAACGCCTTCCCACTCGATTTGGAGTGAACCACCTGGTAAATCAACCTGAACATTGCTATCTAATAAGCCTTGCATAATTCCCACGGCAACCGCACCACAAGCACCACTACCGCACGCTTGCGTTTCGCCAGCGCCTCGTTCAAATACACGTAGTTTGATATGGTTACGATTGATCACTTGCATAAAGCCAATATTGGCACGCTCAGGAAAACGTTCGTGGTTTTCTAGCAAAGGTCCAAGCTCATTCACGGGTGCGCTATTAATGTCTTCAACTTGTAAAACACAGTGTGGATTACCCATGGATACCACGCCACATAACACGGTTTGTAAATCGGTACGTAAAATATAATTTTTTTCAAATTTGTTGGCAGTAAAGGGTACTTGTACTGGTTCCCAAATGGGTTCGCCCATATTTACGCGCACTTTTTCTTCACCTTTTAAAGTTAAAATCATTTTACCTTTAGCGGTACTCACGTGAATATCTTGTTTATTGGTTAAGCCTTTTAAGGTAACAAAGCGAGCGAAACAGCGCGCACCATTGCCACATTGTGCAACTTCACTGCCGTCTGCGTTGAAAATACGGTAGTGAAAATCAAGCTCTGGGTCGTAAGGTGGCTCAACCAGTAGTAGTTGATCAAAACCAATTCCTGTATGGCGATCCGCTAATTTTTTGATTACCTCTTCAGTTAAATAGACGTTTTGTGTTACACCGTCAATCACCATAAAGTCATTGCCAAGTCCGTGCATTTTTGAAAATTGCATATTATTTCCTACCATAAAAAAATTTAATTATTGATTCTTATAGCGATTAGTTTTATTTATTGCTATATTAATCACCCTTTTCAAAGATGAGAATGCGCTTTGAGAAGGTTTATCTCTAAGGACGATTCCCTCAAGTATGAGGATTTTTTTACTGAATTACAATGGAGTAATTAAATTATGTCTGCAATGTTTCTTTTGCAATTTGCCATAGTTTTACTATGTATTTTAATTGGTGCCCGTGTTGGTGGTATTGGTTTAGGGGTGTTTGGCGGTTTAGGTTTAGCAATCCTTTCTTTTGTATTTGGCTTAAAACCTGCTGGTTTACCGATCGATGTAATGTTTATGATTATGGCGGTGGTTGCCGCTGCAGCTACAATGCAAGCTGCAGGCGGTTTAGATTATATGATTAAAATCGCAACCAATATTTTACGTCGTAATCCAAAATATATTACTTTTATCGCACCACTGGTAACTTGGACATTCACCGTATTAGCGGGTACAGGTCATGTAGCTTATTCAGTGTTACCAGTTATTGCGGAAGTAAGCCGTCATAATGGTATTCGTCCAGAGCGTCCTCTTTCAATGGCGGTAATTGCATCGCAATTTGCGATTGTTGCAAGCCCAATTGCAGCAGCAGTAGTCGCAGTTGTCGCATTCTTAGAACCACAAGGCATTACATTAGGCGATGTGCTTTCAGTCACTATTCCAGCTACTTTATTAGGCTTAATGCTAGCGTGTGTGTTCGTGAATAAAATGGGTAAAGAATTAAAAGACGACCCGCACTATCAAAAATTATTGCAAGATCCTGATTATGTAAAAGAAAATCACGCTTCAGTAGATCCAGCAGATATTCAAATTAAATCAACTGCAAAAACCTCAGTTGGCTTATTCTTGTTTGGTGCATTATTAGTGGTATTAATGGGTGCAGTACCAGCGCTTCGCCCAGTATTTGATGGTAAACCAATGGGAATGGCACACACGATCGAAATCGTAATGCTTTCAGTCGGTGCATTAATCATCTTATTCTGCAAACCAAATAGCGATGAAATCACAAAAGGTTCAATCTTCCATGCGGGGATGCGTGCGGTGATTGCGATTTTCGGTATTGCGTGGTTAGGCGATACTTTAATGCAAGGGCATATGGACGAGGTGAAAGAAATGGTGAAAGGTTTAGTGGAAACTGCGCCATGGGCATTTGCTTTTGCACTTTTCGTGTTATCTGTATTAGTAAATAGCCAAGGAGCCACGGTTGCGACGTTATTCCCATTAGCGATTGCGATTGGCATTCCAGCACCAGTATTAATTGGGGTATTTGTAGCGGTAAATGGTTATTTCTTTATTCCTAACTACGGTCCGATTATTGCTTCAATCGACTTCGACACCACAGGTACAACTAAAATTGGTAAATATATCTTTAATCATAGCTTTATGTTACCAGGCTTGTTAAGTATGGCATTTAGCATTGCATTGGGTTTATTATTTGCAAATATGTGGCTCTAAGTTTTTATTAGTCAGTTAAAATAAAACCACGAAATATTGAGGTATTTCGTGGTTTTTTATTGGTAATATGATCTGCCCCCTAAAAGTTGGACAGGTTTTAGGGGGCAGATCATGTAATGTGATGGCAATTAGTATTTCAGCGTTTCGCCTTCTTTTGGCACTGCAACTTGCTTCAAGCCTTTCGCTTTCACAAATTCACGCATTTGCTGGCTGCTTACAGTTGTATGATTTACAGAATCCATATGTACGGTAACAAGGTTCGCTTTTGGTGCTACTTTTGCCATTTTTGCCACATCCTCTGTACCCATAATAATGCCACCGTCCATACCTTCGAGCATTGCTTTACCTGTGTTCATCACGATAACTTCAGGCTGATATTGGCTAAGTGCTTGATCAACTGACGCATTCCACACCGTATCGCCCACCACATACATAGTTTTCTCACCATTTGCCTGCATTACAAAGCCCATTGCGTCGCCTAATAACTCAGCTAATTGTGGCATGGCATACATTGCATCTGTACCGTGCTGACCGCCTTTCACACGGCTTAATTTCACGCCGTTAAACTCGGTATTCGCCCCCACTACACGTACGTCTTTAAAACCTTGCGAACGGATAATCTTCGCATCATCTGCATTTTGCACAAAAATTGGTAAATCTTTTGGTAATTTTTCTTGGGCTGCTTTATCCCAGTGGTCATCGTGGGTATGGGTTACAATCACCGCTTGCACACTTTTGATTATCTCATCTGCAGATTGTTTCATCTCAATCACAGGGTTGCGTTGCTTACTGTTTACTGTACCAGCAAAACCTTCATACGCACCTTTTTCCGCTAAATATGGGTCAATTAAAAAAGTTGAGCCACCGAAATTGACCTTCGCTGTTGCATTGCGAACGTGCTGATATTCCAGTGCGTGAGCTGAATTTGTCATTAATAAACCGAGTGTTAATGCTGATAATGTTGTTTTAAGTTTCATCTTGTACCTCTTGCAAAAAAATAAGAAAAATAGACCGCTTGTTGCGGTTTACATTATGGAGTGCATTATGCAGGGAATTTTAGAGCAGAAAAATTGACTTTTAGGACAATAAACGAAAGAATTGGGTCAGATAACAGGAGGGGGCTATGCCACTAAAAATTGCGCTTGTATTGCAACCTAATCTTAATTTGTTTCAGTTTTCGGTGCCGTATGCCATTTTTACCACAGCATTGCCGTCGCCTGATTTATTTACTCTCACGCTGGTGGCAGAGGAGCCGAGTGTGCAGAGCCATTTGCTTAGTGTGCAGGCGGAACGCGGGCTGGACTATTTGGCAGAGGCGGATATTGTGATGATTGCAGGTTGGGCAGCTTTGAACGAACCGCCAAGCGAGGCATTGCGCACTGCGCTAATATCGGCATATCAGCGAGGCGCCTATTTAGTTGGGCTTTGTTACGGCACTTATGCACTTGCCTATACGGGCTTGCTAGACGGTAGACGGGCAACCACACATTGGCACGGTGAAGCAGATTTTCGGGTGCGTTTTCCGCAAATTCAGCTCGATGCGAATGCGTTGTATGTGGAAAGCGACCGCTTGCTCACCTCTGCGGGCACTAGCGCAGGGCTGGATTGCTGTCTTTATTTGATTCGCAAATTTTACGGCGTAAAAATCGCTAACCAAGTAGCACGGATAATGGTTGCTCCACCACACCGAGAAGGCGGGCAGGCGCAGTTTATCGAGCCATTAAAATTGGAAACTTCGCAAAACGATAAATTGTCCGAAGTGTTGCAATATGTACGTGAAAATCTGCAAAAATCACATAATATCGATGAACTGGCGGAAATGGCTCATATGAGTCGTCGCACTTTTACCCGCCATTTTCAAAAAATGACAGGTACAAGTTTCACCCAATGGCTCATTATTGAACGGCTCCAAAAAAGTTTGGAATTATTAGAAAGTAGTGAACTTTCGATTGAGCGAATTAGCGAACAAATCGGCTTTCAAAGTGCGGTCAGTTTTCGCCAACATTTCAAACAACGCTTTCAAGTTAGCCCAAATGAATGGCGACGAACCTTTGGTGGGAATAGCTAAAAAGCAAGCGGTTAAATTCCTCAAAGATTTTGCCATGATCTTCTTTGCACAGCCCAAATAGCGTTTACATTTCATGACCTAGGCAAAAATCCTCGTTAATTCTGTTACAATTCTGTTATCTATTCACTTATTCATTTATCAGCGAAAAACTATGTCGAAACTTAATATTATTTTTGCGGGCACGCCAGACTTTGCGGCTCAACATTTACAAGCGTTATTAGATTCACAGCATAATGTGATTGCGGTTTATACTCAGCCTGATAAGGCTGCAGGGCGTGGGAAAAAACTGCAAGCAAGTCCTGTAAAGCAGTTAGCGGAACAACACAATATTCCTGTTTATCAGCCAAAATCATTACGCAAAGCAGAGGCACAAGCGGAGCTACAAGCGCTGAATGCGGATGTCATGGTGGTTGTGGCTTATGGTTTGATTTTGCCTGAAGCGGTGTTAAATGCGCCGAAATATGGCTGCTTAAATGTGCATGGCTCACTATTGCCTCGTTGGCGTGGTGCGGCGCCGATTCAGCGTTCGATTTGGGCAGGCGATCAGGAAACAGGGGTTACCATTATGCAAATGGATATTGGCTTAGACACAGGTGATATGCTACATAAAGTAAGCACGCCGATTGCCACAGACGAAACTTCTGCATCATTATATGCGAAGTTAGCTGAACTAGCGCCACCTGCGTTATTAGAGGTCTTAGACGGTTTAGCAGACCAAGCGTTTAAAGCGGAAAAACAAGATGAGGCGCTGGCTAACTATGCGGAAAAACTCTCGAAAGAAGAAGCAAAATTAGATTGGAATTTGACCGCTTGTCAGCTAGAACGCAATATTCGTGCATTTAATCCGTGGCCGATTAGCTTCCTTACATTAAAGGTTGAAAGTGTGGAGCAAAGCGTGAAGGTGTATCAAGCAAATGTATTGCCACATCAAGCGAAAGCAGCGGGTACAGTGTTACAAGCGGATAAAAATGGCATTCAAATTGCGACACAAGATGGCGTGTTAAATATCACTCAGCTACAACCTTCGGGTAAAAAGCCAATGTCTGTGCAAGATTTCCTAAATGGACGTGCAGACTGGTTTGTGGTTGGGAAACAACTCTAATATCAGATAGCGGAAAATACTACACACAATGATTATTTTTAGCGTGGTATTTTCCGCTGCAAAAGGAACACAATATGCCAAACATCAACATTCAGAATGCCCAATTTTCCCTAACGTCTTCGCATAAATTATCAATTGAATCATTCCAGATAAACGCCCATGATTTTTGGGTGGTTGTAGGCGGTAACGGCTCTGGCAAAACCGCTTTTGCCCGAGCATTACATCAATCACTTTCATGCTATGCGGGTGAATATCATAATAGCTTTCAACATATCGCTTTACTCTCCTTTGAACAGCAACAAAAAATCATTGAGCAAATTTTTAAAGATCGCAATAACGATGCGATTTCGCCCGATGATTTTGGCTTAAGTGCTCGACAAATTATCTTAAACAGCAGTGAAAATACGCAATTATGCGATGAATATGCGGCAAAATTACAGATTCAGCCATTATTAGATCGCCCTTTTATCCAGCTTTCTACGGGCGAAAGTCGTAAGGTGTTATTTTGCCAAATGCTAGTCAGTCAACCTGATTTATTGATTTTAGATGAGCCATTTGAGGGGCTAGATCAAGCCTCAGTAGCTTACTGGCAACAAGTATTAGCGCAACTGCCCGAACAAATGGCAGTGGTACTGATTTCAAACCGCTTTAACGATATTCCCGAATGCGCTACGCATATTGCGCTACTGGATAATTTACAACTTATTTTACAAGGCGAACGTCAAGAAATTGAACAACAAGCGGTCTATTCTCAACTAAAATTTGCAGAACAAAATGTCAACGCACCTTTGCCAGATAGCGCAGCACCGCTGACGCAATTACCTGCCGATAGCAATCCATTTGAGCTGAAAAATGTGACGATTCGTTATGCTGAAAAAAACATTATTGATAATTTAACTTGGACAGTTGCTCCCCGCCAACATTGGTGGATTAAAGGCCCAAATGGTGCAGGTAAATCAACGTTGCTTTCAATTATTACAGGTGATCATCCGCAAGCCTACGCTAATCACGTCCATTTGTTTGGGCGTCAGCGTGGTTCTGGTGAAACCATTTGGGATATTAAGAAAAATATCGGCTATGTAAGTAGCCAATTACATATGGATTACCGAGTAAATTGTTCGGCGCTAGATGTGATTATTTCAGGCTTTTTAGATTCGATTGGTGTGTATCAACAAGTACCGAGTGCATTGCGCTTAAAGGCGATGGAATGGCTGGAGCGGTTGCATTTAGAAAACTTGGCAAAAAAGCCCTTTCGTTCGCTTTCATGGGGACAGCAGCGCTTGTTACTGATTACTCGAGCGATGGTAAAACATCCGCCAATTTTGATTTTAGATGAACCGCTACAAGGCTTAGACGGCGTTAATCGTAAGCTGGTTAAACAGTTTATTGAGCAGTTGGTGCATAACAGCCAAACTCAGCTATTATTTGTGTCGCATCAAGATGCAGATGCACCAAATTGCATCACGCATTTATTTGAATTTGTGCCGAAGCAAGATGGCGGTTATTGCTACCAACAAAGTGCCCTCTAACGTGCAAGAAAAACCACGGAACCTAACGCAAGCGCCTCAGATTCCGTGGTTAATGATTTGCAAATTTCAGCTGAAATTTGACCGCTTGTTGCCTTCGTTACTCTTGTTTTTCCTCAGCCCGTAACGACATTTCACCAATGCCAAACGGGGTAATTACGCCGTTTTGTTCTAGCAATAATTCGCCATTTTGATTAATGCCTCGTGAAATACCGTGAATTTCACTGCCTTCTGTGACTAATTTCACCGCTTGGTGGCGGAAAATATCAAAAGATTGCCAACGTTCGACATAATGTTCAAAGCCGACAAGCGGGTAAATTTTGAGATTTTTTTGCAATTGGTAAGCAAGTCGGCAAACCAATCCGTTGCGATCAAATTGATAATGAGAGAGATCAGCCCATGGTTGGGTCACGATCTGTTCATCTATTTTGGTCATCCCTAAATTTAAACCAATGCCAATCACTAAATGCACACCATTCCGATCGGCTTTAGTTTCGATCAGAATCCCCCCCATTTTTTTGCCACAATAATAAATATCATTCGGCCATTTGATCTGGATATTTTCCACTTGTTGCGCTTGTAAACTTTCGGCAATCACCAGTGCAACCACCAGACTAAGCGAGGAAATATATGCAGCTTGTTCGGTTAGGTAATGCCATAAAATCGAAAAATAGACATTTTCACTTTGTGGCGAATACCACTTGCGCCCGCGTCTGCCTCTGCCTGCTGTTTGTTGCTCGGCAAGGCAAACTGAGCCTTGTGGCAGACCTTGATAGTGTTTGAGTAGATATTCATTGGTTGAATCAATTTCCTCAAAAACGACCGCTTGGCCGCACAGTAATGCGTTTTGGATTTGGGCTTGATCTAATTTACTCATCGACTTGTTATCTGGTTATTTGTTCGCTATCCACTTCGCCGTGCTTACCCATAAACCGTACTTCTGGGTGAAGCTCTACCCCAAATTTTTCACGCACACGGCGACGTACTTCTTTTGCGAGTGCTACCACGTCTGAACCACGAGCTGCTTGTTTATTGATTAATACCAACGCTTGTTTTTCGTGAACTGCAGCACCGCCGATTTGGAAGCCTTTTAATTCGCATTGATCAATTAACCAACCTGCCGCCAATTTTACTGTGCCATCTATTTGCGGATAGTTTGGGATATTTGGATAAGCAGTCCGAATTTCATGAAATTTTATCGCTTCAATTACAGGGTTTTTAAAGAAACTCCCCGCATTGCCAAACTCATCAGGGTTCGGCAATTTCGCCGAACGTACCGCACACACTTCATCAAACACTTGTTGCGGGGTGACGGTTTGCGGGTCAAATTGGGTTAATGAGCCGTAGCTCAACACAGGTTGCCATGCTTTGGCAAGTTTTAGCCCCACTGAAAGGATCGCTACTTCATCTTTATATTGATGTTTGAACACGCTTTCACGATAACCAAATTGGCACTCCTGTTTGGTTAAACGGAAAATTTCACCCGTGCGCAAATGAATGGCTTCGACAAAATCACAAACATGCTCAAACTCCACGCCGTAAGCACCAATATTTTGGATCGGTGCAGAACCTGCTACACCAGGGATCAACGCAAGATTTTCTAGTCCTGCAATATTATGTGAAAGTGTCCATTTGACGAGTTCGTGCCAGTTTTCTCCGCCTTGTACATGCAGATAATGAAACTGTTCATCTTCATGATGTGCAATGCCTTTTAATTTATTGATCAGTACACAACCGTCAAAATCATCTAAAAAAATTACATTTGAACCTTGTCCTAAAATCAAGACAGGTTGCTGATTTTTTACGGCATTTTGCCACTCGTTGACTAATTGTTCAGCATGGCTAAATTCAACTATTTTGTTGGCGTTTGCGGGTAAATGGAAGGTGTGAAAAGAGGTTAAACTATGTTTCATAAAGGATTAATCCGTAACAAAAATTGTTTGGAGTGTACCATAATTCATAAAAAAAATCCCCAAGTACACCGTACTCGGGGAGCGTAAGATGGCGTGCAAATTTGACCGCTTGTTATTTACCTTCTGTTTTTTTTTCTGGTTTTAACATATCTTCAGGAATAAAACTCTTCTGGATTTTTTCCATATGTGGAAGATTGTGAGCGATACCTTTGTGACAGTCGATACAAGTTTTGCCTTGTTCTTGTGCCATCGCATGCATTTGTTGTGCCACATTTTTTTGTTGAGTGAAGTCCATATCTTCAAAATTGTGGCAGTTACGGCATTCTTGTGAATTATTCGCTTTTAAACGCGCCCATTCACGTTCTGCCATTTCTAAACGGTGTGCTTCAAATTTTTCTTTAGTATCCACTTTGCCAGTGAAATGCGCATAAACTTCTTTTGAAGCGATGATTTTCCGTTTCCATTTATCAATAAATTCGTGTGGTACGTGACAGTCTGAACAGATTGCTTTTACACCACTACGGTTTGAATAGTGTGCTGAAGCACGGTATTCAGGCACAACGTCATTCATATGACAGTCTGAACAGAATTGCTCAGTATTGGTGTGTTCTAAACCTTGGTTAAAACCACCCCACGCTAAAATACCACCAATGGCAGAGATGATAATGAGCGTACCCGCTGCCATTTTACTTGGCGTGCGGAACCAGTTCCAAAATTTCTTAATCATTACCTTTCTCCTTATTTACCTTGCGTTTGACGAATAGTGTCAAATTTATTTTGAATAATTGGGTTTACGTCTGTTTGTTGTACGTGACACTGTAAACAGAAGTAACGACGTGGCGAAGTACCTTCTGTACGTTTGCCATCACGATCCATAAAATGGCTCTCTGGTACACGAGTTGCACCCGTAGTTGGTGCAACCTCTGGGCTATGACAACCTAAACATTGGTTAGTGTTTTTAGTTACTTGTAAGCCACGGATACTATGCGGAACAAGAGGGGGTTGATGAGGGAAAGTAATTGGAATATTTCCTGCATCTTTTTGTGCATTGGTATAAGCAGGAGCAATGCTTTCTACTGTACTATCAATACTTTTTGCCACTTGCGTTTCTGCCACAGCAAATCCCGCCAGTGCGGTAAATAAGAGGGTGAGATATTTTCTCATGTTAAATCACTCCGTTTAAAAATTAAAAATGCTTTATCCGTTTAAATATTTTTTACTTCAATACTGCTTTGAAAACGTGTACCGAATGCGAAAACATTCTCAGCACAAACATCAATACAACGTCCGCAGCTAATGCAATCTTTTGATAACACCACTGTACTATCTTCTGGTTTACTATGTAATGGTATGCGTAAAACTTGTGGTTCTGGGCAGACGTTGTAACAGTCCATACAGCGGTCGCAACGGTTGCGATCTACCACATTGACTTTTAGTACGCTTTTCGCACCAATCAATGCATAACTTGCGCCAATAGGGCATAAATGCCCGCACCAACCGTGTTCTACTACCAGCAGATCAAATAAGAAAATAACTGCTATCAACCATAATGTCGCACCTAAGCCAAATACAAATGCTCGACCTAATGCTGCTACAGGATTGAGCCACTCCCACAATAGTGTGCCTGAAATTGCGCTTCCCACTAAAATCATTGCTAAAATGGCGTAACGCAAATTGCGAGAAATTTTAGCGCTTTGACGAATGCCTAATTTACGTCTAAGCCACGCTGCTGCATCGGTTACCATATTCATTGGGCAAACCCAACTACAAAAGGCTTTGCTAGCAACTACCGCATAAAATGCGATGATAATCAGTGCACCTAAGATCGTTGTCCATTCGGGCAAATAACCTGTAGCAAGGCTTTCTGCTGTGATCAGCGGATCGCTCATCGGCATCGTGTCAAACAACATACTGCCACTATAATTGCCTTTTAAAATCCACACATTCCAAAACGGTCCGCTTAAAAACATTAAGATAATGCTTAATTGGCTCAAACGACGCAGAATCAAAAAGCGATAAGCTCGCCACCAACCTAATTTCTGCCGAGCTTCTAACCCTGCATCTTTCGGCTTGTTTGGTGTATATTTCACTTCAGCCATTATTTCACCCCCTTAATGTTTAAATCTAAATTAGGGAAATGTTCCGCTTCAGGTACTGTAGTAGATTTCGGCACATAATCATAAGTAGCACGGTTTGGCGTTGCGACTTTTTGATTTGGCTGTACTTGCATAAACTGATAAGTCGGTTCATGCATTCCTTCTGGCATTCGTGCATCTAGTGCTGGACGTAAGCCATCTGGGTGTTGGTCTTCCAACAATGCTTTACCTGCATTTTGTTTTTCTTTCCAACCTAGACGGTAATGTCGGCCGAGTAAGCCTTTCGCCAGATTCATTGGTAACACTTTGATTGCCGCTTCTTCTAATACGCAAGCCTGCTCACATTTACCACACCCCGTACAGGCATCTGAATGCACAGTGGGAATAAGTTTGGCGTGAATCTGTGTTCGATCGTTATGAATTCGCTCGAGCGTAATTGCTTTATCCACTAATGGACAAACACGGTAGCAAACATCACAACGTAAACCTTGCCAGTTCAGGCAAGTTTCGTGGTCTAGTAATACCGCTAATCCCATGCGAGCATCATTAATATCGGTTAATTCCTTACTCAATGCACCGCTTGGACAAGCATTCATACACGGAATATCAGGACACATTTCACACGGCTTATCTCGAGCTACGAAATAAGGTGTGCCAGCTTCCATTGGCGAAAGCAAACTAGCCAAATGCAACATATCGTACGGACAAGCCTGTACACATTGTCCACAACGAGTACAAGCTGCGAGGAAATCTTTCTCCTCTAATGCACCTGGCGGACGTAATGCAACCCCTTCTTTGGCATTTGCTTGGTGTTGTTGTAACCCTAAAATTACTCCAACCCCGCAAATTCCTGCAGCGGTTTTCGTTGCATTTTTCAAAAATTGACGGCGATTCGGATCAAGTTTCATAATAATCCTTAAAGTTGGGTTGGGACGCCATGCTTGGCATCCGAACACGGGACACAAAGTATTGTGTCCCTGCCATTTTGGTTAAGCCTTAACCACTTTGACCGCACATTTTTTGTAATCGGTTTCGCCTGAGATTGGGTCGGTTGCATCTAATACTAATTTATTGGCTAACTGACCTGCATCGAAGAAGGTGGTATATACCAAGCCTTCAGGTGCTTTATTACGACCACGAGTGTCTAAGTGAGTGATCATTTCACCACGACGAGTGATTAATTTCACTTTATCACCATGACGTAAACCACGTTTTTTCGCATCCGTTGGGTGCATCCAACATAAGTTATTTGGGAAGGCTCGGTGTAACTCTGGAACACGACGAGTCATAGTACCTGTATGCCAATGCTCCAGTACACGCCCCGTACATAACCATAAATCGTATTCTTCATCTGGGCTTTCCGCTGGCGCTTCATACGGCACACCTAAAATAATCGCTTTCTTATCTGGGTAACCGTAGAACGATACACCTTCACCTGCTTTCACATATGGGTCGAAACCTTCACGGTAACGCCATAAGGTTTCTTTACCGTCTACTACTGGCCAACGTAAGCCACGCACTTGATGATAGGTATCGAAGTCCGCTAAATCGTGACCGTGACCGCGACCAAATTTTGCATACTCTTCAAATAAGCCTTTCTGTAAGTAGAAACCAAAGTGCTCCGCTTCATCATTGATATAACCTGGAACGTTAGTTGGCACTTGGTATTTGTTTACTTCGCCATTGAGGTAAAGCACTTCATAAAGGGTTTTACCACGATACTCAGGTATTTGTGCTAATAATTCTTCGCCCCAAACTTCATCAGTTTTGAAGTATTTTGAGAACTCAACAATTTGCCATAAGTCTGAACGAGATTCGCCAGGGCCTTTTACTTGTTGACGCCAGAATTGAGTACGACGTTCTGCGTTACCGTAAGCACCTTCTTTTTCTACCCACATACAGGTTGGAAGAATTAAGTCCGCTGCCACCGCTGAAACGGATGGGTATGGATCTGATACCACGATAAAGTTTTCAGGATTACGCCAGCCTGGGAAAATTTCTTCATTAATATTTGGACCACCTTGCATATTATTAGTACAAAGTTGCCATAAGAAATTAAGTTTGCCGTCTTTTAACATACGGCTTTGTTGTACTGCGGGATAACCTGGTACAGTAGGAATAGTACCTTTTGGTAATTTCCAAGCTTTTTCTACGATCTCAACGTGTTTCGGATTAGTTACCACCATGTCTGCTGGTAAACGGTGTACGAATGTACCTACTTCACGCGCTGTACCACAAGCAGATGGCTGACCTGTCAGAGAGAATGGACCACAACCTGGGATTGAAATCTTACCTGTTAATAAGTGTACGTTGTACATCATATGGTTTACCCACACACCACGCGTGTGTTGGTTAAAGCCCATTGTCCAGTAAGAAACTAATTTCTGTTCTGGATCAGCGTACATTTTCGCTAATGTTTCTAACTGATCTTTTGGTACGCCAGAGATTTCGTGCGCTTTTTCTAATGTGTAAGGTTCAACAATTTTCTTGAATTCTTCGAAATCAGAATCGTACATTTTACCAGCGGTTTTCGCATTTTTAGCCGCTTGTTGTAGCGGATGCTCTGGACGTAAACCATAGCCGATATCAGTTTCACCACGTTTGAATTTGGTGTGTTTATTCACAAAATCCCAATTCACTTTATCGTTTTGAATAATATAGTTCGCGATATAGTTAAGAATAGCTAAATCTGAATGTGGTTTGAAAATAATTGGCGTGTCCGCAAGTTCAAACGAACGGTGTTCAAAAGTAGACATTACCACGACTTTCACTTTATCGTCTGATAAACGACGGTCAGAAATACGACTCCATAAAATTGGGTGCATTTCCGCCATGTTTGAACCCCAAAGTACAAACGCATCGGTTTTCTCGATGTCGTTATAACAGCCCATTGGTTCATCCATACCAAAGGTACGCATAAACGCCACCGCTGCAGACGCCATACAGTGACGTGCATTCGGGTCGATTGTGTTAGAACGTAAACCTGCTTTCCATAATTTTACTTTGGCGTAGCCCTCAAAAATAGTAGTTTGTCCTGATGAGAACATACCTACTGAATTTGGCTCTTTTTTCTTAAGAATATCTTTCACTTTCTCTGCCATAATGCTGAAAGCTTGATCCCAAGAAACTGGTGTAAAGTCGCCTTCTTTGTGGAACTTACCGTCTTTCATACGTAATAAAGGCGTTTGTACACGGTCTGCACCGTACATAATTTTTGATAAGAAATAGCCCTTAATACAGTTTAAACCACGGTTTACTTCTGCATCTGGGTCACCTTGTGTTGCCACAACACGACCATCTTTCGTACCAACAAGTACACTACAACCCGTACCACAGAAACGGCATGGGGCTTTATCCCATTTGATACCATCATCAGCAGCATAAACATTTTTCACAGGAATTGTCATTCCTGCAGCAGCAGCCGCAGCGATAGCTGCGTTTGCTTTCATAAAATCTCTACGATTGAGTTCCATAATGTTTCCCACGTTTATAAATGATTAAAAAATTATTGTTCATCCAAGTAATTTGAAATAAGCGAAACCACAATCACACCGCTAATTTCTTTTACCTGATCAATTAAATCGGCAAGTGCAAGTTGTCGGTCGCTCTCAAGCGTTACTACTAACTTACCTTCTTCGGCTTTTTCACCGTGAATTTCTGCAAACGGAATCGCAAGAATATCTGCCTTCACTTGCTCAAGTTTGGCTGGTTGTGCTTGTACCACAAGGCTACAAACGTACCAGTTTTTATCTAAATCAAAATTGCTCATTATTTTCCTTATTAATTCTAATTGCCTTGGTTGGACACACGCTCAAGCAAGCGCCACAGCCGTTACAAGCGGTCAAATCCAACACTAAATTTGCAATACCGCCTAAAGCTGGGCGAAAACGAATTGCACGGCTTTCACAGCTATCACCACAAGAACGACATTCAACTCGTTGATTTAACAGGCAAGTTTCTTGCACTTCAATTTTATGAAGCCACGCTTGTTCCGTGATAGGTAAAAAAACATCCGCCTCACAGCTGTTTACACAAGCTTGGCAAAAAGTACATTCGCTACGGCTAAAATCAATTTCAGGATAACCGCCAGCGCCTTTTACGATAATTTGTGTTTCGCAAACGGAAATACACTGATCGCAAGCGGTGCATTTTTGATAAAAATCTGCAAGATTTGTCCATGGTGGGCGTATCGCATTATGCCCCTGTTGCTTGACCTGTTCGGTTTGTAGTGCATTCAAAAAATGACCACGCAAGAAGCTCCGACGAGGGAGAGATTGTTGGCTAAAATTGGACAAAACATCCCCAGTTCAAATCTAATTTAAATGGTTGGCATTATCCGATTTTTACTGGTCAGCTTTTATTACTCTAAGGAGGTATTTGGTTGGGAATGGGGGTAAAGATTGATTATTATCAAAGAATAGTTGAGGCAAGTTTTGTATGTAATGCACAATTTTGGCGATAATTACGAACGGTTATTATTTAGTGGAGAAAAATATGAATCACTTAATTATTTATGCTCATCCGAACCCTGAAAGTTTTAATCACGCTATACTTTCACAAGCCATTCAAGCCAGCCAAGGACATCAAGTTATCGTGCGAGATTTATATCAACTAAATTTTAATCCAAACTTAACTTGGCAAGAATTTCAATCCAGCCTAATTAGCCAATATCCCATAGAAATCCAAACCGAACATCAATATTGGCAACAAGCAGACGTCATTACTTTAATTTATCCATTGTGGTGGATGGGCTTTCCTGCGATTTTGAAAGGTTATTTAGATCGGGTATTAAGTTACGGTTTTGCTTATCAAAATGGCGAAATTGAAAGCATAGGCTTATTAAAAGACAAAAAAATGCAACAGTTCGTTACCTTAGGTAACCCGAATGAAAAATATCAACAAAAAGGCTTTTTACAAGCGTTTGAACACACTATGGGTAATGGACTTTTCAATTTTTGTGGCATTGAACATGTAAAAATGCACTATTTTGGTTGTATTGGACTAGAAAGTACGGATTATTCGGCTATTTTGCGTGAAGTTGCGGATAATTGCCGCAAAATATTAAGCTAACTATCCAAAAGTTTTGGAAAATTCGACCGCTTGCATTTTACTGCCCACGCACCATTTTTAATGCGCCAATTCTCTCTAGCAAAAAAGCCATCCTTGCGGATGGCTTTATTCACGTTATATTGATTACAGTGCAATTACTGCAAATAACACAATCACTGAGTAGAGCGCAGATAAGCCGTAGAATACCCAGCCCCCAGCAGGAAAGTGAATTTTGAGGTCATGTAAACCGTGATGAACACGGTGCATACCCGCCCACATTGGGAAAATGGTTACCGCTAAAATGACTAATTTACCAAACCAAGTATGTGCAAAAGCGATAATGTTTTCTGTTGGTAATAAACCGAGCGGTAATAACACGCCTAACATTAAAATTAAGATAGGAAAGCAAATAGCGCTAATTGTGCCGCCAGCACTGAACATCAACCATACAGGTGGCTCATTAGAACGTTTTGGATCTTGTTTACTCATTGCCATTCCTCCCTTAGATATAACTTAATACTAATGCAACAAGGCTGACGATTCCTGTTACCGCCCAAAGTACATTGCGTAAAATATTTGGGTTTACTCGTTCATTATTTACAATGAAAGTTAGTACTTGTGGTGTCATCACATAAAGTGTTGCAGCATGATAGAGCAATGCAGCAATACTGATAACGTTTAAAATCAATACGATAGGATTTTGTAAAAAGCCTTTAAAGCTTTCTAAATCACCATTGCTACCTAAGCTAATTACCCCATAAAGTAGCACAAGGCAGAACCATACGGTGGCTAAACAAGTTGCTTCCCGCACCATGTACATTTTATAGAAGCCTAGTTTTGTCCACCAATTTGCTTTCATTTCACGGACATACGCTTTACGTTTAGTTGCTGTTGTCATATCGCCCCCTAGCCTTTTGGTTTAAGCATTGAAATTACGTAATCTTTCGCACTTTCTAATTTACCTTGGTTAATTGCAGAGGCTGGGCCTACGTGCTTCGGACACACTTCTGAACAATAACCAACGAAAGTACAACTCCAGACACCGTTTTTTGAGCTTAATAACTTCATACGTTGCTCACGACCATTATCACGGTTATCTAAGTTATAACGGTGAGCTAGCGTAATTGCAGCAGGTCCGATAAATTCTGGGTTTAAACCAAATTGTGGACAAGCGGCATAACATAAACCACAGTTAATACACATTGAGAATTGACGATATTTCTCTAATTGCGCAGGTGTTTGTTTCGTGCGCTGACCTTCAGGTGCTTTGTTATCAATCACATAAGGTTTGATTGCTTCAATGCTATCAATAAAGTGACTTAAATCTACCACTAAGTCACGCTCAATCGGGAAGTTCGCAAGCGGTTCAATGCGCATAAAACCGCTATAATCACGTAAGAAGGTTTTACATGCCAGTTTCGGTTTACCGTTTACCATCATACCGCATGAGCCACAGATTGCCATACGACACGACCAGCGATAAGAAAGCTCTGGCTCAAGTTCATCTTTGATATAACCAAGTGCATCTAATAATGAAGTTTGACTATCGAATGGCACTTCATATTTATCTAAATGTGGTTCGCTATCTGTTTCTGGATTGTAGCGAAGCACTTCAATGGTCATTTTTTCTAAATTTGCCATATTCTCGCTCTCCTATTTTTGTGCCTGTTCTGCTGCTTTTTTTGCTTTTTCTTGCGCTTCTGCTTCTGCACCGTACACACGTTTTGCTGGTTGTGATTTAGTAATTTTCACATCAGAGTATTTGATAGTGGGTGCGCCATCTGCGTTGTAGAATGCTTGAGTGTGTTTGAGGTAGTTCACATCATCGCGTTCGGTATAGTCTAAACGTTGGTGAGCACCACGAGACTCTTTACGTTCAACAGCTGAGCAAGCGATTGATTGCGCCACATCTAAAATAAAGCCTAATTCAATTTTGTAGAGTAAATCAGTATTGAATACGCTTGATTTATCTTTCACGCTGATATTTTTGTAACGTTCTCTTAATTCATGGATTTTATTTACTGCATCTTCCATACTTTCTTGTGTACGATAGATACCGCAACCTTCTTCCATTGCATCGCCCATTTGGTTACGAATATCCGCCCAAGATTCATTACCTTCTTGGCGAGCTAAAGCATGTAAACGAGCAACGACATCTTGTGCTTGTGCATCAATTTGTGCTTGATTACGAGAGCTTGCTTCTTGGGCGCGGCGTGCCGCATTTTCACCCGCAACTTTACCGAATACAACAAGTTCAGCTAATGAATTAGAACCTAAACGGTTTGCACCGTGTAAGCCTGAAGAAGCACATTCACCGACTGCAAATAAACCTTTGATTGAAGTTTCTGCGTTCATATCCACTTCAATACCACCCATGGTGTAATGCACCACTGGGCGTACAGGGATTGGTGACGTTACAGGATCAACACCTTCATAAGCACGCGCTAATTCGCAGATAAATGGTAAACGCTCAGTTAAGTGTTTTTCACCTAAATGGCGTAAATCTAAGTGAACTACGTCCACGCCTTTTGCCGTTTTTAAGGTGTTACCTTTTTTCCATTCTTGCCAGAACGCTTGTGAAACTTTGTCACGAGGACCAAGTTCCATATACTTGTTTTCAGGTTTACCGATTGGCGTTTCAGGGCCTAGACCATAATCTTGTAAGTAACGGTAACCGTCTTTATTCACTAAGATGCCGCCTTCACCACGACAACCTTCGGTCATTAAAATACCTGTATTTGGTAAGCCTGTTGGGTGATATTGTACGAATTCCATATCACGAAGTGCCACCCCATGGCGATAAGCCATTGATAAACCGTCGCCTGTTACGATACCGCCGTTAGTATTGAAACGATAAGTACGGCAACCACCGCCTGTGGCGATTACTACTGCATTTGCATTGATTTGAACCAGTGTGCCTTCCATCATATTCATCGCTACACAACCACGAGCTTCGCCGTTGTCGGTAAGAATATCTAATACGAAATGTTCGTCAAAACGTACGATGTTAGGATATTTGATAGAGGTTTGGAAAAGAGTGTGTAATAAGTGGAAACCTGTTTTGTCAGCAGCAAACCAAGTACGTTCGATTTTCATCCCACCGAAACGGCGTACGTTTACTTCACCGTCTGGACGACGAGACCAAGGACAACCCCAACGTTCTAATTGGGTCATTTCGATTGGGGAGTGTTCTACAAAATATTCTACGATATCTTGTTCACATAACCAGTCGCCACCGCCTACAGTATCATTAAAGTGATTATCAAAAGAGTCGGTATCTTTAATTACCGCCGCTGAACCGCCTTCTGCTGCCACTGTATGGCTACGCATAGGATAAACTTTCGAAATTAACGCAATTTTAAGATTTGGATTTGCTTCCGCAGCAGCAATCGCTGCACGTAAACCGCCACCGCCAGCTCCAATAATTGCGACATCAAAATTAACACTTTGCATAATGCACTCCAAAAGAAGATAAATTAATCAATATAACTTACCCGCATTGTGCCACTATTTTTTGTGCAATATAAGCCTATTTCGTGTTTTATTTTGGTAAAAATTTGCGTTTTGTGATCTACCTCAAAAAAGGTAGTAAATCATTGAATGTATTGAGAATTAATCGCAATCGTAGATGAGAATCTGTCGCATTAAGCGGTGGTTTTTTGTGATAATTTTGCAATTTATGTTGCAAATTTTTTAGGGAAAAGATCAAACTAATTTGGTTTAATTTTGAAATTTCACTTCGCAAAGTTATCGAATTCTCGCTAAAATCTGATTTTATTTTCTTGCTAAATTATTTCTTATGAGCGAACTAAATCTTGCAAATATTGAATGGAAACCGACCGCTTCCATTCAAAACCTTATTAAACGCAGTAAAATTATGGCGGAAATTCGCCAATTTTTTAAAGATCGTGGCGTATTAGAGGTTGAAACACCAGCGTTAAGTGAATTTTCGGTCACCGATGTTCATCTTTCTACATTCAGCACCCAATTTTTATCGCCTTTCGCCAGCGAAGCAAAAACGTTACACCTCATGACTAGCCCTGAATACCATATGAAACGTTTATTAGCGGCGGGAAGCGGTGCGATTTTCCAATTATGCCGCGTGTTCCGTAACGAGGAAGCAGGCAAACGCCACAACCCCGAATTTACCATGTTGGAATGGTATCGCCCGCATTTTGATATGTATCGTTTGATCAATGAAGTCGATGATTTGCTTCAGCAAATTTTAGATTGTGAACCCGCTGAATCTTACAGCTACCAATTTGTATTTCAAACTTATGTGGGATTAGACCCTCTGTCTGCAACACGTGCGCAACTCATTGAAAAAGCACGTAAACATGGTTTCCCTTGTGAAGATGATGAAAACCGAGATACTTTGCTCCAATTCCTGTTCAGTGAAATTGTCGAGCCGAATATCGGTAAGGAACGCCCAACCGCAGTTTATCATTTCCCGTCTTCACAGGCGGCACTAGCGCAAATTAGCTCGGAAGATCACCGCGTGGCGGAACGTTTTGAAGTGTATTATCAAGGTTTAGAACTGGCAAACGGCTTCCACGAATTAAGCGATGCCAAAGAACAAATGCGCCGTTTTGAACAAGATAATGTGCAACGCACGCAAATGAATTTACCGCCACAGCAGTTAGACACTCGCTTTCTTGCGGCGCTTAAAGCAGGTATTCCAAATTGTTCTGGTGTGGCGTTAGGCGTGGATCGACTGATGATGATTGCGATGAATGCAGAAAAAATTGAAGAAGTCATGGCATTTAGCGTCGAAAGCGCTTAATCGTAGTAAACAAGCGGTCAAATTTAGCTGAAATTTTGCAAAAAATTAGCTAAATTTGACCGCTTGTCATTTGGGGAAAAGGCGTGATTTAGGATAGAATGGCAGGATTTTTATAACGAGAGAAAAACCATGTTAAACCAAGTTTCAGAAAGTTTGCTTGCACCAAGCGGACTTGAATTATCACACTTAACTCGAGTGCTTGATCATTTTTCTAATCGTCAGATCGATTATGCAGATTTGTATTTCCAATTAAGCCAAGACGAAAGCTGGTCGTTGGAAGATTCGATTATCAAAGAAGGCGGTTTTTATATTGATCGTGGTTTTGGTGTGCGTGCGGTTTCAGGCGAAAAAACCGGCTTTGCTTACGCAGATCAAATCGGCTTAGAACAATTAGAACAATGCGCTACAGCGGCTCGTTCAATTACTAGTGCAAGCGGTCAATTATTCGTAAAAAATTTCAAAGAGACCATCGCCATTCCACGTTACGCTTCAATCAATCCGTTAGATACGCTTAGCCGTGAGCAAAAAGTGGAGCTATTGCAATTAGTGGACAAAGTTGCGCGTGCGGAAGATCGCCGTGTGATTCAAGTTAATGCAAGCCTTTCTGCAGTGTATGAAGAAATGCTAGTTGCTGCAACAGACGGTACACTGGCAGCAGATATTCGACCGCTAGTACGTTTATCGGTGTCAGTGTTGGTAGAAGAAAACGGCAAACGTGAGCGTGGCTCTGCAGGTGCAGGCGGGCGTTTCGGTTTAAATTGGTTCTTTGAGCCACAAGTGGTCAATGGCGAAATGACGGGTGATACCCGTGCGATTTACCTTGCTAAAGAAGCGGTGCGTATGGCGCTCGTGAATTTAGGTGCAATGCCAGCACCAGCAGGAACAATGCCGATTGTACTGGGAGCAGGTTGGCCTGGTATTTTATTGCACGAAGCGGTGGGGCACGGTTTAGAAGGCGATTTTAACCGTAAAGAATCTTCGTTGTTCACAGGCAAAATTGGTGAATTGGTGACTTCGCCACTTTGTACTATTGTGGATGATGGTACTGTTGCTGATGTACGTGGTTCCATTACGGTGGATGATGAGGGTATGCCTTCACAACGTAATGTGTTGATCGAAAATGGTATTTTAAAAGGCTACATTCAAGATAAACTTAATGCTCGCTTAATGGGCGTGGCACCAACAGGCAATGGTCGCCGTGAATCTTATGCGCATTTGCCAATGCCTCGCATGACAAACACTTATCTCACGGAAGGTTCGCACAGTTTTGAAGAGATGATTGAATCAGTCGATTACGGTATCTACGCACCGCATTTCAGTGGCGGTCAGGTCGATATTACTTCGGGTAAATTTGTGTTCTCAACCGCAGAAGCTTATTTAATCGAAAAGGGCAAAATCACGAAGCCAGTTACAGGCGCAACCCTTATCGGGAGTGGGATTGATGCAATGCAACAAGTTTCTATGGTGGGTAAGAAAATGCAACTCGACCCAGGTATTGGCACCTGTGGTAAAGAAGGACAATCTGTGCCTGTTGGCGTAGGACAACCGACAGTGAAACTCGATAAAATTACGGTTGGTGGTAGAGGCTAATTGAAGCAATAAGCGGTCATTTTTGACTGATATTTTACAAATTATCTGCATTTTGCAGATAGCAATAAGGAAAACAATATGGCATGGGTACAAATTCGTTTAAATAGTACGGATAAACAGGCAGAGCAAATTAGTGATTTTTTAGAAGAAATTGGTGCAGTATCGGTAACCTTTATGGACAGCCAAGATACGCCAATTTTTGAGCCATTACCTGGTGAAACTCGCTTATGGGGGAATACCGATGTAGTGGGGTTATTTGATGCGGAAACCGATATGAATGCGGTAGTAGAAGCATTGCTGGCAAGCGGTCTAGTTTTGGCTGATTTTGCCCATAAAATCGAGCAAATTGAAGATAAAGATTGGGAACGTGAGTGGATGGATAATTTCCACCCAATGCAATTCGGTAAACGTTTATGGATTTGTCCAAGTTGGCGTGAAGTGCCAGATGAAAATGCGGTAAATGTGATGTTAGATCCAGGTTTAGCATTTGGTACGGGGACACACTCAACTACGGCGCTTTGTTTACAATGGCTAGATAGCTTAGATCTTGAAGGTAAAACGGTGATCGATTTCGGTTGTGGTTCAGGAATTTTAGCGATTGCAGCACTTAAACTCGGGGCGAAACAAGCGATCGGGATTGATATTGATCCACAAGCAATTCTCGCTTCAACCAATAATGCGCAAGCAAATGGTGTAGCCGATCGTTTACAGTTATTTTTAGCGAAAGATCAGCCACAAAATCTACAGGCTGATGTGGTGGTGGCGAATATTCTAGCTGGTCCACTTAAAGAGCTTGCACCAAATATTATTACCTTAGTTAAACCACAAGGCGATTTAGGATTATCAGGTATTTTAGCAACCCAAGCGGCTTCTGTTTGTGAGGCTTACGCAGGTGATTTCAAACTTGATCCTGTTGTGGAAAAAGAAGAATGGTGTCGTATTACTGGGGTGAAGCAATAAGCGGTCATTTTGGTCAGAACATTTGCGGTATTATGTAGAGCTTGCACAAAACCCAAATTCAGCCTTAACCGCATAAAAAATACCTTTACTCGTTATACAGGTAAAGGTATTTTACTTTATTTTAAGCACCAAAATGAATTAAGTACTAATATTAACTAAGTGCTTCTAATTATTCTTTAGTTAGAGGTGTTACACTTTGTCTTTGTTTTTCTCAAATTTTATCTAATAGCATTTCTTCCATAATGCAAGGGTAAGCACTTTCTGTGGAAGTGATATAGCCTTGTTGAGTAAATTGTTGTCGTCCTTTGGACGGACAATTTAAATGTAGGTTATCTTCGGCAAAGCAGACGGTGGTGTTACCCAGCTCATTTTCATTAAGCGACAAGCACTTGTTTATTGGTAATTTCATATGCCCCATAAATAATATGGTATTCAAAAGGACATGTTGTTCTCGCTTTACTGATTTTTCGTAAGGTATCATAAAGTAATGGATAACCATCGTCTGATATATTGGAATACATTGTGGCTAATTCTTTCATAAAGCACTTAAATTCTTCATAATTCATTACGGCTAAATCCGTATTAATCTGTGAGGTTTCCATAAAAGAATAATGAATGTTAAGATACTCTGACTTAAATTGAGCTTGCTACTCTTACAAGTAGTAATTTACATTTTGCCAATTTACATTCAATATCAGGAACACTTTTGCAATTTATGATTATTATATGCAAGATCATTAATGTAGTGACTAAGAATGTGCGTCAGTTATCTTAACAGCGAAATGCTAACTAGCCTAACTAACATGTAAGTCAACAGAAAACTCATAATGTAAAATGATTCAATCAAGCGAAAAGAATATCTGTTTCCAAACTTAATTTCTGCTAAGTTTATGTATCAGGGCTTGTGAAAATCTTCATTATTGATAGAGATTGCGCAATTAAAACTTGTACTATCCCATGCTAACGATAAAGAAAGCCTGATGAATAAGTTACTTGAAAAGAAGAATAATGATGAGATTAATGCTTAAAAGAATTTTGCAAGTAGTTAATTTTAGAGGATAATTATCTTGATGGTAATTCTAGATGTGAAAGGAAATTTATAATGTCTTTTTTAACAGAAAATGCTAACAATTCATTATTAGAAGAATTAGAACAAGAAATCCGAGATAAACAGCGAATGACCTCACACGACATTCGTGAATACCCTATTGGTGTCATTATTGATAAATATATAAACGGTTCAGAAGATAATAGTGCTGAGCTATTTGTTCCTGAATATCAGAGGGCTTTTCGTTGGAGTGTAAAGCAACAAAGGGAGTTTATTGAATCCATTTTACTCAATTTACCTATTCCCTATTTGTTTGTAGCAGATAATGAAGGTCGTTTAGAAATTGTAGATGGTAGCCAAAGAATTAGGACCTTAGTGGATTTTGTTCAGAATAAATTCTCTCTAGCTTCCTTAAAATATATTCCTAAAGCAAATGGTCTCTATTTTAAAGATTTCCCTAGAGTTAGACAGCTTCGTTTTTTACGCAAAACTCTCAGGATGATAGAGCTAACTGAGGCTGTTGATGAAGAGGCTCGTAGAGAAATCTTTGCTAGATTAAATTCTGGCGGTTCAAAATTAGAGCCAATGGAGATAAGACGAGGTACAAATGATGGTGAATTCTTGAAATTAATTAGAAAACTTGCCCAAAATGCAGAATTGCATACATTATGCCCTATAGGATCATCTAAAAAGAAAAAAGCAGAATATGATGAATTAGTATTACGCTATTTCGCATATAGTGAAAATTATTTAAACTTCAAACATAGAGTTGATAGCTTTCTTGATGAATATGTTTCATACAAAGAAAATAACTTTAATAAAGATGAGCTAGAACATCAATTTATTACAATGTTATCTTTTGTGAAAAAACATTTTAAATATGGGTTTAAAAGAAATAAAACAACTCAAACAGTACCTAGATTGAGATTTGAGGTAATTGCAGTTGGAACAACTTTGGCTTTAGCAAAAAATCCACAATTAGAACCATCATCAACAGAGGAATGGTTAGAGTCAGATGAGTTTTTAAATCATATTCGCTCAGATGGAAGTAATTCAAGACCTAAAGTAAAAGATAGAATAGAATTTGTAAGAGATCAATTACTTGGTAGTAAGCAATAAAATGAACTTTATTCCCGAAACAACAGCACTATTTTTAGATAAAAAGAAAGAGGTTGAAGATTTTATTTCTTTTTTGAAAAAATTAGCAAGTCGTGATACAAAAATCAAATACAAGGTAGAAACTAATAGATTTGAAGATTTATTTTTTGAACCACAATCAAATACCACTTTCCCTGATAATCAAATACTACCTATAACTATTAAGGAAGATAACGTTTCTAATGAGCTAATGCATACTTTAAAATCTAGTGGTATATTATTATTGTATAGCCTGTCTGAAGCGATTGTGAGTACTTTGATGAGAGAAATCCACGAACATTTTAAAAATAAATTAGAATCCAACCAATTAAATGTTCGCAAAATAAATGAAAAATTGATGACAAGAATTATTGAACACCATAAAAGCTCAAATAAGATGGCTGGATATATTATTCAACACATCAATAGACCAAGAGTAAGATCTATCGAAAAAATTTTGTTCCAAGAATGGTTGGAATTTTATAGAAAAAAAGTAGAAGATGAAGATAAGTCCCCTTGGTTTTCGGGGAATGTAGATAATAGAAGTATAAAGGAATTAGGAGAAATATACGGTTTCTATCAAATTGCAGAATCAACTATATTTACAAGACAACAATGTAATACATTAGTTAGGGTAAAAAAAGGGAGAAATCAACTAGCTCATGGTAAAAAATCTTTTATTGATTATGGCGCTGATTTAGCAGTTGATGACCTTGAAACTTTCTCCCTAGATATTTTTACGTATTTAGAAAATCTTATGCGACTTATTAATGACTATCTAGCAAATCAAAATTATATTAATTGCAGATGATTTTTCAAACTTAGCCCTATAATCTCTCCTAAGCGAACTGGTACGGCATTTCCGATCATTCTTCCTATATCTTTTGTTTGCATTTTCACATCTACTGGGTGAAATTGGTAATCATCGGGGAATGATTGGAAAATAGCAGCCTCACGTAGTGAAATCGCTCGATCTTGCTCAGGATGTCCAAAACGTCCATTACCGTATCCGTAACATTGCGTAGTCATTGTTGGACTTGGCTCATTCCAACACATTCGTCCATAGATACTTACATAAGTAGAGCCTGAATCTTTTCTATGACACGCTAAACGTAGCTCTTCTGGCCAATCTTTCCAAGAACCACCTTGTTTAGATGCTTGAATGCGCTTTAAATTTATCTCATTAAGAGATACAGCTCGATGTAATGGGTCATCTTTATGTTGTTCTCCTGCTTTAATTTTTGGCAAGTGTCCGATCACATCTTTAATATTGACCCAGTTTTCTTTATGTGTTGGTTCAATTAATTCAATTGGACCTAGACGAGAAGCAAGCAAAACGTGACGGCGACGGCGTTGTGGCACACCATAATCCGCACAACTTACTGTGTCAGCCCAAGTATGATACCCTAATTCTTCTAATTTTTTGACAAAGTCGTGATAGACTAGATGCTTAACCACGTCTGGCACATTTTCCATTGTCACTAATTCAGGTAAATTACCTTCAATTAAACGAGCAAAAGCATATAACAGCGGCCACTTTTTATCTAGTGAAGTATCTTTTCCTTGATTGTATTTAGAAAAAGGTTGACAGGGTGCACAACCTGCTAACAAGCGAATTGCATCATGAGAATAGCGCTGTGCAATCTCAACATTTTCAACCTGCGCAACATCTTTGTTCACAAATTCAGAATTGTTATTAAATTCAAAAGCATAACGACACTGTTCTTCAATGTCGTATCCAGCTTTTACTTTAATTCCTGCTTTTTGTAATCCAGCAGTTAAACCACCTGCTCCACAAAATAAATCTATTGCTTCAATCATATAATAAACTCCTACTGATTAAACATTATAATCTTTTTTATTTTTAAAATCGAGTTTTATTAAAAATAAGACAATTACTCACTTGTTTTCAGATAAGAATTTAAAGGATACATCAAATGCTATCTGAAACGCACAGAGCTTTGTTTACAGCAAAACATTTAGGGGCTGTCCCAGATAACGACTAAAAATGCCATTTAGGTTAAGATACCCAAATGAGGAAAAGTCGTCTAAGTCAGCACAAACGATTTAAACTCATTGAGCTATTCGTGGCAGGCGTAACAGCCCGAACAGGCGCTGAGTTAGTGAACGTAAACAAAGTCATAGCAGCTTACTATTTCCACCGCTTGCGTTTGCTTATTTATCAACATAGCCTTCATCTCGAAATGTTTTAAGGCGAAATTGAAGCAGATGAGAGCTACTTTGGTGGTGTTCGCAAAGGTAAGCGTGAGCGTGGTGTAACAGGCAAAACAGCTGTATTCGGGCTATTAAAGTGGGACGGCAAGGTTTATACCATCGTGGTGCCGAATACACAATCTGCAACGCTTTTGCCGATAATTCGGGAAAAGTGAAGCCTGACAGCATTGTTTACACCGATTTCTACCGAAGTTATGATGTACTTGATGTGAGTGAATTTAACCATTTTCGCCTCAATCACAGTAATTTAAAATCTCAAATTTCTTTTTTAAAACAACTAGTTAAGGGCAGTTTAAGCTAGTTATCTAGGATAGCCCCTAAAAATCTCCATTGAAGGATAAATTTCAATGGAGATCTTAATTTTTATTGCGGTTTAGGTCTTGTGCAAGTGCTACATAATACTGGATATTTGCAAAAGTGGCGGAAAATCCGACCGCTTGTAAGTAGCAAAAAGGGCTATCATTTGATAGCCCTTTTGTATGTTGGTTGTCGCTTATTTTAAGCTACCCACCATATCTTCTGGACGCACCCATTCATCGAATTGTTCAGCGGTTACTAAGCCTAAGTTAATTGCTTCTTCTTTTAAGGTTGTCCCGTTTTTGTGAGCAGTTTTCGCAATTTTCGCCGCATTTTCGTAACCAATATGCGTATTTAATGCGGTGACTAACATTAATGATTGCTCAAGTTGCTGTTTAATACGTGGGAAGTTTGGTTCAATGCCTGTTGCACAGTGTTCATCGAATGACACACAAACATCACCTAAAAGCTGTGCAGATTGTAAGAAGTTTGCTGCCATTACAGGTTTGAATACGTTTAATTGGAAATGACCTTGCGTACCTGCAAATGAAATTGTTGTGTCATTACCTAATACTTGCGCCGCTACCATCGTCATTGCTTCGCACTGGGTCGGATTTACTTTACCTGGCATGATTGATGAGCCTGGTTCGTTTTCTGGAATTAAGATTTCACCGATACCAGAACGAGGGCCTGAAGCTAGTAAGCGAATGTCGTTAGCAATTTTATAAAGCGACACAGCAATTTGTTTTAATGCACCGTGAGTTTCTACGATAGCATCGTGGGTTGCAAGTGCTTCAAATTTATTTTGTGCAGTTACAAACGGTAAACCTGTAAATTTAGCAATATAGTCTGCCACCAATACATCATAGCCTTTCGGTGTATTTAAACCTGTCCCCACCGCTGTACCACCTAATGCGAGTTCAGATAAGTGTGGAAGGGTGTTTTCAAGCGCTTTAATACCAAATGCTAATTGCGCTGCGTAAGCAGAGAATTCTTGGCCTAATGTTAATGGCGTTGCATCCATTAAGTGCGTACGGCCGATTTTTACCACATCTTTAAATGCTTCAGCTTTTTCGGCGAAGGTTTTTTGTAAGCGTTTTACACAAGGTAAAGTATGTTCTACCACTTTTTTGTAAGCTGCAATATGCATTGCTGTTGGGTAGGTATCGTTTGAAGATTGTGATTTATTTACATCATCATTTGGGTGAATAACGGATTTTTCACCTAATGTACCGCCATTAATGACGTGCGCACGGTTAGCAATCACTTCATTGAGGTTCATATTTGATTGTGTGCCTGAACCCGTTTGCCAAATTACTAATGGAAACTCGCCATCAAGTTTATGCGCTAAAATTTCATCACAAGCGGTCGCAATTAAGTCACGTTTTGCAGCAGGAAGCACACCTAAATCTGTATTGGCAAACGCCGCTGCTTTTTTCAAGTAAGCAAATGCTTCGATGATTTCAGCAGGCATTGAAGCTTCTGGACCAATTTTGAAGTTGTTACGAGAACGTTCGGTTTGTGCTGCCCAATAACGATTAGCAGGTACTTGAACTTCGCCCATTGTATCTTTTTCAATACGATATTCCATTTGTGTTCTCCTGTGGATAATATAAATGTTGAATTGGGGTATCTAATAATTTCTAGGTAGGATAGTAGCACTGGCAAACCAAGAAAGAAACCGACTAAAAACATTCCATTCCGCTTTTTTTATGATTTTGTGATATGGATCAGAATTTATCAGCTCAATTACTTTTGTGCATAAAAAAATAGCCATAGTGAATAACTATGGCTATCGTGATTTATAAGAAAAAAGTGCTGAGTTGGAACAATTTTTCAATTTCGCTCACTTGTTTTTTGTCGTTTACAAAAACAATCACTCTATCATTTTCTTCAATTTGGGTGGATTTGTGCGCAATAATTACTTCTTCGTTACGCACAATTGCCCCGACAATCGCCCCTTGTGGCAATTTTAGCTCGCGCACGCTTCGACCAACCACTTTAGAGGATTCAATATCTCCGTGTGCAATCGCTTCGATACATTCCGCTTGCCCTTGTTTGAGTGAGGCAACTTGTACAATATCGCCTTTGCGCACATGGCTAGAAAGGGCTGAAATGGTGGCTTGTTTTGGTGAAAGTGCAATATCAATCGTACCGCCCTGAATTAAGTGGAGGTAAGCCATTTTCTGCACTAACACAATCGCTTTTTTCGCACCTAAACGTTTTGCTAATAATGCCGACATAATATTTGCTTCATCATCGCTGGTAAGCGCTAAAAACAGATCAATATTTTCGATATGTTCTTCAAATAACAGCTCCTGATCGGAAGCATCACCGCACAACACGAGTGCTTTTTCTAATTTTTGGGCGAGTTTTTCCGCTTTGTGTGGATCTCGCTCAATCATTTTTACGCTACATTGTTCTTCAAGATCTTTCGCCAAACCAGTACCGATACTGCCTCCGCCAACAATCATCACTCGTTTATGTGGCCGTTCTAAACGCTGTAGCTCACTCATCACTGCTTTAATATTGTGCGTGGCACAAATAAAGAATACTTCGTCACCTGCTTCAATAATGGTCGATCCTTGCGGAATAATTGCGCGCTCTTGGCGGAAGATTGAGACGATACGAGTTTCAATATAGGGCAGGTGATCACGTAGTGCTGAAATAGGATAGCCAACTAACGGACCGCCATAATAGGCTTTTACGCTCACTAAACTCACTAATTCATTTGCAAAATGCGCTACTTGTAATGCCCCTGGGTAATTAATCAAGCGCAAGATTTCTTTTTTAACCAAGACTTCTGGCGCAATAATATGATCGATAGGTAACGCACCATCGTTAAACAATTTTTCTTTCTCACGCACATAGTCTGAATTACGAATACGAGCAATTTTGGTCGGAATATGAAACAACGTATGCGCAATTTGGCAAGCGATCATATTGGTTTCATCGCTTTCCGTTACTGCAACAATCAAATCTGCATCGCTTGCACCTGCATCACGCAATATTTGTGGTGAAGCGCTGTTACCTTTTAAAACTTGTAAATCGTGCTTATCTTGTAGCGTGTTTAAACGACCCTGATCATCGTCAATCAGGGTAATATCGTTATCTTCACTCACCAAATTTTCTGCGAGAGTAGAGCCGACTTGCCCAGCCCCTAAAATAATTATTTTCATGTCGTTTTTACCAATTTCGCATAGAAGAAGCCATCACCGCCATTTTGCTGTGGTAGAAATTGCTTCATTGCAGTTTTTTCAGTGTGAAAGTCCATTTCGAGTAATTTGGCATCGTTTTGTTGTGCAATAAACTGTTGAATTTGCTGTTCGTTTTCTTCAGGTAAAATTGAACAGGTTGCGTATAATAAAACGCCATTTGGTTTTAAGCGACGCCATAGTGCATTAAGAATGTCGCTTTGTAGTTTTGCTAGTTCTGCAATATCTTGATCTTTGCGTAACCATTTTATATCTGGGTGGCGACGAATCACGCCCGTTGCTGAGCAAGGTGCATCTAATAAAATGCGATCAAACATTACATCTTGGTCAAGCCATTCTTCAGGTTTAGCCGCATCGCCACAAATCACTTTCGCCGTTTGTCCTAGACGTGCTAAGTTTTCTCGCACGCGTTTTAAACGCCCTTCTTCAATATCTAACGCAATTACTTGTGCCTGCGGTGCTGTTTCTAAAATATGGGTCGTTTTACCACCAGGGGCTGCGCAAGCATCTAAAATCAGCTCGCCATTTTGAGCGTCGAGTAATTCGGCAGACCATTGAGCATGCGCATCTTGCACAGTTGCCCAGCCTTGTTCGAAATGCATTAATTTGCTAACAGGTACAGGATTTTCTAACAAGATAGCGCATTCGGGCACACAAGCGGTCGAATTTTCTGAACTTTTGGCAACTAAATCGCCCAATAACACACGGTAGTCTTGCGCTTTAATATGTTGGCGATTTGCACGAATCCACATTGGTGGGCGTTGATTATTGGCTTCAATAATCTCTCGCCAATTGGGATAAACTTTTTTGATTCGATTAATAAACCAATCTGGATGCATTGTCTGCCAGTGTTTATCTACTTTCGCTAAAATATCGGCTTGCTCACGCAAGAAACGGCGTAACACGCCATTGGTTAGCGCTCTAAAACTATCTAGCTTGACTAATTTCGTGGCGTTCACCACTTCATCTACTGCGGCATGTGCAGGCACTCGCATATAGAGCAATTGATATAACCCGACTAATAGCAAACAATGTACCAAGCGGGTTTTACCTTTCAGTGGTTTATCGACTAATAGCTTGATAATGTGTTCCAAGCGAGGCAGTACACGGCAGATACCAAATACCATTTCTTGTACTAAAGGGAGGTCTTTGGGATCAAGTTGGCTTTGTGCTTCTGGCACTAAGCTCGAGAGCGATTTCCCTTGATCTAACACCTGTAAGATAATTTGTGCGGCAACAGCACGCACGTTTTGTGTTTTGTTTTTCATATTAAAAAATGTCGTTGTCTCTCAGTAAGTGGATATTGCCTTTACGACGTAAAAATCCAGAGCGATCAAAATATTCAATTAGTTGTACGGTAAGTTTGCGTCCGTATTGGATCTCATCTCGTAGCTGATTTACTGAGATTTCACCATGTTGCTGAATAAAATTGCGAATAAATTGTGCGAAAGTTTCAATCTGCTCAGTTAATAAGAAGCGGTCTTTAACAATCGGAATTAAATAGCCTAATTTGCCCGCTTTATACAATAAATTACGCATTTCGGTTTCATCCATTGCCAATTGATTAGCAATATCTCTTACCCATAGTGCTTGGTTAGTTGCTTCAAAAAGCGGTCGAATTTGTTGCCAAATTTGCAATTCATGCGAGTTAAATTCAATTCGATGCTCCGCCAGATGTAACCAGCCTCGAGTTTGGGCTAATTGGTGTGTGGCCAGTAGATCATCAATCAGCATTAAGCCGAGCTTTTCAGGTAAATCAAGCAGTGCCATACGGCGTAAACGGGCTTTTGCCACACCTAACTGATCTTGGTGAAGCTCATGATATTCAGCCAATTTAGCTAATACTTTTTGTTGTGCATCGATTTTAAACGCATTGCTATAAAGCCATTCATCATTGAGTTTAAAGCCTAATTGTTCCAGCTGTGCAGGGAGTAATTGTTCATCCCACAGTAAACGGTCTCGTGCAATCGCATCACGTTGCAAATAAAGGCTAATACGTTGTGCGTAGCTTTCAGTTTGTGCCAATTGCGCCAAATAAGCTAAGCGAGCTTCACTTCGTTTATAACGTTTGGGCGAATGGATTTCTAACACCTGTGCGCCTGCCACGGTTTGGCTATCATCACCACTACGAATAATCAGTTTATCATTTAATGCAATATGCAACGGCTCATCAAGCAATAATTCTGCAAAATATTCGGCTTTTTTGACCGCTTGTTTTGCATTTAATAAGCTCAGTTTGCCCGTAATATGCGAAGCGAAATGGTAAATATGCACGGCAGAAGTTTCTTTTAACGCTTGGGCAGCAGTCAGTTTTACGGTAATTCGATCCGTTGCAAAAGCGGGTGGTAGTTCGCTCAGCCAATGACCTCGGCGAATTTGCTCTTTTTCAATATTTGCCAAATTAAGCGCCAAACGTTGTCCTGCCATACCAATTTCTGACGGGCTATTTTGCGCATGAATGGCTTTAATGCGCACCCTTGTGCCATCAGAAAGATACAGCGAATCTCCGACGCTCACTTTACCTGCCACAGCTGTCCCTGTTACGACAAGCCCAGCACCTTTGATATGAAACACACGGTCGATCACATACCTAAATGGCGGTATGCAACTTTGCTGTTGGTTTTCGGCTATTAAGTATGCTTTTAGCTCGGCAATACCTTCCCCTGTTAGGCTAGAAGTCACAAAAAAAGGTGCATGATTCAGCGAAGGTAATTGTTGTTTAATTTGCTGAATAAGCGGGGTAATTTGCGTTGCTTCAACCCGATCTGCTTTGGTTAGCACTACTATAATTTGCTTGAAATTCAATAAGTTAAGAATTTCCAAATGCTCAATGGTTTGGGGTTTAATGCCTTCTTCGACAGAAATCACTAATAACGCATGCTGTACGCCCCCGAGTCCTGCTAACATATTCGATAAAAATTTTTGATGCCCTGGTACATCAATAAAACCAAGAATTTCATTTTGAGGTGAATCGTTGGTTATCGGCAAATAGGCGTAGCCAAGATCAATAGTTAAACCACGCTTTTTCTCTTCAGGTAAATGAGCAGTATTAGTGCCTGTAAGCGCTTGTAACAAAGCGCTTTTGCCATGATCGACATGGCCTGCGGTGACAATAATCATTCTCTCTCCAACATTGTAATGAGTAGCTCAAATTGTGCGACCGAGCGTAAATCTAACCAAAATTTTTGCTGAGCAAAGCGCCCAATAATCGGACAGCGAAAGCTTTTAAAGCGCTGTTCTAACGCTAATAAATCACTTTGTTTCTCGGCGCTGATTGTAACTGCCACCGAAGCGAGCGTTTCCATTGGAAGCGCACCACTGCCAATTTGAGCAAGGCTATCTTCAATTTGTAAACTAAATTCAGCGGTTAAATGTTTGCTGAGGGCTTGTTTTAATTGCTCAGCTTTCAGCTTTAAGACATAAAGTGGTTGAGTAAGTAAATGTAACGTCGGTAATGCCTCGGTTAATTTTTCTGGGAATAAATAGTGACGCAGTGTTGCCTCTAAAGCACTTAAAATCACTTTATCACAACGCAATACCCGTTTTAGAGGATGGGCTTGTAGCGCTTCAATCTGTGCTTTTTTGCCGACAATAATTCCAGCTTGAGGGCCACCAAGCAATTTATCGCCAGAAAACGAGACTAAATCCACACCTGCAGCGACTTTTTCTTGCACCATTGGCTCCGCAGGTAAATTAAGCTGCGCCATATTCGTTAAAGAGCCACTACCTAAATCGCTGATTACCGCTAAATTAAATTCGTTACCTAGCTCCACCAATTCTTCTTCAGAGACACTGCTGGTAAAGCCTTGAATCTGATAATTGCTGGTATGCACTTTCATTAAAAAAGCGGTATTTTCATTGATAGCATTGCGATAATCTTTTAAATGAGTGCGGTTCGTAGTACCCACTTCAACTAGGGTACAACCCGCTTGTTGCATAATATCTGGAATGCGAAAGGCGCCCCCAATTTCCACTAATTCTCCCCGAGAAACGATAACCTCTTTGCCTTGAGCGAAAGTTGCAAGCATCAATAGCACCGCGGCTGCGTTATTGTTTACTACACAAGCGGCTTCTGCGCCCGTTAGCTGTGCAATCAAGGCAGACACCGCATTATCACGATGTGAGCGCTTGCCCTGTTCAATATCAAATTCTAATGCAACATTGTGACGCATTGCGTCTGTGGCGGCAGAAATAGCTGCTTCCGACCATAGCCCTCTCCCCAAATTGGTATGCAACACCGTGCCTGTCAGATTGAACACTTTTTTGATTTGAGGCTGCTGTATCGCTTGTAGCTTTGCAGACAGTTTGGTAAAAAGCGCCGATTCGTGTTCAAGAAATGCAGGCAATTTTTGTGTGGTAACCATCTGTTGACGAGCTTCTTCAATTAAGTTTCTTGCCTCAGAAACAAAGGCTTGATGACCAAATTTATTAATTAAATCAATAGCTTGTTGGCTTTTTAGTAGTTTATCAATTGAGGGAATAAGTCGGAATAATGTTTGCATAATAAAAAAGAGTAGGAGAATTTTGAACAATTCTAATAAATAAAGTAGAATACCGCTACTTTTTCAACGGAAGTGAGTCGCCTCTGGTGAGGCGGTAGGACTTCAAATCCTATTGAGGACGCCAGCGTTCTTGGGTGGGTTCGACTCCCATTCACTTCCGCCAAATTACTTAGCATTTTACTTGGTACGAATAAAGACTGAACCACGGAACATAAAATATTCCGTGGTTTTTTTATTGGTAAAATATTTGCTAAATTCGACCGCTTGTTCTGTTGCTATTTGCCGATACAGAACGAGCTAAAGATATTGCCTAGCAGATCATCCGAGGTAAACTGCCCTGTAATTTCACTGAGCGCATTTTGTACCATACGTAATTCTTCTGCGAGTAATTCGCCCGCAAAGAATTGGGTTAATTGCACATGACCGCGTTCCAAATGTTCCGCAGCAGTTTCAAGCGCTTGTAAGTGGCGGCGTCGTGCTAAAAAACCACCTTCCGTTGAGCTTTGATAACCCATTGATTTTTTCAGGTGCTCACGTAATAAGTCTACGCCCACTTTAGTTTGTGCCGATAAACGAATTAACGTAAAGCCTTCTAACTGCTGTAAGCTTTCCGTTTCGCTAGATAAATCCACTTTATTGCGAATCACAGTAACAGGAATGTTTTGTGGTAGTTTAGCTAAAAAGTCTGCCCATTCAGTTTTAAACGCTTCAGCGCTTTGTTCGGTACTATCGATCATCAGTAACACGTGATCAGCTTGCTCGATCTCATTCCACGCACGTTGAATACCGATTTTCTCAACCTCATCGCTTGCTTCACGCAAACCTGCGGTATCAATAATATGTAATGGCATACCGTCGATATGAATATGTTCACGTAATACATCACGGGTAGTGCCTGCAATATTAGTTACAATCGCCGCCTCTCTGCCTGCTAGCGCATTAAGTAAGCTTGATTTACCTGCATTCGGGCGACCTGCAATCACCACCTTCATCCCTTCACGCAAAATCGCACCTTGTTTTGCTTCTTTGCGTACGCTGTCAAGTTGGTGAATAATATCGTTTAAATGCCCTTCAATTTTACCATCAGCTAAAAAGTCAATTTCTTCATCAGGGAAATCAATTGCTGCTTCTACATAAGTACGCAGATAAATAACAGAATCAACTAATTGATTGATTTTATTAGAAAATTCACCCTGTAAAGATTTCAGCGCTGAGCGAGCTGCTTGTTCGCTGGTTGCATCAATTAAATCGGCAATTGCTTCTGCTTGTGCGAGGTCGAGTTTATCGTTTAAAAATGCTTGCTCAGAAAATTCCCCCGCACGCGCAATACGCACACCTTTTACCGCCAAAATACGTTTTAGCAAAATATCTAAAATGACCTGACCGCCATGCCCTTGTAATTCCAGCACATCTTCACCCGTAAAAGAATTTGGCGCTTTAAAGAACAAAGCAATGCCTTGGTCTAACACTGTACCGTCTTGATCTTTGAATGGTAAATAGTTGGCAAGACGCGGTTTTAGTTCTTTGCCTAATACTGCTTGGGCAACGTTCTGCGCCAGTGGGCCTGAAACGCGTAAAATGCCCACGCCACCACGCCCAATTGGGGTTGCCTGAGCCACAATGGTATCTTTCATTTTGTATCCTTTCTTATTAAAGAAGCGGTCATTTTTGCAAAAGAATTTGCAAATTCGACCGCTTGTAGTTGGCTTATCATACCATAAAACAAAAAGGCACCGTATATTTACGGTGCCTTTGGACTCGCCAAAACGAGTTTATTTCTTACGAGAATGTAAACCTTTTTTCTCAAGGTTACGGTAAATCAACCATTGCTGGGCAATTGTGATTAAGTTTGAGGTTAGCCAGTAAAGCACTAAGCCTGACGGGAACCATAAGAAGAACACAGTGAACAATACAGGCATGAAAGTCATCACTTTTTGCTGCACTGGATCTGCCACTGGGGTCGGCGACATTTTTTGTAACAAGAACATTGAGCCACCCATTAATAATGGCAGAATGTAGTACGGGTCTTGTGCCGATAAGTCTTGAATCCAACCAAAGAATGGAGCATGACGTAGTTCTACCGCTTCCATAAATGTCCAATATAATGCGATGAAAATCGGCATTTGGATTAAGATTGGTAAACAACCACCCATTGGGTTTACTTTCTCTTCTTTATAGAGCTTCATCATCTCTTGGCTCATACGTTGGCGATCATCACCAAAACGCTCACGCATTTCTTGGATTTTCGGCTGTAACATACGCATTTTCGCCATTGAGGTATATTGCGCTTTGGTTAATGGATACAAAATGGTTTTCACCACAAGTGTTACACCAATAATCGCTAAGCCCCAGTTAGATACGATGCTTTGAATGAAAGTTAATAACGCAAATAATGGTTTTGCAATGAACCACGCCCAACCATAATCCACGGTTAAGTCAAGGTTTGCTGCGGTTGCTTCCATTTCTTTTTGATCTTTTGGACCCGTCCATAATTGGCTAGTAATGGTCGCTTCGCTGTTTGGTGCGATTTCTGTCACAGGACCACGGTAACCAATGGTTGCGATACCATTATTGGTGCGTGAATAAAGTGCATTTTGCGCATCTTGATTTGGTACCCAGGCAGAAACGAAATAGTGTTGTAAAACCGCAACCCAACCTGCTTTGGTATCAATATTTAAATTTGCTTTTGCCATCTCGTCGAAACTATATTTTTTATAGTTTGTTTCTGATGAAGAGTAAGCGCCGCCAGTATAAGTCGGCATAGTTAAGCTACCAGAACTTTCAACCAAAGTATGTTTTAATTGACCATAAGGTTGAACTTTAATTGCTTGAGCGGTTGGGTTTTTCACATTGAAGTTTACCGCAACATCATAACTACCACGTTTTAAGACGAAAGTTTTAGTGTACAGTACACCGTCTTTCTCAAACGTCATTGGCACGCTGATTTCAGCTTGACCGTCTGCTAATACAAATGCATCTTGTGCAACTTGATATTGCGGACGACCTGAATTGGTATCAATCCCGTTTTTACCCACTAAACCACTTTGCGCAACATAAGTTGTTGCACCAGTTTGTAATAATTTAAATGGAGTTTTAGAATTTAATTCTGCATTGTGTGCTAATAAATCTGAACCAATAACATCGCCACCTAAGGTATCGATAGTTAAACGTAATACATCGCTTTGAATAGTAATGGTTTTACCTTGCGTTGCATTTTCAGCAATAAGCGTATTAGCATTTGATGAAGCAGGCACATCGCCCGATTGTGATGCAACTTGAGCTTGTTGTTGTGCTTGTTTTTGCGCTTGAATTTCAGGATTGAAATCCTGCTGCCATTGCGTAAAAACTAAAAAAGACACTAATAACAAACCCATAACCAATAAACTACGATTTGAATTCATGTTGAGTTTCTCTTGGGTTAAGGAAGATAAAAAAGAAAGGCATTTTATAATAGGTTGGCACTAGATCCAACCGCCTTTTGCGAATAGCGGTCGGATTTAGCAAGAATTTTGCAAAAACTTGACCAAATTCGACCGCTTGTTAGGTAATAGTCGATTTAACGGTGAAGTGCTTGCATCGCTAATTCAAACCACATTTGGAGCATTTCTGGCGCTTCTACTGCCTCATCGGGAATACTCCAATAGTGCATTTTCTGCCATTTTCCTTTCGAAAAATATTCATATTGAGTGCTACCAATTTGCTGAAAGTGCGACTGGGTTTGCGCATTTGCCTTCACAAAAATTTGGTTATCTTTATTAATAATCGCCACAATCTTGCCAGCTGAAAATAAGCAAGTTTCACCAAACATATTTTTAGATTGAAAATGAAAACGAGGAAATAGCTGGTCGTTAATAAATCCTACAAATTCTTTGGACATAAATCTTCCTCAACAAAACAAACCGTCTTATTTTTTCAACATTTTGCAAATTGCCTCTCTCTGCTTGTTTTACTATACACTTCAACAAGTTGTCCCCTCCTGCAAGGGGCGAGTGTAATAAGCCGTTACAAGCAAGTTTTGAGCATTTACTACCTAATTTCAAACAAAAAAGGGCAACATTGTGCCCTTTCACTTTATGTTTAAAGCTTACTGCGTTGCATTATAGAACTTATAAGCTTCGTCCATATTTTCAAATTTATGCATTATGCCTTTATCTAGCACCATTGCATTATCACAATATTCCTTCATGGCTGAAGGACTATGCGAAACTAAAATAATCGAGCGATCTTTACGCTTTTCAAATAACTCATGTTTACATTTTGCCGCAAAGCGAGAGTCACCTACCGCAATTACTTCATCAATTAAATAGCAGTCAAATTCAACCGATAGTGATAGCGCAAAAGCTAATCTCGCTTTCATACCTGATGAATACTTCTTAACGGGTTCATATAAATAGTCGCCCAGTTCAGAAAATTCTTCAGTAAACGCTTTTACATAATCAAAATCGGCATTATAAATACGACAAATAAAACGCAAATTATCCATGCCCGTTAAACTGCCCTGAAAAGCGCCACTAAAAGCGAGTGGCCAAGAAATTGACATATGACGCTCAATCGTACCTGTCGTTGGTGGCTCAACTCCACTCATTAAACGAATTAAGGTCGATTTACCCGCACCATTTCGCCCCAAAATACCAATTTTCTCACCTTTTTGCAGATCAAAATTAATATCTTGTAACACCGTTTTCCAGCCACTATTAGTATGGTAGCGTTTGCTCACATTTTTTACGCTGATCATTGTGGTTCAATTCCTTTACTAAAATTTCGCACCAGAATCAGTCCTAATAACAGCATTGCTAAATCACATACTACTAAAAAACCGATATTTTCATAGGTTGGTACTAAGTCTCCAAAATAGCCATGACGAAACATTTCCGTACCACTAATCATTGGAATCCATTGCGCAATTTCACGAATTTGTGAAGGCAGAGAATGTACGAAGAAAAAAGCCCCTGAAAGTGGTAATAACACAAAGCTTAAAGTACCCCAAATTTTACCGAATACTTCTATTTGCTGTGCTAAAGAACAAATAATCAGCCCTAACCCAAATGCAAAAAATGCCATGAGAATCCAAGCGAGCAGCATATAAAACACATCTTTTGGCGGTTCGACCCAGCCAATAAAGACTAACACTGCGGTAATTAAAATTTGTGCCACTGTAGCGCCAGCGACTTCCAATAACATACGAGCAAAAATGGTATCTAACACTCGCACATTACGGTGGTATAACAAACTCAAGTTAGCCGAAATAGAACCAATTGCTCGGTTTGAAACATTTCGCCACATCATTGCCATTGGATAGCCCGTAATCGTAAACGCTACAATATTCAGTGTAGAAATTTTATCTGCACGGAAAAACTTCCACATCAAGACAATAAAAAACGTTAAAAGCAGCGGTTCAATAAACAGCCATAAAAAACCCAAGTTTTTTCGACCATAGCGAGTAATAATTTCTCGCATTAACAGTGCGTAAATGACTCGCCCTTGAATTGCTAATGATTGTCGAAACGTTGTTTGGTCACCATATTGCATTAGTTTTTATGCTCTCTCACACTTGTGATTAATAAACCAAAAATGCCATATAACATCAAGCCAATAATAAAAGTGGCAATAATGTTATATAAACGATTCGGCGCTAATGCCCAGTCTGGTTTACTTGGTTTGCTGATAACTTCTAAATACAACTGTTGGCGATCTGCCTCACCTCTAGTGTTATGTAAGGATGCCATTGCTGCAGTAAGTTGTTGTTGTGCAAGCTCATTCGCCAATACTAAACGCTGATAATCTGCCGATTGATTTGCCACCGAGCTACCTGTATTGCCAGAAAGTTGTTTAGATTGTTCATCAATTTCTTTACGCAAGCTTTTTTGGCGCATAAGCAACGCACTAACTTGCGGGTTATCTGGTGTAATAGATTGCAATTGCGCTAATTGCGTTTCCACACGAATTAACTCACTTTTTAAACTTGAAATTAACGAAAGCTGTACGCCTGATTGCGCAGGTAAATCGAAAATTTTGTTTTTAATACGATACTTGCTTAATGCTTCGGCTGTTTCATTTACATTTTTTTCTGCTTCTTCGACCGCTTGCGCCGCAAATTCCAAAGTGTCTTTACGACCACGTGCATTTAAGCGGTTAATCAGATCTTCACCCTGTTTTAACAGTTTTTCATTTAATTGTTGACCTTCACTCGCTTCAAACGCTTGAACGCGTAGCGTCGCAATTCCTGATACTGAATCCACATCAATACTTAAACGATCTTTAAAGTAACGGAAAAATGCTTCTTGCGTGTCATTTAAACCAAAGCCATTAAAACGGCTAAGAATATCGCCTTTTGTCGCATAAAAATCACGTACAGGTAATTCAGTTTGTAGCTGCTCTAATGCGGTACGTGAACGCATATACTCTTGCACAGAATAAGTATCATCTTGCGAACGAGCAAAGCCCGTACCTTGTAACAAAGCCCCCACACCAGACAAAGAAGATTGATTGCGAGGCGAGCGCACTACAAAGCTTGATTCAGATACATAAATATCTGAAGCGAACAAACCAAAATAAATAGCCGAAAATAACGTTGGAAAAATAACCGTTAGCCAAAGCAAAGGGTTTAATTTGTTTAACAAACTCTTTTTCTTTGGTTTTTGGGGTTTCTCTTCGGTAATTGCTACCATTATTTTTTCCTCAAAATAGATATATTGTTTTAATTAAAAGCTACGAATACTGTTGGTTGTACTCGTAATTGGCGATGTGACTGAGAAAATCATTCTCAAGAATTTTTGGAATTCAGATAGTGGCGCATTCGACACATACACAATATCTTTATCCTGCATTGGGAAACGTTGTAATAAAAACATTGATTGTGGCTCAAGCAAATTCACACGGTACACCGTTGGTACATCCATACCCATGCCATAGCCTTTTGACTCCCATTGCGCTTGCTGATCTAAACTTAACTGTGCAAAAGGTACATGACGAAACACAAACACACCACGAGGGTCTGAACGTGTATCAATTAATCCCCCCATTTTACCAATAGCTTCCGCTAGCGTAATTCCCTTGCTTGAAAATTTCATTTGCTGGTTATTACCGACTGCACCTAAGCCCGTAAAACTATACGGCGTATTTAAAAGCGACACCACATCGCCCGCACGTAATGTAATATTTTGCGCTGGATCAGAAATTAACGTTTCGAAAGCTAAAGTTTTTACTTGAGAACCACGGGTTAATTTCACCGTTACATCTTCAATATTTTCCATGGTTCCGCCTACTGCAGCCACAGCATCTAGCACACGCTCATTATTCGCACTTAATGGCATACGAATACTATTACCTTGGCGAACTACCGTCACATCAGCCGAATTATTATTCGCAATTTTTACTAACACTTGTGGTTGATTTGCTTTACGTTGTAATGCGCCCACGATTTGAGACTGAATTGCTTCTGGTGTTTTGCCAGCTACACGAATATTGCCCACAAACGGCACGGTAACTGTACCGTTTTGATTTACCATTTGTGCAGGTAATTGTGTTAAATGTCCGCTACCTTGCCCTTCCGAGCTAAACGTGCCACCAAATAAAACCGCGGGTGGTGCTTCCCAAATCGAAATTTCCAGCACATCACCCACATTCACTAAGCCTGCATAGCCAGCCCCGCCTGCAGTACCTAAAAAGCCAGAAAATTGCTGACTTTGTTGAGTCTGATAAAGTTGTTGAACTAAACCATTATCTAACTCCACCACATTTACTTCTGGTAATGGTTTATCTGAATTCTGCGAATTGGCTTCTAGAATTGCGCTATGGCTAGGACCTGAAGTAGGTAAGCTTGAGCAGGCTATAAGTAAAGAACTCGCTAAGCCTAATCCTATGATTGAACTAAGTTTTTTTATTTTCATCTAGTAAAAATACTCTATTGCAAAGGTGTGTAAAATGAGTATAAGTCACATAAACTTATAGATATAATGCTATAAAAATAGATTATAGCTTAACATCAGGGCTTTTAAAACGGCTAGCTAAGATATTACTTTTCTATAAAGAATAGACATTATTTTAATAAATTAAATGGGGGTAAATGTTGATGAAATTAGCATTTATCGCTTGGAATAGTTTTCAGGTTTTGCATTTCAAGTCTTTATTACAAGCACTCCCGAGTGCATTTCTTATTATTGAAAAACGCAGACGTAGTGTACCTATCTGTCGGGATATACTAAGAGATATAAATAATAATATTGCTTATATCAACCATGCGGATATACATGCAAAAATTGATGGGAATTTTGATGTTCTAGTTGCTCAAACCGCTTTTGAGCAACTTTATTTATTTCGCCACACCAAAATCGCATTGCTCCAATATGGATATGCCAAAGAACCATATAACTATGGGACTTGGAGAGCATTTGCCGATCTAAATTTAGTTTATGGACAATATGCCTATGAGCGAATTTCCTATTTTTCTCCAACTAAAATAACGGGCTGCCCACGCTATGATGTTTGGCATACACCAGCATTTCATCAATTCGCAGCGAAAAAATATCAGCCTAATCTAGATATGTCGAAGCCCACGATTTTATATGCACCGAGCTGGGGCGAATTATCTAGTTTCCAATTGTATATAGAAGAAATAAATAAATTATCTTCTACATACAATGTATTAGTGAAATTACATCACAATACGCTTTTATTAGCGAATAAACGCCATAATTATGAAAAGATGTACCCAAATCTACATTTTTTCTATGAAAGTGAAGACTTACTTTTACTTATTTCAGTCGCAGATCTTGTAATCTCTGATTTTAGTGGGGCTATTTTTGATGCTATTTTTTGTAAAAAACCCGTGGTACTGCTTTCAATACCAACGCTTAATCAGCAAAAAGTAGATAAATTTAGTTTAGAGATTGCGCGGAGAAAAGAGTTAGGCTATGAAGTGAAGACTCCTTCACAATTAGCTGAAGTGCTTAAATTTGCCTTATCTGAAAAGAAATTGATAGATTCAGCGCTATATGAAATGCTTTTTTCTTATGAAAAAAATGCAACTGAACAAGTTATTAATAGCTTACAAAAACTTGCTAACAATGAATATTCATTATCTCAACAGCAATTATATGTAAGACACACTGAAAAATTGTTAAATCTTGAGAAGATGAAACAACAAAAAACTAAAAAACAATCTTTTAGTCGAATAAAAAAATTTTTCAAAAAAATTAATAAAAAATAAATTTAAAATTTTATTTTGAGAGGCTATTATTCTTTTGAATATAAAGATAATTTCAGAAAAAGAAAGCCAATACTTTTATTTAATGATACGGAGTTTAGGAATGAAAAAGGTATTAACCTATGGTACTTTTGATTTATTGCACCATGGACATATTCGCCTATTAGAAAGAGCAAGAGCATTGGGGGATCATCTCACCGTTGCTATTTCAACTGATCAATTCAACCTAGGTAAGGGCAAAGTTTGCGCTTACACCTACGAAGAACGTGAGCATATTCTGAAAGCAATTCGCTATGTAGACGAAGTGATTCCAGAAACTCAATGGGAACAAAAAATCGAAGACGTAAAAAAACACGAAATTGATGTATTTGTAATGGGAGATGACTGGGCAGGAAAATTCGACTTTTTAGCAGATTATTGCGAAGTCGTTTATTTACCAAGAACTCCTGATATTTCAACGACTCAGATTAAAAAGATGCTCGCGAAAAAAGACCTCGCTGCTGGGCAAAAACAAATTCATGAATAAAGGAATTTGTTGATGCTTGCTACCCTCAAAAAGCATTTACCACCACTACAAAGAATTCTGAGAGAAAGTAACTCTCGGCGTTCTTTTACTGTTTATTGGTATGGGCTTCGCCTGCTTTTTGCACTTGAACAAGCCGATCATATTCGCCTCAGAAAATTAGCAACGAAAATGCTCAATAACAACATAAATATTGGGCATTACTTTTTAGCACAAAGCTATTTTTTATGTGGTGAATATGTTCTAGCAGAGCAAGCGGTCAAAAAAGTCGAAAATTTTGCAAAAACACCAGAAGCCATTTTCTTATATGCAGAAATTCTTACAAGAACTCAGCGCAAACAAGACGCTTGGCAATTACTGGAACAATGTGCCTTAACCAATAAAAGAAAAAAAGTTTGGATATACCTTACCAATTTAGTGGAAAACCCTAGTGATTATCAACGCTTAGAACAACATATTGAAAAAGTAAGAGTAACAACACCTTACCTAAAATCGGATTTACTGCTCCACCAAAGAACAAATGCCGCATTACGGGCAGGCTTAACTGAGATTGCATTAAAGCTAGCAGCACAGCAAAAATTAGTTAAATCTGCAAAATTTAAGCCAAAAACGACCGCTTATAGCGATAAATTAGCGGCAAAAGCATTGGCAGATCTAAAAAAAGTATTGGAACAAAAGAATATCCCTTTCTTTTTGATTAGTGGCACATTATTAGGCTGTATTCGAGAAGGAAAATTGCTAGGACACGATAAAGATATTGATGTGGGCGTATGGGATGATTATAGCTATGAACAACTAGCAAGTATTCTTGCCAGCTCAGGCTATTTTTATCTTGTTCCCACACGAACGAAACACCTTGTTATGTTAAGACATGTTAATGGCATCATGCTTGATGTATTTATACATTATCGTGAATCAAATGATTATTGGCATGCAGGGGTAAAAATAAAATGGCATAACGCACCATTTAATTTAATATATACTGATTTTCTGGGCGAAAAATATCTAATTCCAGAAAATTACGATTTATATCTAACAGAGAATTACGGTGATTGGCGCACGCCAAAAACTAAATTTGATAGCGCTTTTGATACGCCAAATATGGAGGTTATCAATGAAGCGGAAATGCAGGTTTATACGGCTAAACAGCAGGAAATCTAAATGAAATATAATATAAAATTATCATCTGTGCCTAGCTTATTACAAGGCTTATATCTATATAAACATCGCCAATATGAAAAAGCACAGCAAGTTTTTAGTAAAATTTTAGAAAAACAACCTCATAATGCATATCTAAATTTTAGATACGGAATGGCTTTATATAAAGATAAAAAATGGGATGAAGCAAATCACTTTATTCAAAGAGCTGTTGATATTGATCCTGAACAGGATGGTTGGAAAAAACAATTAGCAACTACAGAACGTTATAAAAATGATGTTTCAAAAGTAAAAGTTGTAGAGAGTAAGAAGAAATTAGAAAAAGATCCTAATAGCCCAGAATATATTTGGGAATATGCTATTTCTTTAATTGAAACTAAACAATATTGGTTAGCACAATTCCAATTAGAAAAATATATTACTTTGAAGCCTAATTCAGAAAAAGCATTTAATCAACTTGGCATTGTATCTGAAAAATTAGCAAATTATGAACAAGCATTTTTGTATTTTCAAAAGGCAAGTCAATTTGCTCCACTTAGCCGTAACTACAAATATCGCATGGGGTATAACCTAGAAAAACTAGGTAATATAGAAAATGCACAGAAATGCTATGACCTTGTAATTGGTATGAGTCATCCAACAGATGAAGTCTCTCTGTTTGGAATTGGTGCTTTACATGCCAAACGTGGGCTATGGGACACAGCCTTAGCTGCTTATTTACAATATCAAGCACAGCATAATTCAAAGTCCCCAGAACTATACTATCGCATCGGTATGGCTTACGAACGCCTATATCGCTGGGCAGAGTCAGCTAATTCATTTGAAAAAGCAATTGAATTATCAGAGGTTATAAACGCTAATTGGTGCTTCAAATGTGGTCAGGCTTATGAAAGAGCAGAAATTTTTAATAAAGCCGCTGATTTCTATTTAGAAGCAGTAAAACGCTCAGATAACTATAAAGATTATTGGCTATATCGTTTAGCAATGATGTTAGAAAAAATTGGTGATTACGAGCAATCTGCATTTTATTTCCAGCAATCTCGCAGACGCCAACTTGCTCATGCAGTAAGTCCAAAAGATGTAATTAAAAATAAAGAGGAGGAATTTCTTTCATATTATACTGAATATTATGAAACACTAAACATTGATGAAAATCTAGTTCTAATTGAAAGTTTCTTTGGTGGAAATATTAGTTGTAATCCATATGCTCTTCTATCTTATATGCTAGATAATAATTACAATTATACTTATATAGTTGTAATTAAAAGTGACACCGTTATTCCTGACAATCTTAAATTTAATAAAAATATTATTTTTATCAAGCGAGGAACAGACGCTTATTTACGTTATTTATGTACAGCCAAATATCTTATTAATAATGTTAGTTTCCCTTATTATTTTATTAGAAAAGAAGGGCAAGTTTACTTAAATACTTGGCATGGTACGCCAATGAAAACGTTAGGAAAAGATATTAAAAGCCCATTTATGGATCATGCTAATGTAAGTAGGAATTTCTTACAAGCAACACATATTATTTCACCTAATCGCCATACTACTAATGTTATTTTAGAGCAATATGATATTAAAGATTTATTTAGTGGTAAGCTCGCAGAAACCGGTTATCCTAGAATTGATTTATCATTTAATTTAACAGAAAAAAGACGTGAGAAAATCAAAGAAAAATTGGGGTTATTAAATAATAAACCTGTTGTATTTTATGCCCCTACTTGGAGAGGAACATCTCAATCAAAAGATTTTGATACAAGCAAGTTACAAAGTGATCTAAGAAAACTTAAATCGGATCAATATAATCTTGTATTTAGAGGACATCATTTAGTAGAGCAATTACTAGAAAATATTGATTTAGATGTTATTGTCGCTCCAAAAGATATTGATAGTAATGAATTACTAGGGTTCTGTGATTTATTAATTACAGACTACTCTAGTATTATTTACGATTTCTTGGCTTTAAATAAACCTGCTATTAGCTATATTTATGACTATGAGGAATATGATGCAGAGCGAGGCTTATACTTAAAACCTTCAGAAATGTCAGGTGCAATTTGTTCAACCATATCAGAAGTAAAAAAAACTATTTTGAAAAATATTAGTTCAGAAACAACTAATGTATCTAAAGCTGATATTAATAAATACTCTTACTTAGATGATGGTATGTCATCAAAACGTACTATTGACTTTATGTTCAATCAAGATGATACCTATGAATATAAATATGATAGAAAATCTTCAAATATATTCTTTGAAGGACCTTTTATACCAAATGGAATTTCTAGATCATTTTTGAATTTAATGTCTTCAATTAAAAATTCAGATAAAAATATTACACTTTTGATTAATGGTTCAGATATATCTCAAGATCAAAAACGCCTTGCGGAATTTGATAACTTGCCTTCAAATATTACAGTCTTATCTAGAGTAGGTAGAACCCCAATGACTTTAGAAGAACTATGGGTGAGAAATAAATTTGAAGAAACTTATCAGATATATTCAGATTCTTTTATTCATACATTATTGAAAATCTATAAACGAGAAGCCCGTAGATTACTAGGGGATTCATCTTTTGATAATGCGATTCATTTTGAAGGTTATTCGCTATTTTGGGTATTATTATTTTCTCAGATCAATGCCAAAAAGCATATTATTTATCAGCACAATGATAAGTATAAAGAATGGAAAGGTAGATTCCCATATTTGGAAGGTGTATTTAATAGCTATAGGTTTTTCGAGCAGATTGTTTCTGTATCAGAAAAAACAATGGAAAATAATATACTGAATTTAGCAGAGGCGTTTAATATTCCTAAAGATAAATTTACTTTCTGTAATAATGCAATTAGTATTGAGCAAATATTATCTAGTTCAGAAGATAATATTGAGATGGAAGATGAATTTACTTCTTTTACAGGTAAAAAATTTATCAATATTGGACGAATGTCGCATGAAAAAGATCAACTAAAATTAATTGAAGCTTTTTCAGATGCTAAAAAGCAACATTCAAATATTAGATTATTTATCCTAGGAGATGGCGTCTTAAAACAAGATTTAGTTAATAAGATTAAAGAACTGTCATTAGAAAATGATGTGTACCTTCTCGGGCAGAAAAAAAATCCATTCCCGTATTTAAAACAAGCGGATGTATTTATTCTATCTTCTAACCATGAAGGGCAGCCAATGGTTTTATTAGAATCTCTTACGCTCGGTACGCCAATTATTGCAACAGATATCGTTGGGAACCGCAGTATCTTAGGAGATAAATATGGAATACTAGTAGAAAACAGCAAAGAAGGATTAGTTCAGGGTATTAATAGGTATATGGAACAAGGTGGTAGAAAAGATAATTTTGATCCATATGAATATCAAAATGATGCAATGGCTAAGTTTTACTCATTATTAGCAAACTAGAAAATATAAGGAAAAGAATAAACAATGCTAGATTTTTTTAAAATTGAATTTAATGAAAATACTAAATACGAAGAATTAGATATCGATTTTACTGCAAAAGAGATCTATATCAATAAATCATCTATTGGTAAAGATGAAAAGGAAAAATTAAATTATAATTTTTTAGCTGTAGGAAGAAGTAATGTTGAAGCTAAAAAGTTAATTGCAGATTTATCTAATAATCGATATTTTTTAACAAATCATACTAATGGAATATCTTTATTCACTAAATTTATTGATGGTAAATCATTCTTACCTCATTTTAATGATAAAAATGTACAGGTATGGAATGACACTTTCTATACATTAGAAGAACCTCAAGCTAAAGATAATAACAATAGATTATTAATTATCTTTTCTTCTATAGCAGATTTAGCATTTAATGCTTCAGTATCAAGACGTATGTTTTTTAAGAACTTTCCAAGTATAAGTAAATATATACCTAAAAATACATATATATTAAGAATTGCTGATATTGGTGGAGTACTTGGAGGATTCTATTCAAATAGTAATGCCGATATGATGTTTGAAGAAAAAATACAAAAATTAATATGTAAAATTAAACGTGATTACCTTATTAAAGATGATAATATTGTTTTATATGGAACATCTAAAGGCGCTACTGGTGCATTACTCCATGGGATTAAGCTAGGTCTTAAGACTATTTCTGTCGATCCAATAGTTTCAGATGAATACTATATAGAAAAACATAATGATTTACATTTTGTAACAGATGTATTTCCTATGTCTAAACAGGAAAAGTTTATAAAAATTTTAAAAGAAGAATCTCACAAGAACTTAAGTAATATAAAACTTATTACATCGCCAAACTCTGAACAATTTAAATATATAAATAAAATCTTATTAGCTTCAAATTTAGGAATATGTTCTTATATATTTACAAACCCACAAATTAAAGGTCATACCTATATAGGTGAACAAACACTAAATTTTGTTACATCGATGTTAAATAATTTACTCTATAATATAGATATAAAGGATAGCTTTGTTTCTAATTATTAATAATATATTGTCTAAAATATATTAATTGATGTAATGGGGGAAAGCTTTACTGTTTATCCATTATGCTTTCAATTGATACAAGAGTTGCTAATAATTATTTTCTATATTTATTAGTAACTCTTTTTATTTTATAACTCCTTTGCAGATATAATCTTATCAGCCTTAATTAATCCATTAAGATTATTCAGATTTCTCTTTATCTAACTAAAATACTTTTACTCGTTTAAGTAATTAAATAAATAAAACGCTAGGATGTCTATTTTGGGCATAGTATTAAAAGCGGTCAAACCTTCTTTTGTATTGGGCAAAATTAAGGAAAATAAGACCGCTTACTCATTAAACGATGTTATGGAACCAGCCACATACAATGGTAAGGGTATGCGGTATAGCAATACTGATAAAAGCCTAGAATATGGTTACCCGTTTTTCTCCATGTGCCAGACGCAGCATTTGCTGTAGCTGTAGAGAAAAAGATTGAAGAGGCTGCAATAGCAATAAGTGCCTTTGATAAGAATGTCTTCTTCATAAGATGCTCCTTAATGTAGCAATACGAGATTAATCAAAATGTATACAATCTTAGGTTAAGTTATATACATCTTTATTGTATTAATAATTCTCAAAAATGAAATTAGACCACCATATTCCTATCTATAATATATTTAACTTTCCTTAGTGAAATTATTACCCAAAATATTTAGCTTATTTTGAATTTTATATCTCTCTTTTATTTCCTCGTTTTCTAAAAATTACCGAGTAGTGAGTGTTTGCTGTGGTTAATTTTTTGTTTTGATACACCTGTATTAAAAATATATTCTCTCTTCAGTAAAAAGGAGCAGGAGGTGGTTTGGAGGCTAGAGCATCAAGCGGTCGAACTTCTTTAATATTTTGCAAAAATCAAAGAAAATTCGACCGCTTGTATACTTGTATATTATGGCTTTTAGTTGTTTAAGTCTTCAGTGCTTTATTTTAAAACGGATAATTCTTATTTACCATTTTAATATGCCCTAATTGGTTTGGGATTAATTCATATAGATAAAAATCGTCATTATCTGATTTTAGCTCTTCAGCAAGAATAAACGTTTTATGATATTTGGTAAGCACGTAATACATTTTCTGCTCTACTTCAATCATATCAAAACGAGTTTTAAAATGTGGACGTAGGTAGCCAACCAAAAAAGCAAATAGCACAAAATAAACATAAGTAAAAATCATGACATGATTCTTATGATTTTGGAAAAAGTTAATTGCCGTATAAACGTTGATATTGCTGATATGGCGATTAATTGGTCGACTAAATAGCAACGAAAAAAACAGTACCGTCGCAACATAGACAATAACCATAAGTTGAAAAATTTCTCCAGTCATTAGTGTGCTGACGATCAAAATTGGTAGAAATACCACGGCGCATAAAACGGTTGCTCGCACAAATTTCACACAACCATCACTTAAATATGGTTTTATCTTCACCAATAAGCATAGTCCAATCAAGTAAGTTAAACACAGTACTAGTGTGACTGTAATTACGTAGCCTAAACTGCGTGCGACATTGTCAGCGCCAATATCAACATACCACCAAGAAAAACCGTAAAAACATGCCGTTGCCCAACCATAGGAGTAAGCAACTGACCAACTCAACACACCTAGAAAAGCCATGGAAATAGAAAGAGAAGAAGATACAATTTTGTTGATGATTTTAAGCATCCGTTTTAAGTTCCTCATATCGTACAAAAAAGAGGCGACGAATTATATTACAAAATTTACGACTGCTCAATTAGAAATCAAGTTGTTCAAAAACTGTAAATTTTTTAAGGATTTAATCGTTTGCGTCGAATTACGATCATAATCACATCTTCCTTAACCCTTTTTTGTTAACTGCCCACGCACGAGCCGTGCGTGGATAGGAAATTTTACCGCTTGTGCCTAATCCCTATCGCAATCAAATCTCCCCTAACCCCTCTTTGCTAAAGAGGGGGATTTTTTGGAGGCAACCTAAAGACATCATTTACACAGCTGAAATAATTTTTCTTGTTATACGATTCATTTTTTGTAAAAGATATCAATCAAAAAAAGCATATTAACCCTACAAATCTATATTGATTGTGTATGGCGTGATATGGCTGAGCTTTACTTTAATGATAATTATTTACCCGAAAAATTACAGTGTAGGGACTAGTATGACAATTCCTCCTAAAAATGCTTCGCCTAAACGCCCAAGGGCAAATGGTTTGGGTATAGAGCACCCTACGCTCAATCAATATGTCCGACCTTGTCAAATGCCCACACGTCAATTGATGTGCGGGCTATAAAGTTTAAGCGGTTTTATTTTCTAACACTTTCATTAACGGTTCGTTGTGATAAATGTGTTGTTCTTGGCTGGCGATTACATCCAAGTAATCATCGCTATTGGCGATAATAATTGGGGTCATCACGGTATAGCCTGCTTGGCTGATTGCGTTGATATCGAATGTGCCTAATAATTGCCCAACGCTGATACGATCACCGTCTTTCACAAAGGTTTCAAAGTGTTTACCGTTAAGCTGAACCGTATCCATACCAATATGAATCAGCACTTCTAAGCCATCGTCTGATACAAGATTATAGGCGTGTTTGGTTGGGAATACCGAGCTTACTGTACCGTTAATTGGTGAATATAAATTGCCTTCGATTGGTAAAATTGCCACCCCTTTACCTAACGCTTCAGAAGAGAACATTGGGTCTGAAATAGTGGTGAGTTTATGGAGCTCGCCTGTTAATGGGCTAGTTACGCTATATTTTTCAAGTGGAATAGTAGAAACCACTGGGGCTGCAGGTTTTTCTTCAATTTTGACCGCTTGTTGAGGCAACATATTGTCATTGTAGCCGAAGAAATAGGTTGCAACACAGGCCACTACAAATGCCACAACCATACCTAGCGTGTAAGACACTACGCTAGAGCCTTCACCAATAATTGAAGGATAGAATAATAAACCTGAGAAACCGAATGCGAACATTTTCACTGGGCTAAGCGCCATTATTGCGCCCCCCACAGCGCCACCAATCACACCGCATACAAATGGTTTTTTAAAGCGAAGAGTGATACCGTAAATCAATGGTTCGGTAATGCCTAGTACGCCACTAAATGAGGTTGAGCCTGCAAGGGATTTAATCGTTTTATTGCGTGTTTTAAGGAACACCGCCACCGTTGCACCTGCTTGTCCTAGTACAGCGGCTGCTGTAAATGGAGCAATAAGATCGAAGCCAACTATAGCCATATTGTTAATCATAATTGGCACTACGCTCCAGTGAACGCCGAAAATTACTAACGGTTGCCAGAATGCACCAATCACAACGCCTGTTGCCACAGGGCTTGCTTCGTAAAGCCACGCTAAACCCGCAGCAATGGTACTGCCAATTCCACCACCGATAGGGCCAATCAGTGCTAATGTGAGTGGTACAACAATTAATAATGTGCTAGCTGGTGCAAAGAAATTGCGTACTGATTCGTGGAAAATCCCTTCAAAGAAACGTTGAATATAAGATTGTGCCCATACTGCTAGTAAAATTGGGATCACGCTGTAAGCGTAGTTCATTGTAGCGAGTTCAAAGCTTAAAAATTCTAGTGGTTTGCCACTTTGACTGATTGCAACAATGCTTGGATAGAGTAATGCCCCCGCCACGGCAACCGCAATATATGGGCTGGTTTTTAATTTATTCGCCGCAGTAAACGCTAATAACATGGGTAGGAAATAGAAGGTTGAAGTAGCTGTTGCATCAAGCACAGTGAATGTGCCAGAGGCTGGGTTGATTAAACCTGCAACCTGTAAAATAGCGAGCAAGCCTTTTAAAATACCCGATCCCGCCATTACCCCGATAAGAGGTGTAAATGAACCAGAAAGGAAATCAATTCCACGACTGAGCAACGATACTTTTGGCAAGTCAGCCTCGCTTCCCGCCTGAATATTCGCTTGCGCCATAATTTCTGCATATACTTTGGGTACATTGTTACCAATAACGACTTGGAATTGCCCTGCACTTTCTACCACACTAATTACACCTACAGTTTGATTGAGCAAATCTTTCTCCGCTTTTGCTCGGTCTTTTAACACAAAGCGTAAACGAGTTGCACAGTGTACAAGGGAATGCACATTTCCTTCCCCACCAACAAGTCGAATAATATCGCTTGCTAATTTGCTAAAGTCTTTTGCCATAGCTTATTCCTCTAAAAAATTACAAATCTGGAGGCAATAAAAAAGCCTAAGCAGAACGGATACTTATGTATCGCTCTGCTTAGGCTTGCCGAATTAACGTAACACCCTAAGTGTCTTTTCAGTTGCAAATTTATACAAAAATTCGACCACTTGCAAAAGCCAATCTCTGGAAATGTGAGTGAGATCACAAATTTTTTATCACTCTCACCATCAAATTTTTCTGAATTAAAGCGGGGATTTGTAACATATAGGAGAAATTCGACCGCTTGTCATTTTCTTCCACGTATGAGCCACTGTGCGAGGTTATCAGACTCGTGAGCCTGTTGAGTAGCTTTAGCAGTAAGTTACGCATTGCTATATTCGGTACGCTCGCCTAGCCAGCGACGAATAAGGGCTTCGGCAAGCGGTGGATTTTGCTGAATAATTTGTTTGGCATAGTTTTGTACCAATGGAATCATTTTGCGATCTCGCATTAAATTGGCGACTTTAAATTCTGCCATGCCCGTTTGTTTTGTACCTAATATTTCGCCAGTGCCACGAATTTCTAAATCTTTTTCAGCTATGTAGAAACCGTCTTGGCTGTCGCGCAACACTTGTAAACGCTTGCTTGAAATTTTGCCTAATGGCGGTTTATAAAGTAACACGCAGTGCGATGCGGTTGCACCACGTCCAACACGTCCTCGTAGCTGATGCAGTTGGGCAAGCCCTAACCGCTCAGAGTTCTCGATAATCATCAAACTGGCATTCGGTACATCAACGCCCACTTCAATTACAGTAGTTGCGACTAATAAATCAATATTTGCAGCTTTAAATTCTGCCATAATCTCTTGTTTTTCTTGTGGTTTCATCCGCCCGTGTACCAAACCGATCTGCAAATCGGGTAAGGCGCGTTGTAAGTCTTCCGCAATTGCCGCTGCCGCTTGTGCTTCAAGTACTTCTGATTCATCAATTAAAGTACAAACCCAATAGGCTTGGCGGTTTTCCTTTTTACAGGCTGCATATACGCGGCGCACGATTTCATCGCGTCTGTCTTCCGAAATCGCTACGGTTGTAATAGGGGTTCGCCCTGGCGGTAATTCATCAATAATTGAAGTGTCAAGATCAGCATAGACCGTCATCGCTAAGGTACGAGGAATAGGAGTTGCGGTCATAATTAGCTGATGTGGATAAATGCCATTTTTCGCCCCTTTTTCACGCAATGTTAAGCGTTGATGTACACCGAAGCGGTGCTGTTCATCAATAATCACTAAAGCGAGCTGATGAAATTCGACACTCTCTTGGAAAAGGGCATGAGTGCCGATAATCATTTGAACTTCGCCATTTTTAATCGCTTCCAATTGCGCAGTACGAGCCTTACCTTTGACTTTACCCGCCAGCCAGCCAACTTCAATTCCAAGTGGACGTAGCCAGTTAGCGAAATTATTGGCGTGTTGTTCAGCAAGAATTTCGGTCGGCGCCATGAGTGCCACTTGCTTGCCATTGTCGATTGCCAGTAACGCAGCAAGTGCTGCTACCAGTGTTTTACCTGAACCGACATCGCCCTGAACTAAACGCATCATTGGGGAAGGTTTGGCTAAATCTTGCTCAATGTCGGCAGTTACACGGATCTGTGCATTGGTTGGTTGAAATGGCAAACTTGCTAAAAAACGGTTTTTGAGATCGGTTTGATAATGCAATGGTGTTGCTTCAAGCTGATTTACTCCTACTCGCACTTGTTGCATCGCTAAATTGTGAGCCAATAATTCTTCGAAAATCAGCCGCTTTTGGGCGAGATGGTCGCCTTTTTCCAATTGTTCTGAAGAAATCGTTGGAGGCGGGCGGTGTAGTAATTGCAATGCTTGTTTTAGGCTGTATTTGTGTGGGTTGTATTCATCGGGCAATAGCTCGTCAACTTTGATTTTATCTAATAGTGCCAACGCTTGTTCGGTCAATTTACGCAATGAATTTTGTTTAAGTCCTTCTGTGGTGGAATAAATTGGCGTCAAAGTTTCGGCAAGTTCAAGCGGTTGATTATTGCGAATAATTTGATATTCAGGGTGATGAATTTCTGCCATAAAACGCCCACGTTTAATTTCACCAAAGGCTTTCACACGTGTGCCAGTGGTCAGGCTATTTTTCATACCTGCATTGAAATTAAAAAATTTGAGGGTGATTTTACTGGTGCCGTCAGAAAGCACAGTAGATAAAATCGGGCGGCGACCGAATTGTACTTCGGTCAGTTGTACGATTCCTTCAATAGTGGAGAAACTTTCAGGGCGAACATCTGCAATCGGCGTGATACGAGTGCGATCTTCATAGCGATAAGGCAAATGAAATAACAGATCTTGCACGTTATTAATGCCGATTCGGCTGAGTTTTTCTGCCATTGCCGCACCCACGCCAGAAAGCGCAGTTAAAGGTACACCATCTAATAATTGTTCGCTCATAGTAAAATGTTTGTTAAATCTGACCGCTTGTTTTCAATAGCGCTAATATAACAAATACTGTTTTTATATACAAATCAAGCGGTCTGTTTTCTCTGATTTTTTGCAAATTGCAAAAATGGCTAAAAATCTGACCGCTTTTGCTTTAGAATAGAGCCCATTTTTCGATATTTAAAATAACAATAGGAATAACAATGCGTACAAGTCAGTATTTATTTTCGACCCTTAAAGAAACGCCAAACGATGCACAGGTGGTGAGTCATCAATTAATGTTGCGTGCTGGTATGATTCGTCCGATGGCTTCAGGTTTATATAACTGGTTGCCGACGGGGATCAAGGTGCTGAAAAAAGTTGAAAATATTGTTCGTGAAGAGATGAATAAAGGCGGGGCGATTGAGGTGTTAATGCCAGTGGTTCAGCCTGCGGAGTTATGGCAAGAATCTAGTCGTTGGAATGATTACGGTGCGGAGTTATTACGCTTTGTTGATCGTGGTAACCGTGATTTTGTACTTGGCCCAACTCATGAAGAAGTGATTACCGATCTTGTTCGTCGTGAAGTATCATCGTACAAACAATTGCCAATTAATTTATATCAAATTCAAACTAAATTCCGTGATGAAGTACGTCCTCGTTTTGGTGTGATGCGTTCGCGTGAATTTATTATGAAAGATGCCTATTCTTTCCATACAGACAAAGCCTCATTACAAGAAACTTATGATGTGATGTATCAAGTGTATAGCAATATCTTTACTCGCCTTGGGTTAGATTTCCGTGCGGTACAAGCGGATACAGGCTCAATCGGAGGCTCTGCTTCACATGAATTCCAAGTGTTAGCATCAAGCGGTGAAGATGATGTGGTATTTTCAACTGAATCAGATTTTGCTGCCAACATTGAATTAGCGGAAGCTGTTGCAGTGGGTGAACGTGGTAAACCAACCGTTGCGATGGAATTAGTGGACACACCAAATGCGAAAACCATTGCTGAACTTGTTGAAAATCACGGTTTAGCGATTGAAAAAACGGTTAAAACCCTGATTGTAAAAGGGGCAAACGAAGAGCAGCCATTGATTGCGTTAGTGATTCGAGGCGATCACGAATTAAATGAAATCAAAGCACAAAAACACCCTTTAGTTGCCGACCCACTAGAGTTTGCTGATGAAGCGGAAATCAAAGCCAAAATTGGGGCTGGTGTAGGGTCACTCGGTGTAATTAATATGCCAATTCCAGTGATTATTGATCGCTCAGTGGCGTTAATGTCTGATTTCGGTTGTGGCGCAAATATTGATGGTAAACACTATTTCAATGTGAACTGGGAACGTGATGTAGCAATGCCAGAAGTGGTGGATTTACGTAACGTAGTAGAAGGGGATCCAAGCCCAGACGGCAAAGGCGTGTTACAAATTAAACGTGGTATCGAAGTAGGACATATTTTCCAACTTGGTACCAAATATTCAGAAGCGATGAAAGCGACTGTACAAGGTGAAGACGGTAAACCGCTGGTGATGACTATGGGTTGTTACGGTATTGGTGTAACACGTGTGGTGGCGGCAGCAATCGAACAGCACCACGATGAGCGTGGTATTATTTGGCCATCAGATGAAATTGCACCATTCACAGTAGCAATTGTGCCAATGAATATGCACAAATCTGAAAGCGTGCAACAGTTCTCTGAAGAATTGTATCGCACCCTAAAAGCGCGCGGTGTGGATGTGATTTTCGATGATCGTAAAGAACGTCCAGGTGTGATGTTTGCGGATATGGAATTGATCGGCGTGCCACATATGGTGGTAATTGGTGAGAAAAACCTTGCAAACGGTGAAATCGAATACAAAAACCGTCGCACAGGTGAAAAACAAATGATCGCTAAAGATCAGCTTTTAGATTTCTTAAAAGAGAATGTGAAAGCGTAATAGGTAAAATCTAGATGAAAAATGACCGCTTGTTTGGAACGCAAGCGGTTATTTTTTCACTAAAGTTTACGATTACTCTTCGGTGTTTGATGACAATATTCTTTTAACATTTCACGTAATTTATCGTTATTTTGTTTAAAATAGCGACATTTCGGACATAGCCATAAGTGGACTTGTAATTGAATACTGTCTTTTACTTTGAGTTTTTGTTCACAACTTAGTGAAATCAATTCTGAGGCATGCTCACAATTCATTATTGTTTTTCTCCCTCGAACCAGTTTTTGGCTAAACAGGCTTGTAATTGTAATCTTGCACGGTGCAGGATAACGTGTAAATTAGCGGTAGTAATACCACATTCCAAACAAATTTGCTCGCTACTCATTTCTAAATGTTCACGCATCATAAAGACGCGTGCTTGCTGTGCAGGCAATTTATTTAAGCAAATGTCGAAGATCGCCCAAAATTCTTTCTTATAAGTGATCTGATTGACATCTTCCCATTCTTTCGGTTCATAAGTTTCAGAAACCCAATAACCTGTTTGATCAAAAAATTGATTCGGACTTTCTTCGTCCATCAGCTCGGAGACGTTTACTGTTCGTTTCTTATATTTTATCAAGTCTATAATCTTATTTTTTAAGATAGCAAAGACCCAAGTTTTTAGCGCAGACTGCCCTCGGAAAGAATTAGCGCTTTTGTAAGCACTCATTAAAGCCTCTTGTACTACGTCTTCAGCAAGATCAGGATCTTTGAGTTGTAAAGTCGCAAACTTAATCATTTGTAAGCGGATTTCTTCTATTCTTTGTGGAGTAATAGAATTAAATTGTTCAATATTTGACATTTCTATTCCTTTAGCCATTAAATGAAAAATTATGTAATTATTCTTATATTAATTTAGACAAGTAGATTATACATAAAAGGAGTCAATAATGAAAAAATTAACAGCTTATGATGTAACACCTGAATCAGTTTTTAATCAACGGCGTCAAATTATTAAGGCTGTAGGGCTTGGGTTAGTGGCCTCAAGCTTACCAAATATAGGGGTTGCTGCATCAGATTCAAAAAAATTAGCCGCTTTAGATTTTAAAGCGACTTCTACTTCTGATTTGGTGCTAACGCCAGAAAGCAAAGTGACGGGCTATAACAACTTTTATGAATTTGGTACAGACAAAGCCGCACCAGCTAAATTTGCACAGAATTTCAAAACTGATCCTTGGCAATTAGAAATTACTGGTGAAGTTGAAAATCCTTTTGTACTTAATCATACACAATTATTTAATACATTCCCGCTGGAAGAACGTATTTACCGTTTTCGCTGTGTAGAAGCGTGGGCAATGGTCGTGCCGTGGATTGGATTTGAATTAGCACGTTTGATTGAAATGGCGAGACCAACTCATAAAGCCAAATTTGTTGTATTTCACACTTTGCACGATCCAGAACAAATGCCTGGTCAGAAAAATAAATTTTTCGGTGGTGGTATTGATTACCCTTATGTAGAGGCCTTAACCATTGAAGAGGCGTTGAATTCACTTACCTTACTTTCTGTCGGTCTATATGGAAAAATGTTACCGCCACAAAATGGCGCGCCAATTCGTTTAGTTGTGCCATGGAAATACGGCTTCAAAAGTATTAAATCCATTGTGAAAATCACTTTTTCAGAAACACGTCCAAGAACGACTTGGGAAAGCCTTGCTCCAGATGAATATGGTTTTTATGCGAATGTGAATCCAAATGTGGATCATCCGCGTTGGTCACAGGCTTCAGAACGTGTGATCGGTGGCGGTGGTTTGCTTGCGGTGAAACGCCAGCCAACATTAATGTTTAATGGCTATGAAAAAGAAGTGGGTGATTTGTATAAAGGCTTAGATTTGAGGGTGAATTTTTAAATGTTGGGATTATTACGAGGGATTATCCATATTGGATGTGCGCTGCCATTGGCATGGTTATCTTATATTTTATTGAGTGGCGATACAGAAGCTTTAGGTGCAGACCCAAGTAAAGATTTAATTCACTTTTTAGGTTATACCGCCATTATTATTTTTTGTGTGATGTTTTTACTCGGGATTGTGCTGCAGATACTGAATAAAAACCAATACCAAATTTTGCGCCGTCCTCTTGGTTTATGGGCGTTTGTATGGGCATTGCTACATGTATGTGGTTACTTAGTGTTAGAACTTGGTTTAGATTTTTCGCTGTTTATTAGTGAATTAGTGTTAAGACCATACTTGATATTAGGTGGGGTAGCTTTTCTCGTACTGCTTATTATGACGATCACTTCAGTGCCGTTTATCAAACGCAAGTTAGGTAAAAAGTGGTTTAGCGTGCATCAACTGGCTTATCCTGCCATTGTCTTTGCTGCAATTCATTATTATTGGTCGGTTAAAGGAGTGACACTTGGACCAATTGTGATTGGGATAATGGTAGCTGTTATTGTGTTGTGGAAATTTGCGGGGAATAGCATTTTACAGCGTTTTAAAGCATAACAATTTATAGGGTGTGTTTCTTGCTAAGTTATATATTTTGCTGAGGTGTCCTCGGCATTTTTTTATTAAGCAGTTAGATTTGCAAAAAAAGCGCAAATTTAGCCGCTTATAGATGCAAACGGGCTTCCAAAAAGAAGCCCGTTTGCATATAACATTTGAATTATAGAATATTAGCAAATTTCTCTAACATTTCTTTTGGCCATACGCTTGATTGCACTTCACCGATATGTGCTTTACGCAATAAGAACATGGCTAAGCGAGATTGACCAATACCACCTCCGATTGAAAGCGGTAAACGACCTGCTAATAAATCTTTATGCCAATCCATTTCTAAACGATCTTGATCGCCTGTTAGCTCTACTTGTAAGCGTAACGCTTTTTCATCAACACGAATACCCATTGACGAAAGCTCAAATGCGCTACCTAATTGTTCATTCCACACTAAAATATCACCGTTTAAACCTTTGTAGCCGTTTTCTGATTCTGTAGTCCAGTCATCGTAGTCTGGTGCACGACCATCGTGTGCTTTTCCGTCTGATAATTTGCCACCGATACCAATTAAGAATACGGCTCCGTGTTCTTTACAGATTGCATTTTCACGCTCTTTACCTGTCATATTTGGATAGCGCTGTACTAATTCTTCACTGTGTACAAAAGTAATTTGTTTCGGCAGAATTGATGGAATATCAAAACGTGCTTCAACCGCTAATTCAGTTAAACGAATCGCTTTATAGATTTCGTTTACGGTTTCTTTTAAGAAATCGAAATTACGACGACCTGCAGGAATCACTTTCTCCCAGTCCCATTGATCCACATATACAGAATGGGTTGGATCAAGAGAATCTTCATCTGGACGTAATGCTTTCATATGTACAAATAAGCCTTCGCCTTCTTTAAAACCGAATCGTGCTAAAGTGTGGCGTTTCCATTTTGCAAGTGAATGCACTACTTCAAATTTTGCGTTCGGGATACATTTTACGTTTACTTGTACCGCTTTTTCGATACCAGAAAGGTTATCTTGCATACCATTGCCCACTTCACTCAGAATCGGACCTTGCACTTCAATAATGCCTAATTTATCAATCAAATATTGTGTAAAAGTGTTTTTAACGAAACTAATTTCTTGTTGCTGTAAAATAAATGTCTTTTTCATTGTTTATCCTTAAATAAAATCGTTTTGTCACCCATCATTTCGGTGTGAGGTATGAACACAATTTAATATAAATCCGAAAAAATACAATAGATGTCAAATAAAAAACTCAATTAGTTAGATATTATCTAATTTTTTATGCTAAATTTTGATTATTCATTAGTAAAACCCAAAAATGGAGTGAATTTTGCACACTAATTATCACACAAAGCCACAGATTGATCCGCTTGATCGGCAAATTTTACGCGCATTAGTGGCTGATGCCCGCACACCTTATGCAGAAATGGCAAAGAATTTTGGCGTAAGCGCAGGGACAATTCACGTTCGTGTAGAGAAAATGCGTCAAGCAGGAATCATTGAAGGTACCAAGATTCGGATTAATGAACGTAAACTGGGTTATGATGTTTGCTGCTTTATTGGGATTATTTTGAAGTCTGCAAAAGATTATGAAAAAGTGATCGCAAAATTGAATGAGTTTGAGGAAGTGGTTGAGGCCTACTATACCACGGGGAACTATTCGATTTTTATTAAGGTTATGACGCATACTATTGAAGAATTACATCGTGTATTAGCGACTAAAATCCAGTTAATTGACGAAATTCAATCGACTGAAACACTGATTTCAATGCAAAATCCAATTTTGCGTGAAATTCAGCCGTAAATTTTCTTGCAAAAATGACCGCTTGTGCTGATTGGACGCAAACGTTTACAGGTGATCTAGTTCACAAATTTGCAAATTTTTTAGTAAAAACAATCGCTTATCTTTAGGTTTCGTGTTTGAATAAGCATAAGTTTTTAAATTTTATAGAGTCCAAACAAAGGAGATTCGAAATGTCAGAAGTATTCCATTTAGGTTTAACCAAAGCAATGTTAAAAGGGGCAAAAATTGCCATTGTTCCTGGTGATCCTGCTCGTAGCGAGCGTATTGCGAAACGTATGGACAACCCAGAATTTTTAGTTTCAACCCGTGAATTTACTTCTTGGTTAGGTTATGTAGACGGTGAACCTGTGGTGGTTTGTTCAACAGGTATTGGTGGTCCATCTGTGTCAATTTGTGTGGAAGAATTAGCGCAGCTTGGTGTGCGTACCTTCTTACGTATTGGTACAACAGGTGCGATTCAGCCACATATTAATGTAGGTGATATTTTAGTGACCACAGGCGCTGTGCGTTTAGACGGTGCAAGCCGCCATTTTGCGCCGCTTGAATATCCCGCAGTAGCAAATTTTGAATGTACCAATGCGTTATATGCGGCGGCAAAATCGGAAGGTGTAACACCTTATGTAGGTATCACCGCTTCATCGGATACATTCTATCCAGGTCAAGAGCGCTATGACACATTCACAGGTAAAATTTATCGTCATTTCCAAGGTTCATTAAAACAGTGGCAAGAACTTAACGTAATGAACTTTGAGATGGAATCAGCAACCTTATTTACGATGTGTTCAGCGCTTGGCTTGCGTGCAGGTATGGTTTCAGGTGTGATTGTAAATCGTACGCAGCAAGAAATCCCAAATGAAGCAACAATTCATGCTACTGAAGCAAAAGCGGTTGCCGTGGTGGTTGAAGCAGCTCGCCAATTGGCAAAAGCATAATACGTGTAGCTTTGTGTTGATTCACAACAAACGGTTAGATTGTTAAAATAATTCGGTATTATGTAGCATTTATACAAACATTTTTTGTAGGAGCGAGTTTTGTGCCCGCCGCCCGCATGAAATTTTGTGTGTTTACTTTTGTGCATTTGCTACATAATTTCGAAATAATTTGCAATTTAACCGCTTTTTTATTTCTATGTTAGAACAATATCGCCAAATTTTAATTCAAAACCATTGGTCTTCATCTCCTGAATGTCTGACTGCACCTCAACAGGAATGGTTATTACATCAAGGCTCATTGACCAAAAAGCTCTTAGCAGTTACCCAACAACTGAATGTAGAAATTACTCAACAAAAATGGCTTGCAAAAAATTCAGAAAATTTGACCGCTTGTGATTCGGATTGTTGGTTGCGAGAAGTGCTATTAAAGGAGAGAAATCAGGCTTGGATTTTTGCGCAAACCTTGCTACCAAGAGAAACTATAGAAAATGTTGCGCAGCAAGTGCCTTTATTAGGCGCTAAACCTATTGGTTTATGGCTATTTGCACAACAACCACAGCGCATTTCATTGGCTTGGCAACAAGATCATGATTCGGGAATGTATATGCGCCGAGCTTGCTATCAATTAAAAGGCTATCCACTTGAAATCAGAGAACTATTTTTGCCTGAATTTGCATTTTTTAATCAATCAAGTAGGACAACTACTCCTAGTCGGAAGCTTTAATGTTGCACGAACATTGATAGACTTGAATCCATAAAAATAAGAGAGTAGCATTTCAACCAATTTCTTCTTGCTTTTTATGATATGAAACCAACAATTCTTTTATATGATTCGGGGATGGGCGGACTTACGATTTATGATGCGATACGCCAAACTTTGCCGAATGCTCATTATCTTTATTGTTTCGATAATGCTTACTTCCCTTATTCAGAACGTTCTGAAAATGTTTTAATTGAGCAAGCGGTCAAAATTGTGCAAAAAATTGCAGAAAAACACCCGCTTGATATGGTGATTGTGGCTTGTAATACCGCAAGTACCGTAGTATTACCCGCTTTAAGATCTCGATTTTCTTTTCCCATTGTCGGCACCGTACCTGCGATTAAACCAGCAGCTGCGATTTCAGAAAGCAAAACCATTGGTTTGCTTGCTACCAAAGGTACCGTGGAGCGACCTTATGTGACGGAACTTATTGAAAAGTATGCGAAAAATTGCGTGGTTGAAAAATTAGGAACAACTGCATTAGTTGAGATCGTTGAAGAAAAGATCCGCACAGGGCAAGTAAACCTGGCTCGTTTACAAGAAGTAATCGCAGAATGGCAAACGCACCCGACATTAGATACCGTTATTTTAGGATGTACACATTTTCCACTCGTGAAGCAAGAACTACAGCAAATGTTACCGAATGTGAAATACTTTATTGATCCAGGTAATGGTATTGCTAATAGAGTGAGTGTCTTACTACAAGAGTTTCCTTCAAAGAATACCCAACAAAATGGGGAAAATATCGCCTTTTGCACCAAAATGGATGAAGAGTTCGCTAAAAGAGAAGTAATCATGCAGCAATGGGGCTTTAAGCGATTAGAATTATTAAATTTTTCTTAAAAATAAAACTCTTATAAATCAAATGGTTATGTATTTTTATTGCTTAAAGTTGGCGAAAAACAAAACATTTGATTAAAAAATTAAAAAAAAGTGCTTGCATAGGCTTAGAAAATCTCTATAATGCACCACACACAACGACGCACTGTTGTGAACGAAGTTAAGTTATCCAGTGCGTCGTTTCTTTTTGTTCTTTAACAATCTATCAGACAATCTGTGTGGG
>NZ_CABFJY010000002.1 GCF_901687125.1 Actinobacillus vicugnae
AAAAGTAAAAATGAATTTCTAGTTTAAGCACCTATTAAGACTTCAAAATTAAAAAATATTTTCAATCAAGTCAATCAACAAGTGCCCACACAGATTGTCTGATAGATTGTTAAAGAACAAAAAGAAAGTGGTCGGCGAGATAGGATTTGAACCTACGACCCACTGGTCCCAAACCAGTTGCGCTACCAAGCTGCGCTACTCGCCGTCAGTTACTCATAAGAGTATGTTTTAAATGGGGTGGCTAATGGGACTCGAACCCACGACAACTGGAATCACAATCCAGGGCTCTACCAACTGAGCTATAGCCACCACAATGTTGATAGTGCTGCATTGACAACTGGCGCGCTCGACAAGATTCGAACTTGCGACCTTTGGCTCCGGAGGCCAACGCTCTATCCAACTGAGCTACGAACGCTTTCGATTTTCATCGTTTTGTTTAGTGCGTCGCAACGGAGGCGTATATTATAGATTTCACCTTACCTTGTCTAGCACTTTTTGAAAAAAAATTGCAAAAAAGCGTTTGCCTGCTTTTAATTTATTCAAAATGAATAATAATTGTCATTTTTGCTGTATTTTATAGCTGTTTTGTATAGTAGTAATAAGCAAAGCGGATTAAATTTAATTGTCGTCGCCAGCGAGTCGGTTGGCTTAATAGGCGATATAACCATTCTAAACCTAAATCTTGCCAAATCTTTGGTGCACGTTTCACTTTTCCAGTGAAGACGTCATAAGTACCGCCAACTCCCATATATAAGCAATCTGGATATTGTTGCTGTGCTTTTTGCATGAAACGTTCTTGTTTTGGCGATCCCATTGCTACACTTACAAATTTTGCGCCACTTTGGCGAATGCGTTCAATTACGTACTCTTCATCCGCTTGATTAAAATAACCGTCTTGTGTGCCAACAATATTAAGCTTACAAGCGGTTAATTTTGATTGGACTTTTGCAAGTGTGTCGGCACTACCGCCCACTAAAAATACAGGAAGTTGTAATTCTGCCGCACGATAGATTAACGCTTCCCATAAATCTGCACCTGCAATGCGCTCTATATCTTGTATATTTGGATATTTCTTTTTGATCGATCGCACAATGCTAATACCATCTGCGTATTTATATTCCGCATGCTGTAATAAATTTGCTACTTCGGGCTGTTGTTCGCTAATTATCAGCTTTTCTGCATTAATTGCTATTAATTTGCCAAATTTGACCGCTTGTGGATTCATCAGAAAATCTACAAAAGCCATTTTATTTTTAATTGCTAGCAACTCAATGCCTCTTATGGTTACGTTCTGGAGCATTTTACCCTTCTTTGGTGAGTCTGATATAACAATGGGCGACCGTCAGTATATAAGCCAGTGCCCAACACAGCGCAAAAATCACACTGAAAAAAACGAAGCGAGAAAAAAAGGCATCTGCGCCTTCTCGCACTAACACAATCATATTGAATAAATTGGCAAAACAATAAGCCTGAATCAGCGCTGAACGGCTCATATTTCTATGTGTTTTACCATATGCCAACAAGCGGTCGAATCCTTTCATCATCAATCCGACAAATGCCATTCCCACACCGATCATCGGCAATCCACCCATAATATAGAAAGAACCTAATATAGTAGGCGAAATCGCAAGCCCTGAAAAATTCGCTAAAATTTCCCAAGTGAAATAATTTGCACTATTTAACACATAGTCAGGACGCTCTGCCCACAACCATTTTGGGATATATACATAGAAATCACGTACGATTGGCATCACCCCCTGATATTCAATCGGTTGAGATAAAATTAGCGCCACATTTTCCCAAGGTGAAAAGGTATCACGTGTCAAATATAAAAAAGTAAACAACGCTTCACTTCCACTCACATTTAAGCCGTAGCGAGCCAATGCCAAAACAAACATCGCTCCAATCATGACTGCTCCTGCAATCAGGAGCCATTTAAAGCTCAGGTAGCCTTTATCCATTCCTATAAAGAAGAATAACACAAACGCCAACGCCATATTTGCCCGAGTTCCGCCAACCGCAAGATAGCTTAGCAAGCCAAATCCGACGCCTAAAATGAGAAAACTAACCCACGCTTTTTTATGGTTAGCTAAGAAAAACATAATCAGCAAAGCCGGGATAAAAAAGTAAAAGAAACGTTTTAGCGCCACACCACTCACTGAAGCTGAAAAAATTTGGTTATATTGGCTCAATTTAAATAATAGCAAGCCATTCATCGCAATAAATGCCACCAAGCTCAAAATTGCCATACCCGCTAGTAAATAAGCGGTCAATTTTGCTTCTAATTTTGCAAATTTTTGTGGAAATTCGACCGCTTGTGCTGGCTGGTGGAGCGCCGATAGCCAGAGCGAATGATAAATCGCATAATAAATCAGATAGCCAAACAAAGCGCTAAACAGCGTAAGCGCTAATTGATCCGTTGCTGGCAAAGCCGTATCAAAGCCTAGCGCTAAGCTCATCGACAATGGGAAACCTAAATAAAAGGTCACAAAATAGATCACACTAAATAATAAGTGAAACGAAAACGGTTTGTGCTGATAAGCCCGATAGCAGAGCAATAAAATTAGCCATACCGATAACAAATAAAATCCGCTGAGTAGCGCATATTCAATCATCATATTATTTTTCACTTACCTGAGTTAAAAGCGTGAGCCATTGCGAACGATAATTCGGTGCAAAAAAACTGATCGCTGTTTTATCTAGTTGTATCAATTGTTGTTGCGTTTGCGCAATGCTAAATGTGTTGATCTCATCGCTGTATAAAAATGGGATCTGTTCTGCTTGTAGATCCTGCGTAAACGGATTCTGGCGAGATAGCACAATTGGGATATTACGTTGAATCAACAAACACATTGTGCCAATACCCTGCTGGCGTGCAAAATTAAAATAGCCTATATCACATTCTGCTAATAGCGCTAAATAATCTTCAAAGCTAAGTTGTTCAGTGAGAATTTTAACTGCATTTTTTGGGAAAAATTCGACCGCTTGTTGCTGAACCTGCGTAATATATTGCTGGTTATTGGCTGGATAACCCATTGGAATAATAATACGTACCTTTTCACCCAACTGTTGTTTAATTTGCGTCAGTGCTTCCAAATGGCGATTTGAGCGATCTCCCGAATTACCGAGCAATATCGTTAGATGTTCACCTTGCGTTTTCGGTGTAAGTAAAGGCGCCACCTTTGGCATTTTCGTTGGAAAATATAATAGACTATCGCGTGAATGATTGCGCTTTAACTTTTGATGTGCGAACGCAAGATCGCCTTTGGTTCCCCATAATACGGGCAATTTGTTTTGCGCCATTCGGCGTAGCGGGTAAAGCAATTTAAACTGCCACGCTGATGATTCTTCATATAAATCCGCTCCCCAAATATGCCAATAGCAACGAGACGCAGGCAGATTTCCCGTTAAAATTGCCAACCAAAGAGGAAAATTATACTGACCGTGTAAAATAAACTGCGCCCGCTGATCGGCTCTTGCTTTGCATACGACCGCTTGCGCAATGGCGTTTTTACTCTCAAAACAGCTAAGCGCTAATGCGGGATAATCTTCAACTAGCGACGGCGCCCCTACAACATAAAAATAGTGTTGTTGAGCTTGTAAATGCGGTAATAATTCTTGTTGGAAAAAGCTCAATAGTGTTTGATTATGATACAAAATATTTGAGCCTAAAATATGATAAATTGGTTTCATAAAGCGCTTTCTAAAAATAAATTAACGCTTAAAAGTTTATCATCACGCCTAAAAGAAGCCAAATAAGCAGTCAAAAATCAGCAAAATTTTGCAATTAAAATTAGCAATAATTCTCACTAAAATCCTCTTATACCCCGTTAGAAGTAGCAAAGTACGACTAGATCAAATTCCTATCATTTTTCAAAATTTTCCGCTTTTTATCCGTTTTGGTTATCGCTATGATTTAAGCAATTATTTCCTACTATTTTAGTAGGTTATTTATTTTTAATAATCAGTTTGGAGTGATTTTATGTACTGCGTTCAATGTGAACAAACCATGGTAACCCCAGTGGGGAACGGCTGTAGTTTCGGTCAAGGTATGTGTGGTAAAACGGCTGAAACCTCAGATCTACAAGACTTACTTATTGCAACATTACACAGCCTGTCCGCATGGGCGTTAAAAGCGCGTGAGCACGGCATTATTCATCACGAAGCAGATGCTTTTGCGCCTCGCGCGTTCTTCGCGACACTTACCAACGTAAACTTTGATTCGGCTCGTATTGTAGGCTACGCACAGCAAGCAATTATTTACCGTAACAATTTAATCAAAGCGATCAGCGAAGTTGAGCCCAATCCAACACTAAACCACCCCTTAGCACATATTGAATTAACTGGTATTTCAATTGATCAATTAGCAGAACAAGCGAAACAATTTGCATTAGATACCGACCGTGCGGAAATCGGCGAAGAAGTACACGGTGTACGTCTATTAGCCCTTTACGGCTTAAAAGGCGCAGCAGCGTATTTAGAACACGCTTATGTGTTAGGAAAATTCGATAACGATTTATACGTAGAATATCACGGCTTTATGTCTTGGTTAGGAACGAAACCGAGCGACTTAAACGAATTACTTGAAAAAGCGTTAGCGATCGGTTCAATGAACTTCAAAGTGATGGCAATGCTTGATGCGGGTGAGACAGAACACTTCGGCAATCCAGTGCCTGCTTCTGTAAATATTCGCCCCGTAAAAGGCAAATGTATTCTGATTTCTGGCCACGATTTAAAAGACTTAAAAGAGTTACTTGAACAAACCGAAGGCAAAGGTATTAACATTTACACTCACGGCGAAATGTTACCTGCACACGGCTACCCAGAACTGAAAAAATATAAACACTTGGTCGGTAACTTTGGTTCGGGCTGGCAAAATCAGCAAAAAGAATTTGCCCGCTTCCCGGGTGCGATCGTGATGACTTCAAACTGCTTAATCGATCCAAATGTGGGTGATTATGCAGATCGTATCTTCACACGTAACATTGTAGGCTGGCCAGGTGTAACACACTTAGAAGATCACGACTTTAGCCCCGTGATCGAAAAAGCATTAGCTTGTGAAGGCTTCCCATACACCGAATTAGAACACTACATCACGGTGGGCTTCGGTCGTAAAACCTTAATTGACGCATCAGATGCGGTGATTGATTTAGTTAAAGCAGGTAAATTAAGCCACGTATTTTTGATTGGAGGTTGTGATGGCGATAAAGAAGAGCGTCATTACTATACGGATTTAGCTTATGCATTACCGAAAGATACTGCGGTACTGACTTTAGGCTGTGGTAAATACCGTTTTAATAAATTAGATTTCGGTACCATTGATGGTGGCTTGCCACGTTTATTAGATGCAGGTCAATGTAACGATACGTATTCAGCCATTATGTTAGCGGTTACCCTTTCGCAAAAATTGGGTATTGGTTTAAATGAATTACCACTTTCTATCGTGCTTTCTTGGTTCGAACAAAAAGCGATTATCGTGTTATTAACGTCGTTAGCACTTGGCGTGAAAAATGTGTATTCAGGTCCAAGCAAACCTGCGTTCTTAAATGATAATGTGATGAATTTATTACACGAAAAATTTGGTTTAAGCGGTTTAACCACCCCAGAACAAGATTTCGGTCATATCATCAATAAATAACCAATCGTAGGGTGCATTTGCTAACGCACCCTATGTAACGAAAATAGAGAAGACAAAAATGGCAAATACCAATAAAAACCCGCTCTGTATTAATGAATTACAAGTTTATTCAATCGTACAAGAAGCTCCGCATGTAAAAACCATTAACTTTATCGCTCAAGATTTCTATCCATATCAAGCAGGGCAATATGCGTTAGTGAGCATTAAAAATACACCACATATCACTCGTGCTTATTCACTCTCTTCTACGCCAGGCGAAAGCTGTTTTGTGTCGATTACTGTGCGTGAAATTGAAGGCGGGGTTGGCTCAACTTGGTTAAATAACGAAGTGAAAGTGGGCGATCAAGTGTGGTTTTCAAACCCAATGGGCGAATTTTCTTGCCAACAAGTGCAGGCTAACAACTATTTATTAGTTGGCGCAGGCAGTGGCGTAACACCGATTATGTCAATGACTCGCTGGTTATTAGCAAACCGCCCAGAAACTAACGTAACGGTGATCCACAGCGTACACTCACCAGAAGATGTAATCTTTAAAGCCGAATGGGCGGAACTAAAAGCGAAATATCCTCACTTAAATTTAGTGTTTAATGCCTCAGTAGATGCGCGCGAAGGCTTTGCCAGCGGTCGAATTTCAGCAGAAATTATCAAAAATGCTGTACCAAATATCACTGATTACACGGTAATGACTTGTGGCCCTGAAGCCTATATGGCAACGTTAAAAAATATCGTAACTGAATTAGGGGTAAGCGAAGATCGTTTCTTTACCGAAGCTTTCTTCAATACCGCATTAGCGGGCGAAATCAGCTCAGATAAGAAAACGACGTTAACGATTAACGGTGCAAAACAAATTACCGCAGAAGTGCCTGTAGGCATGACGTTATTAGCAGCCCTGGAAGCACAAGAGCAACCTGTGGTTTCAGGCTGTCGTACAGGTTTATGTGGCTTATGCAAAACTAAAGTTACAGGCGGTGAATACGAAGTGGTGAATACAGGTGATTTAACTGAGGAAGAAATTGCGCAAGGCTATGTGTTAGCTTGTAGCTGCCGAGTGAAAGAAAATGTGAGTATCTCTGTCTAATCGTTTCTCAATCATTAGTAAGTATTGTGAAAATTAAGCCCTCACGACAGGAAGTCCCGAGGGCTTTTATTATTTTTAAGGTTAGTTTGAATGTTTCAGATAATATTTAAAACCTGCGACACACAATAATAAATAGACCAAATAGGTCGCAAAATAAGCCTGTACTGCACCTTGTGCGCCATAATGTGGAATAAATAAATGTCCTATTCCCACCAATAACCCAAGCTGTAAAATTTCAGCGACCGCATAAAGTTTTAACGAGGCTTTTGCCACGATCAAATAGCCAAAAACATAAGCCAGCACTTTGCAAGTATCGCCTAACAATTGCCAGAGGAATAGGGATTCCATGGCTAAAAAATCTTTGCTATATAGCAATAAGATAATCCAATGTTTTAGCGAGAAAATTGTCACGCCCGCTAATAGCGCTGCCACACCTACAAATTTTAACGCTTTAACTACTTCTTGTTGCAGTGGTGCTTTTGCGTTTAATCTCGCAAAGGTTGGCAATAAATAAACCGAAAAAGCAGCGGTAATAAATTGCAAATAAGCATCTGAAATTTTGCTAACTCCCTGCCATAATCCAACCGCTTCTAACGAATGATATTGCACCAACAAATCACGCATTAGTACATACGCAACAGGCAAAGTGAGCGCTGTAATAAACACCATTATACTAAATTTAAACAACTTTTTGGCATGTTCAGACGAAAAGGCAAAATTTCTCCCAAATTTGACCGCTTGTAATTGTCGATGAAGAAAATAACGCGCAGGCAGAAAAACCAAAGCAGGCATTACCACCAAGCCAACCAAAGCGCCATGGTAGCCACAGCCGTATAAGCCAATCAGAAACACGCTCAAGCCTAACAATGAGCCAATTATCACGCTCATCGCCGTCGCTTTAACGTTACGATAGCCCTTTAAGATGGCGAGAAAATAATTACTATTGGCGATCCCAAACTGAGCAATCCCCGTAGCAATTACCACCGTTTGATAATCTTGTGAATAAAATAGCCATTGGCTAATCTGTGCGGAACAGAGCAAGAAAACCAGTGCCAGCACGCCCGAAAACAGCACAATAATACGATTAGCGGTAGAGAACAAAGCGGTCAAATTTTCAGGCTGATGTTCAAATTCTGCCACATATTTGGTTACACCATTAAAAATCCCTGCTCCCGCAAATACGCCTAGCACGGTAATCAACGTCATAAAATTGGCGACCTGGCCTAACCCTGCTGTACCAAATTGCAATGCGAATAATTTGACCAGCAATAGCCCAACTACAATTTTAAAAAGTGTAGAGATTGCAGTCCAAAATGTTGTGTTACTTAACGATTTCATTGATGAAGAAATTCCAATACCGCCTCAATCACAAGGCGCACTTCTGCTTCCGACATATTATAAAATAAAGGTAAGCGTACTAAACGTTCGCTTTCCAAACTGGTGTACTGATCTACACCACAAAATTGACCAAGTTTTTGCCCCGCTGGACTTGAGTGAAGCGGAATATAATGAAATACTGCCAAAATATCTTTCTGTTTCATCCAATCAATAAAAGCGCTTCGTTCAGCTAAATCTTTAAATTTAAGATAAAACATATGCGCATTATGCTGACATTCTACAGGCTGTTGTGGTAATTGAATCCGCTGTGCAAACGGGGAAAAAGCCTCAAAATATTGTTGCCAAATGGCTAAACGACGCTGATTAATTTGCTCTGCCATTTCTAGCTGTGCGGCTAAATAAGCCGCTTGTAAATCAGACATCAAAAAGCTCGAACCAATATCACGCCACGTATATTTATCCACTTGCCCACGGAAAAACTGGCTTCGATTCGTGCCTTTCTCACGCACGATTTCCGCTCGCTCAACTAACTGAATATCATTAATCAGAATCGCCCCGCCTTCACCGCCCGAGCTATAATTTTTGGTTTCATGAAAGCTATAACAACCCAAATGCCCAATCGTACCAAGCGCTTTACCTTTATAAAATGCCATCACCGCCTGTGCCGCATCTTCCACCACATACAACTGGTGCTTTTCGGCAATCGCCATAATGCTATCCATCTCGCAAGCCACCCCTGCATAATGCACAGGCACAATTGCTTTGGTTTTGGGGGTGATCGCCGCTTCAATTTTTGTTTCATCAATATTCATCGTATCAGGGCGAATATCAACAAACACGATTTTCGCTCCACGCAAAGCAAACGCATTTGCCGTGGAAACAAAGGTATAGCTTGGCATAATGACTTCATCGCCTGCCTGAATATTCAACAAAATCGCTGCCATTTCCAGTGAGGCAGTACACGAAGGAGTCAGCAACGCTTTGCATGTGCCAAACTGTTGCTCAAACCAACGCTCGCATTGTTTGGTGTAATCGCTATCACCAGATAATTTGCCACTATTGATTGCCTGCTGTAGAAACGCCAACTCATGACCTGTAACTGGTGGTTTATTAAATGGAATCATAATTCATCATATTTGTTTAAATAAAACCAATAGCTCGCCTGTTGTAACGAAGCGCCTAATTTTTGATATAAACGAATAGCGTTTAAATTGCTTGTTTGGGTCGCAATTGAAAGACTGATTGCACCCTGTTGTTGTGCCCAGCCGATAGCCGCTTGTAACAATTGATACGCCACACCTTGACGCTGAAATGCGGGTGCGACCGCCAGCAGCCCAACTCGAGCTTGTTTATCTCGCACTCGCACGCTAATTGCACCCTGAATTTGACCGCTTGTTGCTCTGAGTAAGAAGCAAATATCATCAAATTCTGCACGCACAGCATTGCGAATCCATGTTTGATAAAAACGCTGATTTTCAGCACGAGAAAACCACGGTGCACGAAAACGGCTCATTGGGAAAGCATTACCGAACAGGGATTCTAACTCGCTAATATCCGCCTCAGTCGCTGGCTTACAAGCGGTCATTTTTGGCTGGTAATTTACCAGTGCTAAACCAAAATCCAACTCCCCCTCAACAAACTGAAAACCTTGAGTTTGTAGCGCCTGAATTTGCTCTACATTTTGCACTTGCACTTTTACTTCTCGAATTTCTCGCCCGAAAAAATCGGATAACCAGCGATTAGGTGCTATCTCATATTGCATTATTTGATCCACACGCCTCTACTATCAACCAACCAATGTTGGCTGATCACCTCTGCTGATACGGCTTTGAATGATTGGTGATCAACTAATAATACTAAAATATCCGCTTGCTTTAACGCTTGCTCAAAGCTGACTAGCTCAACTTTATCGGCTAATTGTGCGGGTAAAGCGCTTATATTCGGTTCCACTGCCAACACTTTTCCTGCGTGCCAATTTGCAATATGTTGAGTAATTTCGACCGCTGGGCTTTCACGCAAATCATCAATATCAGGTTTAAACGCTAAGCCTAAGCAAGCGATATTGACCTGATTCGGTGCGCAATTCTTAACGGTAACACAATCAGCTAGCGCTGTTTTTACCTTATCGATCACCCAATGTGGTTTGCTATCATTCACTTCCCGAGCTGTGCGAATCAAACGTGCTTGCTCTGGTGCTTGCGACACAATAAACCAAGGATCCACGGCAATACAATGCCCACCAACACCAGCGCCAGGTTGCAAAATATTTACTCGAGGGTGACGATTGGCAAGTGCAATTAATTCCCAGACACTAATTTGCAATTTATCGCAAATCATGGATAGCTCATTGGCAAAAGCGATATTCACATCACGGAAGCTATTTTCTGTGAGTTTGCACATTTCTGCGGTTCTGGCATGAGTTTGGATACATTCGCCTTTTACAAAAAGTTGATATAACTCGACCGCTTGTTGCGCACATTTTTCACTTAACCCGCCGATCACACGATCATTTTGGAATAACTCGATCATCACTTTGCCAGGTAGCACTCGTTCTGGGCAATAGGCCATGCGAATATCTGATGCGTTTCCCATTTCAGTTGGAAACGTTAAATCTGGGCGTCGTTGTTTCAGCCATTGCTCAAGTTTTTCGGTAGTACCAACTGGCGAAGTAGACTCTAAAATCACTAAATTTCCCGCTTGCAAATGGGGGGCAATCGCCTGAGCCGCCGCTTCAATGTAACTTAAATCAGGCTGATAGTGATGTTGAAATGGGGTAGGCACCGCAATCAGAAAGGCATCGGCAGGTTGAACCGAGACACTTGCAAAAAGCAGACCTTTTGCGACCGCTTGTTGCACAGCTTGCTCTAAATCAAGCTCAATAATATGGATTTTGCCTTGGTTAATCGTATGAACCGTTTCGGCATTAATATCCACCCCTAATACCCGACAGCCCGCGCTGGCAAAAGCCGTTGCCGTAGGTAGTCCGATATAACCTAAACCAATTACTGAAATGGTGTTAAATGTTGTCATTTGCTTGTTTCCGAAAATCACCGTTTAAAGCGGTGATAAAAAGCTTTGCGTTTGCAAAGCCTATCAATAAAACGTTTGTTTAATCGCATTAACAATGCGCTGGCACGCTTTGCCATCGCCATAAGGATTGTGCGCCTGCGCCATACTTTGGTATGCGTATTCATCCTCGAGTAAACGCTCTACCTCAGCAATGATTTTTTCGCTATCGGTACCGACCAAACGCACCGTACCAGCTTGAATTGCTTCTGGACGTTCGGTTGTTTCACGCATGACTAACACGGGTTTGCCTAGCGCTGGCGCTTCCTCTTGAATACCGCCTGAATCGGTTAAAATCAGATAAGAACGATCCATTAAGTATACAAAAGGTAAATAATCTTGCGGTTCAATCAAAAAGATATTGTCGATCCCTGCTAATAAACGGGTGACAGGTTCATACACATTAGGGTTTAAATGAACTGGGTATACAATTTGCACCTCTGGATGACGTTGTGCAATCGCCACCAATGCTTGGCAAATACGCTCAAAACCTTGCCCGAAACTTTCACGACGATGCCCTGTTACCAACAGCATTTTTTTACGATGATCCAAAAATGGATATTGCCCTGCTAATTGAGCTGCAAGCGGTGCATTATTGCCAATTTTTTGCAACACGCCTAACAGTGCATCAATCACCGTATTGCCCGTAACCCAAATCGTTTGCTCGGCTTTTAACTCTTGCAATAAGTTAGCTTTCGCTTCTTGCGTCGGCGCAAAATGATAGTGCGCAATCACACTTGTTAATAAACGATTGCCCTCTTCGGGAAAAGGTGAATAGAGATTGCCTGTTCTCAGACCCGCTTCTACATGTCCAACAGGAATTTGGTGATAATAACAAGCGAGCGTAGCAGCAAATGTCGTCGTCGTATCGCCATGAACCAACACAATATCTGGACGATAATTTGCAAATACTGCTTTCAATTCTTGCAAAATACGAAGAGTAATATCGGTAAGGTCTTGCCCTAATTTCATGATATTCAAATCAAAATCAGGCTGAATTTCAAATAAACTTAACACTTGATCCAACATTTCTCGATGCTGTCCAGTCACACAAACTTTCGCATTAAAATGCGGATCATCCGCTAGCATCTTCGCTAGCGGAGCCATTTTGATCGCCTCTGGGCGTGTACCAAAAATGGTTAATACATTAATTTTTTTGGTCATTACGTTGCTTTCTGCTCAATAAACCTGAAAACGAAACTAGCATAATACCGAATAGTAACCCACTCAATCCGCCAATCGTCAGCCACAGTGACTGATTTGGCGAAGCTGGAAAGAGAGGCGCTGTTGGCGATGTGAGCCAGCGAAATGCCTTTAATTTATCATCTAACGGCTGCACCGAGCGCATTAAAGCCAGTTTGCCATTCCAGTCTTGCGCTGCAATTTGGTTGCCTTGTTGAGTTGCACCTAATTTAATTTCAGCCGCATTTTTTACCTGTTGAAAGAGAACTTTCCATTTAGCAATCAGCTCCGCATTCAAGGCTCGCTTTGTCTGCTGATTAGCAAATTCAATAAATTGGCTCAGTAGTTGTTGTGCTTCTTCTGGATTGGTTGACACCACACTTAAACGATCTACAGATTGAAGTCTTGAGCCATTTTCAAACACAAATTGTTTTGCCATTTGTTGCGCCATAACTGCAATCGGCTGATTTTCCAGTTGTGCTTTTAATTTCACCACTTCTGTCTGCGCCAGAAAATTCACTAACAAATCTAATGAGCTTAGATTGCGTTTAAACTCGGCGTACACATTTTGTGTTACCCTCTCTTCTGAGGTTTGTGACACACTTGGTGTCAATGTCAACTCACTCTTATCATCTTTTACTACCTGATAAGTCACGTTATCACCACCATTTACAAAATTATAGGTGGAAAACAGCGCATAATAATTGCCAAGTTCTAGCACAGTTGGCTGATCAAATTGCGCCACGGCTTTCCAAGTAGGCGTTTTAAGCTGTGCTAATCCAAACGCAATACCCGCGCCAATCGCACTAGTTAAAACGAGCGTAACAGCGCTTTGAGCAACACGTTTAATTAATGAAGTGGGTTGTTCTAATCGTGCTTGCATAACAAAACCTTATGACTCAATTCTTAATTTTCTTTTCGCTCTGCGTTTCATACGGCGAATAAAGCGAGTAACACGCCATGCATGGGTAATTGAATAAGCATAGATAAAGAATAATACAATAAAACCGATGGTCATCACCCATTGGTTCCAATAGTAATATTCACCTAATACACCAATGGTAGAGCAAATTGCTGCCCCAAACGTAATTACCGCTAACGCCTGACGAGAGCTTAAACCTGCACGCATCATTAAATGATGTAAGTGCAAGCGGTCTGGTCTGAACGGACTTTTACCTTTTTTCAGACGGCGAATAATCACCGCTACCATATCAATTAACGGCACCGCAATCAGCCATAAACCTGTAATTGGGCTAATCGTATGTCCCTGCCCTTGGGTACTCAGCAATAAAATCCAAATAATGGTAAAGCCGATTAGGGTACTGCCCGAATCGCCCATAAATACTTTCCATTTCGCACCAAATACACTGAGGTTAAACAGCGCATACGGAATCAGCACCACGATAATGGCAAAGCACCAATAAGCGAGCGTATATTGCTCATCGAGCAACATTAGCACACCAATTCCCGCAAAACTTGCACTAGACAGCCCTGCTAATAAGCCATCAATACCGTCCACCATATTAAACGCATTAATCACACCTATCGTAACAAGCACGGTGACAACCACACCTAACACGCCAAGCTCAATACTAAACGGCGCAATCACTTGCCCTAGACTATCTAAAGAAAGCCCGTTGTAAATCATAAGCCCTGCTAATGTGGCTTGAATAATGGCTCTAATAAACGGGCTAACATCAAAACGGTCATCCAACACCCCAATAATCAGCAAAGAAGTCACGGCGGTTAAATAAAGCCACGGCAGGCGCATATCTTGCCATTCCATAAAATAGAAGGTGAGATTGCCTAAAAATAAAGCGATACCGCCGATTAATGGAATAAGCCCCTGATGACGCTTACGGTAGTTAGGTTTATCCACCAAACCGATTTTTTCCGCCACTGGACGCATAAAAATCAGGCTTGCGAATGAGACAATAAAAACGGCAATAAAAGTAAGCCACATAACGGGTTTACTCCCTCAAAATAAATGTATAAAAATGCGTGCAGAATATCATAAAGGGACAGACTCTCAAATTTTTTTAGGTTATTTGCGCTTTTTTTTATAAAATAAAATCAATAGGATCACCCTCGCTCTTTGTGACATAAAAAAATGGGTAAGCGGTGATTTTTTCTCAATTTTTTGCAAAATTTATGCCTAATTTCAATTTAAGGAATCTTTTATGTCTAGATCTGAACAACTATTTGAACAAGCTCAAAAAGTGATCCCTGGTGGGGTAAATTCGCCAGTACGTGCTTTTAAAGGTGTTGGCGGAACACCTGTATTTATCCAAAAGGCGGAAGGCGCTTATATTACCGATTCAGATGGTAAAAGATATATTGATTACGTCGGTTCTTGGGGGCCGATGGTGTTAGGTCATAATCATCCAGCAATTATTGATGCTGTATTGAAAGCCGTACCAAACGGTTTAAGCTTCGGTGCACCAACTGAAAGCGAAATTACTTTAGCAGAATTAGTCACCAAATTAGTTCCGTCTATTGAGCTAGTGCGTATGGTTAGCTCAGGTACGGAAGCAACCATGTCGGCGATTCGCTTAGCACGTGGTTATACAGGGCGTGACAAAATCATTAAATTTGAAGGTTGCTACCATGGTCATTCAGATTCTCTATTAGTAAAAGCAGGCTCTGGTGCCTTAACACTTGGTCAGCCAAGTGGCCCAGGTGTACCTGCTGATTTTGCTAAACACACATTGACTTGCACTTATAACGATTTAGATTCGGTAAAAGCTGCTTTTGCACAATATCCAAATGAAATTGCTTGTTTAATCGTTGAACCAGTCGCAGGTAATATGAACTGTATTCCGCCCCAAAATGATTTCTTAAAAGGTTTACGTGCTTTATGTGATCAATATGGTGCGGTATTTATTATTGATGAAGTAATGACTGGTTTCCGTGTGGCATTAGGCGGGGCGCAAGCCTATTACAATGTCAAACCAGATTTAACCACACTGGGTAAAATTATTGGTGGTGGTATGCCTGTAGGTGCATTTGGCGGTAAAAAAGAAATTATGGAATACATTGCTCCAACAGGGCCTGTATATCAAGCGGGTACTCTTTCAGGCAACCCGATTGCGATGGCGGCAGGTTTAGCCTGTTTAACCGAATTATCCAAGGCAGGTAATGAAGAAAAACTTGCTGTCCAAACTAAAACCTTAGCAGAAGGCTTTAAAGCATTAGCAGATAAACACAACGTACCGCTAACCGTGCAATATGTGGGCGGTATGTTCGGTTTATTCTTTACCGAACAAACAGAAATCAATAATTTCCAAGATGTGATGAAATGCGATGCGGCAAAATTCAACCGTTTCTTCCATTTAATGTTAGAACAAGGTGTATATCTTGCACCATCTGCATTTGAGGCTGGCTTTATGTCTCTGGCACACAGTGATGAAGATATTCAAGCTACCCTCGCTGCTGCCGATAAAGCATTTGCAGCGTTGTAGTTCCATTTAGCCACCCCTCGCACGAGCCGTTACAAGGATCTGCAAGCCTACTGAGCCACTTTGTGGCTCTATTCTGTTTCCTAACCATAAGTAGTCAAAATTTCATAACTTGTTAATATTTAACGGAAATCCCCTCTTTAGAAAAGAGGGGTTAGGGGAGATTTGATTGCGATAGTGATTAAATACAAGCGGTTGAATTCTCACTAAATTCTGCAAATTCCAGCCGAAATCCAACCGCTTGTAGATACTTAAAACGCTGTCCACTCACCATTTACCGCACAACCAACCACTTCAAAACGGTTGGTAAATACGGTTAAATTGGCAATTTTGCCCACTTCGATTGAGCCTAAACGATCATCCACACCTATCGCTATTGCTGGGTAGTAACTACACATTCTAAGCGTTTCATCGAGTGGAATGCCCACTTCTTGCACCGCATTTTTAACTGATTCGATCATCGTAATTGATGCGCCACCAAGCGTACCGTTAGCGTCATAACATTTGCCATCACGTACATAGACAGTAGTGCCAACAAAATCAAACTGGTCAATATCCGCCCCTGCCGCTGCCGTGGCATCAGTCACGATACATAACTTATTGCCTTTCACACGATGCGCAATTTTGACATTGCCAAATTCGACGTGTAAGCCGTCCACAATCACGCCTGTATAAACCTCATCGCTGTCTAACACCGCGCCAACTACGCCCATTGCGCGTCCTGAACTAATTGGCGACATTGCATTATGCAAATGGGTGGCAAAGGTTGCACCACTCGCAAACGCTTGTTTCGCAACTTCGTAAGTCGCATTTGAATGTCCAATGGATACGATAATGCCACTTTTCACAAAATCAGGAATCGCTTTTGCGGTTGGGTTCTCGGCGGCTAACGTAATTTTAGTAATTACATCAGCGTTATCGCATAAAAATTGTTGCATTTCTGGGGTGATTTCACGCACATATTCGGCACGATGCACGCCTTTTTTCTCGAGGCTGAGATAAGGCCCTTCTAAGTGCAAACCGAGTGCTTGATTTTGATATTTCTGCAAATACTCCCGCATTGCACCAACAACCTGTTTCATTCCCTCGTCTGATGCAGTGATAAAGGTTGGTAAGTAACTAGTAGTGCCAGCGCGCAAATTGGTTTGTTGCATAATTTCAAAAGTGTGAACTGTCGGTTCACTATTTACCATTACCCCGCCACAACCATTCAATTGCAAATCAATAAAACCAGCCGTTAAATTATGCCCTTTTAAGTCAATACGTTGTATATCATCGGCAAGTTGTGCTTCGGGTAAAAGAGCTTGAATTTTATCATTTTCAATAATCACCGCATGTCCGTATAACACGGCTTTAGCGGTATAAATCACACTGTTAGTGAAAGCATATTTCATTATTTTCTCCAAAGGAAAAGGTCTGTTTATAGTGTAACAGACCTTAAAACTTACAACACGCTTTGAATCGCATTTGCTTCAAGTTGGGTAAAATATTTCACGGTTTTGACTTTCAGTTCTTGAGTGGCAGGTTCATCACACACTACGATGCCCCGTTCATGTAATTGTAAGGCGCTAACTGTCCATAAATGATTTACCGCACCTTCCACACAAGCCTGTAAAGCAAGGGCTTTGTTATAGCCCGTAATCAATAACATCACTTCTTCCGCATCTAACAAGGTTGCCACGCCAATCGTAAGCGCATATTTCGGCACTTTATTAACATCGTGATCAAAAAAGCGAGAGTTGGCGATTAAAGTATCTTCGGTAAGGGTTTTGATGCGAGTGCGAGAGCGCAAAGACGAAGCAGGTTCATTAAAAGCAATATGCCCATCTACCCCAACGCCACCCATAAATAAATGGATTTTGCCGTATGATTTAATTTTCTGTTCATAACGCCAGCACTCTGCTTCATGATCATCGGTATTGCCATTCAACATATTGATATTTTGCGGTTGAATATCGATATGATCGAAGAAATGACGGTGCATAAAGGAATGGTAACTTTCGGGGTGATCTTCTGGCAAGCCCACATATTCATCCATATTAAAAGTCACCACATGCTTAAAGCTCACTTCGCCCGCTTGGTATAAGCGCAGTAGCTCTCGATAGGTTTGTAGCGGCGTACCGCCTGTTGGTAGGCCCAATACAAAAGGACGATCAGCTGTTGGTTGAAATTGGTTAATTCTATCCACAATATAACGAGCCGCCCAACGACTCACTTGTTCACTGGTTTGTAGGGGGATAAGACGCATAATATTTCCTAATTATTGTTGTTATATATGTATGACAAACGGTCAAATTTTATAAAAATTTTGCATAAAGTGCTGTTGCTACTTCAAGTTGTTTCTCGGTTGCTTTTGCAGTCATCGGCTCACGACAATAACCCGCCTCCACGCCTTGTAATTTGAGTAATTCTTTAATTGTAAGATATAAACCATTTGCCAAAATACCTTCAATCAGATCATTAGTAACGTGTTGCACTGCTAATGCTTCCGCTAATTTACCTTGTTTAGTCAATTCAAAAATTTGACGAGCTCGCGGGGCATTTACGTTAAAGGTCGAACCGATTGCACCATCCACACCAAGCGCAACTGCTGGTAGTAACATTTCATCAAAGCCTGCCCAGATTAAATGATTTGGATAGGCTTTTTTCAAACGTTCTAATAAATAGAAATCACCTGCAGTAAATTTTACGCCTAAGATTTTCGGATTTTTATACAATTCGCCAAACTGTTCAACACCGATATTCACACCAGTTAAGAATGGAATTGAGTACACAATCATATTATTACCTGTTTCCGCAATAATGGTGTCGTAATAATGTTTGATTTCCGCAAAACTGAATTTGTAATAGAATGGTGTTACCGCCGATAAACTATCATAACCTAATTCAGTTGCATATTTACCTAATTCGACCGCTTCTTGTAAATTGACACTGCCAACTTGAGCAATTAATGCGATTTGATCTCTCGCTTCATCTTTTGCAATGCGGAAAATTTCTTTTTTCTCTACGATGGAAAGCATAAAGTTTTCGCCAGTTGAACCACCAACATATAAACCGTCTACTTTCATTTTGTCGATATTATGGCGAATGATTTGGCGTAACCCCTTCTCATTAATCGATCCGTCTTGATTAAATGCTACAAGTAACGCACTAAAAATACCCGTTAAATTCTTCATATAATGTTCCTTATTTAACTAATAATGTTGTTCTGCCCACGCAGCCGCACCAATTAATCCAGCATCAGCGCCATATTTTGCCGCTTCTAATTCACAATGGTAAAAATGAGGCATTTCAGCTAAATACTTTTGTACTAGCGGTAAATAACCTTCTGCCAATCCGACACTGCCACCAATCACCACTTTTTGCGTGTCTAAACCAATGGTTAAATCCGCCACTAAATTCGCAATAGCTTTTGCAGATTTTTCGACTAATTCGACCGCTTGTACTTTACCCGCTCGGAATTGTTCAAACACTTGTTTTGGGGTACAAGGCTCCGCCCATTGGCTTGAAATGGCTTCGATTGCTCGTCCTGATGCAACCGCTTCAACGCACCCACGGCGACCACAACCACAAATAGCACCATTCGGATCGGCTAAGGTATGTCCAATGTGTCCCGCTACACCATGCGGTTGGGTAAGCAATTTACCGTTTTGAATAATGCCACCACCAACTCCTGTTGAAACGGTAATAAATACAAAATTTTCGATTACTTGTTTATCTTGATGTTGATACTCGGCACAAGCTGCCGCTTGTACGTCATTTAGCAAGAAAATCGGTTTATCCGTATGCTGCGCAATACTTTCTTGGAGCGGAAAGAAAGCTAACCCACCTAAATTTTTCGGATTTAGTGCCGTTAAAACTCCATTATTGATAATACCCGTCGAAGCCACTGAAACCGCATCAAACTGCCCTTGATACTGTTGCAAAATAGTCGCTAACGTTTGGTGCATCGCTTCCGCTACAGTTTGTTGCGGTGTGCTGATTTGTTGTCGTTGCGAAATCACACTATTTTCAACCAATGCCGAAGCAATTTTAGTTCCACCAATATCTAATGCTAAACAACGCATAATCGCCTCCTAAACTTTTGCCGTTTTAATCGCATCAGCAAACCAGCCGACAATATGCTCTAACCGTGTTAAAGCCGAACCCACTGTGACACAATTAGCGCCGATTTCAATTGCAGTTTTTGCCAATTCTGGCGAGTTATAACGCCCTTCTGCCATCACAAAACAGCCCGCAGCTTTTAAGTCTTTCACCAGTTGATAATCAGGCTCTTGAGGTACTTTGCCTCCCGTATAACCCGACATTGTGCTACCGATAATATCAAAACCGAGCTGCTGGCAATATAACCCCTCTGCTAGCGTAGAGCAGTCCGCCATTGCTAAACAACCTAATTCATGAATACGTTTTAGCGCTGTTTCAACTGCCACAGGACGAACACGATCTGTTCCATCTACCGCAATAATATCCGCACCCGCTGTGACTAAATCTTCAATATCTTGTAAAAATGGTGTGATACGTATTGGACTATCGGATAAATCCCGTTTTACAATTGCAATAATCGGCGCATTAACAGTCGGACGAGTAGCTGTTAAATTATCCACACCTTCAATGCGTAGCCCTGCAGCCCCCCCGATAAGCGAAGCCTGTGCCATCGCAGCCACGATCTCTGGTTTGTCCATCGGGCCGTCATCAACAGGCTGACACGAAGCAATTAAACCGTTTTGAATCGTACTTAAAATTTCCTCACGAGATAACTTTGCCATATAAACTCCTTGAATTTATTTAACTTCTATGAAGCTAAATCAGTTGATTTGACATTATTTCTCCAAATAACATTACCATTATGAATAAATGCACCATTTATTATAAGTTTAATGGAGCAATTTTCATTCATAATGTTTAAAATATGTGAAGTACTTCTCATTAATTTTGCGCATACCTTTTTAAACGTAAACGGCGAATGAAATAAAATGCCTAACAAGCGGTTATTTTCCACCTATTTTTTGCAAATTTTGCTACAATTCCATCATTTTATGAAAATTAAACCAGTTATAAAGCATAGAGAAGAGATATGACAGTAAGCACCTTTAACCGCTCTTGGGCAAAAGTGATTGTGAACGCTTTACTACGTTATGGCGTGAAGCATTTTTGTATTGCACCAGGCTCACGTTCAACGCCATTAACTCTTGAGGCTCTGCAATTACAACAAAACCAACAAGCGCAATGCCATAGCCATTTTGATGAACGTGGCTTAGGCTTTTTTGCATTAGGGATTGCTAAAGCTACAAACTATCCTGTTGCGATTATTGTGACCTCTGGCACTGCCGTGGCAAATCTTTACCCTGCAGTAATTGAAGCAAGTATCGCTCATCATAAATTGATCGTACTTTCAGCAGATCGCCCACCAGAACTCATTGGCTGCGGCGCAAATCAAGCAATTGCCCAACAAGGCATTTTCGCCAATTATCCTGTGGCAAGCGTCAACTTACCAAAACCAGCCGAGCATTATAATGCGAGTTGGTTAGTCGCAACTATTGAGCAAGCGTGCGTAACCCAAAGCCAGCAAGGTGGCGTAGTTCATATCAATGCTCCGTTTGCAGAGCCACTCTATGAAGCGGATGAAAATAGCATTAGCACACACCCATGGCTAAAACCCATTCAAAGTTGGTTGATTAATTCCCAAGCAAAATGGATCAACAGCCAAACTATTCAAAGTGAAGTGTCAATGCACGAGAATTGGGATTATTGGCGCACCAAACGTGGCGTGATTGTGGTTGGCAAATTGCCTGTCGAGCAAGGTATTGGGATCAAAGCGTGGGCAGATACGCTCGGTTGGTGTTTACTCACCGATGTGCAATCTTGTGTAGATGCAAGCCTGCCATACGCTGATATTTGGCTTTCCAACAAAACCGTACATCAACGCTTATTACAAGCAGATATTGTAATTCAGTTTGGTCGCCAAATCGTGAGCAAAAGAGTGAATAAATTCCTCGAAGCATTTACAGGCGAATTTTGGCAAGTGGATGAATACAGCGATTACCTCAATCCATTTGCGCATCAGCAAACTCGTTTTGTGGCGAAAGCACACCACTTCTTACGTGTGCATCCACCATTACGCCAAAAACCATGGCTATTAGAACCGCTTGCATTATCACAATTCTGTGCGGGTTTTATTGAGCAACAAGTGGGTGGAAGCTTAAACGAAGCATCATTAGCGCACCATATTGAAGAAGTGTTGGCGACCAACGGCAATTTATTTATCGGCAACAGCCTATTTGTACGTTTAGTAGATGCGCTGTGCAAATTGCCTGAAGGCTACCCCGTTTATACCAATCGTGGCGCAAGCGGTATTGATGGCTTAATCGCAACCATGGCTGGCGTAGCAAAAGGTAGCGGACAACCAACCGTGGGTGTACTTGGCGATATTTCTGCATTACACGATCTCAATTCGGTTTCTTTGCTCAGCAAAATCAATCACCCGTGCATTTTATTTGTGATCAACAATAGTGGCGGTGCAATTTTCGATATGTTGCCTGTGGAAGCAAAAGCGAAAGAGCAATTCTACCGCTTATCGCATAACTATGAATTTGCGCCAATTGCGACCATGTTTGGCATTGAGTACATTCGCCCGTTCACTTGGGCTGATCTCAAGGCAAAACTCAAACTCGCTTATGGACGTAAAGGTGTGACGATTGTGGAAATCAAAGTCAATGAACAAGACGGTAGCAACCTGTATAAATCGTTAATCAAACAAATCTCACAAGCGGAAATCGCCTAATGCTCCACGCGACATGGCATAGCGAAACGGGTACGCCAATAGTTTTCCTACATGGCTTACTCGGTTCGCAACAAGATTGGCAAGCGGTGCTCAGCCGCTTGCAAAATTTTGCGCAAATTCGACCGCTTACCATTGACCTCCCCCTGCATGGTGCAAGCGCACAGATTCACTGTCACGACTTTGCTGACGTACGAGATCTGATCGATCAAACCATTCAGCACTATATTGGCACGCAACCTTTTTATTTGGTGGGCTATTCATTAGGTGGGCGTTTAGCATTGGACTATACGCTGAATGCGCATAACCCTAATCTGCAACACACTATTCTTGAAGGCACCAATATCGGCTTGGCAACCGAAGGAGAGCGCCAAGCACGTTGGCAAAACGATTATCAATGGGCGGAACGATTTCGCCATCAACCGCTCACAGAAGTGTTAAATGATTGGTATCAGCAAGCAGTTTTTGCCAATTTAGGCCAACACAAGCGGTCAAATTTAATCAAAAAACGGCAACATAATCACGGCATTGCAATTGCTGAAATGCTGGAGGCTACCAGTTTAGCTAAACAGCCTTATTTTTTATCTCAGCTGGTAGGAAGTAAATATGCGATTAGCTTTTTGATTGGTGAACGAGATCTTAAATTTAGAAATATGGCGGAGCAACATCAGCTTAATTATCGACTCATTGCACAGGCAGGACATAATGCACATTTTGAACAACCACAAGCCTTTGTTGCTGAGTTACTCCGCTCAATTCAACGAGCGCCTTAATTTTCGCCTTGCAGGCGCTGTAATAGGCGATCCATTGCACGGTAGCCCAACGCTTCAGCAAGATGGATTTGTTGAATATTCGGCGCATTAGCGAGATCCGCAATCGTGCGTGAAACCTTCAAAATCCGATGATAAGCACGCACAGAAAGCCCTAATTTAGTCAGTGCATTTTCCAAAAACAACGCATCTTTTTCATCTAAGCGACAATCTCGTTCGATTTCTTTAGTGGTTAATTTTGCATTAATTTTACCCGCTCGAGCCATTTGTAATGCTCTTGCTGCAAGCACTCGCTTGCGTACCTGTTCAGTAGTTTCCCCTCGGTTATCGCTACTTTGCAATGCGCCTTTTGGCAATAACGGCACTTCGATCGATAAATCAAAGCGGTCTAAAAACGGCCCTGATAAACGATTTAAATAACGCATCACCTGTTGCGGAGAAGTGCGATTGTGCGTGCCTTGATAATGCCCTGTCGGGCTTGGATTCATCGCCGCAATTAATTGAAAACTGGCAGGAAATTGTACTTTCGCATTCGCACGAGAAATAATAATTTCACCTGATTCAAGTGGCTGACGGAGCGCATCTAACACTTTACGCTCAAACTCAGGCAATTCGTCTAAAAAAAGCACACCGTTATGCGCTAAACTAATTTCTCCAGGTTTGGGAATTGAGCCTCCACCCACCAACGCCACCATTGAAGCACTATGATGTGGCGCTCGGAATGGGCGTTCTTTCCAGTTCTGGAAATTCAATTCATTTTGCACCAAGCTGGTGACTGAAGCGGTTTCAATTGCCTCATTATCACTCATCGCAGGCAACAAGTCTGCCAAACGGCTTGCCAACATGGTTTTGCCCGTGCCTGGTGGTCCAAGAAACAGCAAATTATGTTGCCCAGCGGCGGCAATCATCAAGGCTCGTTTTGCATGTTGTTGCCCGATAATATCCGTTAAATCACGACGTACAAGCGGTCGATTTTCTGGCGTTTTTTGCGAAATTTGCTGAGCAATCGGCAAACTGTCTCGCTTATTCATAAAATTCACCACTTGCAACAGCGAACTAGCAAAATAGGTTTGAGCATGAGAAACCAATGAAGCTTCATTTTGATTCGGGCGAGCAATAATCATTTGTCGTTTGGCTTTTTCAGCAGAAATCACAGCAGGGATCACACCATGTACGCCTCGCAACGCTCCCGTTAATGCTAGTTCACCTAAAAACTCAAACTGCTTTAACCGATCCGCATCCATTTGCCCCGAAGCCGCTAAAATACCAATTGCAATCGGCAAATCAAACCGCCCACCTTCTTTAGGTAGATCCGCAGGTGCAAGGTTAATCGTAATCCGCTGTGGCGGGTACATAAAATTGGCATTCATCAACGCACTGCGTACCCGATCTCCCGCTTCTTTCACTGTCGTTTCGGGCAAACCAACAATAGTTAACCCTGGTTTTCCGTTACTTAAATGCACTTCAATCGTCACCAACGGCGCTTCTACGCCAATAGATGCTCGGCTATAAACAATCGCTAAAGACATATTTTCCTCCAAAATTGATAGAGGATAAAACTGCACTCAGAGAAAAACAGACAGAAGCATCATTTTCTCGATCAAGATCGCAAAAATAGTTTGACGTTCTATCAAATTCAGCTTGAACGCCTAACATAAAATAATTGTTGTTATTTTGTATCTTATTGGATACTATTTAAGGTGCTATTTTATGCCATCACAAATATTCATTATTGAGCAAACGCCAATATTTCATCATTGGCTTAAAACTCTCAAAAATCCCATCGCACGAGTCACTATTGCAAGACGAATTGAACGTGCTAGCTTCGGTAATTTTGGAGATCATAAAGCTCTGGGAATGGGGTTATGGGAAATGAGAATAGATACTGGAGCAGGATATCTAGTCTACTATGCTCAAAAGAGAGAAATCATTTATTTATTACTCAACGGTGGAGATAAATCCACTCAGGAAAAAGATATTGAAAAAGCGAGAAAAATATGGACAGAATTACAAAAACATCAATAAAAACAAAAACTTTTGACCTAGCAGAATATTTAGATAGCGAAGAAGCAATTCAAATCTATCTTACACAAGTGCTAGCAGATGGCGATAACGCTGAATTTTTAAGAGCGCTTGGCTATATTGCCCGAGCCCGTAGCATGAGTGAACTCGCACAAAAAACAGGATTAGGGAGAGAAAGCTTGTACAAAACACTTTCAGCAGAGAGTAAACCTCGTTTTGAAACCATTCTAAAAATCTTAAAAGCACTCAATATTGAGTTAGTGCCTGTTATCAAAACGGTATAATATGCCAATAAAATTTAATCAGTGAGGGAAAATATGAATACGCAGGATATGATTATCATTGGTGGTGGCATGGTCGGGGCGGCTGCGGCGCTTGGGCTAGCCAAACTTGGGCTAAAGATTACTTTAATCGAAAAAAATCCACTTCCCTCATTTGATCTCAATGCCGATTACGATTTGCGTATTTCTGCGATCAGTGTAGCTTCGGTAACATTACTTGAACATTTAGGCGCTTGGCAGAACATCAGCCAAATGCGTGTTTGCCCATATGATGGTTTAGAAACGTGGGAAATCGAAGGATTTAATACCGCTTTTCACGCCAAGGAAATCGGCTTAGATAAACTCGGCTTTATGGTGGAAAACAATCTGATTCAAATTGGCTTATGGCAAACATTAGGCCAATATCCAAACTGCCAACAAGCGGTCGGATTTTCACACATTTCTGCAAATTACGACGGGCAATTATGGACGGTAACAGTAGATGAGCAAACATTCACTGCACCACTACTGATTGCCGCAGACGGCGCAAATTCACAGGTTCGCAACTGGGCAGGCATTGGGCTAACCAGCTGGCAATATCGCCAACATTGTTTACTTGCCACAGTGAAAACCGAATTGCCGCAACAATCGGTCACTTGGCAACAATTTTTCCCGAGTGGCCCTCGTGCCTTTTTGCCACTTTCTGAACAAAATGGTTGTGTGGTTTGGTATGACGCTCCACAACGAATTACCCAACTAAAACAACTTTCTGCCGAAAAACTCACCGCAGAAATTCATCAACATTTTCCTGCTCGTTTAGGCAAAATAGCCGTAATGAAGGCAGCGAGTTTTCCGCTAACTCGCCAACATGCCCAACATTATGTTAAAAACGGCGTGGTGCTGATCGGTGATGCAGCACACACAATCAATCCCCTAGCAGGACAAGGCGTCAATCTCGGTTTTAAAGACGTTCAGGCGTTACTGGAAGTTATTGAACAAGCGGTCAAAAAAGGCGAAAATTTTGCAACTGAAGCCGTACTCAAACGCTATGAACACAAACGCAAACCCGATAATTTATTGATGCAAACGGGCATGGACGTGTTTTATAAAACCTTTAAAACTAAAATCTTACCCGTTAAAATCGCCCGCAATTTAGGCTTAGTGCTAGCGGAAAAAATCCTTCCTCTCAAGAAAAAAGCACTACGCTATGCGATAGGGCTATAATTTTACGCCACAAGTGAGCGAATTCTGCAGACTTTTTGCAAAATTAGGCCGCTTGTGGCCGTTATCAACATCCAAATTGTGTCGAGAAGATCACATTTTCCAGAAAAACCCCCTTCGACTGCTTACAAAATCGTGCCTACCTAAGCTAAAATAGCTTTGAATCTATCTATCCCTACTTATCTCACAAGGAGATCATTATGAAAAAAGTGCTCGGTACTTTATTGGCATTGTCAGCTGTAAGTGTAGCTGTAGCAAAAGAGGTTAACATTAAGTTTTTAGGTACATCGGACGTTCATGGTCGTATTGTCCCTTGGAGCTATGGTGCAGATGTTGAGGACAAATCAGGTTCTTATGCACAAATCGCCACCTATGTAAAAGACGTACGCCAAAATAACAAGAATGTGGTGTTAGTCGATATTGGTGATGCGATTCAAGACAACCAAGTTGAAGTGTTTGCTAAAACCGAAAAATATTACAAAGACAACCCCGTTCCGAAAGTGTTAAACGAAATGAAATACGACTATTTCATTTTAGGTAATCACGAATTTAACTTCGGTATGACCGCTTTAGACGAGATTTTAAAAGATATTAACGCAAAAGTACTCACCGCCAATTTCTACTACAAAAAAGACGGCAAACGCTACGTGGCTGCAACCGATATTATTGAGAAAGACGGTGTGAAACTCGGCTTAATTGGTTTAACCACACCAATGTCTGCGATCTTTGAAAAAGATACACACCATCTTGATGAAATGAAATTTAGCTCGCCAAGCGAAGAAGCGAAAACACAAATTGCTGAATTAAAAGCGAAAGGCGTAGATGCGATTATCGTACTTGCCCATATGGGAATTGAAAACGAAAACAATATCGCCGATACCGGCGTGGCAGATTTAGTGAATAATGTTGAAGGCATTGATGTGATTATCGCAGGTCATATGCATAAAAATGTCCCTGCTGAAACGATCAAAAATACCCTTATTACTGAGCCACACCGCTACGGCACCGTGGTTTCTGAAGTGGATTTAACCTTTGATGTAGCAGATAACGGCAAAGTTACCTTGCTTTCAAAAAATGCGAAAACTGTGCCAGTTAAACAATTGGCTTCCGATCCTGCTATCGAAAAAATCTATCAACCATATCACGATGAATTACGTCGTTTAAACAACGTGAAAATTGGCGAAACGGCACAAACGATGGTTCCACAGGATAAAAATCACGGCGTAGCAATTGCTTTTACACAAGACACTGGCCTATCGTCATTAATTAACGATGTGCAACAACATTACAGCAAAGCAGACGTGGTTTCCTTTGCCTTCGACTATCAAACTGTACGTTTAGATAAAGGCGATATTAAGAAAAAAGATATTATCTATAACTATCGCTATGCAGGCGGTGATGTAAGTGTATACGAAGTGACTGGAAAACAACTTAAAGCTTATATGAACTGGTCAGCAGATTACTTTGATACAATTCAGCCACAAGATAAAGATTACCGAATCAACGAAACACGTGGTAAATCAAAATATGTAACTTTCGATATTTTCGGTGGCGTAAAATATAACATTGATTTACGCAAACCAAGCGGCGAAAAAATTATAGATTTAGCCCTTGCAGACGGCACAAAAATTACCGATGACAGCAAACTCAAACTCGGTATGAACTCATATCGCTATGCACAGCTCATCAAAAAAGGTGGCGTATGGGAAGGACAACAAATCCCAGTGTTATGGGAATCTAAAGTCGCCATGGGCAGCGAAGCTGGCACCATTCAAAATATGATGATCGATTACATCACTAATGTGAAAAACGGCAAAATTGAAGGCGCTTCTCACAACCGCTGGAAAATTGTTGGTTTAGAGTAAGTGATACAATACAAGCGGTTAAATTCCTTAAACTTTTTGCAAATTTTTAAGGGAATTTAACCGCTTGTTTTTATTCCCTGCTACCAATTCCTAGAAAGGATAGCGCTCAGTGCTTATACAAACATTTAGATTTAGAAACAAAGCACCCGTCAGGAGACGGGTGCTATCAGAGGGAATATTTTTTTACTAAAAATATCCATTCCTATTTTTGCGATCCATATTGACAAATTCAAAACAGCCTGTTGAACAATATCTTAATATGAATAATAAATAGCCTTTATTTAACTTGAAAAGCGTAGTGTATAACACTACAATGCGAGGAAATAATGATTCTCTCATTTAAGCATAAAGGGCTTGAGATATTTTATCTTACAGGAAATACAGCTGGGATTATCGTTGCGCATCAAGCAAAATTAAAAAGGATTTTAGCCAGGCTGGACAGCGCTAAAACGGCACAAGATATGAATATTCCTGGCTGGAACTTACACTCTCTGACAGGCGATCTGAAAAATCACTGGTCAGTAAAAGTAAATGCAAATTGGCGAATTACTTTTAAATTAACCAATGGGTATGCTGAGGTTATTAACTACCAAGATTATCACTAGGGGAAATTATGAGAATGCACGCTCCACCGCATCCCGCAGAAATTTTAAGAGAAGATATTCTACCCACGCTAGGGCTGACTGTTACAGAAGCTGCCAAACAGCTAGGTGTGAACAGAGTCACCCTCTCACGATTACTGAATGAAAAAGCGGGAATCAGCGCAGAAATGGCAATCCGCTTACACGCTTGGCTGGGCGAAAACAGCCCAACACCAGAAAGCTGGCTACACCAACAAGCCAATTACGATTTATGGCAAGCCCAACAAAAACCCATGCCATTTATCCGAAGTGTATCAATCAGTTTATAAATACAAACGGTTAAATTCCCTAAACTTTTTGCAAATTTTTAAGGGTATTTGACCGCTTGTTTGTTCCCAATTCCTACTAGTCAGGCATATCCCACACTCCCATCCAAACCATTTTAGTTGATTTTTTAAGCTGTTATGTTATTTTGTATCTACTAAAAAACATTTGTATATACAGGAGCAAATTATGATGACAAAAGTATTCCGTAGCGGTAATAGTCAAGCGGTTCGAATTCCTGCAAACTTTCGTTTAGATGTGGATACGGTAGAAATTTTGCATGGCGAAAATGGCGATATTATTTTGCGCCCATTCAAACCCAAAGTTGATATTTCATTTCTTGATTTATTTTCAGATTTTGATGACGATTTTATTCAAGCACTAGAAAATCGAGATATTGAGCCACCACAAGAGCGAGAAGATCTATAATTTATATGCTCGACACCAATATTTTGATTTATTTAATGAAAAATAAACCGCTTGCAGTCGCACAACGTGTTGCAAAACTTGTGCCGCAAGATCAACTGGTTATGAGCTTTATTACTTATGCAGAGCTACTTAAAGGTGCAAATGGCAGTGCAAATACACAAAAAGCCTTTGAAAAAATTGCCCAGATCACCAAGCGAATTTCCGTTATTTATCCGACAGATAAAATCTGTGAACACTATGGCTTATGGTCAAATCACTTAAAACAGCAAGGCACACCTATTGGTAGCAACGATCTATGGATTGCTTGCCATGCCTTAGCCGTTAATGCCGTTTTAGTGACACATAATGTGAAAGAATTTCAGCGAATTACTGATTTAAATTGGCAGGATTGGACGGTTTAAAATTGCTAAAAATATTAGAAATTTTACCGCTTGTTTTTTATTCCCTGTTACCAATTCCTAGAAAGGATAGCGCTCGTCTCTGACCATAACTGTTCGAAACATTAAAAAGCTAACCATTCCCCTTTCCCGTTTACGGGAGAAGGTGGAGAAAATCCATAGGATTTTCGGAGGGAGAGGGGAAGCCCCAGTAAATTTAATGCTTCGAACTCTTATGGGTGTACGGTGGGTGACTGCGAAATCCTTAGGAAATTCGACCGCTTGTCACCAATCACTATCGCAATCAAATCTCCCCTAACCCCTCTTTTCTAAAGAGGGGGATTTCCTTTAAATATTAACAAATTATGATATTTCGATTCTTATGGACTGGAACAGAGGCGAGCCACAAAGTGGCTCACTAGGCTCGTAGATCCTCGTAACCACGTACGGCTCGTGCGTGGGGGGACATCGTTGAGGGTAGGGGGTGTTTGCTAACGCACCATTTTCTTTACACTCTCGCCCTTCGGGCACTCTCTCCCGCGAGCGGGAGAGAGGACGCTTCAGTAAATTTAAATGTTTCGAATAGTTATGGTCTTTGACGAGTGCTTATATAAACTCATCAAGATTAAAAATACAGCCCCCGTCAGGAGACGGGCACTATCGGGAGGACAACCTTTTATTTCCTTTTTCCTATTAAAGCAGCTATAGTAAGAATTGCTCCTCCCACCATTGATACCTTATTTGGAAGATCATTTGTACAATTTGGACATAATTCATCATCCCACATATCGCCCCCCCTTCGCATAATTATTACAACTTGGGGTTCTACACACATAAATAATATGATTACAATCAGGATATTTACATTTATCCCGACGAATATAATTATATTCAATAATTTTAGCAGTAATAGAATTACTACAAAAAGGGCATAAGCCTCTTGCTTTAATCGCCATAGTTATTTACATAAACCCTAAAAAAATTACCATCGAGTATATTATTCACATAAAATATTTTTATTCATTAGAAATTCTATGCTTCAAAAATTTAGCAATTCCCTTACTAATTTCTAGTCCTATTGATAACTCTATCCACATATATTTACCAAATGGATTCACATCTAAAACCCAAAATTCATTATATTGATCCATACAGAGATCTAAACACGCATAATCTAGCCCAAAAGATTTCACGAGATTTATTAGCTTTAGATTTAATTCATCAGGTAATTCATATATCGAGTGCTTTGTATTTGGTAATATCATATATTCGCCAATCAATATTCCCAATACTAGAAGAACTAGCATCAATTTTACAACTAAGTATTTGATCGCCTATAACAATAGCCCTAACGTCAAACTGCTTATTAATTTTCTCTTGTAAAAATAGTGGACATTCGTTTTGGGTTTCAAAACTCTCAAATTGTTCTTTATTGACTTTATCCACTAATAGCATTGTCTGTTGCCCATTATGCTCCAAATAAATTTGATGCATTGTTTTTAATACAACTTCTGAATGTTCAACAAAGAATCTATTAATTTCAGTTTTATAATTACTAATTAAAGAGTTAGGTGTATTTAATCCTGCACTCTTGGCATTTAAAAAGAAAGAAATTTTACTTTGAGCAGAAAGTGATGTTCGTAGATTATTATTTACCCAAAATGCTGTTTTAGATAAATATTCATAGAAATCAAATAGTGATTCTCGCCAAGAAAAATACCAAAAATCTTTTTCGTTTGAGCTAATAAATCCTGTTCTTGCATATAATGGAGATAGACAAAATACAGCTTGAATTTCTGTAGAATCAATATTCAAATTGTTTTGCTTAATAATGAAACTATTAGAATCTGAATAATAAGAAAATTCTGTATTTAATAATGCTTCTTTTGAGACATCTAAAATAATAGACTTCTGATTGATTTCTGCTAATTCTGTTTGAATTGTAATTAAATGAGGATCATCAGAACTACCAATAAGTAAAATCACAGTGCTATCCTTATAACAAGAGGCTAAAAGTTTTAGCCTCTTTCTAATAAAAAAATACTATTCGTTTGTATAATCATCTGCCTGATTTTTACCACTAAACGTAGCTGTTTTTATTGCAGTGTCCTTTAAATAATGTTCAGGCTTCCAAGTCCATTCTTGGTTAAAATCAACTTCTGGATTTTCTTTTAAAAAATTTAATGAAAATGCTTTTTCCATTATTTCTTCCTATAACAAAATATAATAAAAATCATCTATGAGCATAACCCATTGAAAAATAATGAGAATTTATACACACAAAAAATAAAACCACTTGACAAATTCCAACAAATGGTTTTCAAGCATTCTAGCCTGTCAATAGACTATGTGTGAAAATAAAAAGAACAACCCAAAAATTCTTAATCTTTCTATACTAATTCTTATAATAGATGGGCTAACGCCCATCCTACCGTGCACTAAACAAACAAAAAGCCCCCAGAACTCACTAGTTCTGGGGGCTTTATTTTTTCTATCTATCGGTGGACAATAATATCCACCTTACGAATTACTCTTCATCACCTGCATTTAATAATGCTGCAAGGCTTTGAGTTGCGTCGTCTGCGACGAATTCGAATTCTGCTTCGATATCTGCATCGCTTGCGAATACGTTAGTCGAAGCCTGTGCAATTGGTGCTTCAAAAGCGACCGCTTGTTCTTGTTGGCTACGTTTTTTCGCACGTGCTTGGTGATATGCGAAACCCGTACCCGCTGGGATTAAACGACCTACAATTACGTTCTCTTTCAAGCCACGTAATTCGTCACGTTTACCTGCAACTGCGGCTTCGGTAAGCACACGTGTTGTTTCTTGGAACGATGCTGCTGAGATAAATGACTCCGTTGCAAGAGAGGCTTTGGTAATACCAAGTAACTCACGTTCAAACTCAACAAGTGGTTTGCCTTCTTCTGCACGTTTGCGGTTTGCAATTTTCACACGTGCCACTTCAACTTGTTCCCCTTCGAGGAATTCGCTGTCGTATGCGTTAGTGATCACTGCTTTACGTAACATTTGGCGAACGATAACTTCGATGTGTTTATCGTTAATTTTTACCCCTTGTAAGCGGTAAACTTCTTGTACTTCGTTTACGATGTAGTCTGTTACTGCATGAACGCCACGTAAACGTAAGATGTCATGCGGAGTTTCTGCACCATCAGAGATTACGTCACCACGTTGTACCATCTCGCCTTCGAATACGTTGAGCTGACGCCATTTTGGAATCATTTCTTCGAATGCTTCACCTTCTGCTGGTGTAATCACTAAACGACGTTTACCTTTTGTTTCTTTACCGAATGACACGATACCTGAAATTTCAGCAAGGATTGCTGGCTCTTTCGGTTTACGTGCTTCAAATAAATCTGCTACGCGTGGAAGACCACCGGTAATATCTTTAGTACCCACAGATTCTTGTGGAATACGTGCTAATGCTTCACCAACTTCAATTGTTGCACCGTCGTCTAAGGTTACGATTGCTTTACCTGGTAAGAAGTATTGCGCTGCCACATCTGTACCTGGGATTAAGATATCGTTACCTTGCGCATCCACTAAGCGTAATGCTGGACGTAAGTCTTTACCTGCGGTTGCACGTTCACCCACATCTTGCACCACGATAGATGATAAACCTGTTAATTCGTCGGTTTGACGAGTAACGGTTAAGCCATCTACAATATCGCTGAATTGGATACGACCGCTTACCTCTGAGATAACTGGCATGGTATGCGGATCCCAGTTAGCAACCACTTCGCCTACTGCAACTTCTGCACCGTCGTTTTTAGAAAGCACTGCACCGTAAGGTACTTTATAGTTTTCTTTGGTACGACCGAAGGTGTCGATTACAGTTAATTCTGTGTTACGAGAAGTTAAGACGATTTTGCCTTCTTTGTTCGTTACAAATTTAGCGTTGGTTAATTTAATCGTACCTGCGTTTTTCACTTGGATGCTAGATTCTTTTGCTGCCGCAGAAGCCGCACCACCGATATGGAACGTACGCATGGTTAACTGTGTACCTGGTTCACCGATTGATTGTGCCGCAATAACACCTACTGCTTCACCTTGGTTGATCAGGTGACCACGCGCTAGGTCACGACCGTAACATTTCGCACACACACCGAAGTCTGTGTTACAGGTTACTACTGAACGTACTTTGATTACGTCCACAGATTCCGCATCAATCACATCACACCATTTCTCATCAATTAAGGTGTTACGTGGAATTAATACTTCTTCTGTACCTGGTTTTAATACGTCTTCTGCAACTACACGACCTAATACACGATCACGTAATGCTTCTTTAACATCACCACCTTCGATTAATGGGGTCATCACGATACCTTCGTGTGTACCACAGTCATCTTCAGTGATGACTAAGTCTTGTGCTACGTCTACTAAACGACGAGTTAAGTAACCTGAGTTCGCAGTTTTTAATGCGGTATCCGCAAGACCTTTACGCGCACCGTGGGTTGAAATAAAGTACTGAAGAACGTTCAGACCTTCACGGAAGTTTGCGGTAATCGGTGTTTCGATAATCGAGCCGTCTGGACGAGCCATAAGACCACGCATACCTGCTAACTGACGAATCTGAGCTGCAGAACCACGCGCACCCGAGTCAGCCATCATAAAGATACTGTTAAATGACGCTTGTTTTTCTGGGTTACCTTCACGGTTGATTACTTCTTCCGTTGAAAGGTTTTCCATCATTGCTTTTGCAACACGTTCGTTTGCAGCCGCCCAAATATCAATTACTTTATTATAACGTTCGCCTGCAGTCACAAGACCTGAGTTAAATTGTTCTTGAATCTCTGCAACTTCTGCTTCTGCTGCGCGGATAATTTCATTTTTCTGCACTGGGATTACCATATCATCGATACCAACTGACGCACCTGAACGAGCAGCGTATGCGAAACCTGTGTACATGATTTGGTCAGCAAGAATAACAGATTCTTTTAAACCTAAACGGCGGTAGCTTTCGTTGATTAATTTCGAAATCGCTTTTTTACCTAACGTTTGGTTGAACACTTTAAATGGCATACCTTTTGGCGCGATCATCCATAAGATTGAACGGCCGATAGTGGTATCCACTAAGTTCGTTTCTTCAACTAATTCACCTGCTTCATTTTTCACATGTTCAGTAATACGAACTTTAACGCGTGCGTGTAATTCAGCTTGACCTGTACGGTATGCTTTTTCCGCTTCACGTGGGTCAAGGAAGTACATTCCTTCACCTTTCGCATTTACTTTTTCACGAGTCATGTAGTAAAGACCTAATACAACGTCCTGAGAAGGAACGATAATTGGGTCACCACTTGCTGGTGAAAGTACGTTATTGGTTGACATCATTAACGCACGCGCTTCTAACTGCGCTTCAAGCGTTAATGGTACGTGTACCGCCATTTGGTCACCATCGAAGTCCGCGTTGAATGCCGCACAAACAAGTGGGTGTAACTGGATTGCTTTACCTTCGATTAATAACGGTTCAAACGCTTGGATACCCAAACGGTGAAGGGTTGGCGCACGGTTTAATAAAATTGGGTGTTCGCGAATAACTTCCGCAAGGATATCCCATACGATAGGTTCTTCACGCTCAACCATTTTCTTCGCAGCTTTGATTGTTGAAGCAATGCCACGAGATTCTAATTTAGAGTAAATAAATGGACGGAATAATTCCAATGCCATTTTTTTCGGTAAACCACATTGGTGGAGGTGTAAGTAAGGACCTACGGTAATTACCGAACGACCTGAATAATCCACACGTTTACCTAATAAGTTCTGACGGAAACGACCTTGTTTACCCTTGATCATATCAGCAAGAGATTTTAATGGGCGTTTGTTCGAACCTGTAATCGCACGACCACGACGACCGTTATCTAATAACGCATCCACAGACTCTTGTAACATACGTTTTTCGTTACGTACGATGATGTCTGGTGCTACTAAATCAAGTAAGCGTTTTAAACGGTTGTTACGGTTGATCACACGGCGATATAAATCGTTCAGATCTGAAGTCGCAAAACGACCACCATCAAGTGGCACTAATGGACGAAGATCTGGTGGAAGCACTGGTAATACTGTCATTACCATCCACTCTGGTTTGTTGCCAGATTGTTGGAATGCTTCAAGTAATTTCAAGCGTTTTGTGATTTTCTTACGTTTCGTTTCAGAGTTAGTTTCTTGTAACTCTTCACGCATCATTTCGCATTGGTGTTCTAAGTCCATATCACGTAATAGGGCTTGAATACCTTCCGCACCCATTTTCGCTTCAAACTCATCGCCCCAACGCTCTTCCGCTTCCCAGTACTGCTCTTCAGTTAATAACTGATTTTTTTCTAAATCAGTCATACCTGGTTCGGTAACTACGTATGATTCGAAATAAAGTACACGTTCGATATCACGTAAAGGCATATCTAAGATTAAACCGATACGGGACGGAAGTGATTTTAAGAACCAAATGTGTGCTACTGGACACGCAAGTTCAATATGACCCATACGGTCACGACGTACTTTAGTTTGGGTTACTTCAACGCCACATTTTTCACAAATCACACCACGGTGTTTTAAGCGTTTATATTTACCACAAAGACATTCATAATCTTTTACTGGACCAAAAATACGTGCACAGAAAAGACCATCACGTTCAGGTTTAAAGGTACGATAGTTAATGGTTTCTGGTTTTTTTACTTCACCAAAAGACCATGAACGGATTTTATCTGGTGATGCTAAACCAATTTTAATTACATCAAAATCATCGTTTGATTTTGATTGTGCTTTTAAAAACTTTACTAAGTCTTTCACTTTTTGCCCCTAGTGAGGAATTAAAGTTTTGCTTAAAGCGCAAGGCTTTAAACGAGGAAATCTATTTTTTACAAGCGGTCAAATTTCGCAAAATTTTTACTAAATTCAACCGCTTGAAGGCTGACGACTAGTCTTCGTCTAACTCCATATCGATACCTAAGGCACGAATCTCTTTCAACAATACGTTGAATGACTCTGGCATACCTGGTTCCATTTGGTGTGTGCCATCTACGATGTTTTTATACATCTTCGTACGACCGTTCACGTCATCCGATTTAACTGTTAGCATTTCTTGTAAGGTGTAAGCTGCGCCGTATGCTTCTAATGCCCAAACCTCCATCTCACCGAAACGCTGACCACCGAACTGCGCTTTACCACCAAGTGGTTGCTGAGTAACCAAGCTATAAGAACCTGTTGAACGAGCATGCATTTTGTCATCAACTAAGTGGTTCAATTTGAGCATATACATGTAACCCACTGTTACTGGACGCTCGAATTTCTCACCAGTACGACCGTCAAATAACGTGATTTGACCTGAAGTTGGTAAGCCACCTAATTCTAATAAGCCTTTGATTTCAGCTTCGTGCGCACCGTCAAATACTGGTGTCGCAAGCGGTAAACCTTTACGTAAGTTTTCTGCTAAACGCATCACTTCTTCGTCAGTAAAGGTACTTAAATCAACAACTTGTGAACCGTGACCTAAGTCATACGCTTTTTGGATATATTCACGTAATTTCGCCACTTCTTGTTGCTGTTTGATCATCTTATTAATCTGATCACCGATACCTTTCGCCGCTAAACCTAAGTGGGTTTCTAAGATCTGACCAATGTTCATACGTGAAGGTACGCCCAATGGGTTCAATACGATCTCAACTGGCTGGCCGTTTTCATCGTATGGCATATCTTCAACTGGGTTAATTTTTGAGATAACCCCTTTGTTACCGTGACGACCCGCCATTTTATCACCAGGTTGGATTTGGCGACGAACTGCTAGGTAAACTTTAACCACTTTTAATACGCCAGGCGCTAAATCGTCACCTTGGATGATCTTATTACGTTTAATTTCAAGTTTACGTTCGAATTCCTTACGTAATTCTTCGTGCTGTTCTGCAAGCTGCTCTAATTGATTTTGTTTTGCTTCGTCATCTAAGGTTTGTTCTAACCATTTCTCACGAGAAACTTTATCTAGTTCTGCTTCACTCACACCACCTTCAACTAATAAGTTGCGAACACGAGTAAATAAACCCGCTTCTAAAATCTCTAACTCTTCGGTTAAATCTTTTTTCGCTTCACGAAGTTGCATTTCTTCGATTTCTAAAGCACGTTTATCTTTTTCTACACCATCACGGGTAAATACTTGAACGTCGATAACCGTACCTGAAGTACCGTTTGGTACACGTAATGAAGAATCTTTAACGTCAGACGCTTTCTCACCGAAGATCGCACGTAAAAGTTTTTCTTCTGGTGTTAATTGAGTTTCACCTTTAGGTGTTACTTTACCGACTAAGATGTCGCCACCTTTAACTTCCGCACCCACATACACGATACCTGATTCGTCAAGTTTGCTTAATGCAGACTCACCTACGTTTGGAATATCCGCTGTGATTTCTTCCGCACCAAGTTTAGTATCACGCGCCACACAAGATAATTCTTGAATGTGGATAGTCGTGAAACGGTCTTCTTGTACTACACGCTCAGAAACTAACATTGAGTCTTCGAAGTTATAACCATTCCATGGCATGAATGCCACACGAATATTTTGACCTAATGCTAATTCGCCTAAGTCGGTTGAAGGACCATCCGCTAAGATCTCACCACGTGCTACTGGCTCACCTAAATTCACACAAGGAATTTGGTTGATACAGGTATTTTGGTTTGAACGGGTGTATTTAATTAAGTTATAGATGTCGATACCTGCTTCACCTGGAATCGTTTCATCTTCATTTACTTTCACCACGATACGAGATGCATCAACATATTGGATTGTACCACCACGTTTCGCCACAATCGCCACACCTGAATCAAGTGCGATTGGTTTTTCCATACCCGTACCAACAAGTGGTTTATCCGCGCGTAATGTTGGAACTGCCTGACGTTGCATGTTCGCCCCCATTAACGCACGGTTCGCATCGTCGTGCTCTAAGAATGGGATTAATGCCGCCGCAACAGAAACTACTTGTTGTGTTGAGATATCCATATAATGGATATCTTCTGGTTTATATAAACCTGATTCACCGTGTTCACCACGACAAGTTACGTATGTATCAGTAAAGCGGAAGTTCTCATCTAAGTTTGAGTTCGCCTGAGCGATAACGTAGTTACCTTCTTCAATCGCTGATAAATACTCAATATCTTCAGTCACTTGACCATTTACCACTTTACGGAATGGTGTTTCTAAGAAACCGTAGTTATTGGTACGTGCATACACTGAAAGTGAGTTAATCAAACCGATGTTTGGACCTTCAGGCGTTTCGATTGGACATAATCGACCATAGTGCGTCGGGTGTACGTCTCGAACCTCAAAACCAGCACGTTCACGAGTTAAACCACCTGGACCTAATGCCGAAATACGACGTTTATGGGTAACCTCTGAAAGCGGGTTATTTTGGTCCATAAATTGCGAAAGTTGTGAAGAACCAAAGAATTCTTTCACTGCCGCAGAAATTGGTTTTGCATTGATTAAATCTTGCGGAGTAATACCGTCTAAATCACCTAATGATAAACGCTCACGCACAGCACGTTCTACACGCACTAAACCAATACGGAATTGGTTTTCTGCCATTTCGCCTACAGAACGAATACGACGGTTACCTAAGTGGTCGATATCATCCACTTCACCGCGACCATTACGGATTTCAATTAATTTTTGCATTACGCCGATGATGTCATCGTTACTTAAAATGCCTGAGCCTACACCTTCAGCAAGGTTAAGTGAACGGTTGAACTTCATACGACCTACCGCAGATAAGTCATAACGATCAGCAGAGAAGAACATATTGTCGAATAATGCTTCTGCTGCTTCTTTCGTTGGTGGCTCACCTGGACGCATCATACGATAGATTTCAACTAATGCACTTAAACGGTCATAAGTTGGATCTACACGTAATGTTTCAGAAATATAAGGACCGTGATCTAAATCGTTAGTAAATAACACATCGATCTCTTTGTAACCTGCTTGCGATAATTTCGCTAACATTTCCATTGAGATTTCCATATTTGCTGGGCAAACTACTTCACCTGTTGAAAGATCAATATAATCTTTCGCAGCTACTTTACCTACGATGTACTCTACTGGCACTTCAATTTGTGAAATACCGTCTTTTTCTAAAGTACGAATATGGCGTGCAGTAATACGACGACCACGTTCTACATAAACTTTACCGTTAGCTTCAATATCAAATGCTGCCGTTTCACCACGTAAACGCTCTGGCACCAATGTCATTAATAATTTGTTATCTTGGATTTCAAAGGTTACTTTTTCGAAGAAAATCGAAAGGATTTCTTCTGTGGTGTAGCCTAAAGCACGTAGAATAATCGTTGCTGGTAATTTACGACGACGGTCGATACGTGCGTAAAGGTTGTCTTTCGGGTCAAATTCGAAATCTAACCAAGAACCACGGTAAGGAATAATACGTGCGTTATAAAGCACTTTACCTGAAGAGTGGGTTTTACCTTTGTCAGAATCGAAGAATACGCCTGGACTACGGTGTAACTGAGACACAATTACACGCTCAGTACCGTTGATGACGAATGTACCGTTGTCAGTCATTAATGGGATTTCGCCCATATACACGTTTTGTTCTTTAATGTCTTTTACCGTACCCGCTGCTGCTTCACGGTCAAAAGTCACTAAACGTAATTTTACGCGTAATGGTGCGGCATAGGTTGTACCACGAATTTGACATTCACGCACATCAAAAACAGGCTCACCTAATTCGTAAGAAACGTATTGTAATTCAGTTGCACCATTGTTACTTACAATTGGGAACACTGAACGGAATGCCGCTTCTAAACCTTGTTGTCCTTCTGAATCTCTTTGAATGAATTTTTCAAAAGAATCAAGTTGAATTGTTAATAGATAAGGTACGTTAAGCACTTGTGGACGTTTACCAAAGCTCTTACGAATACGCTTTTTCTCGGAATATGAGTATGCCATTGTTAGATAGCCTTCTGATTTTTTTGGGTTAAGATTACACAATCCGACTTACAGGACCAGCTGGAAGTGGCATTAATTTTACGAAGTGTCATTTTCCATTTGCCTTACTTACAGTCAAAAATCACTACTACAAGCGGTCAAAATGGGGAGGAAATTTGCAAATTTTGCTGATTAAAATGACAAAATCAACAATTGCTTTCAAGCACAAAAGGCTGACGGAATAATCATCGTCAGCCGTAAATGCAAAAATGGTTGGTAATTGTAGCAAATCGATGAAATTTTAACAAGCAAGAACCAAGCAAAAATTTATTATTTCTGAGTATGCTAACTCAGCAAAATGCAAAAACCCCGATGTTTCCATCGGGGTTTTTTATGAACTTGAAGTTCTGGATAAGTTAAATCAAAAATTATTTGATTTCTACTTGTGCACCAGCTTCTTCTAATTCTTTCTTAAGTGCATCAGCTTCAGCTTTAGATATGCCTTCTTTTAATGCTGCTGGTGCAGATTCAACTAAGTCTTTAGCTTCTTTTAAGCCTAAACCAGTTGCACCACGTACTGCTTTGATTACAGCAACTTTGTTTGCACCTGCGTTAGCAAGGATTACGTCGAATTCAGTTTTTTCTTCTGCTGCCGCTGCGCCTGCTGCTGGAGCTGCTGCTACTGCTGCCGCTGCTGAAACACCGAATTTTTCTTCCATCGCTGCGATTAATTCAACGATTTCTGATACTGATTTTGAAGCGATCGCTTCGATTAATTGTTCGTTAGTTAATGACATGACAATCAATTCCTAAAGTAAATAAGTTGTTAAACGAGTTAAGAAGTTTTCTGCAAAGAATTATGCAGCTTCTTGTAATTTGTCGCGTAATGCCGCAAGAGTGCGAACAAGTTTGCCTGCCGCAGCTTCTTTCATTGTGCCCATTAAACGTGCAATTGCTTCTTCGTAAGTTGGTAATGTAGCTAAGAATTCTACATCTTGTACTTTACCTTCAAAGGCTGCACCTTTAAGTTCAAACTCTTTGTTTGCTTTCGCAAATTCAGTGAACAAACGTGCTGCTGCACCTGGATGTTCATGAGAGAATGCGATAAGAGTTGGACCAGTAAACGTATCTTTTAAGCACTCGAATTCTGTGCCTTCAACCGCACGACGTAATAAAGTATTACGTACAACACGCATTGTTACACCAGCTTCACGAGCAGATTTACGTAACTCAGTCATTTTCTCAACTGTAACGCCACGAGAATCCGCAACAACAGCTGAAAGGGCACCTTTGGCAGCTTCGTTTACTTCAGCAACAATCGCTTGTTTGTCTTGAAGATTTAATGCCATTGGTTTTAGCTCCTGATACACTCCACTAAACGTGGAATTTACAAAAAACCTCAAAAAACTCACCGCTTGCATTGCAAGTAGCAATCTTCTGAGCCTAAGGTGTCCAGAAGCAGAAAATTCTGTCTGTTCACCATCTACGTAGGCTAAATTAAGAGATGATTAACATCATTTCACCTACGGTCTTGGACGGGGCTTGATTTGGCAAGCACCATCAATCTTTGCGATTAACGCAAAATAGGTTGCAGATTCTACGCTGATTTTTTAAACGTGTAAAGCGAAATTTGAGCTAACTCGCTGAAAACATTCGCAGTCTCAGCAAAATCAACCCAATACAAATAGCAATACCGAGACTCACACTCAAACCAAAACTCGCGACAGCTGGTGTACTACTCAATGCCAATAAGCAAAATGAGATCATGGTAGTGCTTGCTGCCAATAAAATTGCCGTAATTTTGGTTGCTAATTGTTCATTGGAGTGCTGCATATAAGCGGTGTAATCAATTCCAATTGCCGAAACTAACAACAAGCCAAACATGGTAAATAATGTGATTGGCAAACCGAACCAGCCAAAAATCCCCACCGTTGCAACAATCGCTGCCATTGGAATCGCAAGCATTTGCACCGTTGCTTTACGCCCAAACAAACGCCATAACAATAATCCAGCCAGCACAAAAGAAATTGCCTTCAACCACGCGGCATGATTGCGTGTCTGCTGGAAAGCTTGATTTAAATAGCTTCGTTTATCTTGCCAAAAAATATCCTGATTATTAGCTAACGCTTGCAAAGACTCCGTCGCTGTCGCCTGCTGAATCTTCACGAGAGTTGCTACTTGATTTGCATTGATATTCGCTAAATAAAGCGTTTTCCAAGCTTGTCCCAATGTTGTATTTAACGCTTGTTGCAAAGAAAGTGTTGACTGTGTTTGCAATTGTTGAATCGAATCGCTTATTGCCTTATCAGGCAAACCTAATTCCAGCAACGCTTGATAATCAAGCGGTCGAATTTTTTGTGAAATTTGCATATAAAGTTGTTGCTGTGCTTGCTCAGAGCGAAACCATTGGCTGATAGCTTGATGGGGCTGATTTAACGCACTCAATTGTTGTGAAAGCTGTGCTGTTTTCGCCAATAATTGCTCGTCATTATCTGCCACCACAAGGAAATATTGGCTACCTAAATCAATTCCTGTCAGCTGTGCAATATGTTGTACTTCTTGCAACATCGCTGGGGGCATTGATACCCATTGGCGAATATCGTCCTGCCATTTTGATTGCCACACACCTGCCACTAGCATAGCAACAAGTAATAGTTGCACACTGCGATAAGTGAACCATTTTGGTAATTTAAACCACTCAAGTGAAACACGTGGACGCCGTGCAAAATCAGCCTGTGCAAATATGACAGGCAAAAATAATATAGTAGCTAAAATAGAGGAAACTAACGCCACACCAGAAAAAAGTGCGGTTTGTTTTAGCACAGGTAAATCGGTAAACCACAGCAAACCGTAGCCTAACAAAGTAATCAACAAGCTGATAATAAAAGTCAGCTGGTGATCTTTCATTGCTTGTTCTGCCCGCCATTGTTTAACAGATAATGCCGAGGCAAGCCAATGTAATGGGAAATCAATCAACACCCCAACTAAACTAGTGCCAATCACTAAGGTTAAAAGATGAATTTGCCCTAACGTAAATACGGTTGCTACAATGCCCATACCCATTCCGATAAAAATTGGCATAAATAGCGCAAGTACCCGCCAAGAACGAAATACCAAAAGTAGCAATACCAACGTTAAACCAATTCCTAAGCTACTCATTAACACACTTTCACTTTCTGCCTGCTGTTTAGCCGCTGCTGCAAATAATGCTGAACCCGCTGTTTTAAATTCGGCTTGTAACTGCTCAGCATATTGTCGGTTTTCTGCCAATAGTACGGGAAGCGCTTGGCTTGCATTCAGCATATTTACCTGCTGTAGCTCTGCCCGCAACAACACCCATGTTTTTGCCTGATGTTCGGTAAAAATCATGCTATTTTGCGCATTCCAACGCATATTCGAAAGTTGTTGTGCTTGACTTAATACAAAACGTGCTACCCCCAGCCAATCTTGATCAAGTGGCACTAACTGACTTTGATTAAATGGATTAGCAATTTGCGCCGCATAATCTTGAAAGTAGTGCGCAGGCGAATTTAATAGTTGAGACTGAATATCAGCGGGTAACACTGCCCATTTAAGCTGTTGAATTTCTTGTTGAAGCTGGGGAAGGTTAGGTTCTGTTTTGTCAAAAATTTGCTGAAACAGACCGCTTTTTTGCCATTGTTGACTAATCGCAGACGCAATCGCAAAGGCTTGGTTTGCTTCCGAATGCCCAACCAAAGCGATAATTTGGCGGTTGAGTTGTTGTTCTTGCCAGCGGTCGGCTTCAATTTGGACTGCTGACCATTGTTGCGTTTGTGGTAAAAGCGAACGCAAATCTGTTTCAAACCAATTGGAATGGAGTTTCTGTAGGCTAAATAAGGCGAAAGCGCCCAATAAAAAGACCGCATATAAAATGCGGTAAGCGATCATTTTTTTCATTATTTTTACCTATGGCAAAGCACTACGCACATCGTTGGCAAGAGGCTGATTTACTTGGTGTTGATGAAATTGAATCAAAGTGCGGTCGCCCTGTTTCTCTTTTAATTCAATAGCATTAACTACGCTCCCCCCCTGTAAAGTAATTTGCTCAAAAATTTGTTTCATTAATAAGCTATTTGGTTGTAATGCTAAGTGCCAATCCGTCGCAGAGCCTGTCAGAGTGAGATCAAATTGGTTCGATAATGCTGAAATATCGCCACTTAACAAACCTAAAAATAACTGAATTTGCTCTGCTTGGCCTACATTACTACTTGCCACCCAGCGCATGCCGTTCCATTGCGAAATTCCTTGCTCGGTCACTTTCATTTGGCTGGCAAACGGTTTTTCCATTTGCCACAACAACCCTTTGTGTGCCACTAGTGCAAACTTACCTGTTGCGACAATCGGCTTGGCTAACGCTTTTAAAAAGCGCTGTTGGGTAAAATCGCCTTGTACAGATTGTGGTTTTTGTAGTTGTTGAATCAGCTCTGCTTGCGAAAATCCCCAACTTAGTGGGCTAAAGAACGCTAAACATAACAGCAGGTATTTTTTCATTTTTGTCCCTCAACAAGCGGTTGAAAATGCGGAAAATTTTGCACCGCATTGCGCCATGATAATGGTGTTTCAAATTGTGTTTCACGGCTGGCAATTTCAATTACCATTTGTGTGGTTGAGCCTTTGGTGAGCTTTTCACTCGTAGTGGCATCAACAATCAGATAATCAAATCGAATACAGCTTTCATATTCAATTAATGCGAGTTCTACCCGAATTTTTTGACGGAACAGTGCAGGTTTTACGTATTTCAAATCCAACGCAACAATCGGATAAGCATAGCCATGTTCCCGCATCACATCATAGGTGTAGCCAATTTCTTCTAAAAATGCACAACGTGCCATTTCCAGATACTTCACATAATGACCATGCCACATAATGTTCATCGAATCCACATCAAAAAATTGGATTTCATACTCCGACTGATGTAGACAATAAATATGTTTTTTCATTCTCATGCTAAAAATAAAGCGGTAAGTTTTTGATTAAAAATTACCGCTTATTCTACAAAAATTATTTTACAATGTCGCCTTTTAACGCCACACCACTTATTAAGTTACCTGCGTGGCACTCATATTGGGTTGCGCTCTTAAACTCTTTTTTCTTGTAGTAACTCACTAAGTTACCCACTTTCGTTGCGCCCTCTCTTTCTGCACGCTCTTGGAATTTTTTCACTGCAGATAAGAATGCCCAACGGCAAGAGTCTGCATCTGATTTATTTGCAGCATTAGTTTTTGGATTGGTTGTGATACCTTTGCGGATCACCTTACCTGGCGCTGGTTTTGCAAAGTACAATTTAATATTTGGATTAAGCACTTCTTTTGCTTCTGCTGAATTAAGCGCCTCCTGAATAGATAAATGGTGAGTAGTATTACGTGGCGCACAAGCTGCCATAATTAATGCAACACCGATCACCCCTGCTGTTTTTACGAGTTTCATATTGTTCTCCTCTCTGAACCTTATTATGTAAGCTATTTTTGTTGCCAAAAATCGTAGAAATTAAACCATAAATGCGGATATTTTGCACATTCACTTGCTAATAAATCTGCATAGTTTTGCATGGCTTGCTGAATATTTTGCTGACGTAGCGCACCACGTCCTTGAATAGGAGGCGAAAAATGACGCAGTTTTAAGCGATATTTACCATTTTCTTTTAAGCTAAAAATGCTATTAATCGGCGCTTTCAACAAGCTCGCTAATAACCATGCACCTTCTGGAAATTCTGCGTTTTTGCCTAAAAAATTGACCGCTTGTGTTTTATCGCCTCGCACAGGAACACGATCAGCCGCAATGGCGATCCACTCCCCACGTTCAATCCGCTCACTTAATTCCAGCATTTTTGGTACATCCAATTCTTCTACTTGAATAAGAGGCAATTCATCTGCACCCGCTGCAACCAGTGCTTGATTAAACGCTTCTGCGTGTTTGCTATGCACCAATGCATTTAATTTAAAGTTAGGATGATGCCCGTTATTCAATAATGCTCGGCAAATTTCAATATTGCCAAAATGAGAACAAACTAAAATTTGCCCTCGTCCGCCTGCATCAATTTCCGCATACAAATTTTCACTGTCATCAATAATTAAATCCGCATAATCAATCTGGTGTTGCCATACCGCAAAACGGTCGGTAATCGCTTCGCCAAACGCCAGAAATTGGCGGAAAACGGGCGCTTTTTTTAAGCGCACTTGCGGGAAACAAGCGGTCAAATTTTGCTGATATTCCGCAATGTAACCCCGTGCTTTTTTTGAGGTGACATAAAAATATAGCACTACCCAAAAAGTAAACAAGCGAATTAACCATAGTGGGCAATATTGCACGATCAGCCGAGTAAGGCTGAGAAAAAATTGCGTACCTCGCTCTTTTTGATTTGCCCAATGGTGCTGGTTTTGCGTTGGTGTTGTCATTAAAATTTTCCTGTCAGCACTCGTCCTAACATACCGAAAAAAAGCCGTGCGTGCATTTTGCTAATAAGCCAATTATCTGCCCAACCACGGAAATGCGATACGCCACCTGCTTCATATTTTACAGGGGTATCCACCCACACCAGCGGTATTTTTCGCCATTGGCAATGTATGAGGATTTCAATATCAAAATCCATTCTATCGCCTAATTTTTCTTGATTAAGAATAGGAACGACGGTCGCCAACGGGTATAAACGAAAACCGCACATACCATCTTCCACCTTGAGTGATAAGGTGTTGATCGCAATCCAAAAATTGGTAATTTTACGTCCATATAAACGAGCTTTCGGTGCATCATCGCCATAAATCGGTTTACCACAAATCAAAGCGGTCGGATTTTGGCGAGATTTTACCAACATCGTTTCAATATCAGCTAAATGATGCTGCCCGTCCGCATCCACTTGCACAGCGTGGCTAAATCCCTGTTCAAACGCCCATTGTAGTCCTGTTTTTACCGCCGCCCCTTTACCGCCATTTTGCGCACGCAAAACAACCGTGATATACAAACGTTGTGCAATTTGTGCAAGTTGCTGGCGTTGTTCAGCGGTTGAGCCGTCGTCCACCACCAACACGGGTAAATCAAATGCTAATAACTGTTTGATCACCGCTTCGATCTTGTTGGCATGATTATAATGAGGAATCAATGCAATAACGTTGTGTGCTGTCATCGTTATGCCTCGCTTTTTTTCTCAATAATTAGACCGCTTGCACAAATTTCGCCATTACTTTTAAGTTGAAATTTTATGCGTTGTTTTAGGCTATCCCAACTGAGTGTAAGTGTGATTTCATCATTCGGACGTAAAAACTGTTGGAATTTCAGATTATCCACTCGCTCAATCTCAATTTCTCGTTTTAATAAGTTGGGCACTTGCTCTGTAACCCATTGTAATTCTACTACCCCTGGCACCAACGGAAAGTTTGCAAAATGCCCTTTGAAATAATGTAAATCTAGTGGTACTTTACCTATTAATTCAAGTTGATCAGCTTGTTCATTGCGAGCCAGCCAAATAGGGTCAGTAACTTGTTGTTGGCACACAGACTCAAAATCTTGGCGGGAGATTTTTGATTGTGCATTGCGTGGCAATTGATCAGTTAAACGCCAGTAACGTGGCAAAGCAAATTTTTCTTGAGTAGTCATCAGGGATTTTTTCAGCTGTTCGGTTAAATATTTACGTCCATTCTCACGCAAACATTCAATCCCCTGTTCACTTAACGCCAACCACGCCACCGCACGTTGCTGTTGTGGATGTTGTGCCACATAAGCATCTGCCACCCACGAGTGCCTTAATAAATCCTGTTCAATTTTCACTAATGACACTCTTTTATCACCTAATTTCACAATGCGATCTAAACGCCCTAACAAAGTAAAACCGTCCGCAAAACATTCAATCGCATCTGCGGTTTGTTCACGCCCCTGAGTACGACTCGATTCAACCCATAATGCACCTTGTTCATTCATACCAAACTGCACATCTTGTAATGGTTGCCAATGTTGATAAGGCTGACGAAAAGCGATACAGCCTGTTTCGGTACTGCCATACCCTTCCAACACAGGACAATTTATAGCGGTTTGAATCTGCTGTGCCAATTGCTCATCTAAAGCACCACCCGATGAAATAATACCCGCTACATGTTGTTGCGCTAAATTAGGCAAATTCAGATTTAAACGAGAAAGTAACGCAGGACTGGTGATCCACAAAGATTGCTGGCTTTGTTTACTTTCTGCTAATAAATATTCAGGGTAAACCAATTGCTCACGCCCGATTGTCCAAGCACTGCCTTGCAAGCAATGCCATAATGGAATTAACACTCGATAGGTTAAACCATAAAAATGTTGCACACTCACACTACCAATAACGTGAGTAGCATGTTGTTGGAACGGTAAAAACTTGCCAACTTCGATTGCCTCTTGCCATAAAAGTGCGGCGGTTTTTTTCAGAATTTTTGCCTCACCACTGCTACCTGATGTTTTTAGCCAAACCTCTGTTTGGCATTGCCAATCCACAAGCGGTGCAAAATCCGTCACATTTTGCAAATGTCCGTAATGTTGAAACTGTTCATCATTCAACAAAAAATCCGTATTTTGTTGTAGCCATTGCTGATTTTCTGGCAATAAATTCGGTGGTAATAATACTTTTACATCGGCACGAAAGCAGGCTAGTAGCACACAAGCAAATTGTGCAGCATCTTCTAACCACAAACCAACCGCTTTCAGCTTATCTTGCTGAAATTGTTGTGCAATTTGTGCCACACGATGAAAAAAATCATCACTCTGCCAAACGGGATTTAATGCAATAGGATTCTTGTTCATAAAATTACACTGTTTTATTCTGTTTTGGGCGAATTAGCCACTCACCAGCCATCACCACGCCCATGAGGATATAAGCAATCACGCCCGTGTAAAGTGCCCAAGCTTCAAGCCAATTAAGACTAATCAAAGACACCGTTACCACAATATTAAAGATAAATAAGGCGCACCAAACTTGCGTGACTTTACGAGTATAAAGTACTGCTTCAGCAGGTAGATTTGGATCTTGTAAGCGGGCAAATTTTTCAATAATGGTCTGTTTCGCCCACAAGCTACCACCAAAAATACTTAGCATAAAGACATTGATTGCCACAGGATACCAGTACATCCACGCCAAGCCACGATTTAACCCAACAAGGCTTAGCATTATCGCCATCAAAAAGGCAAAAATTCGCTGAAATTTGACTGCCTGATATCCCTGATACAACCACAAAAATGCCAAGCCAAACGGGAGATAAGTCAATACTTGCATCTCAGGTCTGAGCCACCATAACAACGGATAAGCAATACTCAATGCACTGAGCAAAACACGCATCATAATCTGAATTAATCGCATGACGACTTACCAAAGTGGTCGAACTGTTCCGCCAAACAAATTTGTTCAAATAAAGTTTTGCTGATTTTGGATTGGCTGTTACGAGGTAGTTTATCGGTAAAGCGCCAAAAACGCGGTAACGCCACTTTGTCTTGCGTAAGCGCAAGATGCTGTTTGAGCTCTACCACCAACGTTTTACGATTTTGCTGATAAAGCGCCAAACCTTGTGCCGATAATGCCACCCAAGCCACCAAGCGATTGTGTAGCGGATGTTTGCCGAGGTAACAATCTGCCACTGCACAATGCAACAGTAAATTTTGCTCAATACTAGCTAGCGAAATACGTTTGTCGCCCAATTTAAGAATGCGATCAATTCGCCCTAAAATGCTGAAACCTTGCTCACAAAATTCCACCACATCTTCACATTGTTCACGCCCAACAAGCCAATCGGCTTCAATCCAAAGTGCGGAGCGTTCATCAGTTCCGACACGGGCATTTGGCATAGGTTGCCAAAGTTGTGAGCCTTGCTTAAAAGCAATCGCCCCTGCCTCCGTTGTGCCATAGAAATCGGTCACATAAAAACCTGTAGCGGTAAAAATCTCCATAGCAACCGTGCTAGATAACATACCGCCCGCCGAAACAATTTGGCTTAACGAAGGAAAGGCTAAGCGTTGCCAATCAATACTCGCCAGCATGGTTGGGCTACTGATCAATACCGTTTTTTCTGCTTGTATACAGGCTTGTGCCACATTTTCAGGGAAGAATTGTTGTTTACGGCCAATCTGCCAACCTAACACCAATGGCATCATAATTTGGCAAATTAGCCCATATAAATGCTGAATGCTGACCGTACAAACGGCGCTGATATGGTTGCCTGATTCAAACCCAAAAGCATCTGCACATACCTGTGCATTGCGCCACAATTGCCCTGCAGTCTTCACAATTGTTTTGGGTTGCCCCGTACTACCCGAGGTTTTCAACAAAAATTCAGTATCCATATTGAATGCAGTAAGCGGTCGATTTTGCTCAATTTTTTGCAAGTCGATCTGACTGCCAAATTGGTCAAACTGAAACACATTTGCCACGTTAATTGGCACATCAGCGAGCCAAATATCCGCAAGCTGATTCGCCCAGCTTACGCTTTCTTCAGTAAAATTTGGTAGGAATAAGGTACGAACATTGGCGTGCCAACAAGCTAACAGCGTGCAAGCCAGTTTTGCGCCGTCTTCAAACCAAAGCGCAACCGTTTTAATTTGTTGCTGTTGAAGAACTGTTGCAATCTGCCATACACGCTGTTCAAAATCGGCATAATACCAAGTGGGATGTTGAGCGATAAGCTCTGTCGATGAATAATTCATTCGGGAATGCGTGAAATGTTATTCAGCTTTTTGGCTAATTTTAAGCACCGCTTGTACCACATCAGCTACAGTGCGTACATTGCGGAAATCTTCCGCTTGTAATTTATGCCCTGTTTCACGTTTGATATGATCAATTAAATCGATCGCATCAATGCTATCAATTTCTAAATCTTCATATAAATTGGTTTCTGGCGTAATGCTTTTTGGATCAACTTCAAAAAGGGTTTCTAACGCTTCCACCAATAACGCTTGAATTTCTTGTTCAGTCATTGCTTTACCCCTTAATTGAACGAATAAATGCTGCTAACGTTGCAACGCTTTCAAAATGATTGCGTAAGTTCTGTTTTTCGCTATCTAATTGTAAACCAAATGTTTTTTGTACGGCTAAGCCTAGCTCAAGCGCATCCACAGAATCTAAACCTAACCCTTCATCACCGAAAAGAGGCGCATCTGTATCAATATCTTCTACGCTCATATCTTCCAGACTAAGACTGTCGATAATTAATTGTTTTAACTGAAGTTCAAGTTCCATTTTCTGTCCTTAAATTGCATAAGTATGTGAATTAAATAAATCTTCTAATTGTTTTTTTAAACGGCGAGAAGCAATTGGAAGTGGCTTCTCCGCCAATAATGCTTGTGGGTCAATATCTTCTGCCACAGTTAATTCATAACGAATCTTTTGTGCAGAAATTTTATACCAAGCTTGCCCTTTTTTTAGGTTCGGCGGCGACATTTTGATGATAATCGGCGTAATCACTTTTGCACTGCGCAACCCAATTGAAACCGCACCACGATGTAAATTTACCACGCCATCCCAGCCCGTACGAGTGCCTTCTGGAAATAATAGCAATGCCTCTTGTTGCAAAATTTGATGGCTTTTTTCTAACACTTCTTCGCTTTCTGAATTAGGTAAAAAACCACAAGCAATTATCGGATCGGTCATCACAGGATTTTTTAGCAAATCCTTTTTGACAATGCAGTTCAAACGGCTTTCTTTAGAAAGAATAAGTACCACATCTAACAAAGACGGGTGATTTGCCACTACTAATTGCCCAGTACGCCCCAAGCGTTCAAAGCCTCGATATTCAACTTCAAGCACGCCCGCCCAAATAAGATATTTAATAAAAAACGCCCAAATTTTGCCAACTGATTGACGAGCTTGTAAAAAATGCGAAAAATCGCCGTTTTTTACCCGCTTAACATAAGGTGCAAGCACCAATTTGTAACTGATTCCTAGCACACCAAACAGGATAAAACCAAACATTGTGCCGATAAAGCGACGCAACCAGTTTAATTTTTCTGCCATTGCCACACCTTGTCATTTGTACTGTTAGTTTGCCATGTCTTGCTTTGCAAATATTGATGCTGCACCCAAGCGAGTGCATTATCTTTTGCTAAAAGTACAGTCGAATTTTCACTCTTTTTTGCACTCAATCGCAACTGATATTGCGAACCTTTACTGACCACTAACGCAAGGGCATAAGCAAAAGGTTGACGTTCAATCGGCTGGGCATTATAGCTTTCTAATAACGGGCTTTCTGCCACCACTACCAACACTTTTTCCGCACCGTCATTTAGCAATAAATACGCTTCTAACAATGCAGACTCTAAGTTATCTTTTGATGCGGTGATCGAAATAGTCTCTGTGGTGACCTGACGAAATTCCGACCATTGCCCTACCAACGCATTGTGCACTGACAAGCTAAATGAAGTAGGCGAAACATCACCCTCTTGCAAAAGCGTATGCCATAAACCAAAACTGCGGTTAATTTCACTATTATTTGAAGCAAATACCACTGGTACATTTGCTTGTTCAACGGGTAATAATTCCCATGCAGCTTCAAAAAATAGCCGTGCAGAATCGCTTAAACGACGGCGTTTCATAGGCGGTAAAAATGCTAATTTGGGTGCAAAATCTTGCCAATTTTTAGCATTTTCTGCCCAATGTGCTTCGCCTAACTGCCAATCAGACGTAGAAAGTTGCTTATTCGCAACCACATTCCACGCTTCAATATTTAATGAAAATTCACAATGCGTTGTCATAGGAAATTAATAATTTTTGAAGAGTTCTGCCACAATGCGGTCGGTTTGACCTTGCACTCCGTTAGATTTTGATGCTCTTTGTTCTTCACGGCTACGTTGTTTATATACGACTTCACCAATTTCATCATAATTAGAACCATCTAATTCACTTACTCTAACGGTTGCACGTAATACTAAGGCATTACGTGCATTTAGCGCATAGCTAAGCATATATTTACATGACTCATGTGGTACTTTGTTAATATGTACCTCGCTTGCAATACCTTTAGTATTCAAACTTTTCACAAGACTTGGCACAAAAGAGCTTAAGCGAGGATTTGCAGATTCTTTAATACAAATTTTGGTTAAATCTTCACGTTTTTCTACTGCATCCGTTGTTGGGAAATTATTGGTACAAGCAGTTAAAGCAAATAATGAGCATGCGGCTAATACGAGTTTTTTCATGAAAATTCCTTTAAAATATAATAAAAATCATCTCATTCTACACGAAATCTGACCTTCTACCAATATAACAACGAGCGCCAATCAGCCCTTTACAATCCACCAAATACTTTCATCTCGTTGACTCATTTGATAGCGTTCAAACACCCAACCAATCAATGCGGTTTGTTGAGGGGCTAAATCTAATTCCGCTAATGTAAACAACTTCTCTAACTCATTTTTTTGCATGGCGAGAAATAGGCTTTCGCCTTGAATATTTAAAGTTTGCGCAATTTGAAACACCGCGGCATTATTAATATTTGCCATAAAATCCAGCGGGCTAGGTAATTGTTGTTCGGTTAAGTTTTCAAACATTTTTTGGAATTTGGTGGGCGAATTAAAGCTAGAAGCTAAATAAATCGCACTTCCCGCATGAAGATACTCACGAAACTGCAAAGCGCCCAATAATGCCAATTGGGTAAAACGGCTTAACCGACGAGCCTCCACACCTTGCTCTTTTAAACGCTGGCGCAAACTTTTATCATCTAACTGTTCGGTTAATTGAAATTTTGCGATTACTTCCATTGCAACAGCCACCCTATATTACTTCCGCCAAAACCAAGAAAATAATTCAACACCAGAAACGGTCTACTTCCGCTATTTTTTTGCAAATATTCCAGTAACCATGCGGTTTCCAATGCGCCACTTGCACCAAGTGTATGTCCCAATTCTTGTTTCGGAAACAATAGCGGCCGATTTGGCAATACCTTTTGCAAAAGGGCTTGTTCCGTTTCATCAAACTCGCTTCCGACAAAATGCGCTTTTACCGCCTGAATTTCGGCTGGCAAGCGGTCGGATTTTTGCAAAATTTTACTGATCAACGACGCTAAAGCCGTTTCGCTATTGTTGGTTAAACTTTCGTGATCGGTGAGGCTTGCTACACCTAAGATCTGGCAATCTGACGGCTGATTACTTAACGCTACGCAGCCGATTCCTTCGCCTAACACAATGCCTTTTTCATTTGCATTTTGTGCCAATAGTCCCATTGCCTGAAAATGCTCAAAGGTTAAACGATTAAACATTTCAAAGCCTACCACCAACGCTCTGTCACACTTGCCCTGTTCAATCATTTTCACTGCATAGCCGATCGCCTGAGCTGATGAAGTGCAAGAAGTCGCAAAATTAAATAACTTTGCGCCATATTTTTGCTGAAGATGATTGCCAATTACGGCAAGATTTGGCTCGCTCGGTAAAGTTTGTTGGTGTGCAACACGATACTCACAATCAGCAATCGTATAAGCCGTCGAACCCAATAAAATTGGTATTCCCGCTAATTCTGTAATTTCCCATCCTGCTTGCAAAACGCATTGTTCGATCTGCCGTTCAAGCAAGATATATAATTGTTCGAGATTTAGACATTGCTGTTCAAAAGCCGAAAAATAGGGCAATTCTACCGATTGCCCTAATTGCAGTGCGGTACGACTCTTGCAAATGTCTGCTGAAATTCGGCCGCTTGCATTAATATACACCGTCATTATTGATGTTCCGTTCGAATAAATTGCGCTAAATCCGCCACACACATCATATATTTGCGCACCATGCGATCGCCTTGTAAACGCACTTTAAAATGCGCCTGCAACGCCACTGCAATTTGTAATGCATCCAGTGAATCCAGCTGAATACGGCTTTGATTGCCAAACAGTGGTTCGTTATTATCAATGTCTTCAGGCAAAAAATCGTCTTTCTCCGATTCTTGCACAATGAGTTTTTTAAGTTCTAATTCAAGTAAATTGGGTTCAAGGGTAAATTGGTATTTCATTTTTATCCGTAGGGGCAGATCCTGTGCCTGCCCTAAAATTAAAATATTGAGAGAAAACGGACGGGCACAGGACCCGTCCCTACAATCAAAACCGCACCTGCTTTTTCAGTTGTTGGTGATAAACCACTGCCGCAAGCACAATCATCAATACTCCGAAAGCGGTCAATTTCGCCAAATAATTTGCAATTTGCGTGAGATCGTATTGATTCAACAACAGGTTTTGAAAAGCACTTAACGCCCAACCCATTGGCGAAAATTCAGCAATGGTTTGCATAATCTCGGGCATTACATAGGTCGGCACCATAATGCCACCGATTGCCGCCATAATGATAATGCCACCACCACCCAACACCACCGCGTGTTCAGTAGTGCGCGCAATCACGCTTACCAACAAACCATAACCCAACGCTGAAAGACTAACCGCAGCCGCCAGTACAGCGTAATGCCACCATTCGCCTGTAAGTGAAAAGGCAGGCATATCAAGACGTGGCAACACCAAATAGCCGAGTGCAATCATTCCGACAAATTGTAACTGGTTGATTAAAAAATAGGGGATCAGCTTCGCCACAATTAATTTAAACGCCGAGGCACGCGCCATTCTAAGCCGTGTGATCGTGTTAGTTTGTCGCTCCATTGCCATTACATTTGAGAGCGGAATCATAATGAAGAACATACCAAAAATCAGCCACGCAGGCACACTATGCTGTACGGAATTCGGTTTGCTGACTTCCTTACCTTGTCGATTCAGATAAATTTCCTGCCATAATTCTTTTGCAAGATAGCCATTAATTTCCGCGAATTTTTTATCTAAGTCCTCATTTACTTTTTTCTCTATCTGTTTGATTTGTTTGCGTTTATTGTTCTCAAGCGTGATATGATTATCGGCAAGATAGCTCTCAATCCGCTCACGGCTGTAATGCTTTTGCAAAATACCTTTCACACCTAACAGCCAACCACGATCGACACTCGGATTGAGCCAAAGTTGTAGTGGGTTTTCGTCGGTCAAAGCGGTCGTTTTTACATTAAAATTTGCAATAATCAGCTCAAATTTACCCGCTTGTAATTCTGCTTGATAATCAGAAAGCTGGGAAATATCCGCTTGTTGCACCGCTAAATTTTCATTTTTTAGCGCCTCAAAAAATGCTGTATTCAGCGGATTATCCGCCTCACCCAACAACACAATTTCCGCCTTGTGACTCAGCTCGTTATCGTTACTCAACGCCGCCGACATAATCAACATAAATAAAATCGGCATAAAAAACAGCACTGCCACACCGTGCAGGTCGCGACTTAATAGCCGCAGTTCTTTCAAAATCGAAGCAATTAGCACGGGTTTCCTACCTGTTTATCCAAAAAGTCCAAATAAAATTTCTCAAGCGGTTGATTTCCAATGATTTCTTGCAACTCGCCTTGATAAATTAACTGCCCTTCGTTTAACAACACCAATTGCGAACAAAGTTGCTCAATTTCCTGCAAATAGTGCGAGGTGTAAATCACCGTTACGCCTTGCTTTGTCAGCTCTGCCACGCTGTTTAAAATAAATTGGCGAGACTGTGGATCGATCCCGACTGTGATTTCATCCAAGAAAATCACCTTCGGATGATTAATTAATCCAATCGCAAAATTCAAACGGCGTTTTAACCCGCCTGATAAATGCTTCGCCAGCTTGGATTTATGCGCCGTTAATCCCGTTTTTTCCAGCAATTCAGCAAGCCAATTTTTATCGGTAACCTCATAAAGTGCGGCGAAAAATTTCAGATTTTCCCACACGGTCAAAAGCGGATAAAAGGCAAAATCTTGCGGCACCAAAGAAATTTGATGACGTTGCTGCTTCGTCAATTTCTCAAACGGCACGCCATCAAACAAAATCTCGCCTTGCTGCACCGTTTGCAACCCAGTCAAAAGCGACATCAACGTCGTCTTCCCCGCCCCATTCGGACCAAGTAAACCAACGGCGGAACCTTGTTTGATTTCTAGGTTGATATTTTGCAAAGCAGATATTTGAGCGTTGGGGTAGTGGTGGTTTAGGTTGGTTATTTTAATCATCTATCTTCCGTAGGGGCGGGTCCTGTGCCTGCCCGAAATTATCCTGCGATATATAATTTATCTAACACCCAATTTTATGGGTTATTATCAATATATTCCGCAATCATTAAATAATCTTTTTCATCTCGAACAATATGCTCATAATAACTTCGTTGCCATAATTTCTTATTAAATGGTTGCCAATTATTTTGTTTTACATTTTTTATATATTCAACATTCGTTCGAGATTTAAAACGTTGAATGACCTCAAATAATGAATAACGCACCAAATTTTCTTTATTTTCAAAATGAAGAATGAAATGGATATGATTAGGCATAATCACATAATCTAAACATTTTACCGTAGGAAAATACTGCTCCAATTCCAAATAGCACTCTTCAATCATTTTACCCGCAGCGCTTAATTCCATTTTCGCATTTAAAATGTGACCCAATAAACATAAACGATCTTGCACACAAATAGTCATGAAATATAACCCATTTTCAGAATAATCATAATGTTGTAAACGGATTATTTTGCGTTGTGGTAAAGGTTGCTTTTTCATATATTTTTATCATAATTCTGGCGGGCACAGGACCCGCCCCTACGATTTATTTCAACATCATCCAGAGTAATTGCTCCCTCTGTGCAATCCCCCTTAAAAACGTCGCCACTTCTTTGTAGCCTTCCGCCGTCGGTTTTCGGCACTGTTTCACGCATAGCGTAGCAAATTCGCGCCATTGGTCGCCGATTGCGGTCATTTGCTCGGAGGCTTGTTTGAATTTTGGCTCTTGGCAGATTTCTGCGGCTTGTTCAAGGAAATAGGCATACAGATAGCGGAAACCCGCGCCGCCTGTGCCGATTTCTTCCTGCATTCGTACGATATGCCCGAGGTACAAACGGTTATATTTTTCGCCTTTTTTACAAGCGGTCAGCTTTTCGATCGATTTTGCCACAGTGCGAATGCCTTTCACACCGACAAAAAACAACGGTGCAAGCATCTGTTTCGCCTGCTTGCGAATCGCTTTACGCACCAAGCTTGGCAGGTCGATTTGAGTAAAATCAGGCGTTTGCTCAAAATAGTACATCAGCCCTTTCGCCGCCAATGCACCTTTGGCAAAACGTGCTTTTTGCAAGTCTTGCGTGGCACAGCGTTGCACCGTTTCAAACACAGGATCGCTGATTAAATAATCGTCTTGCTCCTTGCCGTACACCAGCAAATTGTGCGCATTAAAATGAAAACGCATTTCAGGCGGAAAATAGGGCAGCCAAAACACCGATGTTTGCAAACCGACCAATTTGCCTTCGTTCAACGCCTGGTCCAACGCCACTTGCCCCGCTTTTTCATTGGAAAATTTCTGCATTTTCAACCGCACTTTCAGCATTTTCGAGACATTTTTGATAATGCTCTTCGGTGGCATACGGTACGAAATCAACGGCATTCCGCTCACCTTAATCAGCGGCAGATACACAAACGTCAAAGCAGACGCCAAACCAAACACCATCGCTTCGTTTAGCTCTGCCCCGTGTGATTTTAATAAAGTTGACATCACACCGCTTTCACAGTGGGCGGTGTGTTGGTGAGTAATATTTTTCATATTTAATCATATTGTAGAGGGAATCTGTGCCTGCCCAAATTACATATATAATGTATCTAATTTCCAATTTAGGGGATTATTTTCATTTTACATCTCAATTTATTGAGATTATTCCTTTTTACCACTGGTTTACGATAGATATGATAAGCGGGCGGGCACAGGACCCGCCCCTACCATTCCAATCCCCCAAACGCCTCCCGATACTTCGCCAACTGCTTCTCCGATAACTTCGCAAAAATCTCTGGTCTAAAATGCCGTTTGATCTGCCATTGCCAGAAGCCTGTGGCTTGAGCGAGGCTTTGCAGATCGTAGCGGTTTTTGTACATAAGGTAATAAATTGCCGATTTTTCGCCGTTTTTGACCGCTTGTAGCGCTTGTTCGGTGAGTTGGTTTAGCTCATCCACCGCTTGTTCGGTGGCGAATTCTTCTGCTTGCCAACCTGTGGTGGTGCCTGCTTCAAATTTTCCGTTGCGGGTGGCGTAGATTATCTTTTTCTGCCCTTGGAAAATTTTGCTGTCGTCTTGGGGAATGTCATCAATTTCCATATATTGCTCGTAGGGACGAATCCTGTGCCCGCCCGTAAACTTTCGCTGATATTCGGGCGGGCACAGGATCCGCCCCTACCAATAATTTATTGCATTACGACTTCCAACAACATAAAACACGAGGAAAAACGTCCGCTTTCTGGTACATAACAGAGCACTTTTTGCCCTGCCTTGAGTGGGAAGGTGCGGGCGAATTCTTCTAAGATAATGTAGATCGATGCCGAGCCTGTGTTACCGCAATAGGTTAGGTTTGTGAACCATTTTTCTTGTGGGATTTCAAAATCAATATTGCGTAAGCCGTCCAACAGGCGATCACGGAAGAAGCCTGATGAATAATGCGGTAGGAAATAATCAATTTTTCCCGCTTGCAAATTGTATTTAGCAATCAATCGTTTAAGTGCATTTTCCACAGTGCAACGCACGATATTTTCGTTGAGCAATTTGACATCTTGTTTGATCGCCATAAAGCTTTCGGCATCACGTTGTTCCTTAGGAACCGATTTCCAACTAACAAATTCGCCGTTTTTGACATCACCACCTGCGTACATACACACGGGCATTTCATTGGCGAACGACACTAATTCAATCCAGTCGATTTTAAAGCTCAAACCTGTGGCATTTGGCTGATTAGAAAGCGCCACCGCCCCTGCACCGTCCGATAACATCCAACGCAAGAAATCCTTCTCAAAACCGATTTCAGGCTTGGCATTTTCGAGTAATTTATTGTCTGCTTCCGCTTTAAAATTTTCGCTACGCATAATTGCCGAGGCGCATTCAGATGCTACCGACACTGCGCACTGATGTTCGCCTGTACGCACTGCATTGAATGCGTGCTTCATCGCTGCCATTCCCGCCGCACACACGCCCGACATTGACATCACTTCCATTGGTGGTGCGTTTTCAAGCAAGCCGTGCACCATCACGCCCTGCCCTGGTAAAATTTGGTCGGGGTATGACGTTCCGACAGCCAACGAACTAAATTCATTTGCAGAAATCCCGAGTTTTTTGACCGCTTGTACCGCCAACTCTGTGCTGGTGTGGGTTGCTTGATGGGTGTTCGGATCGACCGCATAGTAACGTTGCACAATACCGTTGGAACGCAGAATTATTTTGCGCACACGAGACGGCGTTTCGCCCACCATGCCCAACACGGCTTCCATTTCATCGTTGGAAACAGGTTCATTAGGTAAGAAGGCAGAAATTTTATTGATATAGACGTTTTGCATTTTATTCTAATTCATTGTAGGGGCGGGTTCTGTGCCCGCCCGATATTTATATTGTTTTTAGGGCGGGCACAGAACCCGCCCCTACATATTATTCCCCAGAGGGTTGAGCGTGATATTTCTTTTGCTCATCCAATTTTTTCTGTATCAGCGGTTTTAACAGGCGTTTGATTACTGCTGAAATCGGCACGACTGTTAAAATCATCGCGACTAAAAAGATGATGTAGAAACAAAGTAAAAATTGGCGAAATTTTGGTGAAATTTGACCGCTTGCGATGAGCAATTTGCCCCAAATATGGAAACTTCTTGCCCCGACTTTTTCACTCATCATCAATTTCTCGTCGATTTTGACCGCCCCCATTGCTTGGAAAAGCGTATGATCAAGCGGCCTATTTTGTTGCAAAGTTTGCAAAAGTTTTTCGCCAAAACGGCTCATATCTTGAATTTCACTTTCGGCAATACCCGCACTTGGTAAATTACCGACTTTTTTCTTGCCCGTGAGCATCCACATTGGCGTGGTGATAAAACTCGCCCAGCTGTTCGATTGATCGACTTTTACCACATTACCAATCAGGTTCGCACCACAATTGGCAAGCAGTTTTTTCAGCTTTTCTTGGGCTTGTAACCACATATTGCGACAACCAATCAGCGTAATCACAGGTGTATCATTAAGCACCTGTTTCGCTAGTTCGCTTTGCAAAAAAGCAGTGATCGGTTGGCTTGGCGAAAGAAACCAAACCGTATAGGCGATGATCACTAAATCATATTTTTGGTGCTGCAACTTAGGCAACACAATCGGTGCAGGTTGCAAATGCACCGTTTCAGGAAAGGTGTTAAAAAATGGTAGAAACCGCCACGGAAAAGTGTAGGCGGTTTGTGGCTGAAGCTGATAATGTTCGATAGCAATATCGGTTTGCCCAAGTAATGGCTGAACAAAATGTTCAGCCAAACGAGTAAGTTGCCCTGTTTGGGAATAGCTTACGACCAAAATTCTTTTCGTCATCGCTATTTTCCTTGCCAGCGTTTAAAAATTAGCGAAGTGTTTACACCACCGAAGGCAAAGTTATTGTTCATCACATAGTCGGTTTGAATCTGTTTGCCGTCGCCACGAATATAATCGAGTTCGCCACAGCGTTCGTCCACGTTTTCAAGATTGAGCGTAGGCGCAAACCAGCCATCACGCATCATTTCAATCGAGAACCAACTTTCTAACGCACCACACGCCCCAAGCGTATGCCCAAGGTAGCTTTTTTGTGAACTAATCGGCATTCTTGCCCCGAATACGGCAGAGGTCGCTTGGGTTTCGGCAATATCGCCTTTCTCCGTTGCAGTACCGTGTCCGTTCACATAGCCAACTTGTTCTGGCGCAATTCCTGCGTCTTTCAGTGCAAGCTCCATACAACGTTGCATGGTTTTTGCCTGAGGCTGAGTAACGTGACTACCGTCGCTGTTTGCGCCATAACCCACCACTTCGGCGATAATATTCGCACCTCGTGCCAAAGCATGTTCTAATTCTTCTAACACGAAAATACCTGCACCTTCGCCGATCACTAATCCATCACGATCTTTATCATAAGGGCGAGGCGTGCCTTTCGGGTTGTCATTATTACGGCTTGCCGCATAAAGGCTGTCGAACACATAAACTTCCGACGGGCAAAATTCTTCGCCGCCGCCAGCCAACATCATTGGGATCATGCCGTATTTGATCGCCTCATAGGCATAGCCAATACCTTGCGAACCCGATGAACAGGCACTTGAAGTCGGGATAATTCGCCCCTGTAAACCGAAGAAAATACCGATGTTCGCCGCTGTAGTGTGAGGCATTGCACGCACATAGGTAGAAGCGTTGAACGTGTCAGATTTGCCTGTCATCAGCAATTCTGCCATATCACGTACATCAGCGGTTGAGCCAGTGCTTGAGCCACTCGCCACCCCCATATTGCCGTTTAATACAAGCGGTGAGATTTCATCATTATTTAGCAAGCCTGCGTTGATAAGCGCCTGCTCTGCAGCATCTACACAAAGTTGCGAAACACGCCCCATACTGCGCAATTGTTTACGACTCCAATGACTTGGTGGTGCATAATTTGGCACAGGCGCACCAAGTTGTGCTTCAAGCTCAGGGTATTTATCTTGCCAGCCCATATTTTGCACCGCATTTTCTTTACGTTGGAAAGCGGTTTTAATTTCCGCCCATGTCCGCCCGAAAGCGGTAACGGCACCAATGCCTGTGATTACAACACGTTTTGTATTCATCTTATTATCTCGTATGTAGGGGCGGGTCCTGTGCCCGCCCAAAAATCTCGTAATAAAGCGGACGGGCACAAGACCCGTCCCTACAAATTATCAATTAACACAACCCACCATTCACACCGATCACTTGGCGGGTGATATAAGATGCTTTTTCATCCATTAAAAAATCTACGGCGTGAGCAACCTCATCAGGGTTGCCCATTCTTTCCATAGGGATTGCTTTCAGGATTTGATCAAGCGGTAGGTTTTCGTCCAAAATTTCCGTATCGATTAAACCTGGCGCCACGCAGTTTACGGTAATTTTGCGTTTTGCGAGCTCCACCGCTAAGGCTTTAGCGGCACCAATCAATCCCGCTTTTGATGCACTGTAATTCACCTGCCCACGGTTGCCGATAATGCCCGAAACGGAGGTAATGCAAACAATTCGTCCCGCTTTACGGCGGCGGATCATCGGCATCATCACAGGATGAAGGACGTTGTAGAATCCGTCTAAATTGGTGCGTAATACATTATCCCAATCTTCATCGCTCAAGGCTGGAAAAGCATTATCACGAGTTAAACCCGCATTCAACACCACGCCATAATATGCGCCATTGGCTTCTACATCGGCTTCTAATTTGGCTCGGCATTCTTCACGATTGCTCACATCAAATTGCAACACTCTTGCATTTTGTCCCAAATTTTTGACCGCTTGTGCCACTTCTTCCGCTTCTTCAATCCGAGAGCGGCAATGCACCACAATATCAAACCCAGACTGCGCTAATTGCAACGCAATCTCCTTACCAATACCACGACTAGAGCCTGTGATGAGAACGGTTTTGTTATCTGACATTTTTATTTCCGTAGGGGTGGGTCCTGTGCCCACCCGCAAATTCTCGTGGATATTCAGGCTGGCACAGGACCAGCTCCTACATTTATTTTTGAATCTTACCATCTTTCGGGCTGAAGACATTGAGTGCACCTGAAAGCAGGATTTGATCATTTGCTTTATCAATTAATTGGCAATCGAATACACCGAAACCCGTTGCATCTTGAATCGACATTTTAACTTCAATGCGTAGCTGGCTACCGATTGCAATTTCAGCTTGCTGAATATGTAATTTACGGGTACCAAGTAAATAACCTAAACGCACAGGTTCATTGCGCTTGCGTGCTTGAATTCCCGCCCACGCAGCAATTCCTTGCGCCATAATTTCAATACCTGAAAACGTGCTGAGCTTGCCTTGTTTGAGCAGAATATGCTCGGCACGAATATCTGCTTCCCCTGTTAAAAAATCATCGCCAAAGTCGGTAATGCGATCGATCAATACCATGTCTCCGCTTTGTGGCACGAGTGGGGCGACGTTCTCAATAGGCAACTTAACATCCATTAGGCGCTTTCTCCCAAGATCAAGACCGCATTATTACCACCGAACGCAAATGAACTACTTGCGCCAATACGTCTGCCTTCCGCCCAACGGCTATTTGCATTGGTAATCAGAATTTCTGGGAGTGCTTCATCGCGTACACCATCCCATAATTGGGCAGGCAAAATACCTTGCGGATTGTGAGTACGGCTTACTACCGCCCATAAAATGGCTGCCTCTAGCGCACCTGCGGCACCAAGCGTGTGTCCTGTATAAGGTTTGGTGGTGGTACAAGCGGTCTGATTTCCAAAAACTTTTGCAACCGCGAGCGTTTCCATTTGGTCGTTGTGAACTGTGCCTGTACCATGTAGATTGATCCAGCCAATATCTGAAGTAGAAAGTGCGGTCGAGTTCAGTGCATTTTCAAAAGCCAAAATAGCACCAATTCCCTCTGGGTGTGGGCTAGACATATGATAGGCGTCACTACTTGCGCCATAACCAAGCAATTCAATCGCATCTTCATCCATCAGCTCTCTGGTCATCACGAATGCCGCTGCCGCTTCACCAATATTGATCCCATTACGATTAGCTGAAAGTGGGTTGGTGCGTTGTGCTGAAAGTACTTCTAATGAGCTAAAACCGCTAATGGTTAAAGGCGATAGCGTATCCACCCCTCCACAAATCACTGCATCACATAAATTCGCTTTTAATAAGCGAGCCGCAGAAATCAGTGCTCTTGCACCCGAAGTACAAGCGGTGGAAATACCATAGCTCGCATTCTGTACACCATATTGGTAAGCAACAAAATCCGCTGGTGCAGAAAAATATTGCTGTTGCTGCCAAAACGGTGCACCTGACCAATCATTATGCTCTGCCGCATATTTGAACACGGGAATATTTTCATCTACACCTGTGGTCGAAGTGCCAATCACAACCGCCACTCTTTGCTGACCAAAACGGCTGATCGCTTGCTTGATTTGTGGTTCTATTTGTTCCAAAGCATGCCATAAAAGTTGGTTATTACGGCTACGATGTTCCGCAGGCAGATAAGCAGGAAACGCACGTAAGTTTAAATGCACTTCACCAAGCATTTTTGCTTTGCCTTCAATACCATGCGCAGCATAAGGGGAATCTGTGGCTGAAATAGGGGAAGCTTTATGGTTAAGTAGCACATCTAAATGCGCATTTAGGTCGTTACCTATCGCACTAACCATTGCTGGGCGAGATAAGAATAATTTCATCATGTTCTTCGTTCTATCCGTATTTAACGATTATAGTTCATCCACTTTCCATACCGAACCATCAGGAAGCGTAATGTTAAAATGTGTGCCATTTTGCTGAATCTGCCAATCTTTATTTAATTCAAAAGGCGGATTATATGGGTTAATTGCGACAGCAATTGCACTAAAAAGTTGTTTAGCTTGCTGATTCGGCATAATAAATCCGTCATTTTGCCAACCGTTTTTGCTGAGCAACACTCTCGCTTTTGGCGAACCCAGTGGATCTGTTTGCACCCAGCGCCATTGTTCCGCTTCAAATTGTACCGATAATAAATTTGCCTGCCCCATACTTTCTAACTTAAATAAACGTATATTTTTTGTTTGCATAGGCAAGCTTTTGACTGCGGGCAAACTGGTACAAGCGGTCAAAAATAGAGTAAAGATGACAAACCAAAATTTTAGCATTATTTTCCCCAAAACGAAAAAAAGACCGTATAGATTTTATTCTATACGGTCTTGATTTTAAATCAGAAATTAAAGTGCAGCGTGATCAACTGCTACACCAGCACCCATCGTTGTAGAGATGCTTACTTTCTTGATGAAGATACCTTTAGCTGTTGTTGGTTTAGCTTTGTTTAACGCCGCTAATAACGCTACTAAGTTATCTTTTAATTGCTCAGGTGCGAAGTCAGCTTTACCGATTGTAGTATGGATAATACCATTTTTGTCGTTACGGTAACGGATCTGACCTGATTTAGCATTTTTAACTGCTTCAGCAACGTTTGGTGTTACAGTACCAACTTTCGGGTTTGGCATTAAGCCACGTGGACCTAATACTTGACCTAATTGACCTACAACACGCATTGCATCTGGAGAAGCGATAACAACGTCAAAGTTCATTTCGCCTTTCTTGATTTGCTCTGCTAAATCTTCCATACCCACTAAGTCTGCACCCGCTGCTTTCGCTGCTTCTGCGTTTGCACCTTGTGTGAATACTGCTACACGCGCTGTACGACCTGTACCGTGTGGTAATACTGTTGCACCACGTACGTTTTGGTCTGATTTACGAGGGTCAATACCTAAGTTCACCGCTACGTCTACGCTTTCAACGAATTTCGCTGTTGCGAATTGTTTTAACACTGCGATTGCTTCGTTGATTTCATAAGCTTTAGTAGAATCTACGCCAGCTTTAATTGCTTTCATTTTTTTAGTCAATTTAGCCATTGTATTATTCCTCTACGATTAAGCCCATTGAACGAGCTGTACCAGCGATTGATTTCATTTTGGTTTCGATAGTAGCACCTGTCATATCTGCTGCTTTAGTTTCAGCGATTTGACGTAATTGCTCTTGAGTCACTGTACCCACTTTATCTTTGTTCGGTTTACCTGAACCAGATTTGATACCTACAGCTTTTTTAAGTAATACTGCTGCTGGTGGAGTTTTAGTTACGAAAGTGAATGAACGGTCTGCGTAAACTGTGATAACAACAGGGATTGGTAAACCTTTTTCTAAGCTCTCAGTACGAGCGTTGAATGCTTTACAGAATTCCATGATGTTAACACCTTGTTGACCTAATGCAGGACCAACTGGTGGTGAAGGGTTAGCCATACCAGCTGCAACTTGCAACTTAACGTATGCTTGGACTTTTTTTGCCATTTTTAAGTTTCCTCTAAGTGGGTAATAACGCCGAAAATCGGCTCCCCTGTTACACAAAAAACGAGTTAGCAAGCTAACTCGTATAGATTGTCTATTCTAAATAAGTTGCGATCATTTTTCAAGCAAAACTACTTAGAATAGTAAAATTTCGTTATTGCAATATGTCATTGCCAATAGTTTCATATTAAACAAGCGGTCATTTTTAATATTATTTTTGCAAATATTTCTGGAAAATCGACCGCTTGATTTCAGATATGTTCGCCAGTGAAGTCGATTATTGTTTTTCTACCTGGCCGAATTCAAGTTCAACTGGGGTTGCACGTCCGAAGATTGAAACAGACACTTTTAAGCGACCTTTTTCGTAATCCACTTCTTCCACTGTACCAGTAAAGTCTGCAAATGGACCTTCTGTAACACGTACATTTTCACCTGGTTGATATTCGTTACGGTGACGTGGTTTTTCTGCTGTTTCTTGAACACGGTTAAGAATACGATCTGCTTCACGTTTAGAAATTGGTGCTGGTTTATCTGCTGTTCCACCGATAAAGCCCATTACACGTGGCACGCTTTTAACTAAATGCCATGTGTCGTCATTCATTTCCATTTGCACTAATACGTAACCTGGGAAGAATTTACGTTCTGTACGGCGACGTTTACCGCCCACGTTTTCAACGACTTCTTCAGTTGGTACTAATACTTCACCAAACTGATCTTCCATTTGGTGTAATTTAATATACTCACGTAATGTTACCGCAACACGGTTTTCAAAACCTGAAAATGCTTGTAATACATACCAACGCATTTTTGTTACTTCTGTATTTTCTACTTCGCTCATCTTAGAACCTTAAATTTGTTAAAAACGTAATCAATGTAACGATAATAGAGTCGATACCCCATAATACTAATGACACCACGACACACATCGCAAGTACAATTAATGTGGTTTGCGTTGCTTCAGGGCGAGTTGGCCAAATAATTTTTCTAAGCTCTGTACGAGATTCTTTCATAAAGCCAATTGCCGTTTGCCCTTGGTTGGTCATTGCTGTAAGTGCCACGGCTCCTACTACTAATACGACAAGTAATAATACGCGCACAACTAATGAAAAATGCGATGCAAAATATGCATTACCAATCGCAGCTACAGCAAGTAATGCAATAGCAACAAACCATAGCGCACCATTTACACCCTTACTTTTAACACCCTTTTCTTCGATCTGCTCAGGGGTTTTCTTTTTAATCTCAGTAGCCATATAAAACCTAAATGTTGTAAAAAAGAGAACAATTATTTTGAAAAGCGTTAGATTCTAACATTTTTAGCCCTACTTGCCACGATCTTTTATGCAAATTTCTCCAAAAAATTTATTTCGAAATATTTTCTCAAACAATTTATTTCATTGAACATCACAAAACCACTGTCATTTTCTTATCAGAATAAATGTTAGCCAGTTCACATTTTTCATTTTTGCTCATTGCGATAAGCAATCTTCCTATTTTATAGTCAATTCCACTTCGAATTCGCCGAAGTTATCTACAATTTGTTCAAAAATGGAGGCAAGTATGAAAATTATGGCAGTTTGTGGGCATGGGATTGGCAGTAGTTTTATGATGGAAATGAACATCAAAAAAGCATTGGCAAAAATTGGAATAGAGGCAGAAGTTGGACATACCGACCTAGCTTCAGTCACGCCAGCAGATGCGGATCTTTTTGTGATGGCCAAAGATATTGCCAGCAGTAGTAGCATTGCGGAAGATAAAATTATTGTTGTCAAAAATATTATTAGTGTAACTGAGTTTGAAGAAAAATTGACCGATTATTTTAACCGTGCGTGAGGTGAGTTATGGATTCCATTCTCTTTTTTATTTTAGATATATTAAAAGTGCCGTCTGTTTTAGTTGGTTTAATTGCACTCGTCGGCTTAGTTGCTCAGAAAAAAGCGTTACCCGATATTATTAAAGGTACGGTGAAAACTATTCTTGGTTTCTTGGTATTAAGTGGTGGTGCAACCATTTTACTTAGCTCTTTAACGCCATTAGGTGGAATGTTTGAACATGCCTTTAACGTGCAGGGCATTATTCCTAACAATGAAGCTATTGTATCTATGGCGATTGAAAAATACGGTACGGCAACAGCGCTCATTATGGCATTCGGTATGGTGGCGAATATTATTGTAGCTCGTTTTACCCGCCTCAAATTTATTTTCTTAACAGGGCATCACACCTTCTATATGGCTTGTATGATTGGTGTGATTCTTACTGTTGCAGGCTTTAAGGGCGTGCAATTAGTCTTTGTTGGTGCCTTAACTTTAGGCTTGGTCATGGCGTTTTTCCCTGCGATTGTACATCGTTATATGCGCAAAGTAACAGGCAGTAATGATGTCGGCTTTGGTCACTTTGGTACTTTAGGTTATGTGTTAGCAGGCGCTATCGGGCAAGCGGTCGGAAAAGGCTCAAAATCTACCGAAGAAATGGATTTACCAAAAAACTTGAGCTTCTTGCGTGATAGTTCGATTTCTATCTCGCTGACGATGATGGTTATCTACTATGTATTAGCAATTTCCTCTGGTAGCGAGTATGTCGCTAATTTTAGCGGCGGGCAACATTACTTAGTTTATGCAACCATTCAAGCGATTACCTTTGCCGCTGGGGTATACGTCATTCTGCAAGGGGTGCGTCTGATCTTAGCGGAAATTGTACCTGCCTTTACGGGATTCTCAGAAAAATTAGTACCAGACGCCAAACCTGCGTTAGATTGTCCGATTGTGTTCCCATATGCACCAAATGCGGTTTTAATTGGCTTTTTAGCAAGTTTTACGGGGGGCGTGATCGGCCTTGCAATATTAGGACAATTAAATTGGGTGCTTATCTTACCAGGCGTTGTGCCTCATTTCTTCTGCGGTGCAACCGCTGGTGTATTTGGTAACGCTACAGGTGGTCGTCGTGGTGCGATTATCGGTGCATTTGCACACGGTGTCTTAATCACTTTCTTGCCTGTATTCTTATTACCTGTGCTAGGCTCATTAGGCTTTGCTAACACAACTTTCTCTGACGCTGATTTTGGCGGTGTCGGTATTGTCTTAGGTTATATGGCACAAGTGTTTAATAAAGACATTATCACTGCAATTATTGTTGGTTTATTTGCTCTGTTAGTTGCTTATAACTATTTGGCTAAAAAACCTGTTGCTGAAGCCGAATAACAAGCGGTTAAATTTTTATAAAAATTTGCAAATATTGCATTTTAATGCAATTGCTAGCTTTTAAATAAAGCCGATTTTATTTGAAATCGGCTTTATTTTTTGCGCTATATCACATTTTTGTGTAAAGACTTGTTGGAATGAGTGCAAAATAAGCTGAATAATTATCTAAATATATTGGTTTTCCGATAATATGCCTCTTTATTTATTTGTGGAGGACTTATGGACAATCCTACTGCTCTACGCGAGCTAACCTTACGAGGTATGATTCTAGGGGCATTAATCACCGTAGTATTTACTGCTTCTAATGTGTATTTGGGACTAAAGGTGGGCATGACCTTTGCGTCATCAATTCCTGCTGCCGTGATTTCAATGGCGGTGCTGAAAATGTTTAAAGGATCAAATATCCTTGAAAACAATATGGTGCAAACGCAAGCCTCATCTGCTGGCACACTTTCTTCAGTGATCTTTGTACTTCCAGCATTGTTAATGATGGGCTATTGGCACAACTTCCCATTTTGGCAAACCTTACTTATCTGTATTTCAGGTGGGATTTTAGGGGTAATTTTTACTGTACCGTTACGTAATGTGATGGTGGTTAAAAGTGATTTGCCTTATCCAGAAGGTGTTGCGGCGGCTGAAATTCTAAAAGCAGGCGATGAAAGTGATAACAAAGACAGTGGCGTAAAAGAAATTATCTCGGGTGGTTTATTAGCTGCAGTGGTGAGCTTTCTAACTAACGGTTTACGTGTTGTGGCAGACGGTGCAAGTTATTGGTTTAAAGGTGGCAATGCTGTATTCCAATTACCGATGGGTTTTTCATTTGCGCTACTCGGTGCGGGCTATTTAGTCGGTATGATGGGCGGTATTGCAATGTTAGTTGGCACACTCTTTACTTGGGGTGTTGCCGTGCCTTATTTCACCGCCACTACCCCAATGCCAGCCGATACAGATATGATTAGCTTTGCGATGAGTTTATGGAAAAGCAAAGTTCGCTTTATCGGGGTAGGCACTATCGGTATTGCAGCGATTTGGACGTTACTGGTGTTGTTCAATCCTATGTTGCAAGGCATGTCACAAGCTTTCCGTGCCTTAAAAGATCCAGCGTTACAAAATATGGACCGCACTGCACAAGATCTCTCACCGAAAACGATGATTTATACCGTATTAGCTAGCGTGGTATTAATTATTATTGCGTTAGTTAGCTTCTTACAGCCTGTGGGATTACCAATCGAATTAGCCTTCTTACTGGCTGTGCTTTGTACGGTACTTGCCGTGGTGGTGGGCTTCTTAGTGGCGGCAGCATCAGGGTATATGGCGGGTCTAGTTGGTTCATCATCAAGCCCAATTTCAGGCATTGGTATCATCTCAATCGTAATTATTTCACTGATTTTAATGTTAGTTGGTAATGCGATTGGCTTAATGGAAAATGCCGACGGACAACGTTTCCTCACTGCATTAACTATTTTTACAGCCTCTATCGTATTCTGTGTTTCTACTATTTCAAACGATAACCTACAAGATTTAAAAACAGGTTATTTAGTGAAAGCTACTCCATGGCGCCAGCAATTTGCATTAATTATTGGCTGTATTGTGGGGGCATTGGTGATCACTCCTGTCTTAGAAACCCTTTACCACGCTTACGGTTTTGCGGGAGCAATGCCTCGTGAGGGAATGGACGCTGCACAAGCACTTTCTGCGCCACAAGCAACCATTATGATGACCATTTCCAACGGCATTTTCTCAAATAGCCTTGAATGGACCTATATTTTAGTTGGCGTTGCTTTTGGTATTACGCTTATCATCATTGATAGCGTACTCAAAAAAGCCAGCGCAGGTCGTTTTGCATTACCGACGTTAGCGGTGGGTATTGGTATCTACTTACCGCCAGTGGTTAATGTGCCACTGATTATCGGTGCATTACTTTCTTGGTTGGTTAATCGCCATATTCAACGCCACGCCAAACACACAGGTAAAGATGTGGAACAAGCCAGCAAAAAAGCAGAACGCTATGGCACACTGTTTGCAGCAGGTTTAATTGTAGGAGAAAGCTTAGTTGGCGTGCTATTAGCCTTTGTGATTGCAGGTTCAGTGACTTCTGGTGGATCAGATGCACCATTAGCATTAAATCTGGAAAACTGGGGCACAATGGCGGAGCTACTCGGTTTAACCCTATTTGTGATCGGCTGTATTATTTTCGCGCGCCGTGTGCTACAAGCGAAAAAATAAAACCATATCAGCATCATATTATTTGCAAACAAGCGGTCAAATTTGACCGCTTTTTTACGATTGCAACACATAGCCCCCACTCACCTGTTTAATCACCCCTAACAATTCCAAGCTAAGCAATTCCACCAATAAACTTTCAACCGCCATTGCGCTAGCTTTGGCTAAATCGTCAATTGAAATCGGCGAAAGACTAATTTGGTTCATAATTTGTTGCTGACAAGCGGTCAATTCTGGCAAATTTTTCGCAACGGGAAGTGGGGGCATTTTTGCAAAATCTTGTACTTTTTCGACCGCTTGTGGTGGTTCAAATAATGTCTGTTGCACAGGTTGTGTAGGCAATTGATATTGAATCGCCTGCAAAATATCCTCTGCGGTTTCGGTTAATACTGCCCCTTCTCTGATTAATTTATGGCAACCTTGCGCATATGGATTTTGTGCTGCATTCGGCACTGCGAATACTTCCCGCCCTTGCTCTAACGCATAGCGTGCGGTAATCAGCGAACCACTATTGAGCGTGGCTTCCACCACTAATGTGCCTAACGATAATCCGCTGATAATCCGATTACGACGTGGAAAATTTTCCGCCAAGGGAGGCTGATTCGGGAAAAATTCCGACACCAACGCCCCGCCACTTTCTACAATTTGCTCCGCTAATTTTTTGTGTCTTGCGGGATACACCTGAGCCAAGCCGCTGCCCAACACCGCAATGGTTATGCCATTTTCCGCCAGCGCCCGCTGATGACAAAAGCCATCAATCCCGATCGCTAGCCCACTGGTTACCACCAAATTATGTTGTACCAGTTGTTCGGTAAAATAACCCGCCCAATATTCGCCGTATGCGGAAAAATCTCGGCTACCAACAATTGCAATTTGGGGTTGGCTCAAGCACGCAACCGAACCTCGTACAAATAGCACAGGAGGTGCAGTACTAATTTGGCGTAATAAAAACGGATAGTCCGCATCAAATAAGGTCAGTAAGCGTTGATTTGACTGTTCCGCCCACGCTAACGCACCGTCAATCCAGCGCATATCAGGCTGAAACCAACGCTGAATTTGCTTTTCGTTCCAACCGATTTGCTGTAACTGGCGTTTGTCATATTGACAAAATTGAGCAAAATCCACTTCTGAGAGCAAGCGAGCGATTTTCTGTGCGCCAAATCGAGGAATTTGTAGTAACTTGAGTAAAGCAAGATGAGGCATTAATAAGTTCCCTAAATTAATTATGGATTATTGAAAGGAAACATAGACAAATAACAATTAAACAGGTAATTTAGTCAGGCGTTCGTCTTATTTGGCTATGTTGCTGTTGCAAAATGCCCAATCATAAGAAAACGAGTTAATTAACCAATTTATAATTTTTTATTTTTCGATTGAGATCACAAAAAAATGTCAGTTTTAGAAGTTGTACTTTACCCAGATGACGGGTTAGCAAAAGTGTGTGAACCTGTTGCACAGGTAGATGATGAATTAAATCAATTCATTGATGATATGTTTGATACGATGTATGAACACGAAGGTATCGGGCTTGCAGCACCGCAAGTGGGCGTATTAAAACGTGTGATTACCATTGATATTGAAGGCGATAAAACCAATCAAGTGGTGCTAATTAACCCTGAGATTTTAGAATCAAGCGGTGAAACTGGTATCGAAGAAGGTTGTTTATCTATTCCTGGTCATCGTGCATTAGTGCCACGCAAAGAGAAAGTGAAGGTAAAAGCGTTAAACCGCAAAGGCGAAGAAGTGATTTACGAGGCTGATGGCTTATTTGCTATCTGTATCCAACACGAAATCGACCACCTCAATGGCGTGCTGTTTGTAGATCATATCTCAAACCTCAAACGCCAACGCATTAAAGAAAAAATGCAAAAGCTCAAAAAACAAATTGAGCGTGCGAAGTAGATTTATCCAATCATCAAAGCGAGCATTGTCTCGCTTTTTCTTTGTTTTCTAACAAGCGGTCTAAATCCTCGCAAAATTTGCAAATTCGCCTTAATCCACCGATAATATCCCCCGTTTTTAATCTGAAAAAGGAAAAAGCTATGATTATAGTAACGGGTGGCTTTGGTATGATCGGTAGCAATATCGTCAAAGCATTAAATGAAATCGGCAGAAAAGATATTTTGGTTATTGATAACCTAAAAAACGGTGAAAAATTTGTTAATTTAGTTGATTTAGATATCGCAGATTATTGTGATAAAGAAGATTTTATCGCTTCAATTATTGCGGGTGATGATTTCGGCTATATCGAAGCGGTATTCCACGAAGGCGCTTGCTCGGCAACGACTGAATGGGATGGCAAATACTTAATGCACAATAACTACGAATATTCCAAAGAGTTATTACATTTCTGCTTAGATCGCAAAATTCCATTCTTCTACGCCTCTAGTGCGGCAACCTACGGTGGACGCTCGGATAACTTTATCGAAGAACGCCGTTTTGAGCAGCCACTTAACGCTTACGGCTACTCAAAATTCCTCTTTGATGAATATGTACGCCAAATTCTGCCTGAAGCAGATTCACCAGTGTGTGGCTTCAAATATTTCAACGTTTACGGCCCACGTGAACAGCACAAAGGCTCAATGGCAAGTGTAGCGTTCCACTTAAACAACCAAATGCTCAAAGGTGAAAATCCAAAATTATTTGAAGGTTCTGAAACCTTCTTACGTGATTTCGTGTATGTGGAAGATGTAGCAAAAGTGAATATTTGGGCGTGGCAAAACAACATTTCTGGCATTTACAACTTAGGTACAGGTAAAGCAGAATCGTTCCAAGCGGTCGCGCAAGCGGTGATCGATTTCCACGGCAAAGGCGAAATTGAAAAAATCCCATTCCCAGATCACCTAAAATCTCGCTATCAAACCTTTACTCAAGCGGATTTAACCAAGCTACGTGCGGCAGGCTACACGGGTACATTTAAAACTGTAGCAGAAGGCACAAAAGAATATATGGCGTGGCTAAATCGCTGATCGCCTAAATATACAAGCGGTCAATTTTTGTGGAAATATAGCAAAACTTGACCGCTTTTTGATCTGCCCCCCAAAAGTTGGACAGGTTAGTACACTATAAATATTGAGCTCTGTATTGTGCAGGGCTCAATCCTTTTAAATCCATTTTAATACGCTTTTGGTTGTAATACATCACA
>NZ_CABFJY010000003.1 GCF_901687125.1 Actinobacillus vicugnae
ACCCTTCACGAGTACATGTATTACTATAACCACGAGCGTATTCAAGTGAAACTAAAAGGACTAAGCCCTGTTGAATACAGAACCCAGTCCTTGAATTAAATGTGTCTAACTTTTTGGGGTCAGATCAAAGGTGGTGTTTTTATATCTGCAAATCTTTGCTGAAATTAAACCGCTTACTTAAGTGGGCATTTTTGTTATAAGTTTATGTTGCGTTTATTCGGCTAGAGTACCCAATTATCAATAATGATCAAGGAGACAATATGGCTTTAAATTTAGCAAAATATGGGGTGATTGATTTACACCTACACCTAGATGGCTCGCTATCTCCAGAATGGATGATAGAATGGGCTACGAAACAACAAATTCAACTTCCCTCAACTGATCCGCAAAAATTACTTTCTTTCATTTCTGTTCCTCAAGATTGTAGCGACTTAAATCAGTATTTAGGTTGTTTCGAATTACCGATTTCATTATTACAAACGCCAGAAGCTTTAGCTTCATCAGTTGTTAATCTGTTACAGCGCTTAGATAAAATGGGCTTGCTTTATGTAGAAATTCGTTTTGCGCCACAACTTCATACCCAGCAAGAAATGAATCAAGAACAAGTGGTATTAGCAGCAATAAAAGGTTTGCAAGCAGGTCTTGCACAAACAAACTTGTTTAAAGCAAATTTAATTTTATGTTGTATGCGTGCAGCGGATAACCAAGCGGAAAATTTAGAAACGATACGTCTTGCACATAAATATTTAAGTCAAGGTGAAGCGGGGATAGTTGCAATCGACTTAGCGGGGGCAGAGGGAATATTTCCAACTGCAAATTTTGCCACAGAGTTTAATTATGCGAATAAATTAGGCGTGCCGTTTACGTTGCATGCAGGAGAGGCTGCGGGGGCTGAGAGTGTAGCGCTAGCATTAAATTTTGGTGCATCACGAATTGGACATGGCGTGCGAGCAATTCAATCAGAAACAGTTATGCATAGACTGATAGCAGACCGAACTCCATTAGAAATGTGTCCATGCAGTAATTTGCAAACTAAAACGGTTCAGCATTTGCAAGATTATCCATTACGTGCTTTTTTGCAACGTGATGTGGTTGCAACGTTAAATAGCGATAATATGACGGTTTCGCAGACCAATGTGCAACATGAGTTTCATGTGTTACAAACGGATTATCAGCTGACGGAAGAAGAAGCAAAACAACTTTTATTAAATGCTGTTGAGGCTACATTCCTTTCGCTTCAAGAGAAAAAAGCCTTATTACACAAAATTCACCAGCGTCATCCAGAGCTATTCTAACAAGCGGTTAAATTTCTCTTAAAATTGACAAAAAAGCACGAGTTAAATGCTCGTGCTTTGTATTTTTTAGTAGTAAGAATGTTCACCGTGTTGATGTTCAGTAACGTCTTTTACTCCGACTAACTCATCAGGGAACATTGCTAATAACTGTTTTTCGATCCCTTCTTTAAGGGTTACATCTACCATTGAACAGCCATTACAGCCACCACCAAATTGGAGGATTGCATATTTATCTTCTGTTACTTCAATTAAAGTTACTCGACCGCCATGACTTGCCAATTGTGGATTGACTTGCGTTTGGATCACATAATCTAAACGCTCAATAAAAGGCGCATCATCTGCAACTTTACGCATTTTCGCATTTGGTGCTTTAAGGGTAAGTTGTGATCCCATTGGATCTGTTACGTAATCAATCTCAGCTTCATCTAAAAACGGTAAGCTAATTTCATCCACAAATGCAGAAAAACCTTCGTATTCAAATTGCGTATCAGTTTCTTCTACCGCATTTGGTGGGCAGTAAGATACGCCACATTCTGCGTTAGGGCTACCTGGATTTACCACAAAAATACGGATATTGGTATTCTCTTCTTGTTGCTCTAAAAGGCGACGAAAATGTGTTTGTGCTGCTTCCGAAATTGAGATATGAATTGCTTCTTGTTCCATGATAAGTTTCCAAATTCGTTATTAAATTGAGTAAAACTGTCGGATATTTTACGCCTTACAAGCGGTTTTTTCTACCCAAAATTTTACCAAAATCAATTGTTAAAAAATTTGCAAAAAGTTTCAAAAATGTAACCGCTTGTTTTTCGAAAAACAAAGGATTTTTTCTTACCTCTTTAGAGGTAAGTTAAAAAAGTTTGGCTAATAAATATTGATTTACTTCAAATATTCAAGGGCTAAAGCCTTAAAAACGTGTGTTTTTGTGGAAAGTTAGCTCGTTTTTGAGGTAAAATACGTCGTTTATTTTATCCTGTGAATTAATAGCAAGATAAGACGCCAAATTTGAGAACTTAATGTAACTTTTTAGAAACAAGTGGGGGAATTCGTTTGTTTTTAAATGCAAAGTTACGGCTCAAGAGAAGTGATTACGATTTTTTCGTAATCTGATTTTTAACCCAACAAAAGTAGTGCAAATAATATGATTACAATCAAAAAAGGCTTGGATTTACCTATTGCGGGTACGCCAGCACAAGTAATCCATAACGGCAATACCGTTAATGAAGTTGCGATGCTTGGTGAAGAATATGTGGGTATGCGTCCTTCTATGAAAGTTCGTGAAGGCGATGTAGTGAAAAAAGGTCAAGTTCTTTTTGAAGATAAAAAGAACCCTGGCGTAGTATTTACTGCTCCTGCAAGCGGTACGGTAGTAACAATCAACCGTGGCGAAAAACGTGTTCTTCAATCAGTCGTAATCAAAGTTGAGGGTGATGAGCAAATTACCTTTACAAGCTATGAAGCTGCGCAATTAGCTTCTTTATCAGCTGAACAAATAAGAACAAACCTTGTTGAATCAGGTTTATGGACTGCGTTCCGTACACGTCCATTCAGCAAAGTTCCAGCGGTGGATGCAACTCCTGCATCAATTTTCGTTAATGCAATGGATACTAATCCATTAAGTGCTGATCCAGCAGTGATCATTAATGAATATAAAAATGACTTTGAACATGGCTTAACGGTATTAACTCGTTTAGGCGTTAAAGTGAACTTAGTTAAAGCGGCGGGGGCAAATGTTCCATCAATTAGCGGTGTAAATACTCATGAATTTGCAGGTCGTCATCCAGCAGGTTTGGTAGGTACACACATTCACTTCATTGATCCCGTTGGATTAACCAAAAGTGTATGGCACTTAAACTATCAAGATGTGATTGCAATCGGCAAATTATTCACAACGGGTGAATTATTTACCGATCGTGTGGTAGCACTTGCTGGCCCACAAGTAAAAACACCTCGTTTAGTGCGTACTCGTCTTGGGGCAAACCTTTCACAATTAACAGCTAATGAGCTAAATGCAGGTGAAAACCGTGTAATTTCTGGTTCTGTGTTAAGTGGTGCAACAGCTACGGGTCCTGTTGATTACTTAGGACGCTATGCGTTACAAGTTTCTGTACTTGCAGAAGGCCGTGAGAAAGAACTATTTGGTTGGATTATGCCAGGTTCGGATAAATTCTCTATTACACGTACTGTATTAGGTCATTTCAGCAAAAAATTATTTAACTTCACGACTGCAGTTCACGGTGGTGAGCGTGCAATGGTGCCAATTGGCGCATATGAGCGTGTAATGCCGTTAGATATTATTCCTACGTTATTACTTCGTGATTTAGCTGCTGGCGATACCGATTCTGCGCAAAACTTAGGTTGTTTAGAGCTAGATGAAGAAGATTTAGCATTATGTACTTATGTTTGCCCAGGTAAAAATAACTACGGTCCGATGTTACGTGCTGCGTTAGATAAGATCGAGAAGGAAGGTTAATAAAATGGGTTTAAAAAATCTTTTTGAAAAGATGGAACCTGCGTTTCACAAAGGTGGAAAATATGAGAAATGGTACACGCTTTTTGAAGCGACATATACCATTCTTTATACACCTGGTACAGTGACTCGTAAAGATTCACACGTTCGTGATGCGTTAGATTCTAAACGTATGATGATCATCGTATGGTTGGCATTATTCCCAGCAATGTTCTGGGGCATGTACAACGTAGGTGCGCAAGCTATTCTTGCTACAAGCCACTTAGGTACATTAGCGGATTCAATCGCAAATAACTGGCACTATGGTTTTTCAGATGCATTAGGCGCAACATTAACTGCAGATGCTGGTTGGGGGAGCAAAATGTTGCTTGGTGCAACATACTTCCTACCTATCTACTTAACGGTTTTCCTAGTAGGTGGTTTCTGGGAAGTGGTATTTGCAATGGTGCGTAAGCATGAAATCAACGAAGGTTTCTTCGTTACTTCTATCTTATTAGCATTAATTGTTCCACCAACTTTACCATTATGGCAAGCTGCACTTGCAACAACATTTGGTGTTGTTGTTGCAAAAGAAGTGTTTGGTGGTGTAGGTAAAAACTTTATGAACCCAGCATTAGCAGGTCGTGCGTTTTTATTCTTCGCTTATCCAGCACAAATCTCAGGTGATTTAGTGTGGACTGCAGCAGACGGCTTCTCTGGTGCAACAGCACTTTCACAATGGGCACAAGGTGGTCAAGGTGCGCTTAAACATGTAGTAACTGGTCAAGAAATTACTTGGATGGATGCTTTCTTAGGTAATATTCCTGGTTCAATCGGTGAAGTTTCAACGCTTATGTTAATCATCGGTGCTGCAATTATCGTGTTCACACGCATTGCTTCATGGCGCATTATTGCTGGCGTTATGATTGGTATGGCTGCAACTGCAACAGTATTTAACTTAATCGGTTCAAACACCAACCCGCTATTCTCTATGCCATGGCATTGGCACTTAGTGTTAGGTGGTTTCGCATTAGGTATGTTCTTTATGGCGACAGACCCTGTATCAGCTGCATTTACTAATAAAGGTAAATGGTGGTACGGTGCGTTAATCGGTTGTATGTGTGTTGTTATCCGTGTAGCAAACCCAGCGTACCCAGAAGGTATGATGTTAGCAATTTTATTCGCTAACTTATTTGCTCCGATCTTCGACTACTTAGTAGTTCAAGGCAATATCAAACGTAGAAAAGCGAAGGCGGCATAAGATGGCTAAATTTAATAAAGATAGCGTAGGCGGTACTTTAACCGTTGTTGTGTTATTAAGTTTAATCTGTTCTCTTATCGTAGCGGGTGCAGCAGTATTGCTAAAACCTACGCAAGATATTCAGAAAGTGCTTGATAAACAGAAAAATATTTTACAAGCAGCGGGTTTAATGCAACCAAATACTAATGTGCAAGAAACCTATGCAAAATTCATTGAGCCAAAAATCGTTGATTTAGCAACGGGTGATTATGTTGAAGGCGTAACAAACTTTGATGCAAAAGCTGCAGCGAAAGATCCTGCACAAAATGTAGCGATCAACCCAGCAGACGATAAAGCAAATATCAAAGTGCGTGCTAAATATGCAGAAGTATATTTAGTAAAAAACGAAGCGGGTAACGTAAGTCAAGTAGTACTTCCAATGTACGGTAATGGTTTATGGTCAATTATGTACGGCTTCGTTGCGGTTCAACCTGATGCTAACACAGTAAATGGTATTACTTACTATGAGCAAGGTGAAACTGCAGGTCTTGGTGGTGAAATCGCAAATCCAAACTGGCAGAAAAACTTTGTAGGTAAGAAATTATTCAACGCAAATAATGAAGTTGCATTAACTGTAGGTAAAGGCGCTTCAGCAGATAAAGAGCATGGTGTTGATGGCTTATCGGGTGCAACACTTACTTCAAACGGCGTAGATGGTTCATTTAAATATTGGTTTGGTGCTAATGGTTTTGGTCCATATTTAGCCAAATTTAAAGCAGCAATGGGAGCTAACTAATGGCGAGTAATAATCTTAAAAAGTTATTGTTATCTCCGATCGCAGATAACAACCCAATTGCATTACAGATCCTAGGTATCTGTTCTGCATTGGCGGTAACGACTCAGCTACAAACAGCATTTGTTATGGCGATTGCAGTAAGTTTGGTTACTGCGTTCTCTAGCCTGTTTATTTCAATGATTCGTAACTATATTCCTAATAGTATTCGTATCATTGTTCAAATGGCGATTATTGCATCACTTGTGATCTTAGTTGACCAAGTGTTACGTGCGTATGCATATGATTTATCGAAACAGCTTTCTGTATTCGTTGGTCTTATCATTACTAACTGTATTGTAATGGGGCGTGCAGAAGCATTCGCAATGAAATCTGGTCCAGTAGAAAGTTTTGTAGATGGTATTGGTAACGGTTTAGGTTATGGTGCAATGTTAATTATTGTTGCATTTTTCCGTGAATTAATTGGTTCAGGTAAAATCTTCGGTATTACTGTATTAGAAACTATTCAAAACGGTGGCTGGTATCAAGCAAACGGTTTATTCCTATTAGCACCAAGTGCGTTCTTTATTATCGGATTTGTTATCTGGGCAATTAGAACGTGGAAGCCAGAACAAGTGGAGAAATAAGATGGAACATTATTTAAGTCTATTTGTTAAGTCTGTATTCATTGAGAATATGGCACTTTCTTTCTTCCTTGGTATGTGTACATTCCTTGCGGTGTCTAAGAAAGTTTCAACAGCTTTTGGTTTAGGTATTGCGGTAATCGTAGTATTAGGTATTGCGGTACCTGCAAACCAATTAGTTTACACACACGTGCTAAAAGCAGATGCACTAGTTCAGGGAGTAGATTTAAGCTTCTTAAACTTTATTACCTTTATCGGTGTTATTGCAGCACTTGTTCAAATTCTTGAAATGATTTTGGATAAGTTCTTCCCTGCTTTATATAGTGCATTAGGTATCTTCTTACCATTAATTACCGTAAACTGTGCGATTTTTGGTGGTGTGTCATTCATGGTTCAACGTGAATACAACTTCACTGAATCAGTGGTTTATGGTATCGGTGCAGGTACAGGCTGGATGCTAGCAATTGTAGCACTTGCAGGTTTAACTGAAAAAATGAAATATGCTGATGTTCCAGCAGGTCTTCGTGGTTTAGGCATCACCTTTATTACGGTAGGCTTAATGGCGTTAGGTTTCATGTCATTCTCAGGCATTCAATTATAAGGAGCATATCGTGGATAGTAATTTTATTTTCGGTATTGTCGCATTTACTGCTCTGGTATTAGTGCTTGCGGTGATCATTCTTTTCGCTAAATCAAAATTAGTGGATTCTGGTGATATCACCATCTCAATTAACAATGACCCTGAAAAAGGTATTACCCTTCCAGCAGGCGGAAAATTGCTTGGCGCTTTAGCGAGCAAAGGTATTTTCGTATCAAGTGCTTGTGGTGGTGGTGGCTCATGTGGTCAATGTAAAGTACAAGTAAAATCTGGCGGTGGTGAGATTCTTCCAACCGAGTTATCACATATTTCTAAGAAAGAAGCGAAAGAAGGCTGGCGTTTAGCGTGTCAGGTAAACGTGAAATCTTCAATGGATGTTGAACTTCCTGAAGAAATCTTTGGTGTAAAAAAATGGGAATGTACGGTTATTTCTAACGATAACAAAGCAACCTTTATCAAAGAACTTAAACTTCAAATTCCTGAAGGTGAAGAAGTACCTTTCCGTGCGGGTGGTTATATTCAGATTGAAGCAGAGCCTCATACAGTTAATTATAAAGACTTCGATATTCCAAAAGAGTATCACGAAGACTGGGATAAATTTAACTTATGGCGCTATGTGTCAAAAGTGGATGAGCATATCATTCGTGCATACTCAATGGCTTCATATCCAGAAGAGAAAGGCATTATTATGCTTAATGTGCGTATTGCAACGCCTCCACCACGTAACCCAGATGTACCACCAGGTCAAATGTCGTCATATATTTGGTCATTAAAACCAGGTGATAAAGTGACTATTTCTGGACCGTTCGGTGAATTCTTCGCGAAAGACACTGATAATGAAATGGTGTTTATCGGTGGTGGTGCTGGTATGGCGCCAATGCGTTCACATATTTTTGACCAATTAAAACGCTTAAAATCTAAACGTAAAATGTCATTCTGGTACGGTGCTCGTTCTAAACGTGAAATCTTCTATCAAGAAGACTTTGACCAATTAGCGGCAGAAAATGATAACTTTGAATGGCACGTAGCGCTTTCAGATGCGTTACCAGAAGATAACTGGACAGGTTATACAGGCTTTATTCATAACGTACTTTATGAAAATTATCTGAAAAATCATGAAGCACCAGAAGACTGCGAATACTATATGTGTGGTCCTCCAGTGATGAATGCAGCGGTAATCGGTATGCTGAAGAGCTTAGGTGTTGAAGACGAAAATATCTTATTAGATGATTTCGGTGGTTAATACTTAACTCTCTGACAAGCGGTCAAATTTGCAGAATTTTTTGCAAATTTGACCGCTTATATATAAATTTTATTTAGAAAATACTCTTTTTATGGCATTTTCTAAATAAAATTTGCAACATTACGAAATATTACCTTTTTTTAAATCATTAAAAGTATGAAACTAAAATCTCTTTTTATTTTTGCAATCTTTTCCTTATTTTTAACCGCTTGTAACAAAACTCCAGAGCAAATTACCTTACAAGGTAAAACGATGGGGACGACTTACACCATAAAATATATTGATGATGGTAATGCAAAAGATTTACCAACTTCGGAAGAAATGCAAAAGCAGTTAGACAGCATATTGGTTGCGGTAAATAATGAAATGTCTACTTACCAAAAATCTTCGCAAATTAGCCATTTCAACCAATTAAGTACGGTAGGGCAAGCGGTCAATATTTCTCAAGATTTTGCAAAAGTGGTTGCTGAAGCAATTAGGCTGAACCAAATAACTGAAGGGGCATTAGACGTTACTGTCGGGCCTTTAGTCAATTTATGGGGATTTGGTCCAGATAAACGCCTTAATAAAGTGCCTTCTGCTGAACAAATTTCTGAACGAGCAAAAGCAGTAGGGATTGAAAAACTAAAATTGGTTACGGGTGAACAGCCATCATTAATTAAATTAGTGCCAGATCTCTATCTCGATTTGTCTTCAATTGCTAAAGGTTTTGGTGTTGATAAGCTTGCAGAGCATTTAGAAGGCTTTGATATTGCTAATTATCTGGTTGAAATCGGTGGTGAATTACGTGGCAAAGGCAAAAATTTACAAGGCGTTGATTGGCGCATCGCAATTGAACAGCCAACCTTAGTACAAGGTCAATCAGCACAAATTACCGTGCCATTACATAATCTTGCTATGGCAACATCAGGTAACTACCGCAACTATTTTGAAGATGAGCAAGGCAACCGCCTTTCGCATATTATTAATCCGAAAGAATTACGCCCTGTAAATCATAAATTAGCTTCTATTACCGTATTTTCGCCAACGACGATGACGGCAGATGGTTTATCCACTGGTTTATTTGTATTAGGTCCAGAAAAAGCACTTGAAGTGGCAGAACGTGAAAATTTGGCTGTTTTCTTGATTATTAAAAATGGCGATACTTTTGAAACGAAAATGTCGAGTGCATTTGAAACATTAATTAACCAAAAATAATTGGAGTGAACAATGGAAACATTATTAATTACTTTCGGCTTTTTTATTGCTGTGATTTTTGCGATGTCGATTGGTTTTATTATCAAAGGTAAAACTATTAAAGGTAGCTGTGGCGGCATTACCGCATTAGGTATGAAAAAAATGTGCGACTGCGAAGAGCCTTGCGATAACTTAAAAGCAAAAATGGCAGACGGCACAGCGGATCCTGAAGAAGTTGCTCGTTTTAATAAAGAACCTCAATTTTATGAAGTGAAATAACCTTTTGAGGGAGCTGTACAATGCAAAATATTCGTTTTAAACAGCGCCTGGATAATTATTGTAAAGCGGTGGATTATTTACAGGCAGAGATCAGCCAGTATGCGGATACAGAGCTAGATATAGTAAAAAAAGGCATTGTTCAGAGTTTTGAGATTACCCATGAACTAGCGTGGAAACTCATGCAGGATATTCTGAAAGAAGAAGGTGAGCAGGATATTTTTGGCTCTAAAACCGCCACACGGTTGGCATTTAATCGAGGGCTCATTTCTCAAGGTGAAATTTGGTTAGATATGGTGAAAAGCCGTAACTTAACTGTTCATACTTATGATGAAATGATTTTAACTGAAGAATTTAACAAAATTATTCATCGTTATTTGCCATTATTTATTGAGTTTAAACAAAGACTTCAACAGTTATGGCAGAATTTGGATTAAGCGAGAGAGCTTGTCGTACTATTTGTACTATTTTAGCTAAATATCCTGAGGTGGAGCAGGCGATTATTTACGGTTCAAGAGCAAAAGGCAATTATCGGGAAGGTTCGGATATTGATTTAACCCTCAAAGGAAGCCAACTAAACCAAACTATTCTAGGTCGTATTTGGTTAGATTTGGATGATTCTGATTCACCTTATCTCTTTGATTTATCTATTTATCATCAACTCACTAACGACAATTTGCGGTCTGAGATTGATCGTTCAGGAAAACTTTTCTATCAACAAGAAAAGAAACTATTTTGAAATACAAGCGGTAGAAATTGTGAATTTTTTTGCAAATTTGATCGCTTGTAACATATCTAATGGCATAAACTCTCGTGTTTATGCCGCTTTCAATATGGGGTAAGTGAATACTTACACTTTTGTTAAACCAACCAATGTGCTTCGCCTTAACCGAAGTTACGGGAGAATTATGACAAATCAAACTCAACTTAACTCAAAAACTTATGACGCACACTTTCCTAAATTAACGGCCGAACAGCTGGCAGAAAATGCGAAGAAGAAAGTGATTATCGGTATGTCTGGTGGTGTAGATTCTTCAGTATCAGCCTTTATTTTGCAGCAGCAAGGCTATCAAGTCGAAGGCTTGTTTATGAAAAACTGGGAAGAAGACGATGATACGGATTATTGCACTGCTGCTGCAGACCTAGCGGATGCCCAAGCAGTTGCTGATAAATTAGGTATGAAGCTACATAAAATTAATTTTGCTGCAGAATATTGGGACAATGTATTTGAACATTTCTTAAATGAATACAAAGCAGGACGTACGCCAAATCCAGATATTCTGTGCAATAAAGAAATTAAATTTAAAGCCTTTTTAGAATATGCCGCAGAAGATTTAGGGGCTGATTATATTGCAACTGGACATTATGTGCGCCGTAGTGATGATGATAACAATGCACAATTGCTACGAGGCTTAGATGAAAATAAAGATCAAAGTTATTTTCTTTATACATTAAGTCATAAACAAGTGGGGCAAAGCTTATTCCCTGTCGGCGATATTGAAAAACCAATTGTACGCCAAATTGCAGAAGATCTTGGTTTAGCAACGGCGAAGAAAAAAGATTCAACAGGTATTTGTTTTATTGGCGAACGTAAATTTAAAGATTTTCTCGCGCGTTATTTACCTGCACAACCTGGTGAGATTAAAACGGTAGAGGGTAAAGTGGTTGGTCGTCATGATGGTTTAATGTATCACACTCTTGGTCAGCGTAAAGGCTTGGGAATTGGTGGTGTAAAAGGCTTAAGTGAAGATCCATTTTATGTAGTAGAAAAAGACTTGGTTAATAATGTCTTGGTGGTAGCGCAAGGGCATGATAATTCGGCATTGCTTTCAAACGGATTAATAGCGACTCAACTACACTGGGTTGATCGCCAACCGATTCGTGAAAACCTACGTTGCACGGTTAAAACACGTTATCGCCAAACGGATATTGCGTGCGAAATTCAACCGCTTGATGATAATACCATTCGTGTGATTTTTGATGAGCCACAAATCGCTGTTACTCCAGGTCAGTCTGCCGTGTTTTACCAAGGCGAAATTTGCTTAGGTGGTGGTGTGATTGAAGAGCAGTTGAAGTAATTATTAACATATCTTTGGTGTAATTAATCATAAATGATAGATATATTTTGATAAATATTTATAAATAAGAACTAAACTAAAAGGGCGAAAGCCCTTTTTTTATTTTATATGTGTTCATTGTTTTAATTAAAATAACTTGTAGATAAATCAAAATAAACGTACCAATCGGATTTACAGTATTTTTCAACTAATATTGGCTTTTTGTTATCTAAATCAAGTTTTGGATTTTAGATTATCTTTCCCAACTATTCTTTAAATAATTTAAATACCCGCAGTATGTAAGTTGATACAGAGTTGGGCATTATCCTTGAATGTAAGGAAGTTACTCAAAATATACGCCATCCTTTATGGGGTCACATACCAATAATGAGCTTAAAGCAAATCCGTTAGATATGTAATTTTGATAAAACAGAAGCAATTGTTAGAATGTGCTTTACAACAAGGGCAAGGAGATGTTCTCTGTCACTAGAAATAGGTTTTGCAATAGATAAAAAATATGATCTAGCTAAGCGGTAAAAATTATTGTAATTATCAACTACCTCTGCTTTGGGCATATCATCGAGAGTTGTGTGAGTAGTTAACTGGTTGTTACAAGCACAAATAAAGATACACAGAGCATCAGCATATAATTCGTTTTATTGGAAACATTTATCCTCTCCTTATTATTAATGAATATAAATCGTGGAATAGCCCTAATAATGTTTTACATTTTCGGTGGCTTGAATTTTAGAAATAATTGGTTTTGCCTGTTCACTAATAAAGAATTGATAGGTGGAGTCTGGTACCATAGTCTTCATTTTTGCCCAATCATTGTGTTTGAGTGCTTCTCTCACCGCAGATGCACTAATAATTTGTGCATTTACACTTTTTCGATTAACCACAACACATTCCAACCCATGTTCAACTAATTTTTCTTGCATAATTTGATTATAAATATTGGTGACGCGGCTAAACGGCTCATCGCCCACATAGCGTCGCTGAATGCCGAGCGCTTTAGCAATAGCCGTAAATATTTGCAGATCTAACATTGCATTACTTTCGATCACCGCGTTATCATTTTCTTGGAAATAGCTAGGAAAGGTAGCAGAGCTAATAATATAAGAGCCACTTTCATGACAAATAACATTACTTAAATGTGCAACACCTTGTAACACCAATTGCTTTCTTACCGAAAAGGGCACTAAGCTTTTATCTTCCGATACTATAAAAAGATGCACTAGATCATTTTCTTTTGCCGCTTTTTCAACTAAATAAAGATGACCTAAAGTAAAAGGATTGGCATTCATTACAATGGCTGCCACTCGTTGAGATGCTTCTGGAGCAGGGCAAGAAGCGGTCAAATTAGCTAAATAATTTGCAAATCCAGTACGTTGATTTTCCATAAAGGAAATTTTCCCTTCAATTCGAGCAATCTCATAAAAGCCTAAACTTTTAAAGAATTGGCTGGCTGAAGTTTTGGTATAGAGGAAAATATGCGAATTACCACGCTCAAATTGCTGATTGACTAAATGAGTTACAATTCGATTCATTAAGCCTTCACCTTGATATTGCTGAGATACTGCTAAACAACGTAATGTATTTGCAAAGCAACTGCCTGTCGCAATCACTTGATCATCTTGATTGAACATTGCACAGGTATAATCAAGATTATGATCGCGGCGAATACCTTCTTGGGCTAATAAGCGATCAATTGCCTGATAAGTTGATTTATCAAAATCAAAAACTTCACCAATATTATATTCAGCCACGCTTTTCCCCCTTTATGAGTTTTACTTCGAATTTTTTCGGCACAATAAAAATAGCAGGAATCACAATAATGGCCATTAGCCAGAAAGCAAAATCAGGCATTTGTTGATAAATCATACCTGAGGCAAAAGTGAAAACTGCCATAAAACCACAGTTTGATAGTGCAAAATAGAGCCCTTGTAGCTTAGTGATTTTTTCGGATTTTTGAGTGGAAATATAGCGGATCATTGCATAATGTGCCATGCCGAAAGTGATTGCGTGGAAAGTTTGCGAAATGGCAAGCGGTATGATTTCAGTGGTTGAAGCCAAAATTGTCCAGCGCAGAATAGCAATCACACTGGCAACTAGCACTAAATGTGAAATTCTCCATGACTTAAATAAACGGTTTGAAAAAAGGAAAAATAAGATTTCGGCACTCACCGCAAAGCCCCATAAAAAACTACTGGTTTGTGTAGAAATACCCGCATTCGCCCAATGAATGGTGCTATAAGTATAGTAAGTGGCGTGTGAGCCTAAAATTAATGAAATTGCAAGCAACATACGTAATGTGGTTGGCTCTTTGAGCAATTGCCAATAGCTTAAATTAGCTGATTGCTGTTGATTTGATGTTGTTTGGAACGTTATCTTGGGCGTAAGTAGTTGCCCTGCTCCTAACAGTACAAAAAAGCTAAACATAATCCAAATAATTGAGCTTTCACCGAGCCAACCTGTTAAATAACCAGTGCTTAGCGAGCCAATCACAAAAGCAATTGAGCCAAACAAACGCGCTTTGCCGTAATCAATTCCTACTTGCTGTTGCCAAAGTGAAGCAATACTGTCGCCGATAGGCATCGCACCTGCATTGAAAATATGGAAGAGCATTAAAATAGGAAACAGTAACCAGATAGATTCAACCGACCAAGCGATTAAAGCGATCGCTAATAAATTTAGTAAAGTGAGCCAACGAGCGATGGGAATTAATTGATTTGGCTCTTTTGCCCACATTGAAGAGAGCATTCCACCCGTAAAGCGAAATAGATAGCCAAATGAGGCAAGTAAGCCGATTATCTCTGTGCTATAGCCATATTGCTTGAGCCAAACGGGTAAAAAAGGTTGAAGTACACCATAAGCGCAAAAAAAGCCAAAAAAGTTAAATGCAGCCCATTGGAAAGGCGAGGTTTTTATCATAGTTGTTGCTCCATTTCTTCAGCGCGGTGAATAGCTGCCCACATTGCTTGATCAACTGTTTGAGCCAGCTGTTTTTGCTCAAATACCGCAAGTGCTTGGGCGGTTGTTCCTCCTTTAGAGGTTACATTTTCTCTGAGGGTAGCAAGCGGAATATTTGGGTTCGCCTCGACTAATTTCGCTGCCCCAACAGCAGCTTGTTGCACCAATAGACGTGCATCTGTTTCACTAAAGCCCATTTGTATGGCACTTTGTTGCATTGCTTCCATAAAATGGAAAAAATACGCAGGGCTTGAGCCTGTAATCGCAATAATATGATTGATTTGTTGTTCTTGCTCTACCCAATAGCATTTGCCTACAGCCGACATGAGTTCCTCCGCAAATCGACAAGCAGTTGAATTTACAGATTTTTTTGCAAATAGCCCTGTCATTCCCTCTCCAATCAGTGAAGGTGTATTCGGCATACTACGTACGATATTGGTTGCGGTCGGTAAAAGCTGTTCTAAACGTGCAACCGAAACTCCTGCTGCAATGGAAATAACCGATTTATGGCTAAAGTCAATGTCGGCAAGCTCAGCACAAACCTCGGCCATCATTTGTGGTTTAACCGCTAACACCACCACTTCTGCTCGTTTAACAGCTTCTTTATTTGCAAAATTTGTGTTAATTCCGACCGCTTGTAATGCTTGTCTACGAACGATATTACTTTTATTACAAGCAATAATTTGTGAGGCGGGATAGCCGCTTTTTAATAGCCCTTGAATAATAGCGTACGCCATATTGCCAGAGCCAAGGAAAGTGAGGAGAGGGTAATGTTTCATCTTTATTTCCCGCTAGTGTTAATCAATTTTATCTGTTGTTACCACTTTATTGACTTAGCCAAAGAAAGTAACCAAAAAATAGGAAAATTGGTTATTTACCCTCTTAGGTCTGCTTACTTTCTTTGTATTAAAATAGTGATAAATAAGAAAAGTCACAAAGGATTCGGATTTTTCGGTAAAATACTTCCTTCATTGTAGCGCAAATATGAAAAAAAGGATCTGTAAAAATGATTTGGTTCAAGAATGTAATGATTTATCGCCTGACTTCGCCACTTTCGCTTGAAAGTAACAGTCTAGAAGCTCAGTTACAGCAAACAAAATTTACTCCTTGTTCGCAAAGTGATATGAGTAAATTTGGTTGGTCGAATCCGCTTGCGAGTTCGGAATTATTGCACTTTTCACAAGCTAAGCAATTTTTATTGGTTTCGCATAAAGAAGACAAATTATTGCCTGCTAATGTAATCAAAAAAGAAACAGAAGAGCGAGTGGCAGCTTTAGAAGAGAAAGAAGCCCGTAAGCTTAAAAAAACCGAGAAACAGGCGATTAAGGATGATGTAGTTGCTATGCTACTTCCTCGTGCATTTAGTAAACACCAGTTTACGGCGATTTGGCTAGATTTAGAGGCACAATTAGTTTATGTCGATGCCGCATCGAGTAAACGAGCCGAAGATACCTTAGCACTGTTACGTAAAACGTTAGGCTCTCTGCCTGTTGTGCCGATTTCTTTTTCGCTGTTGCCAAGTGAAGTGATGACCAATTGGATTGCGAAAGGGCATACGCCAAATTGGCTAAATTTATTGGAAGAAGCGGAACTTAAATCTTTTGATACGGATAGCATTATTCGTTGTAAACGACAAGATCTTGAAAGTGATGAGATTACTCAGCATTTACAAGCGGGCAAATTTGTCACAAAACTTGCAATTGATTGGGAAAGCCATTTTTCATGTGTACTAAACGAAGATGCAACCCTTTCTCGAGTGAAATTTGCTGATGAAGTTCGAGAAAAAAATGACGATATTTTAAAAGAGGACATTGCCCAACGCTTTGATGCAGATTTTTTATTAATGACCGAAGAACTCAGATTATTTACCCAAAAAATAATTGCGGAATTTGGCGGTATTAAAGAGCGTATTTAGGGGGCATTTATGTTATTGGAACCAGATATTCTTGAAAAATATCAAGCACTTATTTTTGATATGGATGGTACGCTAATTGATACAATGGCAAGTCATGCTAAAGCGTGGGAAATTACAGGTGAACATTTTGGCTACCAAGTAGATAGTAGCGTGATGTACGAATTAGGCGGAGCAACTACTTACACGATTGGGCGCGAGATCATGAAACGAGCCAATATGCCACTGGAATTGCTTGAAGATGTTGTGCAAATGAAGCGACAAATTGCGATGGATTTAACCTATCAACATGCTTCATTATTACCCACATTTGAAATTGTGCGATATTATTCAGGCAAAAAGCCACTGGCAGTTGGCACGGGAGCCCATCGTATTCAAGCCTACAAATTACTTGATAAATTCAATCTTCGACCGTATTTCAATGCGATTGTTGATGCAGATGACGTAATAAAACATAAGCCTGATCCAGAAACTTTTTTGCTTTGCGCCCAGCGTTTAGGTATTGAAGCAAAACATTGCCTTGTATTTGAAGATGCAGATCTTGGTATTAAAGCTGCACTTGATGGCGGAATGGATGTGTTTGATGTGAGAACAAATACCCTGATTAAAGCGGGGTGTAATTCAATTTAATATGTAAACAAGCGGTTAAATTTCCAAATTATTTTATGAAAATGCCCGATAAGTAGAAGCTTATCGGGCATTATGCTTTATAGGATAGCCTAAAACCGCCCGTTTTGCGGGCGGATTGTGAGCTTAGAAAGTCAGCTCTGCATTGAATTTATAATTTCTTCCAGGTGCATAGAAGCGGTTAATCCCTTGCCCTGTTTCTTGGTCAATCATATTGCTTGTTCCAAACGAACGAATAGAACGAGCAGCATCCCAAGTGATGTATTTACGATTAGTTAGATTGTAAACACCTGCTTGTAATGTTAAATTTTCCCAAGGTTTAAAATACCCTGTTAAATCAACAATGCTGTAACTTGCACTTCGCCATTTGATTGTGCTGTCGGTTTTTCCTTCTTCTTTGTGGAACATATTGTAGGTATCTTCCGCTTTTTTGCGACTAACGTGGCTGACGTACATATTAAAACCAAATAGTTTACTTGGCGCATCATAACCCACACTAAAGACAGAAGTCATTGGCTGGATTGCATTCATTGGAATGCCTTCGCCTGTTTTACCTTTTTGGCGTGTTAATTTATAGCCTAAATTAAGCCCTTGCAATGATTCATATAATGAGCCTACATTTAGATTTGCATTAATTTCAAAGCCTTGCACACGAGCAGTTTCACGGTTTACGCTTTGGTAAAGTGGATAACGTCTGCTTGATGTGGTAGCAGCGGCTGAATTACCTTTGAAAATAAAATCAATAAAATCTTTATAGTCAGTACGGAACACACTACCTGTAATAAAGCCCATGTCATTGTGTAATGTTAGCGCCAACTCTTTGGTTTTAGCAATTTCAGGCTTTAAATTCACATTTGGCAACACGGTAATATCAGGGTGTTGGAACGTGAAATACATTTCATCCGTAGTCGGCATTCTGAAACCTTTCGCATATTTTGCTTGTAATCTCACATTATCAGTAACATCATAAGTACCTTCCAAAGAATAAGATTTTTCTGTAAATTTTTTTGGTTTAGAGAAATATGCAATATTTTTTTCTGGATTTTTAGCCACTTCGGCATCATAGGTAGCTTTACGTTGCTCATAAGCTTGCTTATCTGCAATATATTGTGGATCGTTATAGCTACTATAGTCCCACCATTTTGGCTCTTCACCCACATTATTTTCAGGCAACGGAATAAACAAACCTTTTACCATATCGTCAGGAATTTTCGCAGTTTGCCCAGCCACATAATTCGGTTTATATTTAACCGAGTTATAACGAAAACCAACATCTAATGCAAAGCGATCGTGTAAACGAATATTATCTGTAAGGTATAACGATTTATCTTTGGTCTTAACAGGAATTAGGAATGAATAAGTATCTTCTCGTGGGCAAGTTAATGAAGTTACATTCGAACTTTTCCCCCAGCTATTATCAGCTCTTGCAGCATCACAGGAGCTATAAGGCACACTATCTTTATTCACACCAATAAAGCGATTTGCCCACCATTTTGGATTTCTAGCGTTATAGCCTGTGCGATTGACCATTGATTTTTCAGTCTCACCATAAGCAAAACCATATGTGAAGTTATTTGGTTTACTTAAAATATCAACACTTTTTGTAAAATCAAAATTTAATTGCTTAGTATTTGTATTTAAGTCACGATCTGTATAAATATTTTCTAAGTATCCTGTTGAACGAGGAATCACTAAATAGTCAGAATAACCAAAATCACTAGAGGTAGCATAAGTTTTACCAGTGATTCGATCTTTATATTTTTTATCAAGTACAGATTCCTTAGTAGCTACAGTTTTACCACTGCCCCAGCCTGATGTTGAATATGTAGGGATTTTGCTATTACAATCAAAAATAGAACAATCGAACCAATATTCTTTTGCTCGATAATCTAAGTTATCTGTTCCGACAATGTTGCCTTTTGAATCAACGAGAGCCTCCTTTTTCTCGGTGTCAATGTAGCCACCCCAATCTTTTTTATATTCTTTTATTTCAACTTTTGGCGTATTTCCCTCTTTATCGACAATTTTGCCATTTTTAAGTTGTAAGCCATAAGGATTATCGTAACCTTTACAAGCATCTCCACCATCACAATAATCATCTGTACGTGCTTTAGTTGTGATCTTTTGATTAGAGAATGTTACTTTTGCTGTATCCCAAAATAGGTTTGATGCCATATTTTCATAGCTAATAGAAAATAATTTACGTTTAGTTTTATCATTTGTATGGCGTAAATCATCTTCTGGTGCCGCATCTAGCCACCCTTTTAAATTATAAGAAAAATCGTGTCCACGACTTGTGCGTTCACTTTTATCACTTGTTAAAGTAAAACGATGATTTTCACTTGGCGAGAAAGATATTTTAGCTAATAAACTATCTGCTTCAATTTTATAAGGGTCTGCTTTATCACGTTTTTTACCTTGTGCTAAAGCATTATAATTTTTATAGCCATAGTTTTCCGTTTCATGACCTTTGCGTTTTGTTGCCACCACTAATGCGTCAAACCATTTATAACGCCCTGCTGCCGTTATACTATTTAAATTTTGATTATCAGCTGTTGAGTAACCTGTTTTGTAGCCCAAGTGCCAATCTTTTTTCGTTAAGAAGTCCCGAGCATCTTTCGTTTCAAAAGTAACAGAGCCACCAATCGCCCCACTACCCGCTGCAACAGAATCAGCCCCTTTACGAATAACCGCTTCTTTTAAGGTTTCAATTTCAACACTATTACGTGTATTGTTAAAATTACCATAACCTTCAAAAAGTTCTTTAAAGCCTTGATTTGCAAGCGTTTCTGCTTGACGAAGTCCATCTATATTGATTGCCACACGATTTTCATCTACACCTCGAATTGCATAACCACTTGCACCAAAACGACCTGTTTCAACAACGCTTACACCTGTTTCATAGCGGACTAAATCGCGTGAGTCTTGTACTTGCTGTTTTGCAAGTTGTTTCGCTGTCTTTTTTATTTCAGCGATTTTTTGTTGTGGAACATCGTCTTTTACAATAACAGTATCTAATTGCATTTGTTCTTGTGCTAATGCAATGTTGTATTGTAAAACACACAGTGCAACAATGGATAGATTAAAGCGAAGCTTAATCATAATTATTCTCCTTTAGGCAAGGTAAAAAAACTGCGCTAGAAAAACTAGCACAGTAAGTTGGTCGATCTTTACTATTCTGTTTTGTGGCCTTCATCTAAATGAACAACATTTACAAGGTCATCTGGGCTTACTTCAAATGCTTTACCGAAGCCTTTTACAAAAAGACCATGTGTTGGTTTGAAGCTAAATAATTTGAAATCTTGCATTTTTGACAGCTCATCAATTAAATCGCCATGGCGAGCTTTTAACATTGCTAAACCGCTTTCCCATTCTTTATCTTCACGTTCAATTAAACGAACTGTTGCATCAAAGGTTAAGCGACGACGAGCAAAAATCTGACGGCTTTTACTTTCATCATCAATAAGCATTAATGATACTTTGGGTACTTCAATTAAGTTACGAGCATGGCGAGCAATTGTGGAGATAAGTACTTGATATTCACCGTTATTAATCACAAAAGGCGCATAACTCACATTTGGATTGCCTTCTTTATCAACAGTTGAAAGTACGATGGTTTGAATGTTTTGCTTTAATTCTTGAATTTCTGGTCCTAAACGATTCTGCAAAACTTCTTGACGATTAGCGGCTGTCATAAGCTCTCCTCTGCTAAATTTATGTAAATTTTATTAATGCTTTTTGTGAATAAAAATTGTTTTTAATTATATTTATATGGTGTTTTTTCGCAATGTCCGAAATGTAAATTTTTACGCTTAATGAATAAATAATCAGCAGATGATTGTGTTACTCTGAATTTAAGAGTCTTTTAGACGTCAAAGGTAGTATTTTGCTTTACTAAACTTACATTTTTGTGTCAGAATCAGGCTATTCGTTTGTTACAAACTTTGCACCTTTAAAAGGATTTACTTATTAGTGCATATGTCATAGTCATTTGTATTGCTGACATATTTTACAATTTATAACGCTTAATGATAGAGGTTCATATGCAGAAACGCATAGCTAATTTTCTTCATAAAAAATATCTCTGTACTTTGTCTGTAACAGAAAATAATCAACCTTGGGCATTTGCTTGTTTTTATAAATTTGATGAAGCTAATTGTCGCTTGCTCTATATGAGTTCAGATCAAACCAACCATTCCCAAATAGTACAACGAAATCCGCAAGTTGCAGGTACGATTTTTTCACCCACTCGATTTCATTCATCAATTCAAGGAATTCAATTTCTTGGTGTCGTGCATCGGTTGAGCGGAGAAGATGCACAATTTGCTAAAGAGTTATATCAAGCTGAATTTAAACCTTATTTTGATGAAACACTTGCTATTTGGGCAGTTGAATTAGAGCAAGTTCGTTTAATTGATAATTCTCTTGGTAAATTTGGTAAGATGGAATGGAAGAAAGGTGATCCTGAAGTCCGAGACGAGTTTCAAACTGTTCAGCTCCATAGTGAATGATAAAAATAGCCCCTGATGTATAAATTCAGGGGCTATTTTTATTGTAGTTGCTGGCGAGCCATTTCAATACTTTGAATAACGGCTCTGCGATCAATTGATTCATTTTCGCTATCTAGTGCTTGGCGCCAAAAATAGATAGCTTGTTGATAGTGTTTATTGGCATATGCATCAGAGGCGAGCAGTAACAAACTGGTTGTTTCTTTTTTGTCTAATGCGAGAGCTTTATCAAGCCATTGTTGGGTCTTTTCTGAAATGTTTTTCCCTTCTTGATAATATTTAGCTGTTGCCATAGCCCCAAAAATTGCTGCTTTATCGCCTAAAACGTGCTGAGCATTTTCATAACAAATTAATGCAGAACCAAAGTCGTTATTAAGTGCATAGGCTTGTCCTAACTCATACCACAGTTCGCCATTATTTGGATTTGCACGCAAACGATCTTGTAGGCTCAATACATAGCGGTTATTTTTTTGTTCTTTATCTTCTTGAGCGACTTGAATTTGAAACGCTTGGTGTAATTGTTCTCCTTTTTGAACGATTTGATAGTGTTCTGTTTGCCAGTAGAAAAAAAGAGAAATGGCTAAGATCGATGTTAATAGACATAGCCAAACAAGCGGTCTATTTGGGGCAAAATTTTGCAATGATTGAGTGGCTTTTTGCTCAAATAAATAGCGTTGTTTTGCCTCTTGTTGATATTCGGATTTTAACTCACCTGCAAAATTTTCTGAGAATTTGAGCGCTTGCTGGTAATTTTCGAGGTTGATTTCTGCTCTTGTCTTCATATTATTTCTTCTTCGTACGACAAACAATTAGGCTTAACAAAATTAAACATAGCCCGAATGGCATTCCCCATAGCACCCAAGTTTGTGAATTAAATGGTGGATCATAATTCACAAAATGCCCAAAGCGATTGGTCATAATTTGAATAATTTCTTTATCGCTTTTGCCTTGGTTCACCATTTCATATACTTCTAAACGTAATTTGTATGCGGTGGCTGCGTTAGACTCGACTAAATTTTGGTTTTGGCATTGTGGACAGCGTAAAGATTTAGCTAACGCAACCGCTCTAATTCGATCTGACTCTCGTTGAAACTGGAAGGTATCTACCATTTCTGCTTGAGCAACTAAGCTAAAAACAAGCGGTAGAAAAAGCCAAATTTTTTGCAAATACTTCATTAAGGCTCCTTGCGTAGTGCTTCTAAACGAGGGAGAAAATCTTGTTCAAAATTAGGATTGTAGCCTTTTTGCTGATAGCGAACGATCCCATGTTTATCAATTAGATAGCTTGAAGGTGCAGAAGATACTTTCAGTGTTTGAATTAAAAAACTGCGTTCATAATCATCAATAACCAGAGTGAATGGATTTCCCCAGCGTCTTAATGCAGCTCTCGCATCATTTGGCTCGTCAGTGTAGGTTAGTCCAACAATTGGTACGCCTTGTTCTTTTAATTTCAATAAAATAGGAAATTCTTTAATACACCAAGTACACCAGCTCGCCCATACATTTAAAATATAAGGCCCTTTTGGCAAGCTGTTGTTATTTAAATGAGCGTGCGGATCTAATAAATTTTTGCTCACAAATTCGGGAAATGGCTTGTCTCGCCAATCTTCTGTTGGCGATAGCGCATCTTTATTGAGTAATGGCACGGTAAGAAAGGCTACTAGCGCAATCAGTAGCAATAAAGGTAAACATAAAAACACTTTTTTCATTTATTTATCCATTATTAAATTGTTTTGCGGCGATAACCAAATAACGCCAAAATTGAAGCAAATACCATAATAATCCCGCCAAGCCACAATGCTCTCACATAAGGCTTATAATGTAAGCGGAACGCATATTCTAAATTGCCGAATTTATCGCCCATCACAATATATATGTCATCTAAGCCGTGATGATACAAACCTACTTCAGCCATGGTCATGGTTCTGACATCATAATAGCGACGCTCTGGACTCACTAATGCAAGCTGTTTTCCTTGTTTGGCTATGCTAAAAATCGCTTTCTCAGCGGTGTAATTTTCACCAATAGCATCACGATATCCTTCATATTTAAAGGTAAAACCCGCTAAATCAGCTTGTTGATCGGGTTTGAGACGAACGCCTACTTCATCGCCATAATAGCTGTTCATCATGGCGCCAATCACGCAAATCGCAAAGCCAATATGCGCTAATCGCATCGCAAGCGGTCGAATTTTCCACATATATTGCAAATACGGAATATGCGTCAAAATTACCCAAATCGCTAAACTCACAAAGAGTAGTGGTAGCACTTCAAACTGATGTAATTGTGTTTGCGCAATGGTATGTTGAATTAACGTCGCGGCAAGCCCAAATGCTACAGGTAAAAGCAATAATTTGAAGCCAATAGTTTTAAACGGAATTTGTTTCCAGCGTAGTACTACCGCTAGCCCCATGGCTAACATCAGAAATACGGTTAAGGGGGCAAATACGCTATTGAAATAAGGTGCGCCAACCGAAATCGCACCCCAATTCATTGCGGTAAAAACCATTGGATAAAAAGTACCGAGTACCACTGCTGAGGTGGCAATAGTTAATAAACCATTTAGCAATAGTAAGCCCGTTTCTTTGGAAAACAATTGGAAACGCACTTCGCCTTGCCATAAATTTACTCGAAAAGCGAATAGTGCTAGTGCAATAAAACTTAAGCTGAAAAAGAGAATCAGTAACGCCATGCCTCTATCGGGATCAACCGCAAATGCATGCACTGAAGTGAGTATCCCTGAACGCACAATAAAAGTCCCTAGCAAACTCAAGGCGAATGCAAAAATAGCTAGAAGAATCGTCCAATAGCTAAAAATACCTCTTTGCTCGCTGACGATAAGCGAATGGATCAATGCCGTACCCAACAACCATGGCATTAAAGAAGCATTCTCAACGGGATCCCAAAACCACCAACCGCCCCAGCCGAGTTCATAGTAGGCCCACCATGCGCCTAATATAATACCAGCGGTTAAAAACCCCCATGAAATCATTGCCCAAGGGCGAATCCAGCGTGCGGTTGCGGCATCTAATACGCCAGACAGTAAACTTGCCACAATCATGGCAAAGCTTACCGCAAAACCAACATAGCCTAGATAGAGCAGAGGAGGGTGAAAAATCAGCCCCACATCTTGCAGCATTGGGTTGAGATCTCGTCCTTCTGGTGGCGGTGGAAAGCTACGTTCAAATGGATTAGAAACCAATAAGATAAAAAGCATAAACCCAAGGCTAATTAGTCCGAGCATGGCTTGTGTTCGATAGGTGAACAAGCGGTCAGATTTATCTGAAAAAATGCAAAATACTCCCGTCCAGAAAGTTAAGGCAGTTAACCAAAATAGCATAGAGCCTTCATGTCCGCCCCAAGTCGCCGCAAATTTAAAAAAATCGGGTAATTGGCTATTTGAATGCTGTGCAACATAGATAACAGAGAAATTATCACTTAAAAAAGCTTGTACTAAGGTGGCAAATGAAAAGATACAACAGACCGCTTGTAAGCCACTAAATAACGGATTGAAACTCAGTAATTGCAGACGTTTAAATAACTCGCCCCACAGCGATAAACCCACTTGAAATGATGCTACCACCGTAGCCAAAATCAATGCAAAATAACCCAACTCAGGGAGCATAAGAATAAACCTTATCTAAACATAAAACAGAAGCTAAGCTAAATAGAATGCTTATCTTTCATAGTGTTATCATGATAAAGAGTTGTTAGCAGGATGTAAACGAAAAGGGCGAGTTATCGCCCTTTGATTTCACAAGATTTGATCTAATCCGAATTTTGTTACCGAATCTTTAATAAATACTGAGTTGTAAATTTCAGCGCAATTTAGCTCGCTTGTAATTTTGCTAAATAATCTCTGTGCTGTTTACTTTGGAATGGCACTATTTGTATTACGTTTTCTTTTTCAATCAGCTGATAAAATTGTGGGAAATTAAAGCTATTAGCGACAAGTGTTGCATTTTTATCAGCAGAATGTAACCGATTGATTTCTTTTACTTTTTCTTCTTTAGAACCAAAGCAATCATAGTATGCTTCTAACATATTTTTTTCATCTAAAATATAAACATTGAAGCTATTGTCTTGGTTATCTTCAAAAAAGAATTGTAAAAAGCCTTCACTCGCAAATTCATCAATTTCTCGGGGGAAAGACGCATTGTTTCGCTCAGTTAGTTGCCCTTGAGTTGCAAAATTCTGGGTAAAATCGACCGCTTGCTGCTCTTCTACTTGCTGAATCGCCACCTTCTGTTTTCCAAAAATAAATTGCCAAGTTTTACCCGCAACTTTTAGCGTGTTTAGCGAATTTCTGTGTGAAATGATGCCTGTTTGAATCGTAATACAACGATGTACCAAGTCAGCAATAAACTCACGTAATTCGCTACGAAAACGACGGCTATAACAGAAAACATTAACAGATTGTGGCGGTGCAGAGCCTCGATAAATTTTATTTGAAATCAGCTTTAATGCTTTTAGGATAGCGTCGTCGCCCTCAAAATGTGAAGTGCGAATTTCATTCCACATATTGCGGTAAATAATACTTACACTACCCACTAAATTTTCTTGCGAAGATCCAAAATTAAAGAGATCGCTCGATTGTACACTGCGGCGAACATCTGCCAATTTTTGGGTTGGATCATTGACTAAATTAACCGCTAAAATCAGACTACGGATTTCATTTGGGTGTAACATTTCCTGATCACTAATCACAGGAGCAGTGACAGGGAAAGACAGCCTTAAATCAGTAATAAATTGACGCAATTTTGGTAAGTCTAAACTACGACTAATTAAGTGTAACTGAGTATTTGAAGTGATAATCCCATTAAAATAGCCCCATGCCACCAGTTTGATCAGGGTTTTAGCGTGGCGAACATAACGTAGCTCTGAGTTATATGGACTTTTTGGGGCTTGATTAATCAAATACCAACCTGATTGTAAAGCCGATCCTTCTCTTGCCTCAATAAATGTAACGGCACTTTCCGCTAAATTTTTTGCAATATGTGGATTGATCAGCTGTATTTTGCCAGGTAAAACTTCAAATACCGAATAAAGTTTACGCATTAATGTGTCTATATCATGCGTTAAAATGCTGGGATCAATATGGAATTTACGGGCAAAGTGAATTAAGTTTCGATAACTCTGCAGTAATAAATCCACAATCGTTTGTTGGTGATTAATCGCTTGCTTAATTTTCCAGTTTTCACGATTATTTAATAAATTAATTTCGTTACATTTCCATTGCCAACTATCCACTAATGCTGATAAAGCTTGCTTACGCCAAGAATCTGTTCTATCTCCTTCGTTTGCTTTCATGTAAAAGCACATTCTCACATGCCCTAAGCGTACAAATTCTTTGCGATTGGTTAAATAGACCGTTACTTGTTCAAGCATGGCTAAATAAGGATCGAAATGATATTTTTCCGCATTTTTGCTTAATAATTTGTGCTTAAATAGTTTTGAAATAAGTGCTGTTTCTGGATAAGTTTCTGCATAGCTTTCCAGTAATAAAATTTTCAGCACCGATTTATATGGGCAATCGATCCCTTTATACAATTGCCATAAACTGGCACCAAAAAATTCAGCAGTAGAAAGCGAAGAAAAATCGCCAAAATCAATCCATTCACTTTGATTAAATTCACTTGATGTGATGCATTTTTGGTACTGTTTATCACTCAAATGAAGCCATAATAAGCGTTTACCCGCTAAACGAATGGCAGAGCGATAAAACTCATCGAGCAAGAAAAAATGTTGTGCAGATCCACTGTGTTCGCTATTTACATCATTACTCGCTAAATTCGCTTTAAAATGCTGAGGATTCATTAAATAAAAGTTGAGCTCAACATCGAAATGTTTTGCCCAATGCTTTATTTTGGCAAGTTTTTGTTCAATGAGTTGGTATTCAATAGCACTTAATTTGTCAGAATAACAAAGCCATAAATCTAAATCAGATAAGCTTGTTTGCGTAATACTGCCAGTACTTCCCATAGAATATAGCGCATCAAATGCGGGGTCTTCTGAAAAGTGGGTTAATAGTGCTTCATTCAAGACGAGACTGTTTAAGTAATGTTGTTGGAAATCAGATAGCTGAAATTGCGCAATGCCACTCGGTGCATTTTTTACATAAGCGGGCAGTTCAGGGCAATTGGTATGAATTAATAGTGGCAATAACGAAAAAACGTACTGAAACTGCGGGTTATTCGCAGCTAAAGCACGTTTAATTCTGAAATCATTTAGGGCATCTACACGAGGAATTGAATAGGCTAATTGGTGTGAAATTGGAGACAAAATGCCCGAGACATCAGGTAATGCCTGATGCAAATAAGCCGTTGATAACTCCAACTTTTCCACGTGAAATTCCTTATCGTAAAAAATGTGATAAATTTAACATTTTGTTTAAAAAAGTAAAGCAAGTCTCTTGGTAACTTTTGACATCTCGCAAAAATTTGTACAAAACAGCTCGGATCAGACCGCTATCTTTCCCGAAAAGAGTTCAGACCAGCCTTAAAATCATGTAAAATAAGTAAGTTTTACTAGCTTACTTGAGCGAACAAGTGTAAGCTGAACTTAATATCTTATAAAATCAATATGATGAAGGAAACAAAATGAAAAGAGTCGTTATCACTGGTTTAGGCGTTATTTCTAGTATCGGTAACAATAAAGAAGAAGTGTTAGCTTCATTAAAAGCAGGTAAATCAGGCATTGAGTTCGTTCCTGAATTCGCTGAAGTGGGGATGCGCAGTCAGGTGGCGGGTACTATCAAATTAAATCCAGCCGAATTAATCGATCGTAAAATTTATCGTTTTATGGGTGATGCAGCGGCTTATGCCTATCTTTCAATGAAAGAAGCAATCGAAGATTCAGGCTTAACTGAAGACCAGGTTTCAAACGACCGTACAGGTTTAGTTATTGGTGCGGGGACTGGTTCAGCACATAGCCAATTGGTTGCTTGTGATGCAGTTCGTGGTCCTCGTGGCGTAAAAGGTGTTGGTCCTTACGCAGTAACTAAAACCATGGCATCAAGTGTATCAGCGTGTTTAGCAACGCCATACAAAATTCGTGGTGTGAACTATTCAATTAGTTCAGCATGTGCAACTTCAGCACACTGCATTGGTCATGCAATGGAATTAATTCAATTAGGCAAACAAGACGTTGTTTTTGCAGGCGGTGCAGAAGAACTTTCTTGGGAATGTGCGACAGAGTTTGATGCAATGGGGGCAGTTTCAACTAAATATAACGATAACCCAACTAAAGCAAGCCGTGCTTATGATGCAAACCGTGATGGTTTCGTTATCGCAGGTGGTGGTGCTGTGGTAGTGGTTGAAGAATTAGAGCACGCTCTTGCTCGTGGCGCAAAAATTTATGCAGAAATCGTAGGTTACGGCGCAACTTCAGACGGCTACGATATGGTTGCACCAAGTGGTGAAGGTGCAGAACGCTGTATGAAACAAGCATTAGCAACAGTAAATGGTGCAGTGGAGTACATTAATGTACATGGTACATCAACTCCAGTAGGTGATGTGAAAGAGTTGGGGGCAATTAAAAATGTATTTGGTGAAAATAGCCCAGCAATTTCATCAACTAAATCAATGACTGGTCACTCGTTAGGTGCTGCTGGTGCACATGAAGCAATCTATTCATTATTAATGTTAGATAACGGCTTTATCGCACCAAGCATCAACATTGAAACTTTAGATGAGCAAGCTGCAGGTTTAAATATTGTGACTGAACGTCAAGATAAAGCATTAACCACAGTAATGTCTAACAGCTTCGGTTTTGGTGGTACAAACGCTTGTTTAGTATTCCAAAAATACCAAGGCTAATGTTAAATTAGAGCTTTAGAGATAAAAATAAAATAATCCAGCTATTTCTTAGCTGGATTATTTTTTTATAAGCGGTTAAATTTCTGCTGAAGTTTAATTAGCGTTGATAAATATCTTCGCCGTTTCGACGAGTTTTAAGCAAGCGTAAAATCCAAACATATTGTTCTGGATTTTTGCTAACAAAATACTCAATAACCTTATTCATTTCGCGTGCAGATTGCACAGGATCGCCAGAAAATGCTAATGCAGGCAAAATTTCCATTTGGTATACGCCTTTTTCGGCGTCGTAGATTGGGAACATAGGAATCACGACTGCATTTGCCACTTTTGCCATTTTATTTAAACCTGGTAATGTTGCTTTTTCTGTTGCAAAAAAGTCAACATAAACACTAAGTTCTTCTCCAAAATCTTCATCAGGTAAGAAATAACCTAAATTGCCCTTACGAACATCGGTAAGAAAAGGTTTAATACCGTTTTGGCGTGTATGCATTTTTCCACCAAAGCGTTCACGAGTAATATTCCACAGCCAATCTACCAGCGCATTGCGATGTGGATTATACATTGAAACCATAGGCATTCCATACGTGTGCATAATAATACCAGATGCATCAATTGCCCATGTGTGGGGGACAAGCAAAATCACATTTTTTCCGTTTTCACGAGTCTCTCTAATATATTCAAAGCCATTAAACTCGCAACGTTTTTGTAAATATTCGGTTGAGCGTAATGCGGTTTCACCAATAGCAAGCATAGTTTGTGAAACGGTAATAAACATTTTCTCAATCACCTCTGCTCGCTGTTGTGCAGTCCATTCAGGAAAACAGTAGCGTAAATTAACATCAGCACGATGATATTGCTTTTTCCCTTTTTTCCTCAGATATTTGGTGACCACTTTTCCAACAAATACTGCCAACTTATCACGTAAGCGATATGGAACATATGCAAGCATGATCAACATCAATACACCAAGCCATACGCCCCAATATTTCGGATATAAAAATTCCGTTAAAAATTTATGCTCATACCCTTCTCGGGCAGTAATTCGTTCCGTCATTCGCTTCTCTATTTTTTATCAATCAAATTCTTCAGAGCCAAAATTACCCCAAGTCCAATAAATGCACCAGGTGGTAAAATTGCCAATAATAAACCCGAGTCTAAGTGTAACACATCAAGACGTAAAGATTTTGCCCAGTCGCCCAGTAATAAATCTAAACCATCAAATAAAGTACCATTTCCGATCATTTCTCGGATTGCGCCTAATATCACTAAACTGAAAGTCATACCAAGCCCCATCGCAAAGCCATCAAAGGCCGAATGAGCAACCGAATTTTTAGAAGCAAAGGCTTCTGCACGCCCAATCACAATACAGTTGGTTACGATAAGCGGAATAAAAATACCAAGCGATTGATAGACTGGATAAGCAAATGCATTCATCAGTAATTGCACCGCCGTTACTACGGTTGCAATGACCATCACATAAATCGGAATACGAATATCATGCGGGGTAAATTTACGAAATAGTGAGACGGTACTATTGGTGCAAACCAACACTAACAAGGTTGCTAGCCCTAATCCTAGCGCATTAGTTACATTATTTGAAACCGCCAGCAACGGGCAAAGTCCTAATAATTGCACTAAAGCACCATTATTTTTCCATACACCTTCAGCTAGCAAATTGCGCCACATGGATGGTTCTGCTGGTACTGTAGTATCAATTTCTACCACAGGGATTTGATTTTCAGTATTCATATTTTATTTACAACTGCTAAAAGAATCTAATTGTTCTGGTGATTTAGCCAATTCGCTAATCACCCATTTTGCACTTTGGCGAACATTATTCACCACGGCTCGAGGTGTGATGGTTGCACCTGTAAATTGATCAAATTGTCCACCATCTTTTTTAACTGCCCATTGTGGCTCGTTTTCCAAGCTAAACAACTTATTACTAAATGACAAAATCCAGTCCGAAATACGGGTTTCAATTTTATCGCCTAATCCTGGCGTTTCTTTATGCGCTAAGGTGCGAACGCCTAGCACTTTACCATCGGGCTGAATGCCGATTAACAATACAATATTGCCTGAATAGCCGTCTGGAGCCGTGGCTTGAATTGCATAAGCAGTTAAATTTTCTGATTTTTTTGCAATATAAATGCGATTTAAATAGGGCGCATCAGGTAAATTCACGATTTTGCACGAGCCTAATAAATCGTTGTCAAAGTAGCTAGTGGGCACAACTTCTTGCAATAATTGACGCTGCTGAGTCGCAGTAACTTCATCAATTCGTCCTTTGGTTAATAAATAAACGCCTGTGGAAAGCGCCGTACAAATAAAGGCAATTCCCGCTAATAAAAAAGCGTATTTTGTTGTGATTTTTGAGGTGTTCATTATTTTCTGGTCCCATATAATCTTGGTTGAGTGTAGTGATCAATTAATGGCACACAGATATTCGCCAGTAATACTGAGAAGGCAATCGCATCGGGGTAATTACCGTAATAGCGAATTAAATATACAAATAAGCCAACTAACCCACCGAAAATTAATTTGCCTTTAGGCGTAATTGAAGCCGTAACAGGATCGGTGGCAATAAAGAAAGCACCAAACATCATTGCACCGCTGAAAAGCTGGCTAAATACATTCAAATGCGTTTGTGGTAGCACGAGATCTGTGATTGCACTAAAGAGGCTAAAAATAACTAACATTGCCACAGGAATTTGCCAATGAATAATACGTTTAGCAATCAACAATAAACCGCCTGCTAAAAAAGCTAAATTGATTTGCCACCAACCGTTTGCCCATAGTCCGTTAAAAATAGGTGATTGAAGTACGCCATCAATCCCCAATTTTAGTATACTGGTTTTGGCGCTATCAAGCGGAGTTGCTTGTGCAATACCGTCGACACTTCCCAATAATTGATGAATGCTAAATCCATCACTAGTCACGCCAGAAAATACCAACGAAATTGAATCACGAAATGTAGGAGGTTCATTTAATAAATTAAGTGGAACCAGCCAGCCTGTCATCTGCACTGGAAACGAAACTAAAAGCAGAGCATAGGCTACCATAGCAGGGTTAAATAAATTTTGCCCTAACCCGCCATAAACGTGTTTTGCGAGTAACAACGCAACCACAACACCAATCACGATAACCCAATAAGGTGCATAAGCTGGAATCGACATCGCTAAAATTAATGCTGTGAGTAAACCGCTTAAATCGGCAAGATAAAAAGCGGTCGGTTTTTTGCGAAGTTTTGCAAGTGCAATTTCAATTACGACCGCAAGTGAGAGCGCAATAAGAACTTGTAACAACACCCCATAGCCAAAGAAATACCACTGTAACCCCAATGCAGGTAACATTGCTACCATTACCCACAGCATAAATTTCGCCGTTAAATTCGACGAATGAGTATGGGGAGAGCTGACCATTTTGAACATCAAATAATTCCTTTTCCGCTTAAATTTTTGGTAAATGTAGATTAAATCGAATAGATAATAATCGGATAAAAATCACCGTGCTAACCGTGGCAATATCAACCCAACGGCTTTCTACGCCTGCTGAATAAAACAGTACGAAAATAACACCGCCAACTAGACTTGCCGTCACATACACTTCTCTTTGCAACACAATAGGCACTTCATTACGCAAAATATCACGAATAACGCCACCAAAGCAGCCGGTGATTCCGCCTAACGCTATTGCAATCAGTGGGTGAAGCCCGAAATCCAAGCCCTTTTGCACGCCAATTACGGTGAAAACACCCAAACCTATTGCATCAAAAATCAGTAAACCTTTTTGCCATTCTTTTTTGCTGATTTTATTTTTAAAAATCGCCGTAAGTACCACTGCCACGCTAATCATTAGCACATAAATCGGCTGTTTCATCCAAAACACAGGCGTGCTACCAATCATTACATCACGTAGTGTGCCTCCGCCAACGCCCGTCACAAATGCCAAAATAAACATTCCGAAAATATCCATTTTGTGCTGTCGCGCTGCCATTGCGCCTGATACGGCAAAAACAATGGTGCCAATCAAATCTTGAACAAACAAGAAAGACCATGGCAATGGCTGCAATAAGCTTTCAAGCCAATGAGTCATATTAAGCTCCCGCGTTCATTTTCTTTGCTTTGGCACGCGCGATTGCAGCGGCTACCGCTGCTTTTCTTGGATCAAGCTCAACTTGTTCAGCGCTAGAAGCTGGCATTTCATTTGTACTTGTATTGGCATTTGCAATATTTTTGCTATTTTCGCCCGCTTGTTGTGCTGCTTTTTTCGCTTTAGCCCGCTCAAGTGCAGCGGCTACCGCTGCTTTTCTTGGATCAAGCTCAACTTGTTCAGCGCTAGAAGCTGGCATTTCATTTGTACTTGCATTGGTATTTGCAATATTTTCGCTATTTTCGCCCGCTTGTTGTGCTGCTTTTTTCGCTTTAGCCCGCTCAAGTGCAGCGGCTACCGCTGCTTTTCTTGGATCAAGCTCAACTTGTTCGGCGCTAGAAGCTGGCATTTCATTTGTACTTGCATTGGCATTTGTAATATTTTCGATATTTTCGCCCGTTTGTTGTGCTGCTTTTTTCGCTCTTGCTCGGGCGAGTGCTGCGGCAACCGCAGCTTTTTTCGGGTCAGTTTCTTCAATCTTCTCAATGGCAGTAACTTTGTTTTCGCCCAGAGAAGTTGTTGCCATTTCCGCTTGTTTCGCCAAGCGTCTTGCTCGGCGTTGCGCCATTAACTCGCTATTATCAGGCTCACCGTTAGCTTTTACTTGTGTTGGCTCGGTAGTTGGCATTTCGGCTTTTTTCGCTTTAATACGAGCCAGAGCAGCCGCTACAGGATCTTCTCCCGCAGATGTTGCAATTTCTTCTCGGCGTTTATCAGCTGCTTGAGCAATACGAGCAGTACGAGCTTCTTTTTCTTTTTGTAAGCGTGCTTCTCTCGCTTCAAAGCGAATTTTTGCTTCTTCTGCTTTTTTCGCTTTTTCCTTAATTTCCGCAATTTTGGCTTTTTCTTGGCGGAAATATTGGATCAGTGGAATATAACTTGGGCAGACGTAAGCGCAAACACCACATTCGATACAAGCATCTAAATGATATTCTTTTGATTTGTCATGATCATCTGAACGAGCAAACCAATAAAGTTGCTGTGGTAATAAGCCAACAGGGCAAGCATCGGAACAGCTTGAACAACGAATACAGTTACGCTCAGGCTCTGGTGGCGCATATTCAAAATGATCTGGCGCAATAATACAGTTTGCCGTTTTAGTTACAGGCGCTTGAAGCGATGGCAGAATAAAACCTGTCATCGGACCACCTAAAAATACAGGAAAACGGTTATCTGCTTGGTAATCTACTTGTTCTAGTAGGTGTTGAATTGGCGTACCGAGTCTTGCCCAAACGTTGCCTTTATTGCGAATTTTATCACCCGTTAGGGTGACCACTCGTTCAATCAACGGCTCATCGTCAATAATGGCTCGTTTAACCGCGAATGCGGTACCCACATTGTGCATTACAATGCCCATTTCGATGGTGCGTTTACCTTGTGGAATTTCTAAACCTGTTAAGAGTTGCACGAGCTGATCAGAAGCACCCGATGGATATTTAGTTGGAATCGGTTGCACGTGAATATCATCTGAGCCTTTTAGTGCTTTTTGTAAGGCTTTAATCGCTTTAGGTTTATTATCTTCGATTGCGAGCACGACTTCTTCAGGACGTAACACATAGCGCAGAATGCGGATACCTTCGATTAATTCTGCGGTGTAATCTTGCATTAAGCGATCATCACAAGTGATATAAGGCTCACACTCAGCACCATTAATAATTAAAACTTTACAACGTTTATCCGCTAAGCTTAGTTTAGAAGCCGTTGGGAATACCGCACCGCCCAAGCCAGCAATGCCATATTGGTAAACTTTTTGAATAATTTGATCGCTTGTGAGCGTTAAAAAATCTTCAATCGGTTGACGAGAGAGCCATTCATCTTTACCGTCCGTTTCAATAATCACCGTCATTTCTGGTAGCCCAGAAGGGTGAGCTGAAACGTGTGGCTCAATCCCAATTACTTTACCTGAAGTTGGACTATGCACGGGCAATTGACGATAATTATCACCTTTGGTAAGCGCTTGCCCTTTGAAGACCTGATCACCGACCTTCACGATTAATTCGCCCGCCCAGCCTGAATGCTGTACCACTGGCACATAGAAAAATTTAGGTAAATGGAGACTACGAATCGGCTTTTTATTCGATTGTTTTTTATTCTCTATTGGGTGAATACCACCTGGATATGCCCAAAGTTTACCTGTTTGCTTGATTTGACGAATACGCTCAAGAACTAAATTAGGATTAGGCATCTTTCTCTCCTTTTTCAGTTCCGATAATCATTTTTTTCTGTAGCTCCGTGGTATTTACGATAGGGATAATCAGATTTTCATCAAATTGCCAATTCCATGAACGAGCAGTTGGCTTCACTTTAATCATTTCAATACAGTTAGTTGGGCAAGGAGCAACGCATAGCTCACAGCCTGTACAGAGATCGGCAATGATAGTATGCATTGCTTTATTCGTGCCGATAATTGCATCAACAGGGCAAGCTTGGATACATTTAGTACAGCCGATACACATGTCTTCGTGTATGAAAGCCACCTTAGTTTCAGGCTCTTCAGCACCATCCATTGCAGGTACTTCAACTCCCATGAGATCAGCGATTTTCACCACTAATGGTTGCCCACCTGGCACACATTTGGTAATGATATCGCCATTTGCAATCGCTTCGGCATAAGGCTTACAACCAGGGTAACCACATTGCCCGCATTGGCTTTGTGGTAGAAGTGCATCGATTTGATCTACGATGGGATCAGCTTCCACTTTGAGTTTAATTGACGAATAGCCCAACACCGCCCCAAAAATTAAGGCAATAACGGCAATAGCAATTAAAATATAGGTAATAATTGGTAAGTCTAACATTAGATTTTCACCAATCCTGTAAAGCCCATAAAGGCAAGAGACATTAACCCCGCTGTGATAAGCGCAATTGAAGCACCTTGGAATGGGCGAGGGAGGTCTGCTGCGACTAAACGCTCACGCAATGCTGCAAACAACACTAACACCAATGAAAAACCTGCAGCTGCGCCAAAGCCATATAACACGGATTCGACTAAATTATTGGCTAAATTTACGTTCAGTAACGCCACTCCCAACACGGCACAGTTGGTGGTAATGAGCGGTAAGTAAATCCCTAGTAAACGATAAAGAATAGGGCTGGTTTTATGCACGATCATTTCTGTTAATTGCACAATCACTGCTATCACTAAAATAAATACGAGTGTGCGTAAGAATTGCGCATTAAGTGGCGAAAGAATAAAGGTTTCAACTAAATAAGCAGATAATGAGGCAACCGTTAATACAAACGTTGTTGCCATACCCATACCTATTGCGGTTTCAACTTTTTTTGACACGCCCATAAACGGACAAAGTCCTAGGAATTTCACTAGGACAAAGTTGTTTATCAAAGCGGTGCTAATAATTAACAGAATATAATCGACCATAACATCCACAGTAAAAAACTTGAAATATATAACAAGCGGTTGTTTTAGAAGGAAATTTTGCAAAAAATAGGGAAAATTTAACCGCTTGTTACTGAAAAAATAAAAATTGTCGCCTATTATCCAGCCTTTTGCTTTTTCGAACAATAAAAAATATGAGGTATATTGATCTTTCTTAGAGTAATGACCCTAATTTAAAGTTGCAGGGGCAGTTGACCTTTGTTGATTTTTTCTGAACCTTTGTTTACATTAATTGTCTAATTGATTACTGTCTGTTCACATTTCACTGAATAATTTCGTAATGAAAAAGTCCTATTATACGCTACTAAGTGTAGCTTTATTATTCTGCAATCCCTCATTGGTTCAAGCCGAAAGTTTGAAACAAATCTTACAATATGCTTTAGCTCATGACCCCAGCTTAGAGGAAGCTCGAGCACAAATTCGTATTGCGGAAACTCAAACTAAAATTTCAGAAGCTGGACATCAGCCTGTGATCTCATTAAGTCAAAATGGGGTGATTGCTCAGAAACATACCTATCAAGGTAAACGTCGTTCAGAGCCTAGTTTAAATGGACGAATCAATCTTTACTCGTGGGGCGCAATTGAAGCGGAAATTGAGCGTGATAAACATAAAGCAGATTACTATCATTATAAATTTTATGAAACAAGAGAACTCATGGGGCAACGCATTAGTCAGTTCTATTTAGGGGCGTTAAGAGCGAAAGAAAACATTGCGATCTATCAGGAAAGCCTTGCCCGTCATAAAAAATTAGTTGACGATTTAAACGTGATCGTTTCTTACGATAGAGGTCGTACTTTTGAATTAACAGAGGCACTTTCTCGTCTTAATCAAGTTGAATCAAATATTGCTCGCCAAGAACGAATACTTTCTACCAATTTGAGTCAATTAATTCGTTACACTCAAACGCAAATTGATGAACATTCATTACAAGATCCTTTTTCATCACAAGATACTCATGCCTTTTTAAAACGCTACGAGAATCACGATATTTCTGCTAATCCCTCTTTTTTAGCGCAGAAAAAAGAAGTGAGAAGCAATGAATCTGCGGTAAAAGCGGCGGAAGCACGTAGAATGCCAGCGATCAATCTAGAAGGTTCGGCAAGCCGTAGAGAGCGAGAGGTGTATGTTGGCGTTTCTTGGGATATTTATAATCAAGCAACGAAATATGAAATGGAAAAAAGTCAGTATACTAAGGCGGCAGCTGAAGCAAAGTTACGTGAAATTGCGTTAGAGGTAGCGGAAAAAGCTCGTACGGCTGAATTAGAAATGTTTCGCTCACAAAAATTAGTTAAAACCACCCAACGTCAAATTAAGCTACAACGGAAAGTGGTTAATGACACAGAATTACAATTTGATATTGCAGCTAAATCATTACTTAATTTGCTTGATGCCTATCAAGAGTTAACCAGTGTACAGGCGGAAGAAGTTGCTGCGCGTGGTGACTATCGAGATGCGGCATTACTTTATTTAGTTTCGCAAGCAAAAGTAGCCAATTGGGCAGGTTTCAGCACCCTGAATTTAACGGAAGAAGGTAAATAAATTGAAAGCGATCATCGAACATTTAGCGTATATCACTCAATTACATGGTTCGCCTGTTGCCAAAGAAGCATTGGCTGCACAAGTAATAAGAGAGCAAAATCTTAATGTTAATTTTCACTCATTGGTTGAAGTGTTACGTGCATACGGGTTTGAAAACCAAATTTCTCGTCGTGAATTAAAAGATATTCCTTCCCTTTCCACACCGTTATTGGTGGTTTTAAGAAATGAAGAAGCTGCGATTGTCACTAAAATTGAAGGTGCAGGTAGTGAGCGAGTTTATCATTTATCTCAAAATGGCGTAACTCATACGGTGAGCGCTGATTCATTAGCGCAAAATTACCTTGGTTATTGTTGGTTTATTAAGCCTCAAGCAGTAAAAGATGAACGTTCTGAATTGCCTGAATACCATATGCCAAAGGCGTGGTTCTGGAAAGTGATTTGGCGCTTCCGTTCTTACTATTATCAAGTAATTTTAGCTACCTTTATCATTAATTTCCTTGCATTGGTTAGCTCACTTTATGTCATGAATGTGTATGATAGAGTGATTCCAAATAAAACTTATGAAACTCTTTGGGCATTAAGTATTGGGGTTGTGCTTGCGATTAGCTTTGAATTAGTCGCAAAACTTATTCGTGGTCATCTCACTGATATTGCAGGTAAAAAGGCGGATTTGTTGATAAGCTCTGCACTATTTCGGCGTGTGATGTCGTTAAAATTAGTCGATAAACCTGCATCATCGGGGTCTTATGCCAATAACTTACGTGAGTTTGAATCTGTGCGAGAATTTATGACGAGTGCCAGCTTATTGGTATTAGTTGATTTACCGTTCATTCTATTATTTATTTTTGTTATTTTCCTTGTTGGTGGGGCTTTAGCGCTTGTGCCATTGATTATTGTCCCGATTGTGGTGATTGTTGGTTTTGCGGTACAACCAAAAATTGCGGAAAATATTAATAAAACCATGCGAGAAAGCTCACAGCGTCAAGGTTTGGTGGTTGAAGTTATTGATGGTATCGAAACACTAAAAACCAATAATGCGGCAAACTGGGCGCAACAGCGTTGGGATGCTTATACGGCTAAGACAGCGGCTACGCAAACTAAAGTGAAAGATTTAAGTAACTTTGTGATTAATTTTGCAACCGCAATGCAGCAACTTAATACCGTATTTTTAGTAGTCGTAGGAACTTACTTAATTCATGCTGAAGATGAAGCCTCTCGTATTACCATGGGGGCATTGATTGCTTCGGTGATCCTTTCAGGTAGAGCATTGGCACCTTTATCACAGATTGCAGGGCTTGCAACACGTTTTCAGCAAGCTCGGTTAGCATTAAAAGGTGTTGATAGCATTATTAAACGTCCGATTGAACGAGAGCCTGAGCGTAAATACATTACTCTTTCTGCGATTCAAGGTTATATCCAATTTAATCAAGCTAGTTTCCAATATCCAGGACAAGGTAGTGATATTGTGGCGGATTTGAATCTGCAAATTAAGCCAGGTGAAAAAATTGGTATATTGGGCAGAATTGGTAGTGGTAAAACAACCCTGCTAAAACTTGCTTCAGGTTTATATGAACCAAGTAAAGGTAACGTAACATTAGACAATGTTGATTTGCGCCAACTTGATCCAAATTTTTTACGTAACCAAGTTGCGCTTTTTAGTCAGTCACCACGCCTCTTTTTAGGCTCGTTGCGTGAAAATTTGGATTTAGCACGCTCAGATAATTTTGCTAGTGACCAAGAATTGCTTCTTGCTTTACGACGTTTTGGCTTAGATCGCATTATTCAAAAACACTCGCGAGGCTTAGATATGCCATTGGGCGAAAACGGTCAAGGTTTATCAGGTGGGCAGAAGCAATTAGTAGCGTTAGCGCGTTTAACCTTAAAAGATCCTAAAGTTGTGTTACTTGATGAACCTACCAGCGATTTGGATCAAGGTTCAGAAATGATGGTGTTAAATGCGTTAGCGAATTGGACTAAAAATCGAACAATGCTCGTAGTCACACATCGTCCGCAGGTACTTAGAATCGTAGAGCGTGTGATTGTTGTTGAAAATGGCAAAATCGTATTAGACGGGCCCCGTGATACGGTACTGGCGAAATTACGAGAAAATGAACAAGCAAAAAAACAACAAAATTCGACCGCTAGCACTAAAACTGCTGAACCAATAACGGCACAAGCTCAAGGAAGCGAAAAGAATGAGTAATCAAGAAAAAATTAGCAAAGCAGATCTGACGCTTATTAATGATCTGAATGCGGCGTTACAAACAGAAAAACACCATGGTACTTTTGCAGTAATCATGCTGTTTTCTGCTTTGCTAGTCGTTTTTGTCGTGTGGGCATACTATAGTCCTTTAGAAGAAGTTACTCGTGGGCAAGGTAGTGTTATTCCGACAAGTCGAGAACAAATTGTTCAGAGCCTTGATCCTGGCATTATTAGCGAAATGAAAGTAAAAGAGGGAGATATTGTTGAGAAAGCTCAGATTTTACTGACTTTAGACGATACTCGTAGCTCTGCGGTTTTACGTGAAAGTGAAGCAAAAGTCCTTAATTTACAAGCAATTGCTGCTCGTTTGCAGGCGGAAGCATACGCTATACCGCTGAAATTTAGCAGTACGATTCCCGCAGAAATTCAAGCAAGAGAAAAAGCAGCTTATCAGGTTCGTTTACGGGTAGTAAATGATGCAGTACGTGGCTTAACTCAAAGTAAAGCATTACTTGATCGTGAAATTGCGATCACATCGCCTATGGTGAGTAGAGGGGTGATGTCAGAAGTTGAGCTGTTACGTACGAAACGTCAATCGGCAGATCTGGCACAACAGATTACAGAGCGCAAAAACCGCTATATTGAAGAAGCGAATGAGGAATTAGTGCGTATTGAATCTGAATTAGCGCAAGCAAAAGAAACACTTGCGATGCATGCTGATCCTGTTGAACGCTCACAAATTAAGGCACCTCTTAGAGGTATTGTGAAAAATATTAAAATCAATACCGTTGGTGGTGTAGTACAGGCAGGGCAAGATATTCTAGAAATTGTTCCGATTGATGAGAATTTATTAGTACAAGCTTACATTAGTCCAAAAGATGTGGCATTTATTCGAACAGGGCAACCTGCCTTAGTCAAAATTAGTGCTTATGATTACGCTATATATGGTGGACTAGAAGGAAAAGTGACCCTTATTAGCCCAGATACATTGCAAGATGAGCGAACCTCAAGTACTCTAAAACTTAATCCAGAAGAATCTTATTACCGTATTTTAGTGGAAACGAGTGAAAGTAAAATCTTCGATAAAAATGGTAATCCGTTGCTGATTACTCCAGGTATGACGGCAACGGTTGATATTAGAACTGGCGAAAAAACCATCTTTCAATATCTGATTAAGCCGATTACCCGCATGAAACAGGCAATGCAAGAACGCTAAATCGTTCTCGTTTTTAATAGGCTGTCTAGTTGTTAGGCAGCTTTTTTTGTTATAAAAATTTACAATTCACTATCCGCTTTATTTTTCCGCCACTTAGCAAATTGCAACCCCTCTTATTCAAATTTTTTGGTTTTATTTTCAAAAAAAAAAACTAAAATGCACAATATCTTGTGTTTGGTTGATTTATTTACACAATATCTAGTAACAAATTTATAACAAATGGAAAATCTTAGATTTTGTTCAGAACAAATTGTTTGGCAAGAAGTTCCGCATGAAACCTCGCTCGCTTTTCTTATTACGGGTTGTCCGTTGGGCTGTAAAGGCTGTCACAGTACCGATAGTTGGAAAGCTGGAAGCGGTCAAATTTTGACGAAAACTTACCTTGCCGAACAACTTAATAGATACCAAGGCTTAATTAGTTGCGTACTGTTTATGGGCGGAGAATGGCTACCCGAACAGCTTTTACCTCTTTTAACTTTTTGCCAGCAACAAGGGCTACGCACTTGCCTTTATACAGGGCTTGAACGCGATGAACTCTCCGAGGTATTACTTTCGCAACTGACATATCTCAAAACAGGGCGCTGGATTGCCGAGCGGGGCGGACTAAATAGCCTTACCACTAATCAACGTTTTATTGATTTACGCACTGGCGAAAATCTAAACCATTTATTTATCAAGGGAGTTTAATCACATGATTCGCTTACAACCTAATCAACTTGAAGGCAAATTAGGCTTTATCGATCATTATCTACATGCAAAAAATGCGGCAGACGGTTCTAAAATGGATGCAAATGCTAACGTTACTCAAAAAAATATTGCAACCATGGAAAATGAGATGATGAAAGATTTCTTTGTGCAGATTAATCGTGCCAAAGTAAGTCATAAAATTGCAGAATTATTTGGTGATGATTTAGCAGGCGAATATTTACGCCAAATTGAAGCGCATGAAATTTATGTACATGATGAAACAAGCTTGAAGCCTTATTGCGTTTCGGTCACGATGTATCCTTTCTTACGTGATGGTTTAACTAAGTTAGGTGGCGAATCAAAAGCACCAAAACATCTTGCTTCATTTTGTGGCTCGTTTGTGAATTTTGTATTCGCTGTAAGTTCACAATTTGCAGGAGCGGTTGCAACGGTTGAATTTTTGACCTATTTCGACTATTTTGCGCGTAAAGATTTTGGGGATAACTATCTTGAAACTCACCGTTCTGAAATTGAAAACCACCTTCAGCAAGTGGTGTATAGTATTAATCAACCCGCAGCAGCGCGAGGTTATCAAAGTGTATTTTGGAATATTTCGCTTTACGATAAACATTATTTTGATGCGATGTTTGGCAATTTCGTGTTTCCTGATTTTGAACGCCCGAATTGGGAGACCACTTCAGTGCTACAAATTTTCTTTATGAAATGGTTTAACAAAGAGCGTAGCAAAGCGATTTTAACTTTCCCTGTGGTTACCGCAGCAATGCTGACGGAAAATGGTAAATGCAAAGATAATCAATTTGCTGATCAAATGGCGGAAGAACTAGCACAAGGCAATTCGTTCTTTGTGTATCAGTCGGATAATCCAGATTCACTTGCTTCTTGTTGTCGTTTACGTAATGAAATTTCGGATCACACTTTCTCTTATTCATTAGGTGCGGGCGGGGTTGCGACAGGTTCAATTAACGTGATTACGATCAATATGAACCGTTTAGTGCAAGATGGACGTGATTTAGCGCAAGAAGTCAGCAAAATTCATCAATATCAATACGCTTACCGTAAATTGATTGAAGAATATCTCGCCGCAGGAATGTTACCTGTTTATGATGCAGGCTTTATTTCGCTTGATAAGCAATTCCTCACGATTGGTATAAATGGCATGGCGGAAGCAGCGGAATCGCAAGGTTTAACTGTTGGTTATAATCAAGACTATATGCAGTTTGTGCAGAGCCGTTTAAAAGTGATTTTTGAAGCCAATCAGACTGCTTCTAAAAAATATGGTGTGAAATTTAATACCGAGTTTGTACCTGCGGAAAATCTTGGGGTGAAAAATGCGAAATGGGATAAAGAAGATGGCTATTTTGTACCTCGTGATTGCTATAACTCATATTTTTACGTTGTAGAAGACGAGAATACCAATGCGCTAGATAAATTCTTATTGCACGGCAAGCAGTTAATTGAGTGGTTAGATGGTGGCTCGGCGCTCCATTTAAATTTAGATGAGGCGCTCACTCAAGCGGGCTACCGCTCACTCCTTGATATTGCTGCAAAAACAGGCTGTAACTATTTCTGTATCAATGTAAAAATCACCATTTGCAATGAATGTGCGCATATTGATAAACGTACGTTATGTAGCTGTTCAAAATGTGGTTCAACAAATATCGATTACGGCACACGTGTTATCGGTTACTTAAAACGTGTTTCAGCTTTCAGCTCCGCACGCCAAAAAGAACACGCTTTGCGTTTTTATCACAGAGAAGCGGCATAATCATCGCAATAAAAAATAAGCTAACATGGGGAACTCATGTTAGCTTTGTTAATTTTCTCGTAAATCTGACCGCTTGTTATAGTTTAACAGGCTCAATAATCTCACTTGGGTAACACCCTAATACTTTTACATAGCTGGTTACTGTTTCGAGTGCTTTTAATGCCTGCTGTGTATTTGCAGAATGCACATTTGTCTCTAATTCTACATAGAACATTTCTTCCCAAGGCTTGCCGTAAATTGGGCGAGATTCTAATTTTGTCATTTGGATTTGATGCTGTTTAAATACCATTAATGCGTCCACTAAGGCGCCCGCTTGTTGCGAGGTGGTCATCAATAATAACGTTTTTGTTTGCACTTGTGGCGAAACTTTAATTGCCTGTTTAGCTACCACAATAAAGCGGGTAATATTATTTTGCTGGTTGGCAATATCGGTTTTGATATTGGTTAAACCATAAAGTTTACCACCATCTTCGTTACCTAACGCCACAATATTCGGTTTATTTAAACGTGCAACCATCTGCATAGCGTGAGAGCTACTTTCACAATATTTGATATGAACTTTATTCAGGCTTTGAATAAACTGGCTACATTGCTGAATGACCTGTGGATGGCTATACAAAGTATCAATTTCAGCTAAATCAATATTGCCGTTTGCCAGTACACAGTGTTTGATAGGATAAGCCAGTTCGCCAACTACAGCTAAATCAGTATGTTGTAATAAATCATAAACATCGTTGATAGAACCCGATGTCGTATTTTCAAGCGGTAACACACCAAATTCTGCTTCGCCTTGATTTACTTTATCAAATACTTGTTGGAACGAATCACAGCTCAATTCAATTAGTGAACCTTGATATTTTTTAGCGAATTGACGAGATGCCATATTTGAGTAAGACCCACGCATGCCTAAAAAGGCAATAGAGATATTCTGTCCTTTTTGCTCATTTAATTTGTTTTGTAGGTAATTTTGCTGAGTTAAAACAGAGTCTTCAATAATACGTTGGAAAATTTGCGTCACATACTGTGGATCTAATTGATAGTTTTCCGCTTCAGCATGATTAACCAGTTCTTGTAGCAATTCTTTTTCACGAATGACATCACGGAGAGGTTTTTGGGTAATTTCTTTACTGCGCACCACATCAAAAGCAAGGCGATGGCGTTCAGCAAGGAGTTTAAGCAGGTGACGATCAAGTTGGGTAATTTGCTGGCGGATATTGGATAAATCTAAAGACATTGCGTTTTCTCTTTTAATTATTTGATTAATCAAGATTATAGCGATTTGGTAGATAAAAAAAAGCTAAGCGGTCAAATTTGCAAGATTTTTTGCAAATTCGACCGCTTGTTAAAATTAACTTATGCGTTACGCAATTCCCTTATGGCGTAATAGGGCATCTAAAGTCGGTTTACGGCCACGGAAGCGCTCAAAGAGTACCATAGGTTCTTCTGAGCCACCACGGGTGAGAATGTTATCTAAATAAGATTGACCCGTTGCACGATTGAAAATACCGTCCTCTTCAAATTTAGCAAAGGCATCAGCGGATAACACTTCAGCCCATAAGTAACTGTAGTAACCCGCTGCATAACCGCCTGCAAAAATATGGCTAAAGCTGTGTGGAGTACGAACCCACTCTGGCGCCCGAACTACCGCAACATCGGCTTTGACTGCTTTTAACGTATCTAACACTAAACCTTCACGCGGTTGTGCTAAGTGCAGGCGGAAATCGAACAAACCGAACTCTAATTGTCTTAGCACAAACATTGCTGCTTGGAAGTTTTTCGCTTTAAGCAATTGAGTCAGTTTATCTTGTGGTAGCGGTTCGCCTGTTTGGTAATGTCCTGAAATAAATTCAAGCGCTTCAGCTTCCCAGCACCAATTTTCTAAGAATTGGCTTGGTAATTCAACTGCATCCCATGGCACACCGTTAATCCCTGCTACATCACCAACATCAATTTGTGTGAGCATATGATGAATACCGTGTCCAAATTCATGGAATAAGGTGGTTACTTCATCATGTGTGAATAGCGCAGGTTTATCACCAATTGGTTTATTAAAGTTACAAGTTAAATAAGCAACTGGTTTTTGTAATGAGCCGTCCGCTAAGCGTTTTTGGGTGATACAATCGTCCATCCATGCGCCACCACGTTTGTTTTCACGTGCGTATAAATCTAAATAGAATGCGCCTCGTTCTTCATTTTGTTCATCGTAAATTTGGAAGAAACGTACGTCCTCGTGCCAAGTATCAATACCGAATTTCTCTTCGATTCGTAAACCGAAAATGCGCTTCATCAATTCAAATAAACCTGAAAGTACACGATCTTCAGGGAAATATGGACGAAGTTCTTCATCATTGATCGCATATAACGCTTGTTTTTGTTTTTCGCTATAGAATGCAATATCCCATGGTTGGAGTTCGGTTACACCGTATTCTTGTTCAACAAAAGCGTATAATTCTGCTAATTCTTTTTCGCCTTGCGCTTTTGAGCGTTTAGCTAAATCTTCTAAGAAATCAACCACTTGTTGTGGGTTCTCGGCCATTTTGGTTGCAAGCGAGAGATCTGCATAAGTAGCAAAACCTAATAATTGCGCCATTTCTAAACGTAATTTGAGTTTTTCATCAATATTGGCTGAGTTATCCCATTTGCCTGCATTTGAACCTTGATCAGAAGCGCGAGTGGCATATTCTTTATAAATTGAAGCACGTAACTCACGGTTTTCACAGTAGGTGAGAACAGGGTAGTAGCTAGGAAATTCTAGGGTAAAGCGATAGCCCTTTTTACCTTTGCTTTCAGCCGATAATTTAGCTGCTTCTAATGCAGATTCAGGTAAACCTTTAAGCTGTGCTTCGTCAGTAATTACGATATCCCAGCCCATGGTCGCATCGAGCACGTTATTGCTAAATTGCGAACTGAGTTCAGATAAGCGAGCAGAGACTTCGCCATAACGTTTTTGTTTGTCGGTTGGCAGTGAAATACCCGAAAGTTCGAAATCACGCAGGCTGTTTTCAATCGCTTTTTTCTGAGCAAGTGAATAATTGGCAAATTCAGGTGAGTTTTTAAGTTTTACATAGCCTTGATATAAGCCTTGGTGTTGCCCTGCCCAAGTACTGTATTCTGAAAGGAATGGCAAGCAGGCTTGATAAGCTTCACGCAGTTCAGGTGAGTTTTTCACTGCATTTAAATGCCCCACTGGCGACCATGCACGTGCGAATTTATCGCCAGCAATCGCTTGTGGCATATAGAAATTTTCCCAAGTTGGATTTTCAATTTGGGCGACTTGTTCAATCGTATCACGACATGCTTTAATAACAGCTTCTACCGCAGGTTGGATATGTTCTGGTTTAATTTGTGAAAATGCTGGTAAACCAGTGTAGTTTAAAAGAGGGTTAGACATTGTTTAAAGATTCCTTTTGTTGAGTCAAAAAGTGTTGTTATGATTGGGCTTACAAAGCAAAAGATCAAGTCTTTTAAATAAAAGCGGTCGAATTTAGCTAATTTTTGCAAAAAACTGACTAAATTCGACCGCTTGAATGAAAGAAGTTAATAGATTTTAGTATTTAACGGTATGACCGTAGCTTTCAATAATCGCTTGTAGGCGCTCTAAGGTTTCTTTTGGTGGCGGTAATACGCCGTCTAATTCATATTTATAGCCGAGTGTTTCCCACTTGTGCGCACCTAAACGGTGGTAAGGTAATAACTCAACTTTTTCAATATTTTGCATACCTTGGATAAATTGTCCTAAACGGTGCGCCGAATCATCGTCGTCAGTATAACCAGGCACAACTACATAGCGAATCCAAGTGCGTTTATTCAATTTTTGTAGGTAACGAGCAAAATCCAGCGTGCGTTTATTTGATACGCCAACCAAATCTTGGTGGATCTCATCATTTAATTGCTTTAAGTCGAGCATCACTAAATCAGTGACTTCCAGCATTTCATCCACTACAGGGCTGTAGCTACGTACAAAGCCATTCGTGTCTAAGCAAGTGTCAATCCCTTCTACTTTACAAGCTCTAAACCAATCACGTACAAATTCCATTTGTAATACAGCTTCGCCACCCGAAGCGGTTACACCACCACCTGTTGCTTTCATAAAATGCTTGTAGGTTACCACTTCTTTCATTAAATCTTCAACGCTGATTTCTTTTCCACCGTCTAAATCCCAAGTATCACGGTTGTGGCAATATTTACAACGCATTAAACAGCCTTGTAAAAACAGGATAAAGCGGATCCCTGGTCCATCAACAGTACCGCAAGATTCGTATGAATGGTAACGAGCAATAGACATATATGATTCCTTCGATTAATAAAATAATAAATTCGTTATCGTTATTCTAACAGAATATCAATAAACAAGCGGTCAGATTCCGCAAAATTTTTGCAAAATCCGACCGCTTAAAAGAATGTAATATATGGGATTACATTGATTCAGTAAATGTACGAGTAATTACGTCCATTTGTTGCTCTTTGGTTAAAGAGTTGAAACGTACTGCATAACCAGATACACGAATGGTTAATTGTGGGTATTTCTCTGGGTGTTCAACCGCATCTAATAACGTTTCGCGATTTAACACGTTTACATTTAAGTGCTGACCACCTTCTACGGTTGCTTCATGGTGGAAGTAACCATCCATTAAGCCTGCAAGATTACGTTTTTGTGCTTCGTAATCTTTACCTAATGCGTTTGGTACGATAGAGAAGGTGTATGAAATACCGTCTTTAGCGTAAGCAAACGGAAGTTTAGCCACAGAAGTAAGTGACGCCACCGCACCTTTTTGGTCACGACCGTGCATTGGGTTTGCGCCTGGACCAAATGGTGCACCAGCACGACGACCATCTGGTGTATTACCTGTTTTCTTTCCGTAAACCACGTTAGAAGTGATCGTAAGAACAGATTGTGTTGGTGTTGCATTGCGGTAAGTTTTGTGCGTTTGAATTTTCTTCATGAAACGTTCAACTAAGTCACAAGCAATTTCGTCTACACGGTTATCGTTGTTACCGAATTGTGGATATTCGCCTTCGATTTCGAAGTCTAACGCTACGTTTGAAGCTACTACGTTACCTTCTTTATCTTTGATATCACCACGAATCGGTTTAACTTTTGCATATTTAATTGCAGATAATGAGTCTGCTGCAACAGAAAGACCTGCGATACCACACGCCATGGTACGGAATACATCACGATCGTGGAATGCCATTAATGCTGCTTCGTAGCTGTATTTATCGTGCATAAAGTGGATAATATTTAATGCAGTCACATACTGTGTTGCTAACCAATCCATAAAATGATCCATACGCGCCATTACATCGTCAAAGTTTAAGTACTCATCTGTAATTGGAGCTGTTTTCGGACCAACTTGTACACCAGATTTTTCATCGATACCACCGTTGATTGCGTATAACATTGTTTTCGCTAAGTTTGCACGTGCACCGAAGAACTGCATTTGTTTACCTACCACCATTGGTGATACACAACATGCGATTGCATAGTCATCGTTATCAAAGTCTGGACGCATTAAATCGTCGTTTTCGTATTGTACTGATGAAGTATCGATCGATACTTTTGCACAATAACGTTTGAAACCTTCTGGTAATTGTTCAGACCAAAGAATGGTTAAGTTTGGTTCTGGTGAAGGCCCCATTGTGTAAAGCGTATTTAAGATACGGAAGCTGTTTTTGGTTACTAATGTACGACCATCTAAGCCCATACCCGCTAAAGTTTCTGTTGCCCACATCGGGTCACCAGAGAATAATTGATCATATTCAGGGGTACGTAAGAAACGCACCATACGTAATTTCATTACTAAGTGGTCAATTAACTCTTGTGCTTCTTCTTCAGTGATTTTACCCGCTTTTAAGTCACGTTCGATATAGATATCTAAGAATGAAGATACACGACCGAATGACATTGCTGCACCATTTTGTGATTTCACTGCAGCAAGGTATGCGAAGTAAGTCCATTGAACTGCTTCTTGAGCTGTTTCGGCAGGACGTGAAACGTCAAAACCGTATGATGCAGCCATTTGTTTGATCTGACCTAATGCACGGTGTTGTTCTGCAATTTCTTCACGTAATTGGATTGTCGCTTGAATGTCTTCGCCCGCTTCTAAACGAGGTTGTAATGATGCAAATTGTTTTTGCTTATCTTTCATTAAGAAGTCTGCACCATATACAGCTAAACGACGATAGTCACCGATAATACGACCACGACCGTAAGCATCTGGAAGACCAGTAATTACACCTGATTTACGGCAACGTAAAATATCTGGTGTGTAAACATCGAATACACCTTGGTTATGTGTTTTACGATATTCAGTAAAGATTTTTTCTACTTCTGGGTTTAAGGTACGGCGGTAAACTTCGCATGAACCTTTAACCATTTTGATACCGCCAAACGGGATAATCGCACGTTTTAATGGCGCATCTGTTTGAAGACCTACGATTTTCTCTAAAGCTTGGTCGATATAACCAGCTTTGTGAGAAGTAATCGTTGATGGAATTTCGCAATCAATATCGTACGGTTCGTGAGTTTTGTTCTCAACTTTGATTTTTTCCATCACTTCTTCCCATAGCTTAGTGGTTGCAGCAGTTGCACCAGCTAAGAAAGACTCGTCACCTTCATATGGTGTATAGTTTTTTTGGATAAAATCACGTACGTTTACTTCAGTTTGCCAGTCGCCACCAGTAAACCCTGCCCATGCTTTTTGTTGAGCTTCAGTTAGTTGAGTCATCTTAAGTCCTCTGTTTGTTAGTAAATTAAGTCTTACAAACGGTCGTTTTTTGCAAAGTTTTGCATAAATTTGGCCGCTTAAATTAGAATTAGTGTTTACGAATATATAAGAACCATTGTACTAAGCCGATAAAGAATACACCGCCTACAATATTTCCTAATGTTACTGGAATGAGGTTCTTAACGATAAAGTGATAAAAATCTAAATCTGCAAATTGTGCGGGATCAATATTAATCGCAGTCCAAAATTCAGGTGAAGCAAATTGTGCAATTACCATGCCCATTGGAATCATAAACATATTTGCCACACAGTGTTCAAAACCTGATGAGACAAACAATGCAATTGGCATAATCATAATAAAGGCTTTGTCTGTTAAACTTTTACCAGCATTTGCCATCCATACAGCCAGACACACCATAATGTTACATAAAATACCCAGCGTAAAAGCTTCTATCCAAGAGTGGTGAATTTTATGTTGTGCTGTTTTAAGAATGGTTAAACCCCATTGACCATTGGCTGCCATGATTTGACCAGAAAGCCAAATCAGTACGACCATACTTAATCCACCAATAAAATTACCGCCATATACGATGAACCAGTTTCTAAACATTTGGAACCAAGTAATGCGGCGGGTTGCTTTTGCAACAGCGGTTAATGTGGATGAAGTAAATAATTCTGCACCGAACACTACGCATAGGATGACACCAAGAGAGAAAACAGTACCGCCAACTAATTTAGCTAGCCCCCATGGCACATCGCCTGCGCCAGTTTGGGTGGTGGTGTAGAAAACAAATGCAAGGGCAATAAAACCGCCTGCTAAAATTGCCGAAATAAAAGAGTATAATTGATGTTTTGTCGCTTTATAAACTGCTCCATCTTCAGCAATTTTTGCCATTTCAGCAGGTGAGAACATTTATAATCCTTAAATATAAATTTGAAAAATTACAGAAATTGTTGAGAATTATAGACCTGTTACTGTAATCCTCAAAATGAAATTGTAATTATTTTGAGGTAAATCAAATATGCATTTTGATATAGATCAAATCAAAACTGAATTGAAAACTTTTATTAAAATCTAAAGATCATTTCATTAACAAAAACGTTACAAATTAATATGTTAGATTATTTAACTTCATTTTTTAGCTTATTCTTTTCACTAGAAAACCAACTTATCACAATGTTTTTCAGTGCATTTTTGAGTGCAACGGTATTGCCTGGTAATTCTGAAATTATTTTTAGTACGCTAGCATCAAAAAATTTACTGGTAAATCAGACCATTTTTTCTACAAGTATGTGTTGGTTAGTACTAGTTGCAACATTTGGTAACAGCCTTGGCAGTATTGTTACCTATGCAATGGGGTTATTAATTCCTAAGCCGATAAATGTGCAGAAATCTGGTACTAGATGGGCTCTGGCATTATGTGAAAAATACGGAGTATTTGCACTTTTGCTAACTAGTTTACCAATTGTGGGTGATGTATTATGTGGCATCGCTGGCTGGCTTAGGTTAAATATCTGGCAATCAGTACTGTTTATTACGTTAGGCAAATTAGCGCGCTATTTGTTATTGCTTTTCATGCTTTATCCATTTGCATTTTAGCTACAATAAAAAAGCGGTCTGTTCTTGCAATTTTTTTGCAGAATCAGACCGCTTGTTGATTATAGATTGTTTAACGCTGCGATACGTTTTTCAAGTGGTGGGTGGCTCATAAATAATTCTTTAGAGCGTGCGCCGTTAATCATAAACGCAGCAAGGGAGCCTTGCATTTCTTGTGGTTCGTGAACCTGTTGCAAACGCTGTAATGCCGCAATCATTTTCTCTTTACCTACTAATTGCGCAGAGCCTGCGTCCGCACGATATTCACGATAACGAGAGAACCACATTGCAATCATCGTTGCAATCACACCGAAAATCATTTGTAGTGCAATATCTACAACCCAGAACACTAAAGTATTTTGTGTGCTATTGCCGTTTTGGTCTTTGCCACTTGCCACAGCAGTTGAAATAATGCGTGATAAGAAGATAACGAAGGTATTTAATACGCCTTGTAATAAGGTCATGGTTACCATATCGCCATTAGCAATGTGGGCGATTTCATGTGCAACCACCGCTTCAGCTTCGTCCTCTGTCATATTGTCTAATAAGCCAGTACTTACAGCTACTAAAGAGTTGTTTTTGGTGGCACCTGTGGCGAATGCGTTTACATCAGCAGAGTGATAGATAGCAATATCAGGCATTGGAATACCTGCTTGTTGAGATTGGCGTTGTACCGTATCGAATAACCATTGTTCTGCATGATTTCGAGGTTGTTGGATAACCTCAGCACCAACTGAACGTAACGCCATGCTTTTTGACATAAATAATGAAATTAAAGAACCAGTAAAACCAAACACAAGCGACATCACTAAAATACCACCCGTGCTACCGCCTTGAATGCCTGTTACTTGGAAAATAAGGTTTAATACAATGCCAAGAACAAAGGTAATCGCTAAGTTAGTTAATAAAAATAAGACAATTCTTTTTGCCATAGATAGATAAATCTCCAAAAAAGAGTGAGAACAAACAGCTCCTTAATTGGAGGCAATTTTATAAGAATTCAAGTCTTTAGCAACAATTATTCCCACAAATTTAACTGTTTTTTAACCTTTTCGGCTGGGTAATGTACAGAAAGCCCAATCAGTCGCACGGAACGATGCGCTGTTCTTTGCCAAACTTGTGCTAATAATTCTAAAAAACGTTCGAGTGATAGTCCATCGGTGGTTCGTTCTAAAGTGGTTTGTGTGAAATCGCCAAACCTTAATTTGATACTCAATTTTTTGAAATCTTGTAACGAATGTTCGCCCCAATTGCGCTGTAGCCGAAATACAAGTTTATTGAACAGTTCGGCAACAATTGCTTGTGCTTCAGTTAAATGCCAAATATCGCTTGGTAAGGTGTTTTCAACGGCTAATGATTTGCGTGGGCGACTTACTTCAATTTGGCGATTATCAATACCATGGCTGAAGTCCCACAACCGTTGTCCAAATTTACCGAATGTTTGGTAGATAAAGGCTTTATCGCTGTTTTGAATATCGCGGCAAGTATGTAATCCTAATTGTGCGAGCTTTTCATTGGTTACTTTTCCAACCCCAGGGATTTTCTTTAATGGCAAATCTTGTATAAAAGCGCTCATATTTTCAGGAGCAATGACAAATTGCCCATTCGGCTTGTTTTGGTCGGAAGCAATTTTGGCTAAAAATTTAAGCGGAGCAACGCCAGCAGAAGCAGTTAGATGAAGCTCTTGCCAAATTGCCTCACGAATTTCTTGTGCTATCCAAGTTGCAGAACCAGAGCATTGCTGGCAATCAGTTACATCTAAATAGGCTTCGTCTAATGAAAGCGGTTCAATAATGTCAGTATAGCGCCGAAAAATTTGGTGAATTTGTGTTGAGATCGATTTATAGAGGGGCATATTTACAGGCACAAGAATTAAATTGGGGCAACGTTTGAGCGCTTGCGCCGTTGGCATTGCGCTATGTAAGCCAAATTTTCTCGCTTCATAATTACAAGTGGTTAAAACGCCTCGCCCTTCCACCGAACCACCTACTGCCACAGGTTTGCCGACTAAACTTGGGTTTTCTCGCATTTCTATCGCAGCATAAAAGCAGTCCATATCAATATGAATAATTTTTCGTTGTGTCATTTGCAAAAAATTCCTTAAATTGGACCGCTTGTAAGCCATTTAATAACTGTATATAAAAACAGTTTTATTTTATGCTGTTACCGCTAAAATTTCAACTCAAAAATTAATAACGATAAGGAAAATACAATGTTATACGGTTTAGCAATTGTGCTAATTCCTCTTTTTTTAGGTTATTTATTTAAGTTGAATAGCCATAAGTTACAAATTGTCAATTATGTGGTGAATGTTTGCTTATATTTGATTTTATTTGTGATGGGGATATCACTCGGACAGTTGGACGATATTGCAAGCAAATTGCCACAAATTGGTGGAATGGCGCTTGGGTTAAGTTTAATTATTCAATTTTCTAATATTGTTGGATTGATGATGTACGACACGTGGCAGCCGATGCTACGCGAAAATGTAAATCCACAAGATATACCATCTCGTTGGGTTATGTTATTGGATTCCGCTAAACTTATTGGTGCGACCATCGCAGGCGGCATATTTGGCTTTTTGAGCAAAGGTGTTCTTAATTTCCCATTGCATGCCAGCACTTATGTTTTAGAAGTAATGATTTTTGGGGTAGGGATACAGCTACGTAATAGTGGCATTCCATTACGAGAGGTGTTTTTTAACAAACGTGGTATTTATACCTCGCTAGTGATGATTATTAGTAGCCTTATTGGTGGTGTTATTGCGGCATTTGCGTTGGATTTATCGGTTATGCAAGGTTTAACCTTTGCTTCGGCTTTTGGTTGGTATTCGCTATCCAGTGTGCTAGTAAACGATGCTTGGGGACCAATTTACGGCAGTATTGCCTTTTTTAACGATCTCTCTCGAGAAATTTTCTGCTTATTTACTATTCCATTTTTTATGCGAGCATTTCCTTCAACCGCAGTGGGCTTAGGGGGGGCAACGTCATTGGATTGTATGTTACCCGTAATTCAAAAATCGGGAGGGACACAAGTTGTGCCGTTAGCAATCAGTTTTGGCTTTATTGTGAATTTAGTCGCACCATTATTACTCGCTCTGTTTATCGGATTAGCGGGATAAAATAATGGCAGGAATTAACCTGCCATTTTGTTTAAGAAAGATTGAGTAATTTAGCTAGTGCCAGTGATTTACGTTCGATTTCTTGCCATTCTGACTGTGCTTCAGACTCCTCAACAATTCCCGCACCTGCATAAAGCGTGAGGCGATTTTGTTCAATTTGCGCTGAACGTAATGCAACACAAAATTCAGCTTGATCGGGTTGCAAATAGCCTAAAGTGCCAGCGTACCAACGGCGACTAAATTGCTCGTATTCTGCAATAAATTGTTTGGCAGCCTGACGAGGTAAACCCGCCACCGCTGCGGTTGGGTGAATGCGAGTAAGGCAATCAGCATCGCGAATATTGGCTTTTAGTGTTGCTGATATTTGGCGACGCAAATGTTGTACGTTATGCAAGCGTTTGATACCCGCTTTGCTTATCTCTAAATTGGTTACGCAGTCTGCTAATTGAGTTTGAATATCATCGACTACCAATTGATTTTCATAAATATTTTTAGGATCGGTCAGTAGCCATTCGGCATTGAGCTCGGTTTGTATTTCACTTTCTGTCACAGGCGCTGTGCCCGCTAATGCTTCGGTGTTAAATTGGTTGGCTTTACGTAGATATAAGCGCTCAGGACTAGAGCCTACAAATGCGGATTCTGCATCTTCCGCCCACAGAAAATGATAGCAACCTAAATTGGTGGTTTGGCTCGCAGAAAGCAAATCATAAGCGGAAAGTGTTTGCTCAAACTCAAGTGTTTTGGCATTGGCTAACACGACTTTATTAAAGCGCTGTTGTTGAATGTGCTGAATTGCACGTTCAATATTTTGTTGCCAGCTTTCAAAATCATAAACCGACTGGCGAGAAATTAGCGGGTTCTCAGTTAATTCAAGTGGTAAGCATTGGTTGAAATTAGCAAAATATTGCTCAAAAATGACCGCTTGCTGTGCTAATTCATGCTGATTAAGATAAAAATAAGCGGTTAAATTTTGCTGATCTTTTACTAATTGCAAACGAGGCAAGATAAATAAGCAATCGCCTTCAAATTGTACGCCACCAACCAATTTAAACTGAGTTTGTTGTACAAATTGTTGAGCCGTTTCAAGGTTGTTAAAAGATTTAGCAGTGCCGATACTTACAATGGTCTGATCAGTGTCGCGCGCTTGCCAAAAGAAATGCGGATAATGATCCTGTGCTTTTAACCAGCTTAATAAAGCAACACTTTCTTCAGTAATAGCAACGGAGACACGATATTCGATCCAGCCTAATGTTGTTTGGTGTTCTGAAGTTCGTTTTGTAAGTTGTTGTTTTAATTGATTAAAAATAGACATTTGCAAAATTTCTAAAGAATTTGACCGCTAGTTTTTAGCTATTATAAAAAAGGTGGTTATTTTAGCTTATTTCCTCTTTAAATTCCTACCAAATCAGAGTAAAGTTGAGCGATTTTCTGCAATAAACAACGGTCTATAGACCCAACAATTTACTTATAAACAGGACAAACACAATGGAACGTTTCCCTAAATCCGACAAATTAACTCAGGTTCGATATGATATTCGCGGACCAATTCATAAAGAAGCTCTTCGCCTTGAAGAAGAAGGTCATAAAATTTTAAAGCTGAATATTGGTAATCCCGCTCCATTTGGTTTTGAAGCGCCAGATGAAATTTTAGTGGATGTGATTCGCAATTTACCTAAAGCGCAGGGCTATTGTGATTCAAAAGGCTTATATTCAGCGCGTAAAGCTGTTGTGCAATATTATCAATCTAAAGGGATTCGTAGCGTTGATGTGAATGATGTGTATATTGGCAATGGTGTGTCAGAATTAATCACTATGTCGATGCAAGCGCTGTTAAATGAAGGCGATGAAATTTTAATTCCAATGCCTGATTATCCACTTTGGACCGCGGCTTCCACGCTGGCGGGTGGTAAAGCGGTACATTATCTTTGTGATGAAGAGAATGAATGGTTCCCTGATATTGAAGATATTAAAGCGAAAATCACCCCTCGTACCAAAGCAATTTTGGTGATTAATCCAAACAATCCAACAGGTGCAGTATATAGTCGTTCGGTATTATTAGAGATTGCCGAAATTGCCCGTCAGCATAATTTGATTATTTTTGCTGATGAAATCTATGAAAAGATCATTTATGACGGCGCAGTTCATCACCATATCGCAGCACTTGCACCTGATTTATTATGTGTAACGTATAACGGTTTATCTAAAGCCTATCGTGTAGCAGGTTTTCGTCAAGGTTGGATGCTGTTAAGCGGGCCGAAAAATCATGCGAAAGGTTTTATTGAGGGTTTAGATATGCTTTCTTCAATGCGTTTATGTGCAAATACACCAATGCAACACGCCATTCAAACGGCATTAGGTGGTTATCAAAGTATTGATGAATTTGTATTACCTGGCGGTCGTTTATTGGAACAGCGTAACAAAATGTATGAATTATTAGTGCAAATTCCAGGTATTTCTTGTGTGAAAGCAAAAGGGGCGCTTTATATGTTCCCGAAAATTGATACCGAAATGTATGGTATTAAAGACGACGCTAAATTTATCTACGATTTATTACAAGCAGAAAAAGTCTTGCTTGTTCAAGGTTCTGGTTTTAACTGGCACAAACCCGATCACTTCCGTGTGGTAACATTGCCTTATGCTCACCAAATTGAAGAAGCACTCGGCCGCTTAGCAAACTTCTTAAAGACTTATAAACAATCTTAATCTTTCTCCGCCCTGCTATTCAGGGCGGTTTTATCTTTTAAAACTAATTATGCAGCTCGGGATTATTTATTCACTGTGTGCTTCCACACTATTTGGCGGAATGTATTATCTTGCCACGTTTTTGCGCCCGTTTTCTGGCGAAAGTTTATTTGGCATTCGAATGGTGGTGACTTTACCTTTCTTATTTTTAGCGATTTTTGTGCTTAAAAAACAGCACGAATTAAAAAACAGCACGAATTTTTAGCGTTTGTTAAACGTCTGAAACAACAGCCACACCTATTGTTAGTTATTTTTGTGACCTCGCTGATTGTTGGTTCACAAATGTGGCTTTTTCTATGGGCGCCCAATAGCGGTAAAGCGCTAGAAGTTTCAATGGGTTATTTACTTATGCCAATTGTGATGGTGGCATTTGGACGCTTAGTTTATAAAGAAAGCCTTTCTCGCATCAAATGGCTGGCAATTATTTTCGCTATGCTTGGTGTGTTAAATAGCATTATTTTTTCAGGTGGAATGTCATTAGAAGGGATATTTGTTTTTACGGGTTATCCAATCTATTTCTATTTACGTCGAAAATTCCAAATCAGTAATATTTATAGCTTTATTTTTGAAATTATTTTCTTGATACCCATTTCACTTTATTTTATTTGGAATACAGATATGGATTTTATTTGTGCGCAAAATCCAAATGTTTATTACTTTATTGCTATTTTAAGTATTGTGAGTGGTTCAGCGCTACTTTCTTACACTTTAGCTAGCACGATTTTACCATTTAATGTATTGGGATTATTGGGGTATTTAGAACCGACTTTTATGATGATTATTTCATTTTTGATTGGTGAACGGCTAGATCCAAACGCTTATTTCTTGATGCTGTGCTTGGTGATTGCAATATTCTTTTTAATTTTAGACGGGATTTTTAGTATTCGAAAACAGCGCAAAAAAATTATAGCGGAGAACTAAATGTTAAAGGGCGCATTATGCTGTATCGGAGCCAATTTCTTATTTGGTTTAGGTTATTATTTCGCTGTATTATTGCGCCCGCTCAACGGCGAAAGTATGTTTGGGTTTAGAATTGTGGTATTAGTACCATTTATTTTATTGGCAGTTTTACTTTTTAAGCAAACTGATAAATTTCAACAACTTTTGCAAAAAATTAAGCAAAATCCACCGCTTATTTTGCTGTTATTACTGCTTGCGTTTAATAATGGATTCCAACTCTGGCTGTTTGTCTGGGCGCCAAATAATGGGCAGGCAATTGAGGTTTCAATCGGTTATTTATTGTTGCCAATTATGGCGGCAGTGTTGGGCAAGTTGGTGTTTAAAGAATATTTTTCGTTATTGAAATGGCTATCACTTTGTTTTGCGCTGATTGGTGTTGCAAGCAATATTTGGCTAGTGGGAAGTTTTTCATGGGCAACAATTGTAGCGGCAGTCGGTTATCCTATTTATCTGACGTTACGTCGTTATTTTGGTATAAATACATTAGCAACCTTATTTGCGGAATTATTATTAATTATGCCTTTTGCCATTTATTTTATTGCGCAAACTGATATGCAATTCATATTAAGTGAGAATCATCATATTTATTATATTCTTGCTTTATTTGGTTTGGTAAATGGTAGTGCTTTTATTTTATATATTCTTTCCAGCAATCTATTGCCAGTCAATGTACTTGGCTTATTGGGATATGTAGAACCACTCGTGATGCTTTTTATCTCCTTTATGATTGGCGAAGTGCTTGATGCTAAATCTTATTTGCTGATGATTTGTTTAACATGGGCGATTATCTTATTAACGATGGATAATTTTAGACAGGCTCGTCAATGAATGATATTGTAAATTATTGGGGATTTTTGACCGCTTGTATCTTGCTGAACTTAACACCTGGTTCCGATACAATTTATATTCTGACTAGAACTATTGCCGAAGGTAAAAAAGCAGGATTGATGTCCGCCTTTGGGATTTTAACAGGCTTTTTTGTGCATATTTTGGCGGTGTCCATTGGGCTGGCTCAGATTGTGGCGCATTCTCCAACATTATTTGCGTTGCTAAAATATTCAGGAACGGCGTATTTGTGCTACCTCGGTATCAAAATGTGGCGTGAACCCTTTTTAGTTAATCAAGTCTATTTAGAGCAATTACCCTTGTGGCGAATCTATCGCCAAGGTGTTTTAACCAATTTATTAAATCCAAAAGTGATTTTGTTTTTCTTAGCATTGTTGCCTCAATTTGTTGCAAATAATGTGGAAAATACCTTTTTACCGTTTTTATTGCTAGGGCTAACTTGGGCACGAGCACAATCTGAGTGATTGTGTTAGTTATTGCTGCTGCGCCATTGGGGAATTTGTTACGTAATAATCAAAAAATTGGTTCTGCGATGAATAAAATTTGTGGAGCTATTTTTATTGGTTTCGCCGCCAAAATTGGCTTTGAACGCTAACAAGCGGTCAGATTTTAGCATTTTTTTAAGGAGAATTAATGGCTGAACGTTTAAATCTGGAGGCGTTAGAAAAAGCCTTTTATTCATTAGAAGAAACGATTAAACAACTTTCTGATTTAGAGTGGTTTTATCAACAAAAAGTGGATTGTTCAAGACACGTTAATTGCTGGTGCAATTCAAAAGTTTGAGTTTGTTTATGAATTAAGCCTAAAAATGATGAAATGCCAACTGCAATATGAGACGATTAATAATGATGATGTCGGCGGATATGGTTTTAAAGATATTCTGCGTGAAGCGTTACGCTTAGGGCTGATTGATGATATGAGCAAATGGGGTGAGTATCGCGATATGCGTAGTATCACTTTACATACTTATGATCAAAATAAAGCTGGAGCGGTTTATAGCCAAATCAGTGATTTCTTAGAACAGAGTCGTTTCTTACTTCAGCAATTGCGTCAGAGAAACCAGGATGAAACATGAACCAGTATTAGATATTCAACCCGAAGAGTTGCGGATCGTAAAAACGATTTTGCAACAACACATACCGCATTTATCGGTATGGGCATTTGATTCCCGAGTGAAAGACACCGCAAAAAGTTTTCGGATCTTGATCTTGCTGTGATAACAGAAACTCCGCTTAGCTTCTTGGAAAGTGATATTTTACGGGAAGCCTTTTCAGAATCAGATTTAGTTTGGAAAGTGGATATTGTTGATTGGGCAACAACTAACGAAAGCTTTAGAAACATTATTCAGCAGCAGTATGTTGTGATTCAGTAACATATTTTAAAATCACAAGGGTAATAGACTATAAGCTATTGTCCTTTCGTTTTTATTTCTTATGTCGAAAGTAATTAGAGTGGCATTGTCTGTGCCGTTACATCGCTATTTTGATTATTTACTGCCGCCTTTTTTGTCGGCAGTTAAAGGCATGCGTGTTGAAGTGCCGTTTGGTAATCAAACTAAAATTGGCGTGGTGGTAGATTTTCCTGAAACGAGTGATGTGCCTGCAGATAAACTCAAACCAATTAAAGCAGTGTTAGATTTAGCGCCTATTTTTGATAAGGAAATTTGGGCGTTGCTGAATTGGGCTGCACGTTATTATCACGCCCCAGTTGGTGAAGTGATGATGAATGCATTGCCTGTTAAAGTGCGTAATGGTGAGAGTACGCAAAGATCGCAACCTGATTATTTTACGGTAACTCAACGCGGGCGAATGGCACTGATTTCTGGCGAAAACAAGCGGGCGAAAAAACAGCAAGATTTGCTAGCGGAATTGGCTGAATGTGAAAATTTCTTTGAAAAACCACTCGCTTGTAGTCGATCCGCTTGGAAAGGACTATTTGAGAAAAACTATATTGAGCCTGTGAATGTGCCGTTTGAAGCACAACATTGGCAAAAAGCATTGCAAAATCGACCGCTTGTAAATAGCGCGAATCGCTTAGTTTTGAATAAACAGCAAACGTTAGTGGTTAGCCGTTTAACAGTAAAAAATGGCTTTGAGGCTTTTTTACTCAATGGTGTAACGGGTTCGGGTAAAACGGAAGTTTATTTGCAAGTGATTGAGCAGGTGTTAAACCGTGGTGAACAAGTGCTAGTGCTGGTGCCAGAAATTGGTCTGACACCACAAACAGTACAACGCTTTAAAGCACGTTTTAATGTAGAAATTGATGTGCTACATTCGAATATGAATGAAACTGAGCGTTTAAACGCTTGGCTTCGGGCAAAAAATGGCGAAACGGCTATTGTGATTGGCACTCGTTCGGCGTTATTTAGCCAATTTGAAAAATTAGGTTTAATCATCATTGATGAAGAACACGATAGCTCATTTAAACAGCAAGATGGCTGGCGTTACCATGCAAGGGATTTAGCTATTCTACGAGCGAAAAATTTACAGATTCCGATTATTTTAGGTTCGGCAACACCGAGTTTAGAAAGTGTGCAAAATGCGCAAAGTGGCAAATTTATCGAACTGGCTTTAACTACTCGGGCGGGCAATGCGCAACAGGTAAAACAGCAGGTGATCGATCTCAAAACCCAGCGAATTACTGCGGGGCTTTCCGAACGTTTGCTAACGATGATGAAACGGCATTTGGAACAAGGAAACCAAGTGATGTTGTTTTTAAATCGCCGAGGCTTTGCACCTGTTTTACTTTGTCACGAATGTGGCTGGATATGCGAATGCGAGGCGTGTCAAAAGCCTTATACTTACCACCAAAAGCAAAGAGTATTGCGTTGTCATCATTGTTCCTCACAACGCGTTATCCCTCGTCAGTGTGGGCATTGTGGTTCAACTAATTTGATCACCACTGGAGTTGGCACAGAACAATTAGAACAGGTACTTAGTGAGCAGTTTCCAACTTACCAAATTAGCCGAATAGACCGAGATTCCACTGCACGTAAGGGGGCGCTGGAAAATCATTTAAGCGATATTCGTGAGGGTAAAAGCCAAATTTTAATTGGTACGCAAATGCTGGCAAAGGGGCATCATTTCCCAAATGTAACTTTGGTGGCGATTGTGAATGTTGACTCTGCGCTTTTCTCGACTGATTTCCGAGCGGAAGAGCGCTTGGCACAGCTTTATGTGCAAGTGGCAGGGCGAGCAGGGCGAGCAGAAAAGCAAGGCGAAGTGGTATTACAAACCCATTATCCTGAACATCCGTTACTGAAAACATTGTTAGAACAGGGCTATTTAGCCTTTGCGCAAGAAGCACTAAAAATGCGTAAAGTGATGGGGCTGCCGCCTTTTGCCGCACAAGCCTTGTTAAGAGCAACGGGCAAAGACAATCAGCAAGTGGTAACTCTTTTGCAAAATTTAACCGCTTATTTTCAGCAAAAAAGCATAGAATTGGGTTTGCAAAATATACTGATTTTGCCTCCCTTTTCTGCACCAATGGCGAAAAAAGCAGGGCATTATCGCTGGTTGTTGTTAATACAACATCGTTCTCGAGCTATGTTACAGCGGTTGTTCGAACAATTTGATTTGGATAGAGCTACTTTAGGCTTACAAACGAATATTCGGTTAAGTTTGGATATTGATCCTCAAGAAATAGGCTAAAACAAAGCGGTCTGATTTTGGTAATTTTTCGCAAAAAAACGAGCAAATCAGACCGCTAGTTATGTAAAGCTAGAGCACTCTTTTAAATAGCCAAGCCACTCTTTTAGCGAAATCATTACACTACTCAAAGCACCAGCTTGAGGAAGGTAGTAAAAATAATTGTAATAATCTTCAGGAGTCACACCTGCGCCAGTACTTGCTGGGAGCACTTCAAAGCCTTGTCGCTCAAACAACATTTTTGCACGTTTCATATGCCATTGATTGGTCACCAGCACAATTTTATTTATCCCTTCTTTCGCTAACATTTCGTGGGAAAATTGCGCATTTTCTTTAGTCGTTTTCGCTTTTTCTTCCAACCATTTCGCTTTTACTTGGAAGAATTGTTCAAACTCTTTTGCCATCATTGCCGCTTCAGAATTGCCATTTGGGCTACTGCCCGTTACTAGAATCGGTAACGAAGTTTCTTTGGTTAAGAAGGCTCCATAACGCATACGATCTAAAGTCGAGTCACCTGTGGCGATGTTACCGAATAATTCTTGGCTGTCGCGCATGCCACCACTTAGTACCACAATCGCTTGGGCAGAACGATAATCATCTAAGCTTAAATTATCGTTGGTGACTAAAGAATCGCTGAGTTTAGTGGCAACCAAAGGGGTGCTGATTAAATAAAGGGTCACAATCCCGAAAACTGCGATAGATCGGCTTAATTTTTTATAATTAAAACGGGCGAGAATCAGAGAGAGAATCCAAAGTAGCGCAATGCTAAACGGCGGTAAAATGATTGAGGTAATCAATTTGGTAAAAAAAAACATTGTTGCTCCCGATAGATAAATATTTAGCGTATTTTCTACGATTTATTGCTAAAATGCACATCCTATTTCTCTTTAAGTAAAAGATATGATGAGAAAAAAAATCGTATTAATTGGTGCTGGCGGTTATGCCAAGTCTGTGTTGGACTCATTAGACGAGCAACAGTTCGAATTTTGTGGTTTTATTGATAATTTTAAACCGACAGGCTGTTTGCATTTAGGATTCCCAATCTTAGCGCATACTATTCAAGAGTTTGAACAACGAGATCAATACTGTTATTTCATTAGTATTGGTAATAACGAACACCGCTTTGAAAAATATTTAGCACTTACGGAGCTTGGTTGTGAAGTGGTGAATATTATTGATAAAACGGCAATCGTTTCGAGTCGCTCTCAGCTGGGTAACGGTGTATTCGTTGGCAAAATGGCAATTGTGAACGCAGGGGTTACGGTGGGCAATAATGTGGTGATTAATACCAAAGCCTTGGTGGAACATGGCTGTTTTATCGGCAATCATTGTAATATTTCTACTAACACGACACTAAACGGCGATGTAATTGTCGAAGACTATGCTTTTGTTGGCAGTTCATCAGTGGTAAATGGACAACTTCGAATTGGTGAAAAATCCATGGTGGGCTCTGGCGCGGTTGTGATTCGCAATGTTGCGCCAAGAACTGTAGTGGCGGGCGTGCCAGCTAAATTCATTAAAGAATATAATCATTAAACGAAAGGTCAATAGACCCTATAAGGAAGCAAATAAATGACTAAAGTATTTATCGTTGCAGAAATTGGTTGTAACCATAACGGTGATCCTGCATTAGCGAAAAAAATGGTTGAGGTAGCGAAGGATTGCGGTGTGGATGCAGTGAAATTCCAAACCTTCAAAGCGGATAAATTAATTTCAAAATATGCACCAAAAGCAGAATACCAAAAAGTAACTACAGGTACGGCAGATTCTCAATTAGAGATGACTCGTAAGCTTGAGTTACCTTATGACGAATTTGTGAAATTAGAAGCTTACGCACGTTCATTGGGCTTAGAAGTGTTTTCAACACCATTTGATTTTGAATCAATTGATTTCTTAGCCAGCCAGCAACAAAAAGTATGGAAAATTCCATCGGGTGAATTAACCAACTTACCTTATTTAGAAAAAATTGCACGTTTACCCATTGAAGGTAAAACTATTGTCATTTCAACAGGCATGGCGACGATTGAAGAAACGAAAGCATCATTAAAAGTGTTAGAAGATAATGGTATGGCGAAAAAAGACATTACCATTTTACATTGTAATACAGAGTATCCAACGCCATATGAAGATGTAAACTTAAATGCGTTTCATCAATTAAAACAAGAGTTTGCTGAATATAGCTTAGGTTTTTCAGACCACTCAGCGGGCTATTTTGCAGGGCTTGCAGCAGTGCCTTACGGTATTACTTTTATTGAGAAACACTTTACCTTAGATAAAAACTTTGAAGGTCCAGACCATAAAGCATCGGTCACGCCAGAAGAGTTAAAATTATTATGTGAAGGGATTCGTGCAGTAGAAAAATCACTAGGTTCTTCTGAAAAATTAGTAACCAATTCAGAAGCGAAAAATAAAATTGTAGCTCGTAAATCAATTATTGCGGCACGTCCGATCAAAAAAGGTGAAATTTTTACCATCGACAACATTACCACGAAACGTCCAGGTAATGGAATTAGTCCAATGTTCTGGTATGAAGTGTTAGGCAAAGAAGCGCAACAAGATTTTGAAGATGATCAGCTAATTGTCGATAGTCGTTTTGAAAACCAAATGTAATATACTTGCCCCCCATTTGGGGGGCTTTTTTAGTAAGCGGTTAAATTTATGAAAAAAATTGCAATTATCACAGCTCGAGCAGGTTCAAAAGGTCTGCCTAATAAAAATGTATTATTGGTGGATGGTAAACCGTTAATAGCGTATTCAATTGAGGCGGCGCTTGATTCGGGCGAATTTGAAAAAATTATTGTAAGTACAGACTCGCAAGAATATATTGATTTACTTTCGCATTATCCAATTGAGTTTATTAAACGTGCGGAACATTTAGCAAGCGATAAAGCCAGTTCATTTGTTGTGATTGAAGATGTGTTACAGCAATATCAATCGACCGTATTTGATTACTTTGTGTTATTACAACCTACTTCGCCTTTGCGTACCGCACAGCATATTAAAGAAGCCTGTGCTAAATTTGAGCGTCAATTTGAGCAGTTTGATTTTTGTGTTTCGGTTTCAGATGCTCACAAGCCAACAACACTCACCCGTCCAATTGAAGAAGATGAAAGCCTGAAGCATTTCCAATTGGATTACTCCAACTATACGCGCCAGCAATATCATCCTGAATATTCGCCAAATGGTGCAATTTTTATCGCAAAACCGACCGCTTATCTTGAACAGAAGCATTTCTATGGTGCGAGATCATTGGCTTATTTTATGGATAGGAATACATCTATTGATATTGATAACCGACAAGATTTTGAATATTTCTACTTTATTATGCAGCAGCGTAAAGCTCACCAATTATTGCTCGAAACCATTCGCCGTACGATTTTAATTAAGAAAGGCAATTTTAAAGAAGTAAAAGAAATCAGTTTAATTGGACATTCAATTCTTGATTATTGGAATATTGAAAAATTAAACGGTAAAAGTGTGAATAATTTAGGGATTGCGGGTATTTCGGCAAAAGAATATTGCGAATTAATTTTAGATAACGGATTAATTTCTGCTTTAGCTAAAGATGTGGTGTTAATGTTTGGCACGAATGACATTGTACGAGAGCAGTGGAGTAATCAGCAAATATTAGCTGATATTAATCATGTTATTGCTAAATTAAAGTCAATTCGTGCAGATATTAATCTCTATTTCTTAGAGGTAACGCCAACGGCATTTAGAGTGGAGCGTAATAACCAAGACATCCGATCATTAAACCAATATTTAAAAGCGAATTTGGCGGTAAAATGGATCGAATTAGATAATGCATTTAGTGATAAATATGGAAAATTAAATTTAGACTATAGCTATGACGGCTTACATTTCAATGCAAAAGGCTATGAAAAATTAACCGCTATTTTGGAACAAGAGATTAAATAATGAAACGAATTGCATATATCACAGGTTCTCGAGCTGAATACGGTATCGTTAAACGTTTATTAAAAAAATTAAATGACGATCCTGAATTAGCCTTTTCACTGGTTGTGACCGCAATGCACTTAGATGCGCAATATGGAAATACCGTGAAAGTGATTGAACAAGATGGCTTTGAAATTGCGGCACGGATTCCACTTACATTAAACGCTGAAAATAACCAAACAATTATTCATACGATGGCGGAATGTTTAGATTATTTCGGCGCACATTTCCAACAACATAAATATGATGCAGTGATGGTATTAGGCGATCGCTATGAAATGTTAGCCGTGGCTACTGCGGCAGCAATGCATAATATTCCACTAATCCACTTGCACGGTGGTGAACAAACCCTTGGCAATTATGATGAGTTTATTCGCCATTGCATTACCAAAATGTCGAAATTGCATTTAACGGCAACCGAAGCGTATCGCCAACGTGTGATTCAATTAGGTGAAGAACCGAAATATGTGCATAACGTAGGTTCACTGGGGGCAGAAAACAGTTTATTGCTGAATTTACCCACTAAAGAAAGCTTAGTCGCAGAGCGAAATATTCCAAATACACCTTATTTTATGGTGGTATTTCACCCTGAAACGCTGACAGAACAACCAGTACTTGAACAAGTTGAACAACTTTTAGCTGCATTAGATCAGTTTAAAGGCCGCTATCAATTTGTGTTTATCGGTTCAAATTCAGATACAAGAGCTGATCAAATTTTTAAACGTTTTCAGCAATATACCGAACAAAATGGTTATTGTTTCTTCACTTCGGTGAAGCCAGAAGAATATTTAGCGTTAATTAAATATTCACAAGGCTTAATTGGTAATAGTTCATCAGGTTTATTAGAAGCACCAAGCTGTGGTGTGGGTACGGTCAATATTGGTAATCGCCAACAAGGGCGAGTGCGTGGCGAAAGCGTGATTGATGTAGAAACTAACCTACCAGCAATTAAAGCGGGGATCGAGCAACTTATTTCTGCTGATTTCCAACAGCGTTTACCGCAGATGATTAATCCGTATTATCAAGAAAATGCGATGGAAAAAGCTTATCGAGTGATTAAGCATTTTTTAGCTGATACAGATAAAGATCAACCAAAAGTATTTTACGATCTTCCTTAAAATTTAGACCGCTTGTGGCAAATATAAGCGGTTGATTTTCTTCATTTTTTGCAAAATTATGAAAGCAGTTAAAGATAGTGTCATTTACCTCGGCGGTGAGCTGATTTCCAAAGCTATTCCTTTCTTATTACTTCCTTATTTATCCCGTAAATTAGGGGTAGAAGGGTATGGTGAGTTGTCTTATTACCAAACTTATTTGGTTTTGTTCTTGATTTTAGTTGGATTAAGTCAGGAAGGGGCGGTTGCTCGTTATTTTTACTTTTACGGAAAACGTTCACTTAATTTAGTGGTCTCAACAGGATATCTTTACACTGTTTTTGTTGGAACGATCATTCTAGCAATTTGTTGGTATTTTAATGCGGAAATCATTGCTTATTTGGCAATTTCTGCTGTATTCCAATCATTTTTAGCGGTGCAATTAAGTGTCCGTCAATGTCAAAAACAAGCCATCCCGTATATGATTATTCAGTCATTGACGAGCTTTGTTTCTGTGGCAATTACGGTTGCAATGTTGGAATATTACCAAACAGATCTTGTAGAGAAACGCATTTTAGCGATTTTATTTGGTAATTTAATTGTGTTCTTTCTGGCTTATTTTCTTTATTCACGCAAAATTAGCCAGAAAAAAAGATTCAGCTTGCATCAACATAAATTAGGATTTATGTATTTATTAGGGTTTGGTGTACCATTATTATTGCATCAAGCTAGCTTCTATTTAAAAGGGCAGTTAGATAGAATTTTTATTTTCCATAAATTCAGCCAAGTTGATTTAGGGCTATATGCAATGGGAGCTCAGATTGCTGCCATTTTAATGATTTTGTTACAAGCGTTAAATAAAGCAACACTACCTTATTTTTATGAAGGATTAAAACAAAAAACGATTAATTTGAAGAAAGTGCATAAATGGTCAGCTTATTCATTATTATTCGTACCAATACCTTCGATGATAATGTGGCTAATTCCTGAATCTGTGGTAGTTTGGTTATTAGGACATCAATTTATTGGTACAAAATATTTTATTATTCTATTTTTATTTTCAACATCACTAACAGTACCCTATTTTATTTTGGTGAATTACCTATTTTATTATGGTAAAAATAAAATTATTTCACTTTCTTCCGTATTATCTACGGTTGTATATCTAGTTAGTTTATTGTTGTTAGCTAACACTAAAATAGAGTATGTACCTTACGCAAGTATTATTGGTGGTGTGAGCTTACTACCAATTTTATATAACATGACTAAAAGAGTGAGAACAGAAATTTAATGAATTTGATTATTTGCCATACACCATTACAAGTCTTGATCGCGGAAAAGATTATGCAGAAATATCCTGAACAGGCGTTTTTTGGTGTAATGTTTACCTTTGAAGCTTATAATAATCGTAAGTTTCAAAGTTATTGGGCGCGTTTTAACAAACTCTGCAAAGAAGCTTTTTTATTTAGTTATCCTCAAGCGGGAAGGTTTCCATTATTATCAGCATTGTTAAAAGCTAAACAGAAATTAAAGCATTTAAATGTAGATCATTTATTTGTTGCAAGTATTGATGATCAATTTGTCCAACTCGTTTGTAGTACAGTTAAATTTCAGCAATTGAATACTTTTGATGACGGTACGGCGAATATTGTAAAAAATAGTATCTATTATCAAGATTCACCGAAAACATTAAAACGTAAAATAGTGAACTTTTTGATTGGTAATAAACATAGCACTCAATCGTTAAGAAAGTTATCGAGCAAACATTATACAATCTATCCTGATTTGCCAAATATTATTGAAAATGTTGAGGTTATTTCATTTGCAAAACCCTCGCAAAATCTGACTGCTTACCAAAACACAACGGTTAAATTATTGCTTGGTCAGCCACTGTTTAATGATGCGCAAGAAAATATTGCATTAGCTCAACGAATAATTAAACAATTTGATATTACTCATTATTTACCACACCCCCGTGAAAGCTATCGTTTAGATGAGGTTGAATATATCGAAACAGATTTGATTTTTGAAGATTATATTTATCAAGCAGCAGGACAAAAAAAATATATTATCTATACTTATTTTAGTGGGGCTGTGTTAAATATAATGAACCATCCAAATATTGAAGTTGTATCTATTCGGCCAGCCTTAAATAATCCTGTATATTTAGCTTGTTATGAATTATTCGAACAAGTTGGTATTAATATTATTGATATATAAAATGAAAAAATATTTAATTTCTTTAGAAAAAGATAGCGCTCGTCGCGAACTGTTCTTTTCTCAACCAAATACGGCAGATTTCCAATTGTTTGATGCTATTAATACCATGTCGCTTGAATGGCAAGAATTGGCACAAAAATATGATTTAGTCCAATTTGAGCAACGTTATCAGCGTAAAGCGACAAAAGGTGAGATTGGTTGTACATTTAGCCATTTAGGCGTGTATCAACAAATTGTGAATGATGAAAGCATTGATGAACAAGAATATTGTTTAATTTGTGAAGATGATGCGTTATTTAACCAACATTTCCAAGCCTCATTAGATAAATTAGTACAGCAAAATTTAACCGCTGATATTGTATTAGTTGGGCAATCAAAAATTTTAAGTTTTGATGATGCATTATTGGAAATTGAATTTCCAACCACCTTTAAAGCTCAAATGAAGCCAATTAAAACAACTAATTACCGCTTTGCTTATCCTTATAAAAATTATTATGCAGGTACTGTTGCATATTTAATTAAAAAATCATCGGCTAGAAAGTTTTTAACTGAAACGTTGCCGTTTTGGTTAGCAGATGATTTTATTTTATTTGAACAAAAATGGGGAATGGATATTTTAGTTGTACGCCCATTAATGGCGATTGAAAATCCAGGGCTAACCAGTAACTTGGAAGAGGCTAGAGCTTCACAACAACAAGCAATTTTTAAGAAGATCCTAAAATATCCACTTAAAAAATTATTAGCTATTAAACGTAACGCGATTAATTAGAGAATATATGAGCGTAGTAATTAATTTATTTTATATTTATGATCCATGGGTGATGCACTTTATTCGTATGGCATTTGTTGTCGGTATGTTTTCTTGTGTATTACTCGCTTATCAATGGTATCAAAAGCGTATTGATGGTATTCGAATCCCAGTGGATAGCTTTGCGGTAATTATTGCTTTAATTGCATTATCAGCTATTCCGCTCATGATTAATGGTACGAAAGATTTTTCAGTGCTGATTATGTATGCTAAAACTTTGATTTTATTTGGTTTTGGCGTTGTTATTTATAATGTCTTTTATTCTCAAACCGATAATCAAACACGGGTGATTACTGATCTAAAATGGGGCATTGGCGTTCAAGTATTAATGGGAGTGTTGGGCTTAACAGGCATTGCGCTTTTTTCTGATATTGCGCTAGGTACCAATATGAGTTTGTTTTTACCTAAATTTAGAGGCTCAGAGCAAGAATATCGTTTATATAATATTACATCTTCCGCCTTCTTCCAATTAAGCGCTTTTTATTTAATGCTGCTTAATTTTATGCTCGCTTATAATGCGAAGCATAATAATATGCACAGTGTTTTTGTATTGTTTATGCTATTTATTGGCGTTATTTCTGGACGAACATTTTTTACCTTTTCGGTATTAATTGTATTACTTTACTTTAAATGGCGTTATGTCCCTTATTTGTTGTTATTTGTGGCTATGGTATTAGGCTTAGCTATTTATTTACCAGAGCATCCTTATGTGGCACATGCGTTAGAACCTGTGATTAATATTTTATCAGGTGCAGAACGAGTAAGTTCTTCAACTGATACCTTAGTAAACAAGCATTTATTCTTACCTGAGATCAAACAGCTCTTAATCGGTGATGGCTATTATTATACGCCAGAATTACATTATTACGGTGGTTCTGATTCTGGCTTTATTCGCCAAACGTTATATGGTGGTATTGGCTATATATTCATTTGTTTTGCATTTACCGCTTATTTTGTAAAACGAATTGCCGATAATTGGTTTGATGGAAGCTGGAAATTTATTCTGTCTACACTGTTTATTTTAAGTATATTAAATATTAAAGCCGATACTTATGCTTACCCAGGGACGATGTTTGTGCTTCTTATGTTTTTATCGCTATTTGGTGATAAAGGTAAAAATATCCTATTGTTAAACAGAAAAAATGGAAAACATGTTTAGTATTATTGTGCCGTCTTATAATCGGGCAACTGAAATTCCTGCATTATTGGCAAACCTTGAGCGACAAACCCAAAAGAATTTTGAAGTAATTATTGTGGACGATTGTTCAACACAGGAGGTCGTTTGTGAGCAGAAATTTACCTTTCCCGTGACGGTCATTCGTAATGCAACCAATAAAGGGGCGGCAGGAAGTCGTAACGTGGGCGCAGAGCAAGCAGCCTATGAATGGTTGTTATTTCTTGATGATGATGATCGCTTTGCAGAACAGAAATGTGAGGTGTTAGCTAACGCATTGGCACAAAATCCACAAGCCAATTTTGTATATCATCCCGCAAAATGTGTGATGGTAAATGAAGGATTTAGCTATATCACTAAGCCTTTTCCGCCAGAAAAATTAAATTTAGATAGTATGTTATTAGCTAATAAAATTGGTGGAATGCCGATGTTTGGTATTAAAAAATCATTCTTTTTAGCATTAGGCGGATTAGCGACCGATTTGAAATCGTTGGAAGATTACGAATTTGTGTTGAAATTAGTTTCTAGCCCGAATTTTTCGCCAATTTTTGTAGATCAACCGTTAAGCATCTGCAGTTTTCATACTCAGCGCGCTAGTGTTTCAACCAATATAGCGAATACAGAATTAGCCTTAACCGCTATTCGTCAAAAATACGTGAAAACAGAACTGCAATCAAATAATTTTGCGATGAATGCTTTGTATATTTTATCTTATCCTTGTGCGATGAATCTTTCTCGGCAAGCGGCAAGTTATTATTTTCAAATGTTCAAACGTAGCCGAAGCATAAAGCATTTAATCATTGCGATAGTTACATTTATTTCGCCCAAATTAGCAATTAATATGAAAAGGTTTATTTAATGAAATTCTCCGTTTTAATGTCTTTGTATATCAAAGAGAAGCCACAATTTTTAAGAGAATGTTTTGAAAGCTTAAAAGCACAAACTCGACCTGCAGACGAAATCGTAGTGCTGTTCGATGGCAAAGTTACCGATGAATTAGATGCTATTGTAGTTGAATATGGACAACACTTACCGATCAAAGCGATTCGGTTTGAACAAAATAGAGGTTTAGGCAAAACCTTGAATGACGGATTAAATTACTGTTTGCACGAATGGGTTTTCCGTATGGATACCGATGATATTTGCTTGCCTGAACGTTTTGAGAAACAGGTAGCTTTTATCGAACAATATCCCGAAACCATCATCTTTGGCGGACAAATTGCAGAATTTGGTGAAAATATTCAAGATATTGTGGCGTATCGTAATGTGCCGACAAAAGCGGAAAAGATTGTGAAATTTACCCGCTTGCGTTGCCCATTTAATCATATGACGGTCGCATATAAAAAATCTGCGGTGCAAGCGTGCGGGGGCTATCAAGATTTGCAAGAAGACTACAATCTTTGGATAAAAATGGTGGCAAATGGCAATAATGTGGCAAATTTAGCGGATTTGTTAGTTTATGCACGAGTTGGTAATGGAATGGTAAGTCGCCGACATGGCTGGAACTACTTCAAAAGTGAATGGCGTTTAATGAAATTAAAAAATCAATGTAAAATTCACGATCCCATCACTGGCTTTGCAATTTTCTTAATGCGAGGTTTACCAAGAATTTTACCGCTTGTTGCACTTAAAGCGGTTTATAGTCTAACGCGTAAATAGATAATAAGGCGTATCATTGATATGATACGCCTTATTTGTTATTAGTTTGCCAACATTTCGGTGTAATGAACAAAATAGTTGCTGATCTGTCCATTACACCGCAATTTTTTATCTTTCTCAATATTTAATATGATTATATTACTGTGCTAAAATGCCATCTATTTTCAAAAGTCAACAATTTTTATTGCTAATAAATTGACTTTGCAGCATTTTTTATTTGAAATT
>NZ_CABFJY010000004.1 GCF_901687125.1 Actinobacillus vicugnae
AACTCGCCAGCTCTAATTCTAAACGAAATAACTGTGAAAGCCCTTCTTTTAACACAAAACTCACTACATCAAATTCCGTCTCGCCATTGACCTTGAGGCTGTAGCGGTAATTGGATTGTACTGTCATATTTTTACCTCCTAGAATCAAATTTTAAAGATCCCCCTTGTTTATTGAATATAAACAACAAAATTAAAAATGCAAGCAAATTATATACCTCTCCATGGTTATCATAATTACATTTATATCGCTAAACATTATTTTGAAAACCATACTTATTAATATCCACATTTAAGCAACAAGAGAAGTTTTACTTTCAAAAAAAGAGCGACCAAATGGTAGCCCTTTTAATTAAACAAATCATGAAATGTTAGCCAAATAATTCATTCATTCCATCAATTAATTCCTTGCGAGGTTTATCGAAAAACACACCGCTATTTGGCGTGCCATTCATACCTCGTAAAAATAAATATGCCACGCCCCCAAAATCACGTTCATATTTATATTGCTCACCTAAACGCACTTGTAAATAACGATGTAGCGCTAAAGTATAAAGTAGATATTGTAAATCGTATCGATATTGCCCTATCGCTTTAGCAAGATTTTGTTGGCTGTAATCTTGAGGTAAATAACCTAAGAAATTCGATTTGTAGTCGATCACATAATATTTATCGTCCATTTGCACAATACAATCGACAAAACCACGCACATAGCCTTCTAATTGTGGCAAGTGTAAATCTGCTAATGAGGCAGAAACTGTACCATATTGCTTTAATAGCTTATTTAGGCTTTTCAAACCGCGCTCATTTTTCAAGCGCAAATAAAATTGCCATTCATTTAAACGCTTACTCATCGGAATATCTTTAAGCACAAATTCAGCCTCACCAAATGGGGTAGCAAGTACTTGTTCAAACCATTTTTGTAACGGTTGTTGCCATTGCTCATCTAAATTTAGCTGTTCGCAAATGGCTAAAATTTGCTGAAAATCAACTGCTTGTTGGAAGTCACAATGTTCAAAAAAGTTATGCAAAATATTCCCAACTTTAGTGCTATGTGGGAATTGGTAAGGTGAATAAGCATCTACCTCTTCTGTATTCAATCCAAGAGAATCATCCGCTTCAACAATCATTATTTGTTGATCATAATCTTGTCCCGCATTCTCCAAATTTTTGGGTAAATGGTGTTCCGCATAATTTTGCGCCGCCCATTCGTGCTGTTGATGTAACGTACTAAAACTCGTCACTAAGCCTAGTTGATGAATTTCGCCACTAAAATGACGTGCAGATAACACTTTTAGGCTAACGAGTGTTGGGCGCCAGCTATCATTTGCAATATTTTCGTCTAATTCGACCGCTTGGCATTCAATACCTTTTTGTCGTAAATAAGTTTGGCTATCCCACTCCGCCTTAACCACTTTATCTAAACCAATTTCACCATTACTCAACAAATAATGTAATGCATTCCAACCGCTTTCAAACCATTTTGGCAAAATCAAATTAATTTGAGATTCTGCACGAGTCATTGCGACATAAAGCAAACGCAGATCTTCTGCTAATTCTTCACGATCTAACAAGGTCTGAATCGCTTCCGTTGGCTTACCAAAATACCAATGTGATTGCCCTTGCTCATCACGATAAATTGTTAAATGATTCGCTTTCGCACCTTGGCTTTTTTTGGCAACAAACGGTAACCACACAATCGGATACTGCAAGCCTTTTGAGCCGTGAATGGTTACGATCTTAATCAGTTCTTCTTCGCTTTCTAAGCGCAAAATATGCTCTTCTGCCTGATCGATTTGGCCAAGTTGGCGCTCGTACCAACGCACCAATGCTGACTCATTTTCTAAGCTAGGCATTGCATTTTGCAATAGTTCAGTTAAATGCAATAAATCAGTTAAATGGCGGTCACTTTCCGTTGGATGAGATCGTAAGCGCTCAATAATGCCTTCTTGCATAAACAATTTATGCAACATTGGTAAAATCCCTTGTTGTTGCCAAATTTGTTGATAAGCAATAAATCGCCCAACCTGTTCATCCCATTGCAATTCACTGTTTTTCAGTTGATGGATTTCTGCTGCAGAAAGCCCCCAAAGTGTAGAGCCTAACGCACTCAACAAATAACTTTGATGATAAGGATTCAAACAAGCATACAACACCCATAATAGCTCCTGTGCCATTTCTGATTGATAAACACTTTGCTTTTCAGATAAAAACACCGAACGAATCCCCAGCTCCGCCAAGCTATTTTTGATTAAGGCGGCTTGAGTATGGCTACGCACTAGAATCGCCATATCTTTTGCTTGAAAAGCCTTAACTTCTCCATTTGCTTTTTTTAGGCCAAATTTGACCGCTTCCATCTGTTTAAGCTGTTGCTGAATTTGGTAAGCGCACTGTTTAGCCGCCAAATTTTCATCAAATTTTTCTTGCAAATAGCAATTCACATAATCCGATCCGATTAATGTTGTATCGTTTTGCTTAGATTGCACTGGCTGAAACTGAATGCCATCATACAAGAAAGGGCTGTTTTTGCTATCTGCTGGAAATGCAAATAAACGGTTAGTCGCCTCTACAATCGGGGGCAACGAACGCCAGTTTTTCGCCAATGTACGCTTTTCTTGCGCCTGTTGAGAAGCGGTCAAATAAGTGAAAATATCTGCACCACGGAATTTATAGATCGATTGTTTTGGGTCGCCAATCATAATAAATCCTTGATTGTTATGCGCTTGCTGCATAAAAATCTTTTCAAAGATTTCGTATTGCTCTTTATCGGTATCTTGGAATTCATCAATCATCGCAAATGGAAATTGCGCACGAATCTGTTCTGCAAGTGCATCGCCTCGTTCCGCTTTTAAAGCCTGATTTAAAAACGTCAGCATATCGTTAAAGCTTTTTTCACTGTGGGTTGCTTTATAGTCTGCCAGCTTTTCTCTTAGCGATAACAAAAATTGATAAAGCAATAATGGCTTTTGTTTGTCCGCAAATTGTTGTTGATAAGCGGTCAAAATTTGCTGGTTTTTTGCAAAATGTGAGTGTGTTAAAGGCTCTGCGCCCTCTTCGGCTTTTTCAATTAAAAAGTCCTGACAAAAACGCTCAAACTGATCCGCAGGCAAATAGCACAGCGAACTGTTTGCCCATTCATCTACTGCCTCTCGCCATTTCACTAAATAGCGCGTTTGATACGAACGGCGATTTAGTGCTTTTTTCTCGCCTGTTTTATATTTTTTTGCTAATTCTGCTTCAATTAAACCAAGTACTTCTTCACCAGCGACAAGCCAATGCTGTTTAGCTTCGGTTAAAAATTGTTGCAATGCGGCTAAATGTGAAGCGAGATCATTTGTCAGCCAATTTTGTTCTGCCGATAACGTAGGCAATTCTGCCGCAATAAAAGCACGAACCGCACTTAATGCATTTTCAGGTGTATGGAGATATTCTGCGACTGAAGCCGTTTCAGACAACCCCATTGGGTAAAACATTTCACGCCAAACTTCTTCGCTTAAACAACGTAATAACTCATTTTCATCTGGCTGTAAATCGCTATCAAAACGCACGCCTGAATCAAACGCAAACTGAAACAGCATTTTTTGGCAAAAACTATGAATAGTAAAAATACTGGCGAGATCAATTTCTCGTTCTGCAATGCGTAATCGTAAAACCGCTTCTTCTACACTTTGAATCTGTTGCTGTAACTGGCAGAAAAAATCGTTCGGATCATAAGTTTGTTGCGCATCAAAATGTTGTAAAAAGGTTCGAAACGCTTTGATATTTTTACGAATACGATCTCGAAGCTCTTCAGTTGCAGCTTTGGTAAAAGTTACCACCAAAATTTGTTCTACCGTTAAAGGTGCACAGCCAATACCCAATAGCAAACGCAAATATAAATTCGCCATAGTAAAGGTTTTGCCCGTGCCTGCGGAAGCTTCAATTAAAGCAGTACAATTTAGCGGTAGCTCAATTGGAGAAAGCGTTTTCATCATGTTATTCATTATTTAATTCGTTCTAATTTTGCTAATAATTGCTCTGCAGGCATTTGTTGAATTTTGCGCATTTGGTAAATCAATAAACCAGCGGCAATACTTAAACTCACACAGAATACAAACCAAAAGCCAGCAGCTGCCATTGGCTCAACGATCCAATTTGTTCTCGCTAAAATATAGCCGAGAGGAATACCAATCACCCAATAGCAGAACATAGTGACATATAAAATCGGTTTGGTATGTTTATAGCCACGCAAAATACCATTTGTGACCGCTTGTAGCGAATCAGGAATTTGATACACCGCAGCAAAAAGCAATAAATGTGCCGCAATTGCAATCGAAACAGGATCACTGGTAAAAGCAAGCGGAATAATTTCATCCAATACCACCACCACAATCGCTGCTAATAGCGCAAACAACGCTCCATTAAACAGGGCGTGATAGCTAATGATTTTTGCTTGCTCCACTTGTTTTTGCCCAAGCGTTTTGCCCACGACAATCGTCGTTGCAATACTAAACGACATCGGGATCATAAACAGCAACGAGCTTGTTTGGAGTGCAGCTTGATGACTTGCCACCACTTGCGATCCTAATGGCGAAAGTAATAGCGCAGAAGTCGAAAACAACATCACTTCGGTAAAAGTCGCAAAGCCAATCGGTAAGCCTAATTTGCAAATTTGCAGTAAAGTTTGACCGCTTGGCATTTCAAACCAACGGCTAAATAAGCCAATATCTTTTTGCGGTTTATTGGTATAACTGTAATGGAAAAGCAACAAGAACATCACCCAGTTCACCATTGCAGTCGCGACACCACAACCCACTGCCCCCATTGCAGGCAAACCAAACTTACCAAAAATAAAAATATAGTTAAGTAGAATATTAATTAACAAACCGAAGAAAGTAATGCGCATTGCAGGTTTTGGATTAAAAAGCCCATCATTCATACAGCGTAAATTCACCGCCATTAACGCAGGGATCACGCCAATTGCCATAATGGCCAAATATTGTTGCGATTTAACTGAAAACGCTTGTGGTGTGTTCATATAATCCAAAATCCAATGACTATTTAAAAAGATAACAATCAATGGAATCGACAATACCCAAACCAGCCAAAATCCTTGGCGAATTTGATGCGCAATCAAATGACGTTGATTTGAACCATTTAGATACGAAACTGTGGGGGTAATCGCATTCAGCAACCCCAACACAAATAAAAAGAGTGGGAAATAGATAGAGTTACTTACCGCAATTGCTGATACATCATCATCACTCACTAACCCCGCCATAACAATATCAGCAAGCCCCATTCCCGCCACTGAAAGCTGAGAAATAAAAATCGGGAGAGTCAATTTAAACAATTTGCGCGTGTTCTCAGGATACTTTTGCCATTGCAGATTCATAATTACCTCATTTAAAAATACCTCGCTATTATACGGCAACAAGTGGTCATTTTTCGCAAAATTTTTGCCAAAATGACAGTTTATGGACGGAAACCCTGCTCTTCTAATATCTTAAACTACAGAAACCATTCATATAAATATGATATCTATTTTCTATTAAGCTCACTAAGCTTTAAACTTTAAAGAATCCAAATTCAAACATTTTGATAACTAATTAATTATCAGAATATAGCTTAAAATAAATAATATAAGAAAATATTGAGATAAAAATCACATTTTTTAAATTAAAACAATTACACAAAATTATTTTAATTATTAAATAGCAATTTAATAACAAAACAGCATGATTGAGGTACTGTATGGCTTTTTCAAAAAATAACTTACCACTAGAATTTCCCCGCCCTACCAAAGTAAAATTTTTAGCTTGCTGTGATTTAGATGAAACTTATATTCCTTATGCAAAAGAAAATAAACATAAAGGAGGCATAGAACATTTAGAAAAATTTATGATTGAACATGCGATTGCTAAAGGTATTATGCTTGGTTGGATTACTAGAACAAACTTAAATTCAGCACTACGAAAAGCATATAACTATATATCACATAGCCCACACTTTTTATGCTGTAGTTTAGGTACAGAATTTTATTGGATTAGAGACGGAGTATTAGTTCCATCAAAATCTTGGGAGCAAAGAATTATTAAATCAGGTTATTCTCATGAAAATGTAAATAAGATTATTAAAGAGATTGAAAGAAATCATATTTCAATAGAAAAACAACCAAAAGACTATCAAGGAGCTTATAAAATAAGTTTCTATTATTAAGAGAAAGCATGGAATCTGATTTCAATTTAATCAAAGCATTAGCCGATAAATATCATATTCGTGTGATGTTTACTAAATGTAATCCTGCTGCTGGCGATCCTGAAAACTGTTATGATATAGAATTTATTCCTACATGCTGTGGAAAAGATCAAGCAGTATTATTTTTACTGGAAGAATTAAATATTTCTCAAAATAACGTGTTGGCATTTGGCGATAGTGCAAATGACGTTACAATGTTTAGTAAAGCAGGAAAAGGCTATCTTGTTTCAAATGCAGACAAAACAGCAATAAAAACTTATGGAAGTAGCCTTAATCTACCATATTGCCATGGAATTCTTAATATTCTAAAGGAAATCTCGTTATGATTATTGAATGTAGTGAAATAAAATAGTTCACAGCGAATTCACTGCATAAAGATTGGATAAATTTGAGCCGTCATGGAATTTTCTTACCATGACGTTCTTCCTATATATTGAATGTTAATTGTCCGTCCCATCCATTGTTTTTTATTCCGCTTACCACTTAATCTTTTGATTCTATACGCATATCGTACGCATTTTTATTATAGATAGACGATATAATAAAAAATGAGCTAAAGCTTTAAATATCGCTTTAGCCCATTTAAGATTTTAGATATGAATTATTTCGTTAATTTCTTCGAAACTAAAATTAGTGCAATCATCACAGCACCTGTTGCGAAGAATCCAAACAATGCTGATTTGGTGAAACCAACCACTAAATAACCAACAATTGCCGCCACAGCTACTAATAACGCATAAGGTAATTGTGAAGTCACGTGATCTATATGATTACACTGTGCGCCTGTTGAAGATAAAATTGTCGTATCTGAAATCGGTGAACAGTGGTCGCCACAAACAGCTCCCGCCATTACCGCTGACATACATGGAATTAATAAACTTACATCTACATTAACTGCCATGCCTGCGGATATCGGCAACATAATACCGAAAGTCCCCCAACTTGTTCCCGTTGCGAATGCCATTACTGTTGCTAACACAAATAAAATAGCGGGTAAAAATGCTGGATCAATATTGCCTGCAACTAATGTCGAAAGATAATCACCCGTATGCATATCTTTCACAACACTACTGATTAACCACGCGAGTACTAAAATCGCAATAGCGCCAAACATTGAGTGACAGCCATTCCAAATCGCTTTTGGATAATCTGCAACATTAATTAAACCAAGCGTACAAACTACTACTGCGAATACCCCAGCTGAGCCACCAATTACTAAAGAAAGGTTCACATTGGTATTTTCAAATGCGCCAAGTAAGCTAAATGTGTCGAGTGCTTGTGCGCCTGTATAAATCATTGAAGTCACAGTAGTAACAATAAGTACTAAAATTGGAATAATTAATGCATACACTCTGCCTTTGGTGTCAATATTTTCATCTTGTGTATGGTGTTCAACCGCTTGCGCTAAGCGTTCAAAACGTGCCATTGAACCAATATCAAATGAGCTATAAGAAACAAAAAATACAAATAACAATGCAAAAATCGCATAGAAGTTCATCGCACTCATTGAAATAAATGCACTCATTGCCGTGTATTCAGCAACATTATAAGTCACTAATAAACCGCCAATGGTGGCAATAATTGAGGCCCCCCAACTTGAAACAGGCATTAATACACACATTGGAGCTGCGGTAGAATCTAAAATATATGCCAATTTAGCACGCGATACTTTAAATTTATCAGTAACAGGACGAGCAATTGCCCCCACAGCTAAACTATGGAAATAGTCATCAATAAAGGTTACGAAAACCAAACATGCTGTAAGTAATTTTGCACCACGTCTATCTTTAATATGTTTTCTCGCCCAATTAGCAAAAGCTTGATTACTTCCTGAATAAGTCAGTAAGGAAGTAAATACGCCTAATAAAAGTAAGAAAATAAGAATTTGTAATTTACCGAATGACCACTCGCCTTCCGAATATACCAAGCCAACTGCGATATTCTTTAAATAAGTAGAACCATCCATAAATTGTGGTGCTAACATAAATGCACCAACTAAAATGCCAACGCCTAACGAAAGTAAAACTTTACGCGTAGCAATTGCTAAAATTAGCGCAAGTGCGGCTGGTGCAATCGACCATAACGAACTTGAATAATCAACTAGATTCATAAAACCTCTAAAAAATATAACTTTGTAATGAAATTGAAAGCCAAACAAAGAAGAGGATCTACTGAGATATTTTATGCGAATTGCATAATGAATAAAGGTGGACAATATGAAATAAGAAAAATATGAACCAACCCTAACAGTAGCACTCCGTAACAATAGATGTTACGACAGTGTCGTCCCTTTCGGTAACGACCCCAACCAATTAAGATGACGCTTAACTGATTTCGGCAAATACGCCTTTCCTTCTTCCTCATCGTTTTCCACTCAGAAAAAATACTTATCGGATTTGCACCTCTACAATTTGTAGGACGGCGTAAGATTACCTTAATATTGAAGGTTTGCCAATAGCTAATTTCAACTATTTAAGCAAGATTAATAGATAAATCATTCCTATACAGGTCTTATCTCAATCAATTAGATTATATTCAATAAATTATTTGTTTACCTCAAATATATATTCCGTTAATATAGGTTTAGTTCTGGAGTATTTCTTCTTTTCTAGAATTAAACACAATAATGAAATTATTATATTTTAAATATGGTCTTTATTTGGAGATGAAAAATGTCTGATATCTTAAAAACATTATCTAATATTCGTAGCTTACGAGTAATCGCACGCGAAACCTCTCTAGAACAATTAGAGATTTTACTTGAAAAAGTATCTATTGTTGTAGAAGAAAAGCGTCAAGCAGTACGCGCTCAGGAGTTAGAGCAAGCTAAATTTATGGAAGGTTTAAACAAGTATAAAGAATTACTTGAAAAAGATGGAATTTCTGCTGAAGAACTTGCAGTTTTACTTGGTAGCGTATCAGATCGTAAAAAACGTGAACCACGTGCACCGCGTCCTGCAAAATATAAATTTATTGATGAAAATGGCAATGAAAAAACTTGGACAGGTCAAGGTCGTACACCTCGTCCAATCCAAAAAGCATTAAATGCTGGTAAATCTTTAGAAGATTTTGAAATCTAATCAATGCCATCAATAGGGAGTAATATCACTCCCTATTTTTATTATCTAAAAATAATTACCCCCGCCACTTTAAATTTCGATTCGAAACACATTTCATCAACTTTAAAACTTAATTTTTATAAATCGAAATACATATAACTTTTGATTAATAATACAAATTATTCCCTATTAGTACACTCATTCTCTTTCAAGGGGTAAAGCACTTGGCAAACGTTTGCCAAAGTAAAAAAGTTGTAATCTATTTAAGATTGAACGATAAACCGTCCTCCTATCAGTACTAACTCATGAACGTTACATTTAAAAAAATGTTAAATTTTATGGTTTTTTGTTGATTTTTTTTTAAGCAAACAAACAATAAAAGTGTGATCATGGTCATAATTTGAAACAAACCCCCTATTTTTTTAAAAAATCTCACATAAAATGCACCTATCCAAAAGTTAACATTTTTTTAACTTAAAACATTATAGTCTCTTTGCGAGGTTTTTTATGGCTCTCTTTCTTAGTATATTCCCAATTGTTTTACTCATTTACTTAATGGTAAAACGTAATGCTCTACCATCTTATGTGGCGCTCCCTTGGGTTGCTGTAGTGGTATTAATTATTCACCTACTTTTCTTTGCAACAGATATCACTATTGTTAGTGCAAATATCGCTTCAGCGATTATCTCGGTATTAACGCCGATCACTGTTATCTTTGGTGCAATCTTGTTTAACCGTTTCTCAGAAGCGTCTGGCGTAACCAATACGTTACGTAAATGGTTAGGAACAATCAATCCAAACCCTATTGCTCAGTTAATGATCATCGGTTGGGCATTCGCATTTATGATCGAAGGTGCAAGTGGTTTTGGTACACCAGCCGCTATCGCAGCACCAATTCTTGTTGGTTTAGGTTTCAACCCAATTAAAGTCGCCATTCTTGCTTTAGTAATGAACTCTGTACCAGTTTCATTTGGTGCAGTAGGTACACCAACTTGGTTCGGTTTTGGTTCATTAAATTTAGTGGAATCACAAATTCTTGAAATCGGCTCAATGACAGCGCTTATTCATGCATTCGCTGCATTAGTGATCCCTGTAATGGCATTAAGCTTTATCGCAACTTGGAAAGAAATTCGTCAAAATATCGTATTCATTTATTTAAGCGTATTCTCTTGCATAATTCCTTACTTCTTCCTTGCGCAAGTAAACTATGAATTCCCATCATTAGTAGGCGGCGCAATTGGTTTATTTATTTCAATCTTCCTTGCCAATAAAGGTGTTGGTTTAGCAAAAGTTGAAAATACTTTAGATAGTGTAGTAACGGGTAAAGAAGTTGCAAAAGCATTACTTCCAACAGGTTTATTAATTGCGTTCTTAATTGTAACTCGTATCCAACAATTACCATTCAAAGCAATGATGAATAATGCGACAATATGGATTGGTACACAATTAGGCTCACTAGGTCAATTTGAAATTAGTCAAGGCTTAGTATTCAGCTTGAAAAATATTTTTGGTACATCGGTAAATGCAAGCTATAAATTACTTTACGTACCCGCATTAATCCCATTTGTAGTAACCGTATTAATCTGTATTCCACTTTTCGCTTTAAGTGGTTCAAAAGTAAAAGAAGTATTTGCAGGTAGTTTCAAACAAACTAAAAACCCATTCATCGCATTAATCGGTGCATTAATTATGGTGAACTTAATGTTAGTGGGTAATGATGGTTCAATGGTAAAAATTATCGGTAAAAGCTTTGCAGCAGCAACAGGTGAATACTGGACAATCTTTGCTTCATACTTAGGTGCGGTAGGTGCGTTCTTCTCAGGCTCTAACACAGTATCTAATTTAACCTTCGGTAGCGTACAGTTATCAACTGCAGAAATTACAGGTTTATCTACTTCACTAGTACTTGCATTACAATCTGTAGGTGGTGCAATGGGTAACATGGTATGTATTAACAACATCGTGGCAGTAAACTCTGTACTTAATATTCAAAACCAAGAAGGTGCGATTATTAAGAAAACTGTAGTGCCAATGTTTATCTACGGCGTGATTGCTGCAATCGTTGCACTTGCAGTAATTCCACTCTTCTTTAATGTTTAACATTAAAGGAGTAGATGAATAGCGAACAAGGCGTGTTAAACTACGCTTTGTTCAAGCGGTTAAATTTAATCACTTTTTTACATTTTAAACAAAAGGAAGTCATTTGGCTTCCTTTTGTCATTTATAACTTTCTAAATACGATTATTTCTTATTTTTATTTAAGTGGGAGTTCTTTATGAACGTAAATTTCTATGTCACTTGCATTGCGGATATCGTAAAAGCGGGCGTGGCAAAAAACAGTGTGTTATTACTAGAAAAGCTCGGTTGTAATGTCATTTTCTTAGAAAAACAAGGTTGTTGTGGTCAGCCAGCAATTAATAGTGGTTACGCAAAAGATGCAGTAGCTGGTATGAAAACCTTAGTCGAAACATTTGAAGTGAATGATTACCCTATTGTAGCACCAGCAGGTTCTTGTGTTTATGCTATTAAAAACTACCCTGAATATTTCAACCGTTTTGGTGAAACCGAATGGGCAAAACGTGCAGAAAAAGTTGCAGCACGTTTTTACGATCTAACCGATTTTATCGTTAATGTTTTAAAAGTAGAAAACGTTGGCGCTCGTCTTACTGGTAAAGCAGTTTACCACCCTTCTTGTAGCTTAACGCGTAAACTTGGTGTTGTGAATGAGCCTCTCACGCTATTACAAAATGTTAAAGGTTTAGAGCTTCTACCTATCCACAACCAACAAACTTGCTGTGGTTTCGGTGGTACTTTCTCGGTGAAAATGGCAGAGATTTCTGGCGAAATGGTAACGGAAAAAGTTATAAATATTACCGAAGTAGAACCTGAATATTTAGTAGGGGCAGATGTAAGTTGCCTGATAAATATTGCTGGTCGTCTAAACCGTGAAGGTAAAAACGTTAAAGTAATGCATATCGCAGAAGTGTTAATGCAAGAGTAAAGAGGGGAATGAGATGTCACATTTACAAACAAGTACACTACCGTTTAAACAACGTGTTGAACAACAAGTACATAATGAAGTAATGCGTAAAGCGGTAGTTAAAGCACAAGAAACTATCGGCGCTAACCGCCAAAAAATGGTGGATGAACTTGGTAACTGGGAAGAATGGCGTGATCTTTCAAAACAATTTCGTAACCACGTATTAGCAAACCTTGATGCTTACTTATATCAATTAAGTGAAAAAGTAACACAAAATGGCGGTCATGTTTTTTTTGCAGAAACCGCTGAAGAAGCCACCGCTTATATTCGTAAAGTTGCGCTAGAGAAAAAGGCAAAAACCATTGTTAAATCAAAATCAATGGTAACCGAAGAAATCGGCTTAAATCACGTTTTAGAAGCTGAAGGTATGAAAGTGGTTGAAACCGACTTAGGTGAATATTTACTCCAAATCGTAGGCGATAAACCCTCTCATATCGTAGTGCCTGCGATCCATAAAGATCGCCACCGTATCCGTAAAGAATTACATGAAGTGCTTGGCTACCAAGGCTCTGAACAACCAGAAGAAATGAATGCTTTTGTTCGCCAAACTTTACGTAAAGACTTTTTAGAAGCCGATATCGGTATTTCAGGCTGTAACTTTGCTGTACCAGAAACAGGTTCAGTTTGTTTAGTAACCAATGAAGGTAACTTACGTTTAGCGACTACATTACCAAAAACACATATTGCAGTAATGGGTATGGAACGTTTAGCACCAACTTTTAAAGAAGTAGATGCGTTAATTACGATGTTATGTCGCAGTGCTGTGGGTGCAAAATTAACCGCTTACAACACTTGGCTAACAGGACCTCGCCTTGAAGGTGAAACCGATGGTCCTGAAGATTTTCACCTTGTGATTGTCGATAACGGTCGTTCAAAAATCTTAGAAAGTGAGTTCCAAGAAGTTTTACGTTGTATCCGTTGTGGTGCTTGTTTAAATACTTGCCCTGCATATCGCCAAATTGGCGGCCACGGTTACGGCTCAATCTATCCAGGTCCAATTGGTGCAGTAATTTCACCATTATTGGGCGGATACGATGAATTTAAAGAGCTACCGTATGCTTGTTCACTCTGTACTGCGTGTAATAGCGTTTGCCCAGTAAAAATTCCACTTGCGCAATTAATCCTTAAACACCGTGAAAAAATTGCTGATGCGGGGTTAACGCCACTTACCGAGCGTCTTTCAATAAAAGGCTTTACTTTCGCTAACTCAAATCCAACTGTTTGGAATATGGGGGTGAAAGTAGGTGCGAAAATTGCAGGTAAATTTATCAAAAATGGTAAAGCGCCAATTAACGTTGGTGCATTAGCAGAATGGACTAAAGCGCGTGATTTACCAAAAGCTGAAGGTGAAAGCTTCCGTGAATGGTTTGCAAACCGTAAATAATTTAACTTTAACCATATATAATCGATAACAATTAACTCAACAAGCGGTCATTTTTGGCTAAACATTTGCAAACAATCAGCAAAACCCGACCGCTTGTGCTTGTAATCACTAACGTGATAAACACAGGACAAAGCAATGGATTTACAAAATCGTGAAAACTTTTTAAATAAATTGGCGCAACGTATGGGCAGAGCGCGCAAACTCGTGCCAGATCAAATGGAAGCGCCAGTAAATAATCACCCAACCACACGTTTAACTAATCTTTCTCAACAAGAACTTTGCCAAGAATTTATCAATTTTGCCAAAGTATTATTAGTTGATGTAGTAGAAACTAAAGAAGCAGAGGTTGCACAAGCGGTATTAGACGTCTGTGAAAAATATGGCGGTGGCAACATCGTATTAAACAACGACAACCGTCTAGCATCACTGGGGATCACCGATGCTGTTAAAGCAAAATTTGATAGCTATATTTGGGATTTTACCAACCGTGAAGCCAATATTTCACACTCAGAAAAAGCTAATATTGGTATCGTATATGGTGAATATGGCTTAGCTGAATCTGGCGGTATCGTGTTATTCGCCTCTAAAGATAACGGTCGTTCAACCAGTTTATTACCTACAACTTCGATTGTCGTAGTGCGCAAAAGCACTGTGTTACCTCGTGTTGCACAACTTGCACAAATTCTGCATGAAAAAGCACAAGCAGGCGAACGAATGCCATCTTGTGTAAATATTATTTCGGGCCCAAGTGCCACGGCGGATATTGAATTAATCAAAGTTGTCGGCGTACACGGCCCTGTATCAAAAATCTATATCGTGATTGATGATTTAGCCTAACTTTACGTCTAATGCAAAAAGGCTAGAGATAATCTCTAGCCTTTTGTCTATCTACATTACCCTCATTTATTGCTGTTCAGCTTGATATTGCATATATACTGCGAGTAATACTGAAAACTGCTGCTCTATTTCAGCTTGTAATACGCTATCATGCGGATTTTGAGAAAGTTTAAATAAATTATGTTCTAGCAATGGTGATTTATTTAATTCCTTTTCAATCTCGTAAAGCGCTGTTTTTAAACGAGAAATAGTAATACTCCCTTTATGCTTTTCAGCCTCTAATAACTCAGCCTGTAGTGCGCTCACTTTAGCTTTAACCAAATTTGGTTGAATCGTTTGCTGTCCAATCGTTTGTCTTTGGCGCTGTTGTGCTTGCCAGGTTGCTATCGCATTTCGATTTTCTTCGGTTTCCGAAAGTTTGGCCTGCTCAATTAATTTTTCAGCCAAATTTAATCCATAAATAGGCGATGAACTTGCTTTTAATTGCACAGCAAGAGGGGGTTCAGGTTGTTTTTCATAGATAAATAGCACACTTGCCACAATCAAACCCAATATAAAGCTAGCGACTGAAAAAAGTGGCAATTTATACGACTTTTTCTTTTCAACAATATGCTGGCTGATGGTTGGCGTAAGCTGTTCTTGTACTTTAACTTGGGGTTTTACTTGAACTTTAGACACATTCGGTTTAGGCGTTAGCTCATTTAATTTATGTGGTGAGTCAAGTAAAGCGTGATTTAATAAAGGGATCGAGATTTCTATTTTTTCGCTTTGTTGTCTTTGGGCTAATTTTTCTCGAATAAGGGTAAGCAAATTAATAAATCGGCAATCTGGATAATCTGTTAAAAAATCTACAATCGTTATTGTAGTATGTTCCAATAATTCAATCTCTTTTAGCGGAACAGCAATAAAATCAACCTGTTCAAATTTTCTAACCAATTTAGATGCCAGCCAATTTAAAGCGGTAATACGTGCTTGCGTCCCATAAGGCCAAATCTCTTTCCAATATGAGGGTAACACCATTGCTAGCAATTCAATATGTTTAAAAAGCGTTTGGTAATCTGTATTTATTGTTGTTTTTGCGACCACATAATAAGCTAATGTTTGTAAATCTACCCCATTCTCGGCGAGCAATTGCGCAGAAAGCGTCTCTACTTTGTGCCAATCGGTACTTTTATCAGGTCTATTCGCAAAATTAATTTGCTCTCTAATCGCCATAAATTTATCTGAATCTGCGGGCGACCCACCTAAATATAGATTTTTAATTAACTGCATTACTTTATCCTTTCTATACAATGATGATTTATAAAAATATTTTGATATACGTTGCTTATTATAGCGCTGAATTTTGCTGGTAAGGAAACAAAAAAGACCGCTTGTCGATTGAATAACAAGCGGCCTCTTTTTTATCATTTTAACAAAATGAATTACGCTTTTTCACGTAAATGTTTTACGAAGAAATAGAGATTGGTGCAAGTAACAAAAAAGTTTAAACCTGCAACAGGTAATGAGCCGATCATTAAGCCATACAAGGTGAAACACGCACAACCTAGCGCATTCACAAGGCGTAATTTAATCACGTCTTTTAATAAAAAAGAGACACCAACCAAAAACATTGCAAAATAACCAAATAGTTCTACATAATCCATAAGAAGATCTCCTAAAATTAATATCTACAACTATTTTACTGAGTATTTTGTGCTTGTGTTGAACTTTAAAAAAAGCAAAGGATTGCGTTCACATTTTTATGTTTTAATTGCTGATAAAATCAACATCAACTACGTTCAAGTAGCATAAAACGACATTGATAAGGATTTTGTTCATCAATGTCTGACCACTTTTCTTCGACTAGCTGCCAGTTCTGCTCATCAAATTCAAAGAACGTATCCCCCTCAATTTCCGCTTGAATCTCCGTTAAGTACAGTTTATCAGCCAAAGGAATCGCCTGTTTAAACAGTTCACCACCACCAATCAGCATTATTTCATCTACATTTGTAAAAGTTTTGGCTAATTCAATCGCTTGTTCAAGGCTTGTTGCTGAATACGCCCCTTCAACCGCAAATGCAGAGCGCGATAAAATAATATTTGCTCGTTTTGGCAATAAACGCCCAATAGATTCGTAGGTTTTACGCCCCATAATCACAGGTTTACCCACCGTATTTTGACGAAACCACGCCAAATCTACTGGTAAATGCCATGGCATTTGATTATTTTGCCCGATCACATGATTCTGCGTACGTGCCACAATTAAACTGATTTTCATCGATTTGCTACCCTTATGCATTTTAGTTTAATTTAAGTTGAAATTAAACGTGATTTTATCAAACAAAAGTGCTACTTTTCACATAATTTCTTTTTTCTTTAACCAACCTACCAAAACAGACATTATGAGCAAGACTATTGTTATCAAATTTGGGACAAGCACCCTCACCCACGGCGGTCAAAGTCTAAGCCGTCCTTATATGTTGGAACTTGTAAAACAAATCGCTGAACTGCATAAACACCACCGTGTGATTGTGGTTACTTCTGGCGCAGCCGCCGCTGGACGTGATTATTTAGGTCATCCCGAACTGCCCAAAACACTTGCTTATAAACAAATGCTCGCTGCGGTCGGTCAAAGCCAGCTAATTCGCACTTGGGAAAATTTATTCGATATTTATGGCATTCATATCGGACAGATTTTATTGACCCGTGCAGATATTGACGATCGTGAGCGTTTTTTGAATGCACGAGATACACTAAATGCGTTATTAGAACAAAAAATCATTCCTGTCATTAACGAAAATGACACAGTCGCAACTGAAGAATTTAAAGTAGGTGACAACGATAATTTATCAGCCTTAGTCGCAATTCTGGCGCACGCTGATCAGCTCTATTTATTAACCGATCAAGAAGGCTTATTTAGTGCTGATCCTCGTAAAGATCCAAACGCAACTTTACTTTCTGTTGTTGAAAAAATTACCCCAGAAATCCGTCAGATTGCAGGTGGTAGTTCTACAGGGCTTGGCACAGGTGGAATGAGCACCAAAATTACCGCTGCGGATATTGCAACCCGTTCTGGAGTGGAAACCATTATTGCTTCTGGCGCTCGTGAAAATGTGTTGGTTGATTTAGCCAACGACATAGCAATTGGTAGCAAATTCTTAGTCCAATCTGACCGTTTAGAAGGCAGAAAACAATGGCTATTTGCCGCACCGCAGGTTGGTTCATTAACCGTAGATAAAGGTGCCGAAGTAGCATTATTGCAACATAAATCGCTTCTTCCAGTTGGGGTATCAAATATTAGTGGGGTGTTCAGCCGCGGTGAAGTGGTTAAAATTTTTAATCAGGAAGGCAAAGCACTAGCGCTGGGGTTAGCTCGTTACAGTAGCGAAGCATTAGCACGTATTAAAGGCAAAAAATCAGCAGAAATTGAGTCGCTACTCGGTTACGAATTTGGTTCAGTTGCCGTACATATTGATGAAATGGTTATCTATTAAGCAAAGCAAGCGGTTAAATTTACTAAAAATTTGACCGCTTATAAAAGGAGAATAAATGGAACTTGGCATAGATATTTTAGCCATCTTATTTAGCGTTGCCGTGCTTGCAGGTTTTATTGATGCGATTGCTGGTGGCGGTGGATTACTTACCATTCCTGCGCTATTGACTGTTGGCGTTCCACCTGCGATGGCATTAGGCACAAATAAATTACAAGCCTGTGGTGGTTCGTTTTCTGCCTCACTTTATTTTGTGCGTAAAAAAGCGGTCGATGTCAAACAGATTTTCCTATTGATCTTATTGACTTTTATTGGTGCTGCTTGCGGTACAATCTTCGTGCAAACCATTGATGTAAATGCACTTAAAGCCTTGCTACCGTTTTTAGTGTTACTGATTGGTTTCTATTTTTTATTTAGCCCGAATATTGGCGATGAAGATCGAAAACAACGCATTAGCTTGCCACTGTTTGCGTTTACTGCAGCAGCTGGTGTTGGCTTTTATGACGGAATGTTTGGACCAGCCACAGGTTCATTTTTTACCCTAGCGTTTATTTTATTGCTCGGTTTTAATTTACCTAAAGCGGTAGCACATGCCAAAGTATTGAATTTCACCTCAAATTTTGCCTCATTGATTTTCTTTATTTTAGGCGGTGCAGTGTTATGGAAAATTGGCTTTATTATGATGATTGGGCAATTTATCGGCGGTACACTCGGGGCAAGAATGGTGGTAACCAAAGGCAAAAAACTGGTGCGCCCGATGTTAGTCAGTATGTCTTTTATTATGGTAATTAAAATGTTATACGACCAAGGACTGTTATCTTTTTTAGGAATTTAGATGAATCAAGCAAAACGAATTGAAATTTTAACCCGTTTACGCAACGAAAATCCTCACCCAACTACAGAACTTAATTACAGCAATCCGTTTGAATTACTGATTGCTGTAATTCTTTCTGCGCAAGCTACTGACAAAGGGGTAAATAAAGCAACGGATAAATTATTTCCCGTGGCGAATACGCCACAGGCGATTTTAGCTTTAGGCATTGATGGGCTAAAAGAATATATTAAAACGATTGGGCTATTTAATAGCAAAGCGGAAAATATTATTAAAACCTGCCGAGATCTCATCGAAAAACATAACGGTGAAGTGCCTGAAAATCGAGAAGCATTGGAAGCACTTGCGGGTGTTGGACGTAAAACCGCCAATGTAGTGTTAAACACCGCTTTTGGTCATCCAACCATTGCGGTAGATACACATATTTTCCGTGTAGCTAATCGCACAGGTTTTGCTCCTGGTAAAGACGTAGTAAAAGTCGAAGAGAAGTTATTGAAAGTAGTGCCCGCTGAATTTAAAGTGGATGTGCATCACTGGCTGATTCTGCATGGGCGCTATACCTGTGTTGCTCGTAAGCCTCGTTGTGGCTCATGCATTATTGAAGATTTGTGCGAGTTTAAAGATAAAACCGATTACTAATCAGTGCTCATAAGCGGTCAAATGCTGTGAATTTTTTGCAAAAATTTAACCAAATTTGGCCGCTTGTTTTTTCCACTTTTTCTCTAAATTTAACATTTCCAACATAACTTTTAACATTGATGATTTCTTTTCTATTTCAGGGTGTTACAATAACAACTTTACTACTCGATTCCCTCCTCCCGATAAAGGAAAAATCATGCCGACTCAGAATTTACTGACAGCTAAAGATGAACGTATTGCGATTGTATCTGGGCTTAGAACGCCATTTGCTCGCCAAGACACAGGCTTTAAAGATGCGTATGCCACCAGCCTTGGTACAATGGTGACCAATGAATTACTTAGCCGTACCTCCATTGAACGAAATGAAATTGAGCAACTGGTTTTTGGTCAAGTCATCCAACAACCTGATATTCCCAATCCTGCTCGAGAAATTGCAATCGCATTAAATATGTCTCATATGCAATCTTATAGTATTAGTAGTTCTTGTTTATCTGGCTTACAGGCAATCGCCAATGTAGCGGGTAGTATTGTAAGCGGTTCGATTTCTGCGGGAATAGCAGGAGGTGCCGACTCCATTTCAAACGCACCATTAAGTATTAGCCCACGTGTTATCTATAATTTCAAATCTATTTTTGCAGCGGAGACACTGGACGAAAAATATCGTCGTTTTCGCCAATTCTCTTGGCGTGATTTCAAACCACATAGTGTAAACCTGAAAGATTTCACCACCCAAATGTCAGTGGCAGAAGTTTCAGAACAAATGGCACAACAATACAATATTAGCCGATCGGATCAAGATGAATACGCTCGCCTTTCCAACCGAAAAGCTGCCGATGCGTGGAAAATCGGTTTGTTAAAAGAAGAAGTGATGCCTTCTTTCCCTAGCCCGTATAAGGACTTTGTCGTTTCTGACACGCTGATATCTGCGGCTACTCGTTCACGTTATTACCAACGTTTCTCCCCTATTGTCAATAAAGAGTATGCCACCGTAACAGAAGCGAATATGCCACAACCTGTAGATGGTGCGGCTGCGGTATTACTGATGAATGAAAGTAAAGCAAAAGCACTTGGGCTTGCACCGCTTGGCTATATTCGTAGTTATTCAATTACAGGTAATGATATTTGGCAAGATATGTTTGCAGGTGCAACCATTGCGAGTGCGCAAGCGCTCGACCGTGCAGAACTGCAATTACAAGATATGAGCTTTATTGATATTCATGAATCATCCGCCAGCCAAATGCTCGCTAATATTCAATTTTTTGAATCCAATGAATTTGCAAAAAAATATCTAAACCGCACCGCTTGTTTGGGCAAAATTGATGTAGATAAATTGAATCATTTAGGGGGTTCTATTGCATTTGGCAACCCACGTGCGGTCACCAGTTTGCGTACGATTATCCAATCACTTTATGCCCTAAAACGTCAAGGTGGCGGATTAGCGTTGGTTGCGTCCAGTGGTTTAGGTGGCTTAGGTGCTGCAATGGTTTTAGAAAGCGAATAAGGAATTGAGGATGATTGAACAACAAGCACAAACACCTGCATTTCAAGTAGAAATTGATGAAAATCGTATTGCGATTATTCGTATTCAAACCACCGATCAAGATGCCAACTGGCTACCTGAAACTTTTGTGAGTGAACTGCGTAGCGTAATTGGTAGTGTGATCTATCAACAAGCACGTGGCGTCATTTTCACTTCTGCGCGCACTCGTAATTTTATTCAGGGCTTCAAACCTAGTCTGTTAAAAGCGCAATCTCCTGAACAGCTCAAAGCCTTTTCGCAAGAAGCACAAGCTGTGATGCGAGAAATTAACACGCTCAAAATGCCTGTTATTGCTGCTATTGACGGTAATTGTTTCGGAATTGGTTTAGAGCTTGCCTTAGCCTGTGATTACCGTGTCGCAAGCGATGAAAACTATACACAATTTGCAATGCCACAAGTTCGTTCTGGTTTATTGCCATTTGCTGGTGGAACACAACGTTTACCACGTTTAATCGGCTTGCAAAACGCTACTCCACTTTTACTGTTTGGTAACAAAATTACTGCAGAACAAGCACATAAGTTTGCATTAATTGATAAATTAGTGCCAGCCGCTCGTCTTTTTGATACGGCTTATCAGCTGTTGTTGAATAATAAAGTGCAAAAAATTGATCATAAACGACCGCTTACCTTATTCAAAAAGCTTCGCAAACAGTTAGAAGGCAATACGCTCTTCCGTAATAAATTTTTAGATCGTACTGAAAATTTGGTGTGGCTAAAAACCTTTGGTAACTACCCTGCGGTCGCTCGCTTAATTGAATTGCTAAAAGAACCGCATTTCAAAGCAGGCTTAACATTAGAACAAGCTGCATTTGCAGAGCTATTCCATACTGAAACTTCTAAAGTGCTAATCGAGTTGAAAAAAACTGAGCGTGCGATGAAAAATAAATATCGCATTCGTGGTAATGTACGCGATGTGTCTCAAGTGAGCGTGCTTGGCTCAGGCTATATGGGCGCAGGAATCGCCTATTTAACTGCAAATAATGCGCAAATTCCTGTTCGTATTAAAGATATTCATCCATCTGAAATTCGTAAAGCATTACGTACGAGTTTTGAACTGATGCAAAAAGCCGTAGATACAAAGCGACTAAATCACGGTGAAATGATCCAACGGATGAATTTGATCACGGGTGGCGAACGCTTAGTTGCTGCAAAATCAACTGATTTTATTATTGAAGCGGTCTATGAAGATCTCAAACTTAAACAACGTATGTTGCAAGAAAGCGAGCAGTATTATGACGAACACGCTATTTTCGCAACCAATACTTCTACTTTTGCGATTAAAGATATCGCCTCTGTAGCACAACGCCCTGAAAATGTGATTGGTTTCCACTATTTTAGCCCTGTGGTAAAACAAAAAATGGTCGAAATCATTCCGCATGAAACGACTTGTGAACACACTATCGCTACCGCAATCCATTTTGCGATTCAGCAAGGCAAAGTACCATTATTAGTGGCAGATAAACAAGGATTCTTTATCAATCGAATCCTAACCCCACTTTTACTAGAAGCAATTCAATGTTTGATTGATGGTGAAGCAATTGAATTTATCGACCGCTCATTACAAGAATTTGGCTTCCAATTAGGCCCACTGGCGATGATTGATGAAATGGGGCTAGATGTGATTGCAAAATCAAACCCTGCGCTGGTACGTGAGTTAGGACAGCGTTTTATGTTGCCTGAAAGGGTTGATTTGTTGATCCGCAATGAACGCAAAGGTTGTAAAAATAAACGTGGTTTCTATATGTATGATCGTTTCGGTGAACGTCTACAAGAAGATAAAAGTATCTATCATGTAATGGAAACTATTGCGCATAATGATCTTGAATCAGAACAAATCGCTCGCCGTTGTATTTTACGTATGATCAACGAAGCTGCATGGTGCTTACAAGACAATGTGATTCAATCAATCGACGAGGGTAATGTTGCCTCAGTACTCGGTGCAGGATTCCCTGAATTTAGAGGTGGGATTTACGCTTATATAGAGAAAATCGGTGCGAAAAAAATTGTTAAACAGCTACTCCTACATTCAAAATTATATGGTGCACGCTTTGAGCCATGTGAATGGTTAGTACAACAAGCAGAACAAGTTTAATTTATACAAAAAGGAGATAGCCAATGAAAAAATCAACCATTGCACTTTCAGTGGTTGCCGTATTAGCAGCAATCACCACGGGTGGCGCCTATTACACAGGCAATCAAATTGAACAACGTTACCCTGAACTGATTGCAAAAGCTAATACGGGTTTAAAAGTATTAAATGCCTATGATGTCAATGCACAAATTGAGGAAATAAAACTTACTAAAGGGTTATTTAGCTCAGATGTGGAATATGATTTAAAAGTGCAAACCAAAGAGCAAACTTTCACGCTAAAAGGTCATGATAAACTTTATCATGGTCCATTACCGCTCAATCGCTTAATCAAAGGCAATTTAGCACCTATGTTATTAAGCGCTGAAACGCAAATTTCGACACTTGATGAAAAAGTGAAAGCTTACTTTACCGATAGCAATGTGCTTTCAGCAACCACTCATACCAGTTATCGTGGTGATGTGTTAGGTAATGTTACGATTAACCCATTTAAATCGAAAACGATCGAAGCCTCAAAAATTTATTTTGAAGGCGACTACACTGGCTTAGGTAAACAAAAGCTACAAACAGACTCGCTTAAATTACAAAATGGTAACGAGACGATTGCGCTAACAGGTTTAAATTACCAAGCTAATTACCAAACCAATCAAAATTACCCTGCAATAAAAGGCCTTGGCGATTATCAATTTGCACTGAAAAAACTCACCATTACCTCTGAGAATTGCCCTATTTTCAATTTAAATGAACTACGTTCTAAAGGTAACAGCAACATTGCCAACGACCGTGTGCTTAGTAGCACCGATTTAACCTTTAAAATGGACGGTAACAACGGTAGCGCAAATGCAAAACTTGGCCAAATGCATTTTGATATGCAGGCAGATCTGGATGCCAAATCGTTTAATGAATTCATGGTGTTATCTGAAAATTTTGATGAAAAAAATCCAGAATTTGAGCAACAACTTCATACTGCTTTAACTCGCTTGCTGACCCAATCTGCTCAGTTAAAAGTGAAGGAATTATCACTAGAAAATAGTAAAGGGAAAAATCGTTTTGCGCTCAACTTAGATTTGAATAAGTTTGATATTGCACAGGTTTCACAATTAAGCTCAGTCGAACAAGTGCTGAAAATCTTTAAGCCCTCTAGTCTAAATTTAGATTTAAATTTAGCCACAACTGAAGAGTTTATCGCAAAATGGTTAACGATTGTGCCAGACCAAAATTATTTGGGTAACCCTGAAGAAAATGCCAAAAGAATTGTGCAACAACTTGCGTCCATTGCAAAACAATCTCAACTTGCTAGCGTAGATGCGGAAAATGTGAAACTGGCATTAAATATTGAGAATGGAAAAGTCAATTTAAATGGCAGAACACTTTCTGAATCTGAACTACAAATGATACTTTGGGCACTTGTACTCAGTATAAGTGGTTTAGTCAGATAAGTCATAAATACAAGCGGTCTATTTTGCTGGGAATTTTGCAAATTCCTTTCAAAAATAGACCGCTTGTTTATAAATCTAACAACCAGAAATTAAATCGCTTTTAATACGTTTACCATTTCGATTGCGCCTAATGCACATTCTGAGCCTTTGTTACCCGCTTTAGTACCCGCACGCTCAATTGCTTGTTCAATGTTTTCTGTAGTTAATACACCGAAAATCACTGGAATACCTGTTTCTAACGCAACTGCACCAATACCTTTTGCTGCTTCATTACATACATAATCATAGTGCGTTGTTGAACCACGAATTACAGTACCTAAACAGATTACTGCATCATACTTACCGCTGGTTGCCATTTTTTTCGCAACGAGTGGAATTTCAAATGCACCAGGTACCCACACTGTATCGATCTGATGTTCATCCGCACCGTGACGCACTAATGTATCAATTGCACCGCTTAATAATTTATCGTTGATAAAATCGTTAAAACGTGCCGTTACGATACCGAATTTTAAACCTGTTGCAACTAAGTTGCCTGTAATTTTTGCCATTTTTTTGTCCTCTGAAATTATGCAAAATTGCTTGAAAATTTGACCGCTTGTGAGCGGTAGGGACACGATGCTTCGTGTCCTTATTATTCATCATATGGACGCCAAGCGTGGCGTCCCTACTCATTATTCCACTAAAAATTAAACATATGTCCCATTTTTACCTGTTTTACTTTTAGGTAATCAATGTCGTTTTTATTTGGTTCTACAATAATTGGCTCACGTGCAATAATATTTAAGCCCTGCTCTTTTAAGCCATCAATTTTAGCGGGATTGTTGGTTAATAAGCGGATAGATTTCACGCCCAACATTTGGAACATTTGTGCACCAATATAATATTCACGCTCATCTTCTTTGAAGCCTAATGCCACATTTGCTTCTACTGTATCCATACCTTTATCTTGTAATTCATAAGCACGTAACTTATTAATTAAACCAATACCACGTCCTTCTTGGCGTAAATAGAGAATCACCCCCCTGCCTTCTTTCTCAATTTGGGTCATCGCTGCCGCAAATTGCTGACCGCAGTCACAGCGCTGAGAACCGAAAGCATCGCCTGTTAAACATTCTGAATGAATACGCGCTAGCACTCGTTCGCCGTCGGTTAAATCACCTTTGACTAATGCAACGTGTTCTTTACCAGAAATCACTTCCACAAAGCTATGCGCCATAAATTCACCATATTTGGTTGGCATTTTTACCACAGAAATTTGTTTCACTAAGCTATCGTGCTTACGGCGATATTCTTGTAATTGCTGAATAGTGATAAATGGCATATTGTGCTCAATCGCAAATTTTTGCAAATCTGGCATAGTCATCATCGAGCCATCTTCTGCCATAATTTCACAACATAAACCTGCGTGTTTTAAACCTGCAAGGCGAGCTAAATCCACCGTTGCTTCAGTGTGGCCATTACGCACTAATACCCCACCGTCTTTTGCAACTAACGGGAACATATGACCAGGGCGACGGAAATCGCTTGCTTTCGCATTGTCTTCAACTAATTTTAGTGCAGTTAAAGAACGCTCAAAAGCAGAAATCCCCGTGCCTGTTTCGATATGATCAATCGCAACCGTAAATGCAGTTTCATGGTTGTCAGTATTTTTCGCCACCATGGGATGAAGCTCTAATTTTTCTGCAATTTCACGAGAAATTGGCATACAGATCAAGCCTTTACCGTAAGTTGCCATAAAATTGATATTTTCTGGTGTAGCAAATTCTGCTGCACAAATAAAATCGCCTTCATTTTCACGATCTGCATCATCAGTCACCAAAATAATCTGACCTTGACGAATCGCTTCAATTGCTTCTTCTACTTTTGAAAATTGGAAATTACTCATTTTATTTTCCTAGAATATAAATTATGTTGATTGGCAAGACTCTACAAATAGTCTTTAAAATCCTGCTTGTTTTAAAAAGTCGAAACTTAACTTGCTTTGTGGCTTACTCGCTGGCTTTTTGAGCAAAAATTGTTCGATGTATTTGCCGACAATATCGTTTTCTAAATTTACTGTACTACCGATATTTTTTGCACCTAAATTCGTTTCTTTAATGGTATGAGGAATAATCGAAACACGGAAACTATCTTCTGTGGTATCCACAACAGTTAAGCTAATGCCATCAATAGTAATTGAGCCTTTTTCGATAATATAGCGCATTAATTTTGGTGCAGTTTTAATACGATACCAAGTTGAGTTATGTGCTGGAATAATTTCGGTAATTTCACCTGTGCCATCAATATGACCTGATACAATATGCCCACCAAAACGTCCGTTTGCTGCCATTGCTCGCTCTAGATTCACTGGGCTATTTGACTTTAGTTCGCCTAATGAAGTACGTTTTAAAGTTTCTGACATGACATCTGCAGTAAATTGATTACTCGAAAAAGAGGTAACCGTTAAACAGACGCCATTTACCGCAATGCTATCGCCTAAATGCACATCTTGTAATACTTTGTTTGCATTAATAGTGACGACTGCAAATTCGCCCTGTTTATGAATTTGAGCAATTTTGCCAACTTCTTCAATAATACCTGTGAACATTTTGTTTTTCCTATCGTTAAATGACTTCATAATCCAACAAAATATCTTCGCCAATTAATTCGGTTGATTTCAGTTGTAATTTGACCGCCTGTGCAATTTGTTGAATCCCTTCGCCACCAATGGGCGTTTTTGCTTGTTTACCACCGACTAGCTTTGGTGCGATATAGCAATGTACTCGATTCACAATACCATTTTGCAACGCACTGAAATTTAAATTTGCCCCTCCTTCCAGTAGGAGGCTATCAATTTGCATTTCCCCAAGCTTTTGCAAAAGATCTTGCAAATCTACCCGCTTATTAGCTGCTTTACAGACTAATACCTCTACCCCAAGCGGTCGGAATTGCGCAATTTTTTGCAAATCATCACTGACTGTGGCAATAATGGTGCGATAAGTTTTTGCGGTTTGTACAAGTTGGCAATCCAAAGGGGTACGCAACTGGCTATCACACACAATACGAACAGGCTGTTTAGCGTTTGGCATTCGGCTATTTAGCATCGGATTGTCCGCTAATACAGTGTCCACCCCTACCATAATTGCACTGTATTGATGACGCGTTTCTTGCACTTTTGCGCGCGCTAATTCACCAGTGATCCATTTTGATTCACCTGTACTGGTTGCTATTTTACCGTCGGCGGTCATCGCGTATTTCATCAACACATATGGGCGTTTGGTTTGAATATAGTGGAAAAATATCGGATTCAGCGCATCACATTCCGTTTTTAGTAAACCTTCCACTACTTCCACGCCTGCTTGGCGCAATTGCGTTGCGCCTTTACCAGCTACCAGTGGATTAGGATCACTTGAGCCAATCACGACTTTTTTAATGCCTCGCTCAATCAATAAATCTGAACAAGGAGGGGTGCGCCCGTGATGACAACAAGGTTCAAGTGTTACATAAGCGGTCGCACCAGTAAGATCTTCCTTACAGTGCAAAATCGCATTACGCTCTGCATGCCAGCCACCCAGCTTTTCATGATAGCCTTCAGCAACGATTTCACCGTTTTTAACGATCACACAGCCAACCAGCGGATTAGGATTTGTCCAGCCTAAACCTTGTTTTGCTAAAGCAATCGCTCGGCGCATATAGTCTAAATCAGTCATATATTTAATTGGGATTTTCAAGGCAGGAATGAGAAGGGTAAGCACACAACATTTCGTGCCTATTTCCCTTCCCTAAAAGTCAAAAAGCCTTGAAATCTTTCGATCTCAAGGCTTGTAAAAAAGATAGGAAAAACCACCGCTTACACGGTTATTTCATCTTCTTCCATCCAGACTATACTGTCGGTACTGGAATTTCACCAGTTCCTGCCAAACCGTTTCCGTTCAGCTCGCGGACTTTACCGCCGATCGGGAATTTCACCCTGCCCTGAAGATTATTAAAAAATTGTTACAAATTTTGCGACTTTTGATTGTCAATGTCAAGTAGCAATTAATGTTTAGCTAATGCCATAGACAACAGAGTAATTGGGTGTAAACAAGTTACATTACTCGACATATCAATCTGCCATTTACAGGTTTCACATTCTGAAATCACATAGTCGAAGCCACCTTCATTGATATGCTCAAATAAAGTACGTCCAATCGCTTGTGAAGTTTCATAGTTTTCTGCTTTAAAACCGTAAGTACCTGCGATACCACAACATTGTGAAGGTAACATCACTACTTCTAATTCTGGAATTTGTTTTAACAAGTCCAAAGTATAAGGCGCCCAACCTGCTTTTTCTACATGGCAAGCAGTGTGATATGCCACCCGTAACCGCATCGGTTTAAGCGGTAATTTTTTGCCTGATTTTTGCAATTTATACAAATAGCGAGTCACAATATCAATATGCGATTTCACTTTGGTGTTCGGCATACCAAGTACATGACTATACTCTTCTTTAATATTAGCCGTACAACTTGAAGAAGTACCAATCACTTCTAGCTGTTTATCAACAGTCTTTTCAAGATATTTGAGATTAAACTCCGCTTGTTTTTTGGCTCGTTCAGGAAAACCATTGACCATTAGTGGCAATCCGCAACATTTTTCTTTTTCAAGTAACACCACACCAATATCTAGCGCATTCATCACATCAATAACTTCTTTACCTAATTGCGGATTATTGTAGTTCACATAACAACCGTGATAATAAGCAACTTGTTGTTTGAATTGTGCTTGGCGTTTAGCTTCTTTTTTCATATACCAGTTACGGAACGAACCAAACGAATATTTCGGTAAGGTTCGATGTTGGCTGACTTTCAAAGTTTTCTCTAACAAGAAACGCGTTGCTTTTAAACCTGTGATCGTATTAACAATTGGTGCAAATGGCGTATTGAGCGTTCCCATAATATCGGTATTACTTAACACCGCATCACGCAATTTATGGACAAGCGGTTTATTTTGACGCTCAACATGACGATTTCTTGCACGTACGATAATATCGCCAATTTTCACATCTGATGGACAGGCAATTTCACAGCGCTTGCAGTTGGTGCAATATTTCAATGCCTCATCATAGAAATCAGGGCTTTTTAAACGTAAACGTTCACCATCAGGGCCCGACTGTTTCGGACCTGGGTAAAACGGATTATTGCGTGAAACAGGACAAACAGCGGTACAAGCGGTGCATTTTAAACAGCTTTCAAAACTTGGATCAAAATGTTGATGAACCACAGGAGATTGTGCATTGTGTCGTGCGTTTTCAATCAATTGCTGAATATTCATTTTGCACCTCCTATTTGTTCTGCAACGGTTAATGCGGTTACAATCGAAACACCTGAACCACAGCCTTGCTCAATACCTTGAAAACCACCAATTACATTACCAATCGCATATAAATTTGGCACAACAGCACCCTTTTTTTGTACTTGGCAAGCCGAGTTAATCACTACTCCCGCTGATTGATAAGGCTGAGGCGCTGCAAAGCGGTTGTTTGTCCAACTGAAGCGGTCGGAATAATCAAAATTTTTACTACCGCAAATATCTAAATCAAACACTGGCTCTTTTACATGCTCAAACTCCGCCACCAGCCCATTACTAAAGAAACTACCTGAAGCTAGCACAAAATGATCGGCACTAATTGGCTCCTCTTGGTGTGAGCTGGTAAAAATACGTGCGACCTTATCACCTTCAAATTCAGCTTTAACCGCACGGTCACCATTCATCATCATTCCGCCTAATTGTTCAAAACGCAGACGCAATTGACGATGCTGACGAATACCTAACAAAGACGGTGGCAACGTTGGTAATTCGAATAACATTAGTCCTGTTGCCTGTTGCAAACTGTTGAAAAAATCTTGATTGTCTAAACCAAAACAAGCGGGTAAAAATACCGCTTTAGCGCTACCTGCAGCTTGTTGAATTTCTTCTACCAAATCTTCAAACGACAATTTATGTTCCAGCAGTTGAGCAATATTCACACTACGGAACTCGCGTGAGTTTTGGCGTAGATAATCCAATTCAGGAATATTTAGATAACCGATTGTAAATTCGTAATCTGTGAATTGACTATGCTGTTTTAGGTTTTCGACCAATAATTGCGGTTGGAAATCGTGATAGCCTTCAATACCTAAAATTGCTATCTGTTTTTCCACTAACGAACTTAAACTTTCAACCGTTGGCACGCTATTTGGCGATAACCAAGTTGCACGAATGCCACCAAGCGGTGTGATTCGATCGTGATTTTGCAGTGTAGAACCTTCTAGATCTAAGTTAAGTGATTGAGCTAATTGCTCGAATTGTTGTGCTTTCGCAATCACTTGTTGTTTCCCTACAATGCTATAGGGATGTTCAGGTGCTTGTTCTGCCAATATATCTAACGCTTGGTAAACATGTTGGATTTTTTGACCGCTTGGTAAACGAGAAAGCAAATCCATTGAGCCAGAAGAAAAATCAATCGCTGCTTGTCCGTTATTAATAATCGCACAGCGTTTGCCTTGTTGTTGGAGCGCAATTCCACAAGTTAAACCTGCTAAGCCGCCACCAATAATCACCACATCAAAATTCATTGCTATTCACTCCTTGATCTTCTGCTCTTGACACATCATTCAAGCCAAGCAAGCTATAGTAAATCCAGCTAGTAAATTCAGCTTCTCGCATCGCATCGCCCCATGCAATCGGCTGAATACCACGCCAACGTTCTTCCATAAATGAAGCTAATTGAGTGGTGGATTCTTTCGGGGTAGCGACTTTGAATCGGCTCATCAACCCTGCGGCACGGCAAGCACAAAGCTCTGCTTGGCAAGTTCCCATACCAACACGGGTGCGGCGGCGTAAATCGACTAAATTACTGACATTCAACTCATCAACAGCATAACGCACTTCGCCCGCTGTCACAGCTTCGCATTCGCAGACTAAAGTTTTATCTAAACGCTCGCTTTCAAGCAAACGCAATGCTCTTGAACCATGACGATATACCGCAGAATGGCGAATCGTATTCGGCAATGAAATTATTTTTTTACTGGTTTCTTCACGACTTTCATTTGAACCTGGTAAAGGACGTTCAGCGGTACTACACAAGCGGTCAGATTTATTCAATTTTTTGCAAACTAAATCGGTCGCCCATTCCGCCATTAAACGGTAAGTCATTAATTTACCGCCCGTAATCGTGATAAAACCGTCTAATCCATCACGTTCAGCATGATCGAGCAATACAATGCCACGACTCACATTACGACCAGACGGGTCATCATCTGTTGCCACCAAAGGACGAACACCTGCGTAAGCACGCAATACACGGGTGTGACGTAAACTTGGTGCAAGTTTTTCCCCTTCACGGAATAAAATATCTACTTCTTCAGGGGTCACCACCATATTATCGATTTGATCATAAGGAATGCGGTCAGAGGTAGTTCCGATCACACAAATAGTATCACCTGGCACCAAAATATCGGCATCAGCTGGCTTACGGCAACGGTTGATCACCATATTGTTAATTCTATGCCCCATAACCAATAATGCACCTTTAGCTGGGAACATTCGAATTTGAAGATCAGCATATTCAGCAATACCCTGCCCCCAAATACCACCCGCATTGACTACCACAGGGGCAAAAAATTGGCGATTGACTTGATTGCGATGATCGAACACATTCACCCCAATCACAGTACTACCTTCACGAATCAGACCTTTGACCTCACAGTAGGTAAAGATCTTCGCACCATTTTCGGTAGCATCTAACATATTGGAAGCGGTTAAACGAAATGGGTCTATAGAACCATCTGGCACCACTACCGCACCAACAAGTTCAGGGTTTACTGATGGTTCCATATATTTTGCAAGATCTGGCTCAATTTCAACCGCTTCTATCCCAGATGCTGTACAAGCTTGGATAAAGTTTTTCTGGTAATTAAGATCGTCTTCGGGAAGCGTGATAAAAAGCCCTTTGGTGTCATCTACACAATGACGAGCGATTTGTTTTAAGATTAGATTTTCTTTAATGCACTCTTCTGCTGACTCTCGATCATTAACCGCATAACGTGCACCACTATGCAATAAGCCATGGTTACGACCTGTCGCGCCAGTGGCAATATCTCTACGTTCTAACAATACGCATTTTAAGCCTCTTAGCGCACAGTCTCTGGCGATCCCAGCACCTGTGGCACCGCCACCAATAATAATGACATCAGTGCTTATTGGCGAAAAATCAGCAACATTTTGATACATCTGAGGTGAAATGTTCATACTCGACCTCTCCCACATTTGAAATGAAATAAAACGAAACAATAAAAACAAAGTTATTGTATAAAAATGAGCGTTTTTGAACAAGAGAATGAGCATAAAAGAAATCAAAAATGTGAATGACATCACAAATTGTTTAAATTTGTTAAATTCTTTGTGGAATAGATCACAAATTCAGACAAATCTGCTTTTCTATTCATTTGGTTCCGCTATGCTGTGCGCGGTTTTGTTGATAAATAAACATCAACAAACGCTAAGCTAATCAAGGAGAAAATAATGAAACTAAAAACATTAGCAATGAGCTTACTTGCAACTGCGGTTTTAGTTGGCTGTAGCGCACAACAATCAACTAAAGCAACGGTTCAATCAGACAAATTAATCATTGCACATCGTGGGGCAAGTGGTTATCTACCAGAACATACATTGGAATCTAAAGCACTCGCTTTTGCTCAACAAGCGGATTATTTAGAACAAGATCTTGCAATGACAAAGGACAATCGTTTAATTGTAATTCATGACCACTTTTTAGATGGCTTAACCGATGTAGCAAAAAAATTCCCAAAACGTGCACGTAAAGATGGGCGTTTCTATGTTGCAGATTTCACGTTAAAAGAAATCCAAACCCTTGAAATGACTGAAAATTTCAAAACCGAAAATGGTCAACAAGTACAAGTTTATCCAAACCGTTTCCCTATCTGGAAATCTCATTTCAAAATTCATACCTTTGAAGACGAACTTGAATTTATTCAAGGCTTAGAAAAATCAACGGGTAAGAAAATTGGTATTTACCCAGAAATTAAAGCACCATGGCTTCACCACCAAGAAGGTAAAGATATCGCTTTAGAAACACTTAAAGTACTGAAAAAATATGGCTACGATCAAAAATCAGATCTAGTTTATTTACAAACCTTTGATTTTAATGAATTAAAACGCATTAAAACCGAATTGTTACCAAAACTCGGTATGGATATAAAGCTAGTACAGTTAGTAGCATACACCGATTGGCATGAAACCGAAGAAAAAGACGCGTCTGGCAAATGGGTTAATTACAACTATGACTGGATGTTTAAAGACGGTGCAATGGCAGAAGTGGCTAAATATGCCGATGGCGTAGGTCCTGGCTGGTATATGTTAGTGGACGATAAAAATTCAAAATTAGGTGATATTAAATATACGCCAATGGTGAAAGATATTGCCAAAACCAAAATGGAATTACATCCGTACACAGTACGTAAAGATGCACTTCCAGAATTTTTTAGCGATGTCAATCAAATGTACGATGCACTATTAAATAAAGCTGGCGCAACAGGTGTATTTACCGACTTCCCAGACACTGGCGTTCAATTTCTTAAAGCAACAAAATAAGCTTTTTTGAGCGAAAATGAAGAATAAATTTGTGAAATGCTCACATTTTTACCAAAAATGTTGAAATATTTTCATAAAAATGTGAGTAATTTCACAAATTTAGATAATTAATATGGAGTATTACTCTTTTTTCGCTAAAATAGTGCCGATTGTTCGTAATCGAACGTTTTATCAATAAGTATCATTTTTTGGAGTGTTTCTATGTTTGGTCCGTTTAAACCGGCTCCGCATATTGCGGAACTACCGGCAGATAAAATAGATGCAAGATATAAATTCTTACGTTGGCAAGTTTTTGCAGGCATCTTCTTTGGATACGCTGCATATTATTTTGTACGTGCAAATTTTGACCTTGCACAAAAAGGGTTAATTGAAGCTGGTTTATATAATAAAGCTGAGTTAGGTATTATCGGTACTGGTGCAGGCCTTGCTTATGGTCTTTCTAAATTCGTGATGGCGTGGATGTCAGACCGCTCAAATCCAAAAGTATTTTTACCATTCGGTTTATTATTATCTGGTCTTTGTATGACCATGATGGGCTTAATGCCGTGGGCAACCTCGGGCATTTTGGTTATGTTTATTATGATTTTCTTGAATGGTTGGTTCCAAGGTATGGGCTGGCCACCATGTGGCCGAACCATGGTTCACTGGTGGTCTAAATCTGAACGTGGTTCTATCGTATCTATTTGGAACTGTGCACATAATGTGGGCGGTATGGTTCCTGGCTTAATGGTTTTCTTAGCAGGTGCGGTTTATTTTAATGCCACAGGTGTAGAAGCAACCGCTAAAGATGTATGGCAACAAGCACTCTACTACCCTGGTATTGCTGCAATGATCGCTGCGGTTCCAATCTACTTTATAATGAAAGATACGCCACAATCTTGCGGTTTACCACCTGTTGAAAAATGGCGTAATGATTATCCTGATAACTATGATGCAACCAAGTCGGAACAAGAATTAACCACAAAAGAAATTTTAGTGACTTATGTTCTGAAAAATAAATTGTTATGGTATATCGCAATTGCGAACGTATTTGTTTATTTAATTCGTTATGGTGTATTGAAATGGTCACCAGTGTATTTAGGTGAGGTAAAACACTTTAATATTAAAGGTACAGCTTCTGCATACATTATTTATGAACTAGCAGCGATTCCTGGCACATTATTATGCGGTTGGGCATCGGATAAGATCTTTAAAGGTAAACGGGGTTTAACTGGCTTTATCTTTATGATCTTAACAACATTAGCTGTAGTAGCATTATGGATGAACCCAGCAACACCAGAAGCAGAGCTTGCTCAATATGCAAATCAAGCATGGTATAAAAACCCATATCAATTAACAGATTTTATTTTAATGACTACGATCGGTTTCTTAATTTATGGTCCTGTAATGTTAATTGGTTTACATGCACTTGAACTTGCACCGAAAAAGGCAGCAGGAACATCAGCAGGTTTTACAGGTTTATTTGGTTACTTAGGTGGTACAGTTTCAGCTTCTGCAGTTGTAGGTTGGGCAGCGGAACATTATGGCTGGGACGGTGGCTTCTACGTTATGATTACAGGCGGTGTGTTAGCTGTTCTATTAATGCTTATCGTGATGCTTGAAGAAGGCAAACATAAAGCAAAATTAGGTGATCACTACGGTAAATAATCAACTTATCCTACCTTTTACTAACAAGGGAAATATCGAAAGGTATTTCCCTTCTTTTTAATTTTAATCAAAGTTTTGCTTGTTTTTCCAAATTTCACCCCCATAATGGAGAAATTCGTATTTTGATAGAACAGAAAAAGAGAGCAAATTCATGGCACCAAGAAAAAAGAAAGCAATTGAGTTACCACTACTTCCATTACGCGATGTAGTGGTATTTCCTTATATGGTTATGCCGTTATTTGTAGGACGTGAAAAATCAATTCAAGCCCTACGGGTAGCGATGGATGGCAATAAACAATTATTCCTTGTAACACAGCAAGATCCTAATAAAGAAGAACCAATCACTGAAGATGTTTATCAAGTTGGTGTAATTGCGAATATTATCCAAATGCTCAACCTTCCAGATGGCACAGTAAAAGTGTTAGTTGAAGGTCAGCAACGTGCCAAAATCGAACATATTCACGATGATGAAAATGGATTCTGGGCTGGTGTTCAAGTTATTGCTTCAGAATTTGATGAAGAAGATAACGAGTTACAAGCAATTGCAAAAGCAACTCTCAGTGAATTTGAAAATTATGTAAAAAATAACAAAAAAATTCCTGCTGAAATTCTGCCTAAATTACAAAAAATCGTTTCAGAAGATCGTTTAGCTGATACGATTTCATCCAATTTAATTGCACCAGTGAAGAAAAAACAAGCGTTATTAGAAGAAGCGAATCTAATTGCACGTTTTGAAGCATTACTTGTTGCAATGGCAACCGAAATGGATTCATTAGAAACCGAAAGTCGTATTCGTAATCGCGTTAAACAACAAATGGAAAAAAACCAACGTGATTATTATTTGAATGAGCAAATCAAGGCAATTCAAAAAGAATTAGGTAATGGTGAAGATGCAGAACAAAGCGAATTAGATAAGCTAAAAGAAAAAATTGATGCGGCTAAATTACCTGTTGAAGTAAAAGAAAAACTAGACAGTGAATTTAAAAAGCTCAAAGCGATGCCACAAAGTTCTTCTGAAGCAACGGTAGTACGTAGTTATATTGACTGGGTTTTACAAATGCCATGGCATAAAAAATCTGTTGTCAAAAAAGATCTAGCTAAAGCACAAGCGGTGTTAGATCAAGATCATTACGGTTTAGAAAAAGTCAAAGAACGTATTGTTGAATATCTAGCAGTACAAAGCCGCTTAAATAAATTGAAAGGTCCTATTCTTTGCTTAGTTGGACCTCCTGGTGTGGGTAAAACTTCGCTTGGTCAATCTATTGCTAATGCCACAGGGCGTAAATACGTACGTATGGCATTAGGTGGTGTGCGTGATGAAGCAGAAATTCGAGGTCACCGCCGTACTTATATCGGTTCGATGCCAGGTTCATTAATGATGAAAATGGCGAAAGTTGGCGTAAAAAACCCGCTCTTCTTACTCGATGAAATTGATAAAATGGCACAAGATATGCGTGGTGATCCTGCATCAGCTTTACTTGAAGTGTTAGATCCAGAGCAAAACAAGGCATTTAATGACCACTATTTAGAAGTGGATTACGATCTTTCAGACGTAATGTTTGTGGCAACATCAAATTCGATGAACATCCCACCTGCATTACTTGACCGTATGGAAGTGATTCGTCTTTCTGGTTATACCGAAGATGAAAAAATGCATATTGCACGTGATCATTTAATTGCGAAACAGCAAGAAAATAATGGTTTAAAAGCGGGCGAATTAACGATCGAAGACAATGCAATTTTAAGCATAATTCGTTATTACACCCGTGAAGCTGGTGTACGCGGTCTTGAGCGTGAAATTGCTAAAATCTGCCGTAAAGCGGTAAAAACATTAGTATTAGATAAAAAGCTGAAATCACTCATCGTAAATGAAGGCAACATAGCAGATTACTTAGGTGTAAAACGTTTTGACTACGGAAAAATGGATAATCAAAACCGTGTTGGTGAGGTAACTGGCTTAGCGTGGACAGAAGTTGGTGGCGATTTACTCACTATTGAAACCGCTTCAGTAAGCGGTAAAGGTAAATTCTCATTTACTGGTTCATTAGGTGATGTGATGAAAGAATCTATCCAAGCGGCAATGATGGTAGTGCGAGCAAGAGCCTCTCAATTAGGGATTGCGGAAGACTTCCATGAAAAACGAGATATTCACGTTCATGTACCAGATGGAGCAACACCAAAAGATGGTCCAAGTGCAGGTATCGCAATGTGTACCGCATTAATCTCTAGCTTAACAGGCAACCCTGTTCGCAAAGAAGTCGCAATGACAGGTGAAATTAGCTTACGTGGCAAAGTGTTACCGATTGGCGGTTTAAAAGAGAAATTGCTTGCAGCACACCGTGGAGGTATTACGACTGTGATTATTCCAAAAGACAACGAGAAAGATTTGGAAGAAATCCCAGAAAATGCCAAAGCAGCACTCTCTATCCATGCAGTTGAAACAATTGACGAAGTGTTATCTATTGCATTAGAAAATCCACCAATGGGCATTGAGATCATTCCAGCTAAATCTCAAACGATTAAAGTGAAAAAAACTCGCTCAAAAGCAGCAATTCAGTAACACTAAACTGAAATAAAAAACCTCGAATATGTAATGTATTCGAGGTTTTATTTTATAGATTAATGACCGCTTGTTCTGCTAATTCTCTTGCTAATTTATCAATATGCAATACATCTGCGATTTCTCTGACTTGAATCGGTGCAATATTTTCTACTACAGTTCGATTCACATGCACAATATCCATAAAACCAATACGCTCATTTAAAAAAGCTTCTACTGCCACTTCATTTGCCGCATTCATTGCAGTTGTCGCATATTGCCCTTGTTCAAACGCATCAATTGCTAATTTCAAATTCGGATAGCGGGCAAAGTCTGGCTCAATAAAAGTAAGCTCTTTCAATTTAAAGAAATCTAACGGCGCAACACCTGCGTTAATACGATTTGGATAAGCCATCGTATGCGCAATCGGTGTACACATATCTGGGTTTCCCATTTGGGCAATTACCGAACCATCAATGTAACGCACCATGGAATGAATAATAGATTGCGGGTGAATAATAATTTCCATTTCATCAGCGCTTGCATTAAATAACCAACGCGCTTCAATATATTCCAACCCTTTATTCATCATGGTTGCGCTATCTACTGAGATTTTTTTGCCCATAGACCAATTAGGATGCGCTACTGCTTGAGCGGGCGTAATAGTTGCAAACTCATCCAATGGTTTGGTGCGGAATGGGCCCCCCGATCCTGTTAAAACAATTTTGCTGATACCTAATTCTGCAAGCGGACAAAAACCGATTTTTTGTTGCGCTTCTGGTGGTATAGATTGGAAAATCGCATTGTGTTCGCTATCAACAGGCAATAATTGTGCACCAGATTTTCGAGCTTCATCAATAAAAATTTGCCCGCAAGTTACCAATGACTCTTTATTTGCCAATAAAACTTTTTTACCCGCTTGTATCGCTGAAAGTGTTGGCAATAAACCTGCTGCTCCCACAATTGCCGCCATGACCATATCCACTTCTGGGTGTGCGCTCAGTTCGCAAATCGCTTTTTGGCCGCTTAATACTTCAGTATTTAAATTGAATTGTTTGAGCTGTTCAGCTAATGCTTTAGCCGCTTTCTCATCATCTAAAGCAGCAAATTTAGGCTGGAATAACAAACATTGCGCAGCCATAAGCTCAACATTTTTACCGCCAACTAAACCAAAGACTTCATATTCAGTTTTGTTTTGCTCCACGACAGATAACGTGCTTTTACCAATTGAGCCTGTAGAACCTAAAATAACGAGTTTTTTCATATGTATTCCTAATTGCCAAAATATACAAGCGGTCGTTTTTGCAAATTTGACCGCTTGTTTTCATCCTAATTTGATAAACGTTTTGCTTCAATTACATCGTCTAATTGCGCAATACGAGCCAAAAGTTTGCCCAGTAATTCAACATTGCTTAATTCAATGTCCATATCCATAATAGCTAACCCTCGTTTCGCATCAATACGGCTTGAAACGCTTAATACGTTTACTTTTTCATTTGCCATCACCGCACTCACATCACGCAACAAACCATTGCGGTCATTTGCTGTAACACGCACCGCCAGGCTGAAACCACTCGCATAGTGGGTTCCCCATTCCGCCTCCACGATACGTTCTGGATTCACACTACGCAATTCGAATAATTGTTCGCAATCTGCTCGGTGAATCGAAATGCCTCGCCCTTGAGTAATATAGCCAACAATTTTATCGCCTGGAATTGGCTGGCAACAACGAGCAATGGTGTGCATTAAATTCCCTACACCATCAATAATAATCTGCCCATTTTTACCTTTGTACTGCTGTGCATTATTAGCGTGCTTATTAACTTGCTTGAGCACCGCTTCATCTTCTTGTTCAGCCGTTGGTTTGATTAATTTACTTTGCAAATAGTGGCTTAGCTGATTGAGACGAATATCGCCCCCTCCGATCCCTGCATATAAATCATCAAATTGTTTTAGGTTGTAACGAGGTAACGCATATTGTTCAATTTGTTTGAGCGTAAGCCCCAAACGTACCATTTCTGCTTCTAGTGCTTCTTTACCGATTGGAATATTTTTCTCTCGGTCGAGCTTTTTAAACCATGCAATAATTTTAGCGCGAGCTTTAGATGTGTTCACAAAGCCTAAATTTGGGTTCAACCAATCTCGGCTTGGGTTTGGATTTTTCTGGGTGATAATTTCCACCTGATCACCCATTTGTAATAAATAGGTAAACGGCACGATTCGCCCTGCAACTTTCGCCCCAATACAGCGATGTCCTACTTCACTATGAATTGCATAAGCAAAATCTAATGGTGTTGCGTTTTTCGGTAGATCAATTACTTCGCCTCGAGGAGTAAATACATAAACACGATCATCAAAGACTTGTGAACGCATTTCTGCCACCACATCGCCTGAGTCTGCAATATCATTCTGCCAAGCTAGTAATTTACGTAGCCATACAATTTTTTCTTCATAGCCTGAACGCCCCGCTGTTGCACCTTCTTTATATTTCCAGTGAGCAGCCACGCCAAGCTCTGCATCTTCATGCATTTTGCGAGTACGAATTTGAACTTCAATCGTTTTATCGCCTTCGCCTAACACGACAGTATGGATGGATTGATAGCCATTTGGTTTTGGATGCGCAATATAATCATCAAAATGTTCTGGCAAGTGTTTATATTGGGTGTGAATAATGCCCAATGCAGTGTAGCAATCTTGCAAATTCGGTACAATTACACGCACGGCTCGCACGTCAAATAGCTGTTCAAAACGCAGATTTTTCTTCTGCATTTTTTTCCAAATACTATAAATATGTTTTGGACGTCCATACACTTCAAGATCGTTAATTTGTTCGCTTAAAGAAGCGGTCAAATTTGCCACGAAATCTGCAATATAACTCTCACGTTCAAGACGGCGTTCGCCAAGCTGTAACGCAATCACTCGATAGCATTGCGGATGTAACGCACGGAAGCAATAATCTTCTAATTCCCATTTTAGCTGACCAATCCCTAGACGATTCGCCAAGGGGGCGTAAACGTGTGAACATTCTTTAGCAGCTAACACGAGATCTTCTTCCGTATGGCGGTGTTTATCTCGCAAATAGGCGATACGTTCAGCTAATTTAATAACTACGCAACGGAAATCATCCACCATCGCAAGTAGCATACGACGAATATTGTCGATTTGTAGATCAGAGGCGCTATTGGCGCTTAGTTGACGAATATTATCCATTTCAAGTACGCCTTTAACCAAGTTTTTCACTTGATTGCCAAAGCGCTCTTTTACTTGAACAAGATCGATAATATGGTGTTTAACGAGAGGAAATAACAGCGCTGCTACCAGAGAATCATCATCCATATTCAAGCCGTGTAAAATCTCGACCATCTCAATGCCGTCCCACAATAAATGATAGGTATCGGTATCTAATTTCTCTTGGGCATAACGCCACACAATTTGTAACTCTTCAAAGGTTATGGGCGACATTTGCAAAGCAGCGCTCCAACTTGCCAACTCAAATGTACTAGGGTTTAGCTCGTGTGAACGGCGAATCGCTACCATAAATCCTCCTCTTGTAAAATTTTGCGGAAATTTAACCGCTTAGCGGTTAGAAATTACCTAGCATTATACTTGGATTTAGCCATGATTGTTAGTGTTGATAAAACAATAAAAACGCAATTGGCGATTTTCTAAAAATCCCCAACCACCTCTTTCGAGTTATATAAATTGTGATAAATCAAACCAATCTCTACAATTAATTGCGCTACGCTAGCTGATTCGCTAGAATGGAAACGTTTTAAGCGGCATTTTGCCGTTTTCTTTTTGTGTGGGATTCAATGACAATTTTAGCTTTAGGTATTAACCATAAAACAGCCTCCGTGAATTTGCGCGGCAAAGTGGCGTTTGATGAAATCAAACGTCAGCTTGCGTTCGAGCAAATTCAACAGCAGGGTTTAGCTGAAAGCGTCGTGATTCTATCCACCTGTAACCGCACAGAGCTTTATCTACACAATGCGGAAATTACGCCCCAAGAAGAGCATCCAGACAACATCGCTTGGCGTGAACAATGCTTTAATTGGTTTGCCGAAATTCATCAACTCAATCATGCTGAGTTGCGTGAATGTATCTACTTCAAACAAAATTTTGAAGCTGCTCGCCATTTAATGCAAGTCGCTTGCGGATTAGACTCATTAATCTTAGGTGAACCGCAAATTTTAGGGCAAGTAAAACAAGCATATCAAGATTGCGAACACTTTTATCAATCACAAGGCACTCAAGTTTCAACCAAACTTTCTCGTTTATTCCAACGTACCTTTGCTACGGCTAAACGTGTTAGATCTGAAACAGAAATCGGCGCAAGTGCCGTTTCGGTTGCTTATGCAGCTTGTGGCTTAGCTCGCCAAATTTTTGATAATTTCGGCAAATTGCGTTTCTTATTAGTCGGCGCAGGCGAAACTATCGAATTAGTGGCAAGATATTTAATTCAGCATGGTGCAACCAATCTTATGGTTGCCAACCGTACTCATGTGCGAGCTGAAATGTTGGCTGAACGCTTAGGCACACCAATGCAAATCCTTTCGTTAAGTGCCCTACAAATTGGTTTAAATCAAGCGGATGTAGTGATTAGTTCAACAGGAAGCCCTGATATGTTAATTAGCAAAGAAATGGTTGCGATTGCGCAAAAACAACGCCAATTTGACCCGATGTTGTTAATTGATATTGCCGTGCCTCGTGATATTGATGAAAAAGCGGGCGAATTAGATGCCGTCTATTCTTACAGCGTAGATGATTTACAAAATATTATTCAACGTAATCTTGCTCAACGTCAACAAGCTGCAGAACAAGCAACTGAAATTGTAGAGCAAGAATGCAAAGCTTTCTTTGAATGGCTAAAACAGCAACAATCTAGCGATCTTATTAAACGCTATCGCCAAGATGCTGAACAAACCCGCCAAGAATTGCTTAATAAGGCAATGCAAGCCATTCACTCAGGTCAAGATCCCGAAAAAGTGCTAAATGAATTAAGTTATAAATTAACTAACAGCCTATTACACGCCCCAACCCAAGCACTACAAGCCATGGCAAAAAGCGGTAATTCAAAAGGCTTACAAAGTTTTTCTAAAGCACTCAAGCTAGAAGAATGCTAAACTTTCATCCCCCAATACAAGCGGTCTATTTTTTGTAAAATTTTGCAGAAAATAGACCGCTTTTTTTGATCCTTTTTCCGTTCTCAATGCTTTTAGTATATAATGTGGCAATTTTGCGACTCGCAAAGACTGAATTTTTAGAAGGACAGAATAATAATGACTCCAGTTGTTGCCCTTGTGGGCAGACCAAATGTGGGTAAATCCACGTTATTTAACCGCTTAACCCGCACTCGTGATGCATTGGTGGCAGATTTTCCAGGGCTTACTCGTGACCGTAAATATGGCCATGCCAATATTGCTGGTTATGATTTTATCGTGATCGATACAGGCGGTATTGATGGTACGGAAGAAGGCGTAGAAGAAAAAATGGCAGAACAATCGCTACTTGCGATTGAAGAAGCAGATGTAGTGCTTTTCTTAGTTGATGCTCGTGCGGGATTATTGCCTGCAGATATTGGTATTGCTCAATACTTACGCCAACGTGAAAAAACCACAGTGGTAGTAGCAAATAAAACTGACGGTATTGATGCAGATTCACACTGTGCCGAGTTTTATCAGCTTGGTTTAGGCGAGGTAGAACAAATCGCAGCGGCGCAAGGTCGTGGTGTAACGCAACTTATCGAACAAGTGCTAGCGCCATTAGGGGAGCAATTAAACGCTGAACAAGCGGTCGAAAATGATGAAAATGCTACAGAAGAAGCCGACGAATGGGATACCGATTTCGACTTTGATAATGAAGAAGATACGGCATTACTCGATGAAGCGCTTGAAGATGAAGCAGAAGAATCAATTGAAGATAAAAACATCAAGATTGCGATTGTTGGTCGCCCAAACGTAGGTAAATCGACGTTAACTAACCGTATCCTCGGCGAAGAGCGCGTGGTGGTTTACGATATGCCTGGTACGACGCGTGACTCAATCTATATCCCTATGGAACGTGATGGTCAGCACTACACGATTATTGACACCGCTGGCGTGCGTAAACGTGGTAAAGTGAATTTAGCGGTTGAAAAATTCTCAGTAATTAAAACATTACAAGCAATTCAAGATGCGAATGTGGTGCTACTCACCATTGATGCTCGTGAAGGCATCTCAGATCAAGATTTATCACTCCTCGGCTTTATTCTCAATGCAGGTCGCTCATTGGTGATCGTGGTAAATAAATGGGATGGTTTATCACAGGATATTAAAGATCAGGTGAAATCAGAATTAGACCGCCGTTTAGATTTTATTGATTTTGCGCGTGTGCATTTTATTTCAGCATTGCATGGTTCTGGTGTGGGTAACTTATTCGACTCGGTTAAAGAAGCCTACGCTTGTGCAACACAAAAAACTTCAACCTCAATGCTTACCCGTATTTTACGTATGGCAGCAGATGAGCATCAGCCACCATTAGTAAACGGTCGTCGTGTAAAACTCAAATATGCGCACCCAGGTGGCTACAATCCGCCAATTATCGTGATTCACGGTAACCAAGTAGAAAAATTAGCGGATTCTTATAAACGTTATTTAAGTAATTATTTCCGTAAGAGCTTGAAAATTATCGGTTCGCCGATTCGTATTCAGTTCCAAGAAGGGAACAATCCATTTGCAGGTAAGAAAAATAAACTCACACCAAATCAATTACGTAAGCGTAAACGTTTGATGAAGTTTATTAAGAAAAGCAAAAAATAATGATAAGAAATTCACATAAATAGTGAAACCAGCGGTCAAAAAAACCAAAAACTTGCAAATTTCTGGTAAAAAAATACCGCTTGTTTCTCCGTTGTCATTGCGGTGATTTTCGCAGTATTAAAAAGGATTAAAATATGATGATGCAATACTCTCCAAAATTTAATCATGCCAAAGTATTAGTACTTGGCGATGTCATGTTAGACCGCTATTGGTTTGGCGCAACAAATCGTATTTCCCCAGAAGCACCTGTGCCAGTTGTAAAAGTGCAAGAAATTGAAGAACGTGCAGGTGGTGCGGCAAACGTGGCAATGAATATTGCAAGCCTTGGCGTGCCTGTTGCACTACACGGCTTAATTGGGCAAGACGATGCAGGTCGTGCATTAGATAAATTGCTCAATTCGCATAATATCCAAAATCATTGTGTTGCATTAGATTCGCACCCAACCATTACTAAATTACGTATTCTTTCCCGTCATCAACAACTATTACGTTTAGATTTCGAAGAAGGTTTTCATCAGGTAGCAAGCGATTCTCTACTTGCAAAACTTGAACAAGAAATCACCGCTTATGGTGCATTAATACTGTCGGATTACGGCAAAGGTACATTAGAATCTGTACAACAAATGATTCAAATTGCCCGTAAAGCAGGTGTGCCGACACTCATCGATCCAAAAGGGACTGATTTCGAACGTTATCGTGGTGCAACATTATTAACGCCAAATATGTCTGAATTTGAGGCGGTGGTAGGTCACTGTAAAGATGATGATGAAATTGTCGCTAAAGGCTTAAAACTGATTGCTGAGTTTGAATTAGCTGCATTATTGGTTACTCGCTCAGAAAAAGGTATGACGTTATTGCGTCCAAATCAAGCTCCATTCCATCTACCAACTCAAGCTAAAGAAGTTTATGATGTAACAGGTGCGGGTGATACGGTAATTAGTGTGCTAGCAACCGCTATTGCAGACGGTCGTCCTTACGAAGAAGCATGCTATTTAGCTAATGCTGCAGCAGGCGTTGTAGTGGGTAAATTAGGTACTTCAACTGTTACCCCAACCGAATTGGAAAATGCGATTCACCACCGAGAAGAAACAGGCTTCGGCATTTTAACTGAAGATGAGCTAAAACGTGCAGTAGAGCAAGCTAAACTGCGTGGTGAGAAAATTGTGATGACGAACGGTTGTTTTGATATTTTACATCAAGGTCATGTTTCTTATTTAGAAAACGCGCGTAAATTAGGCGATCGCCTAATCGTTGCGGTAAATACGGATGGATCAGTTAAACGTTTAAAAGGCGAATCTCGTCCAATCAACAATTTGAACGCGCGCATGGCGGTGCTTGCTGGTTTAGCTTCTGTGGATTGGGTTGTGCCATTTGCTGAAGATACGCCACAACGCTTGATTGGCGAAATATTACCTAATTTATTGGTTAAAGGTGGTGATTACAAACCTGAAGAAATTGCAGGTAGTCAAGAAGTTTGGGCGAACGGCGGCGAAGTTAAAGTATTAAACTTTGAAAATGGCTGTTCCACCACCAATGTAATCAAAAAAATTCAGGCATCAAAATAACGTCAATAATGGAAAAAATTATTATTGATGCTGAACAATTTCAGCGCACAATTTCTCGCATATCTCATCAAATTATTGAGAAACACTCATCGTTAGATAATTTGGTATTAGTTGGAATAAAACGCCGTGGCGCTGAAATTGCAGCAATGTTGCAAAAAAGAATATCGGAACTTTCGCAAACAGAATTGCCATTAATGGCATTAGATATTACCTTCTACCGTGATGATTTAGATGTCATCAACCAAGATCCTGTTTATATAGGTGCTGAAGATCAAATTGATATCGAAGGTAAAAATGTGATTCTGATTGATGATGTACTCTTTACGGGGCGTACAATTCGTGCGGCGTTAGATGCTCTACTCGACTTTGGGCGTGCAACTCGAATAGAACTAGTTATTCTCGTCGATAGAGGGCATCGTGAATTACCGATTCGAGCTGACTATGTAGGTAAAAATATTCCAACAGCTCGTAATGAACAGGTTCAAGTAAGGACTCAACATTACGACGGTGTAAATCAAGTCGCTTTAATTCGAGCCAATAATGAATAAAATAATGTTCTGCTGAACCTTTTTTATCAATATTGCTCTAATAGGCTTTAGGGCTTATCTTTAATCTTTAAGGGAATTAACAAATGAAATTAATCTCTGCAAAATCATTATTACTCACATTAGTTGCAGCAGTTAGTGTTTCGCAATCTGCTATGGCTTGGGAAGAACGTGTAGTAGCAATGGTGGATGGCATTCCAGTAATGGAAAGCCAAGTACAACGCTTACTAGGCAAAAAATCAGGCGAAGCACAGCATAAAGCCGCTGTTGAACAAGTTATTGACGATATTCTCGTGCAAAAAGCAGTGAAAGAAGCGGGTGTAAAAGTAAATTATGCACATGTAGATCAAGTAATTGAGCAAATTGCAGCACGTAACGGCATTACTTACGGTCAACTGCTTGATGCATTAGATTATCAAGGTATCAGCTTAAACCAATACCGCCAGCAAATTGCACAGCAAATGGCAATGGAACAAGTACGTAATATCAGTATTGGTAAGTCAATTCAAGTTCAACCGCAAGATGTTCAAGCTCGTGCGCAAGAACTTTTAGCACAAGATAAAGCAAGTGGTAAATTAAAAACGGTGACAGGTAACCAATATCGCATTAGCCATATTCTGCTGAAAACTACACCAGTATTAAATGATGCTCAAGCTAAAGCAAAATTAGCACAAATTACTGCAGATATTAATGCAGGTAAAATAACCTTTGAACAAGCAGCAAAATCAAACTCTGTAGATTATGTTTCTGCAGCAGATGGCGGTGATTTAGGTTATAATTTCTTAGATATTTATGATCCAGCTTTCGCCAAAGCAGCAAGTACAGCGAAACAAGATAAAATCACTGCACCATTTAAATCTCAGTTTGGTTGGCATATTCTTAAAGTAACAGGCACACAACAAGGTGACCGTACTGAAGATGCATATCATCAGCGAGCCTACGAGCAATTAGTAGATAAGCAAGCACAAGAAGCTGCTCAAGACTGGGTTAAAGCATTAAGAAAAACAGCTGACGTTCAATACGTTAAATAATTTTGAGAACCTCGCGACTTGCGAGGTTCTTTCCTTATTTCTAAAGAGTAAAAATGAGTTCTACAAATTCTAAAAAACATTTAGGTCATACCGCGCGTAAGCGTTTTGGTCAAAACTTTTTACATGATATGAATGTGATTCATAACATTGTATCTGCTATCAATCCTAAAAACGGTCAGTTCTTATTAGAAATCGGCCCAGGTTTAGGCGCATTAACAGAACCTGTTGCAGAACAGGTTGATAAATTAACGGTCGTTGAACTAGACCGAGATCTTGCTGAACGCTTACGTCATCATCCATTCTTAAATCACAAATTAACTGTGATTGAACAAGATGCTTTGCGTTTTAACTTCCGTGAATATTTTGAAAACCTTGCATTAAAAGAAGGTGAGGGAGTACGTGTATTTGGTAACTTACCTTATAATATTTCAACACCATTAATGTTCCATTTATTTAAGTTTCACGATCTCATTCAAGATATGCATTTTATGTTGCAAAAAGAGGTGGTAAAACGCCTATGTGCAGCACCAAACAGCAAAGCTTATGGACGTTTAACCATTATGGCGCAATATTATTGCCAAGTAATGCCCGTGTTAGAAGTTCCACCTTCAGCATTTAAACCTGCACCAAAAGTAGATTCTGCGGTAGTACGTTTAATGCCACATAAAGTATTACCACATCCAGTAAAAGACGTATATTGGCTAAACCGAGTAACGACCCAAGCATTCAACCAACGTCGTAAAACATTACGCAATGCACTTTCAACCCTATTTAACCCAGAGCAATTAGAAGCGTTGAATATTGATTTAAATGCACGTGCAGAAAACCTTAGCATTGCAGACTATGCCCGTCTTGCTAACTGGTTATATGATAATCCTCCTGCAATAGATAACCGTGAAGAAATTATCAATGAGGATATTTAGTCTCTAAAAACAAGCGGCCGAGTTTGCAAAAAAATCTGCAAATTCGACCGCTTAGTTTAAGGAAAACTCAGAAAGCGCTTAACCTATTGAGCAAATTATTTAGTACCAAAAATTTTATCACCCGCATCGCCCAGACCAGGAATGATATAGCCATGTTCATTCAAGTGGCTATCAATTGAAGCAGTAAATAATTCAACATCAGGGTGAGCCTCTTCAAGTGCTTTAATCCCTTCAGGCGCAGCAACAAGCACCAACACTTTAATTTGTTTACAGCCTGCATTTTTTAGTAAATCAATGGTTGCGATCATTGAGCCACCTGTTGCTAACATTGGATCCACCACAATTGCTAAACGTTCTTCCACATCATTCGCTAATTTTGTGAAATAAGGTACTGGCTCTAAGGTTTCTTCGTTACGATAGATCCCAACCACACTAATTCGAGCACTTGGAATATGTTCTAACACCCCATCCATCATACCTAAACCAGCACGTAAAATAGGTACTACCGTTACTTTTTTCCCTTTGATTCGCTCAACTTCAACTTTGCCACACCAACCATCAATTTCTACTAATTCTGTTTCAAGATCGGTTGTTGCTTCGTATGTTAATAAACTGCCCACTTCTGTTGCTAATGCACGGAAATCTTTTGTATTAATATCCGCCGCTCGCATTAATCCTAATTTATGTTTTACTAATGGGTGTTTAACTTCTACAATTTTCATTTGTGGCTCCTCAGCATTAAAATGCTTACGTTATACATGATTAAAGCAGAGCGCTACACTCTGCTTTTCCTAAAAATTTTATGCGTTTTGTACTTTTGCTAACTCTTCATCTCGCAATACACGACGAAGAATTTTTCCGACATTACTCTTCGGCAATTCATCACGAAATTCAATTTCACGAGGAATTTTATAACCTGTCAAATATTGGCGACAATAATTACGTAACTCTTCACGCGTTAAGCTTTCATCTTTTTTAGTAACAAAAATTTTGATTGCTTCACCAGACGCTTTACTTGGTACCCCAATAGCAACAACTTCATTTACTTTTGGATTATGTGCAATTACGTCTTCAATTTCATTCGGGTAGACGTTAAATCCTGACACAATGATCATGTCTTTTTTACGATCAACAATACGTAAGTTAAGATCTTCGCCCATCACAACAATATCACCCGTTGCCATCCAGCCATCTTTCAACACTTCTGCGGTATCCTCTGGGCGCTGCCAATAACCTTTCATTACTTGCGGACCTTTTACCCACAATTCTCCACGCTCTCCTATTGGAACGTCATTACCTTCATCATCTACGATACGAATATCTGTATTTGGTACAGGAATGCCGATTGAACCTGAATATTCCGTTGAGTCCGAACGTGTTGCGGCAATTAAAGGCGAGCATTCTGTCATACCATAACCTTCAATAATATGGCTACCTGTTAATTCATGCCAACGTTTTGCAACCGCTGATTGGATCGCGGCTCCACCGCCAACACTCAATTTTAGATTTGAGAAATCAACATCTTTCAGATTTTCATTATTCAATAATGCATTAAACAATGTATTTACGCCAGTTAATGCAACAAAGCGATATTTTTTCAGTTCTTTAACAAAACCTGGAATATCACGAGGATTGGTAATTAATAACCCTGTTACACCAAGTTCAATAAATAGCAAACAGTTTACTGATAGCGCAAATACATGATAAAGCGGTAACGGAATCACTGCGATTCGTTCACGAGTACCACGCAATAAAGGCTCTGCAACCCATTTTGCTTGTAATACATTGGCAATCACGCTACCGTGCGTCAGCATTGCACCTTTTGCAACGCCCGTTGTACCACCTGTATATTGTAAAAATGCGAGATCGTCTTTATAAATGCTTGGTTTTACATATTGGCGCTGTTTACCAATACTCAACGCTTCACGGAAACTAACCGCGTGCGGTAATTTATATTTAGGCACCAGTTTTTTCACATATTTCACGATAAAGTTTACCAATGTGCGCTTACCAAAAGAAAGCTGATCTCCCATACGGGTTAAGATCACGTGCTTCACACTTGTATCAAACACGACTTTTTCTAGTGTTGCCGCAAAATTTGACACAACCACAATCGCTTTAGCACCACTATCATTTAATTGATGTTCCAGCTCTCTTGGCGTATAAAGTGGATTTACATTCACAACCACCAATCCTGCACGTAATGCACCGAATAATGCAATCGGATATTGCAATAAATTAGGCATCATCAAGGCAATTCGCTCGCCTTTTTCTAGGCGTAATTCATTCTGTAAATAAGCAGCAAATGCTCGGCTACGCTCTTCTAATTTACGAAATGTTAATACCTTGCCCATATTGATATAAGCAGGCATATCTGGATGTCTGCGAACAGCTGACTCTAACATTTCAAGTAAAGATTCATACTGATTAACATCAATGGTTTGAGCTGAACCTTCTGGGTAATTTTTTAGCCAAATTTTATCCATATTGTCTCCACTAAATCCGTCCTAAAAACACAGGGGTATATTCACTTTCCTGTATTGTATCCATCTTTCTTTTTATGCCGATAAAAGCTCCGCCTGTGCTGATACACATAGCGAGTACAACCCATAATTCATTTGCAAAAAGTTGAGAAAATCCGACCGCTGATAAAATCAATACGCATAACGGTATGACATAAATCCAAAACACACTACGTAAAAGCACCTGCTCCGCTAAACCAATGCGAATCTGCTCGCCCACAACTAACGGTTCGTCCACTTTTAGTTCAAATTGCGGAGCAAATTTCTCTCCTGCTAACGCAGATAATGATTTCGTCCCACAACTCATTTTTGCCGCACAGCCACCACACGCACTTTTAGCATTGCATTGTACAGTCGCTAAACCTGCTCGATAATCAATTACTGTCGCAGTTTCAATCATCATCGTTTATTTTCTCGCACTATTGTTCTTCTACCAGAACACATTCTGTTTCAATTTGCCAACTGCCTTATATGCTATTTACAGGACAGAGGTCTTAATAGCTAATAAAAAAAGCGGTAAGATTGTAGCAAATTTTTGCAAAGAATTCGCTAAATCTTACCGCTTATTCGGTTAATATATTTAATCTGTTCAATAATGAAACTAAATTAAACCTAATTAGTCTTTTGCGTTTCGCTATTTTGAGCGGGTTCTACCGAAGAAGTCTGCGCTTTCACCTTTTGCTCTTCGGTTAATGTTACTGTAGCTGCATTAGCATTACGTTGTAATTCGCTAGCTTGTAATAATACTTTAATTCTAGTTTGTTGTTGCTCTAATTGTGCCGCTGTAGGCACATCTTTCTCAGGTGCGTTATAGCTTACAGGTTGAACTGAATCACTAAATGGTTGCGTTTGTAATACTGGTTGATCAGCTTGTGCTACATCACTCGTTGCTCCCATCATATTCACACCTAATACCGCAACTAAACACACAGATGCAGCAATACCTGCCTGCATAAGTGGCGCTCCCCAACGTTTAAGTTTGAGTAACATCCCTTTTGGCTGAGCTTGAGGCTCTGTGCTTGCTACTGATGAAGATTCAATCTCTTCATTTTCAAGCAATGCTTCCATTTTTGCAGAGAAATCATCGCCAAGAATAATTTCATCACCATGCATAACACTGCTAATTGCATGATAGCTCGCCCATTTTTGCTTTAATTCAGGATCGTTACATAATTCGTTGATAAAAGCTTCATCAACATCATGCCCATCCATAAAAGCTGAAAGGGTTTCTCTTTGTTGCATAATAAACTCCGATTGAATCTTAAATCTGTTGCATAAGAGGATTGATTTTTGCATCAATTGCTTCTCTTGCCCTGAAAATACGAGAACGAACTGTACCTACTGGGCATTGCATCACTTCTGCAATTTCCTCATAGCTTAGCCCTTCTAACTCACGCAAAGTAATTGCAGTTTTTAGCTCATCAGGCAAGCTCTCAATTGTGTCAAAAACAACACGTTTTAATTCTTCGGATAACACCATATTTTCTGGTGTATCCCCCTCACGAAGTTGAACACCTGCATCAAAGCTTTCAGCATCTTCTGCTAAAATATCCTCTTTAGGCGGACGTCTTCCTAAGGCTGTTAAGTGATTCTTTGCTGTATTTACTGCAATTCGATAAAGCCACGTATAAAAAGCGCTTTCCCCTCGAAAAGACTCTAATGAACGATAAGCTTTAATAAATGACTCTTGCACAATATCTGGAATATCATCACGTGCGACGTAACGAGTTAATAACCCTGCTACTCTATTCTGATAACGCACGACGAGTAAATTAAACGCTTTTTTATCACCTTGCTGTGCTCGCTCAACCAATACTTGATCGGTTACTTGATCACTCATCTATCTGCGTTCTCCTAACGTTATTACGCGTATATTCTTTAGACACTTTCATATCATATGCTCCTTAGTATATAAAGCACTGAAAAAGTTCATCAAAGAATAAACGAATTAAAAAATTTACAAACCATTTTAATCAAATACATAAGAGGCTAGTCTGGACGCAACACGCACTGCTTACTAGACTACTTAGATATCAGAAAATTCCATGTTCAATTAACAAAAAACTCATGTGATTAATAAATCACCGATTTGATTTTATCCTATAAATAAAGCGGTCAGATTTTACTGGATTTTTGCAAAAAAACCACTTTATCTAACCGCTTCTTCAATTTTTTACGCTTTTTTCAATACTTTTATTTTTTTGCCTTTAAATCTGCAACTTTATGTGCACGATAAATTGCATTAATTGCATGAATCAACGCACGTGCTGACGATTCCACAATATCTGTAGCTAAACCAACACCGTGGAAACGACGTCTTTCGTGTTCAACTACAATATCGACTTGCCCTAATGCTTCAGCCCCCTCGCCTTTTGCTGTGAGATTGTAGTGCGACATTTTAATATCCATACCCACAATTTTAAGGATAGCATTATACACTGCATCAACAGGTCCATTACCGCCATTTGATACTTCGCTGATACGTTTACCATCTAATTCAACCTGAACAAAAGCAGAAGCAGGTAAACCACTGATCATTTGCGAGGTAATCACATCTAAGTGTAAACGATCTTCATCGCCTGCTTGCATATCGATAAAGGCAAGCGCTTCTAAGTCATAGTCAAATACTTGACCTTTCTTATCGGCTAAATTTAAAAAGGCTTCATACAATTTATCTAAATCATAATCGGTTTCTTGGTAACCCATGTCTGCCATATGATTTTTCACTGCTGCACGACCCGAACGTGCGGTTAAGTTTAATTTTTCCTTCTTCAAGCCAATTGTTTCTGGCGCCATAATTTCATAGGTATTTTTATTTTTTACCATTCCGTCTTGGTGAATACCTGATGAATGCGCAAAAGCGTTAGAGCCAACAATCGCTTTATTTGGCTGAATTGGCATATTACACAATTGACTTACCATTTGGCTGACACGGTGAATTTCTTGTGTATTAATGCGCGTATCTTTGCCGTTAAACATATCTTGGCGAGTTTTAATAGCCATGACCACTTCTTCTAAGGCTGTGTTACCCGCACGTTCACCGATACCATTAATCGTACACTCAATTTGTCTTGCACCATTTAATACAGCGGTTAATGAGTTTGCGGTTGCCATACCTAAATCATTATGGCAATGCACTGAAACTACTGCTTTATCAATATTCGGCACACGGTTCATCACATTTGCGATAATATCGCCATATTGTGTTGGTAAACAGTAACCTACTGTATCAGGAATATTAACGGTTGTTGCTCCAGCGTTAATCGCAGCCTCAACAATGCGACAAATATTATCAATGCCTGTACGTCCAGCATCTTCACACGAAAACTCAACATCATCGGTATAGCTTCTCGCGCGTTTTACAGCGTGTACCGCCATACCAATCACATCATCAAAACTTTTACGTAATTTTGATTCAACATGAATGGCTGAACTTGCAATAAAAGTATGAATACGGAATGCTTCTGCTACTCTTAATGCTTCTGCTGCAACATCAATATCTTTATCTACCGCACGAGATAACGCACATACACGGCTATTTTTAATATGTTGTGCAATGGTTTTTACTGATTCAAAATCACCTGCAGAAGACACAGGGAAACCAACTTCCATTACATCAACACCTAAACGTTCAAGTGCTAACGCGATTTGGAGTTTTTCTTTTACGGTTAAACTTGCTTTAAGTGCTTGTTCGCCATCACGTAACGTTGTATCAAAAATAATAATGTTGTTATTGCTCATGGGATTCTCCATTCGTGCCGAAGCACCGATTTAAATAAATAAGTTAAATACCTATAGTAAACACCCGTTTTTCTTTTTTATTATTTCTTTAAATCAAGAAAAAATAAAAAAAAACCCGCATTGGTATGCGGGTAAAGTGTGGATAGTGAACTATTTCTACTCAGCCAACCTTTATCCTCGCACAGAATGCGATAACAGAAGAAGTCGGAGAGAAAGTAGTTTTTCCATTGTGTTGTGTGTGTTTATGTTTGCATAGTTATTCAGAATACAAGAGCTATATTAGCCGTTAATAGAGTGAAGTCAATAGAATTTTTCACTTCTAGCAAACGTTTTCCTAACAATTTTAAAACACAAAAAAGTGATTAATTCTTTAATTGCTAAATTAATTAGCAATTAATCCCAAATTTACATTCTTACTCCAAATAAAAGCAATGCCTTTTTGTAAATGGCAAAGCCTTACACTTTTAATCTGTTTTGCGATTTTTTAAACGATTTTTGATTTATATAGCGTAAAATAGTGATTTATTTTGAAGCGGAAGCATAAATTTGCTAGCCTTTAAACCAATAGTTGCTAAAAAATATGTGAGGAATAACAATGAATCAACCATTTAAAGCCATCGTTTCTGATTTAGATGGCACATTATTAAATGCAGAACATAAAATTGGTCAATTTACGATTGAAACATTAAGCAAGCTCGCCGCACAAGGCGTAGATATTTTTTTGGCAACGGGGCGAAATTTACCCGACGTAAAACATATTATTAATAAAGTCGATTTAACAGAAGCAATGTTAATTACTTCAAATGGTGCAAGAGCAAACTTTTTATCAGGCAAAACCGTTCTCAATCGCTATATACCCGAAGATATCGCTTTCCAATTAATGCAAGTCCCTTTTGATCCAACCCGCGTTTGTCTAAACACTTATCAAGCTGATGATTGGTTTATCAATATTGATATTGAGCAACTCAAAAACTATCATAAAGATTCTGGATTTACTTACCAAGTTGCAGATTTTAGTAAACATCATGGCAGACAAACCGAAAAAGTTTTCTTTATTGGTAAAACCCCTGAAGATTTGGTTCCAGTTGAAAACTATCTTCGCCAACATTTTGCCGATCAAGTTTATATCACCTACTCCGCTATCGTTTGTCTAGAAGTGATGAATAAATCCGTTTGTAAAGCGAATGCTCTTGAAGAATTAGTTAAATTACGAGGCTATGAATTAAAAGATTGCCTTGCATTCGGTGATGGAATGAATGATTTTGAAATGCTTTCACGGGTGGGTAAAGGTTGCATTATGGAAAATGCAGATCCAAGACTAAAGCAAGCACTTCCACATAATGAGGTGATCGGTAATCACAAACATGAAGCGGTTGCCAGTTATATTCGAGCAATATTTGGCATTATCTAAGGCGAAAAGAAGCGGTCAACTTTCTGAACAATTTTGCAAAATTTAGGTCAAAAACGACCGCTTATTCTTTTATTATATTGATGACTTAAATCGGAAAACAAATGAAATTAAAAACTCTCATTAACACATTAGTCGTTGCAGGCGTTGTTACTGCAGGCTACTTTTATCTTTCCAACAGTGATGAATCACAAAAAGTCCACTATATTACTGAACCTGTTTCTCGTAGCACGATCAATAAAAGCGTATTAGCAACGGGTTCTGTTCGTGCAAGTAAACGTACCGAAGTCGGTGCACAGGTTTCAGGTAAGATTATTAATTTATATGTAAGCCTTGGGCAAACTGTCAAAAAAGGCGATTTAATTGCCGATATTGATTCAAGCAATCAAGCGAATAGCCTAAGCACTGCTGAAGCAAATCTTGCTTCTTATCAAGCTAAACTTTCATCAGCTCAAGTGGCTTTAGAAGTTGCACAAGCAAACTACACTCGTTTAAGCAAACTATACAAGCAATCAAGTGCATCACAAGCAGATTTAGAAACAGCAAAAAATACATTAGCGGCAGCTAAAGCAAGCGTTGATGAAGCTAAATCACAAATCAAATCGGCACAAATTTCTGTAGCTGATGCCAAAACAAACTTAAATTACACGCAAATTGTTTCACCAATGGATGGCACAATCGTGTCAATACCTGTTTCTGTTGGGCAAACTGTAAATTCGGCACAAACATCCCCAACCATTGTACACGTTGCTGATCTTTCAAAAATGCTAATTAAATTAGAGATTTCAGAAGGTGACATTGCACAAGTAGCGCAGGGTCAAACCATTTCTTTTACTACTCTGGCTGAGCCGAATCATAAATATCACAGCAAAATTGACAGCGTAGATCCAGCGCTCACAACACTAAGCGACGATAGCTCCTCAAATAAATACACCGAAAAAGCAGGAAATACCGAAGCGATTTACTTCTATGCAAATTCACTGGTAGATAATGCAGAACAACGCTTACGTATTGGTATGACAGTGCAAGGACAAGTGGAAATTGCTAAACGTGAAAATATATTGGTGGTTCCCACTTCTGCCTTAAAGAAAAAAGGTCAGAAGGCTTTTGTCATGGTGTTAGAAAATAACCAAGCGGTTGAAAAGAAAGTAGAACTTGGCTTAGCCGATAGCCAACATACTGAAATTATTTCAGGGCTAAATGAAGGTGAACAAGTAATTACAACCCAACGTTCAAATGACGAATCAATTAGTAGCCAACCTCGTCGAGGTCCTGCTGGTTTCTAAATCAAACAAGCGGTCAAACTTTGCTGAAAGATTGCAAATTTTGACCGCTTGTAACTTATACTTTAATAGAAATGGTTCGATAATTACTTATTTTTTTCGTTTTTCATAGTTGCAAAAAACATTGCTAATAATGGCCCTGAAATATTATGCCAAAAACTAAACACTGCACTTGGCACTGCAATTAATGGATTCGCTTTAAAGTGTAATGCTGCAAGTGCTGCCCCCAAACCTGAATTTTGCATTCCCACTTCAATCGCAATCGCCTTGCTATCCGCAACGGGCAATTTAAAAATACGTCCAAATAAATAACCCAGTAAATACCCCAAACCATTGTGTAATGCAACTACTAAAAAAACTAATAAGCCAGATTCAATAATACGATCTTTACTTACCGAAACCACTGCTGTCACAATTAATACAATCGCTAAGACAGAAATAAGTGGCATAGTTTGGCTAAACTGCTCTACCTTTTGTTTAAATATCGAACGAATCACTACTCCAATAAAAATTGGTAATAACACCATTTGCAACACTGAAATAAACATAGCACTTGCATTTATTTCCAACCATTCGCTCGCAAAAAGGTAGAACACCGTTGGGGTAAGCACGGGTGCAAGCAACGTTGAAACTGTTGTACAAGCCACTGAAAGCGCAGTATTACCTTTCGCTAAATAAGTCATTACGTTTGAAGAAGTTCCACCTGGGCAAGACCCCACTAAAATTACCCCAATGGCTAAATCTGGCGGAAGCTGAAAAATTTTCGCAAGCCCAAAAGCAATACTTGGCATCACAATAAATTGTGCAATCACACCTAAAATAGCCGCTTTAGGATTTTTGGTTACTTCAGCAAAGTCTTTAAAGGTGAGCGTTAACCCCATGCCCAACATTACGATCCCCAACAAATACGGAATCCAAGGCACAAATTGTTTAAAAGTTTCAGGAAATTGTGCCGCAATAAAAGCGAAAACAATCACCCAAATCGCAAAAGTTTTGCTGACAAATTGTGTAAGTTTTAAAAGCGCATTCATGTTGTGTCCTTAATTTGTTATTGATTTAGATTAAAAGAAATACAGGCTACCGCACTTTTTTGTAAAAGTGAATAGACAAAAATAAGCTTTATTTGTACTCTTTGAAGGCTTTGGTGAATAGCTAAAGCAGAAGGAACAACACGAAAGGAGAAAACAATGAAATTTTTTAAACTTACCGCTATCACTGTAGCTTCAGTTTTTGCACTAACGGCTTGTCATCATCACAACCAAAAACACGATGAAATGATATTACAAGAACAAGCTACGCTAGGCATTAACTGGATGCAACAATCAGGCGAATACCAAGCACTTGCTCATCAAGCATTTAACATAGCAAAAATTGCATTTGATAACGCAAAAGTAAGCAAAGGTAAGAAAAAAGCAGTTGTGGTAGATTTAGATGAAACTATGGTGGATAACAGTCCATATGCTGGCTGGCAAATCAAAAATCATCACGCTTTCGATGGCGAAAGTTGGACTCGCTGGGTAAATGCTCGCCAAACACAAGCCATTGCTGGCGCCGTTGAATTTAATAACTATGTAAATAGTCATAAAGGTACCATGTTTTACGTATCAAATCGTAAAGACAGCAATGAAAAAGTTGCAACAATTGATGATATGAAAAAACTTGGCTTTACAGGTGTAAGCGAACAAACGCTCTTCCTCAAAAAAGACAAATCAAATAAAACACCTCGTTTCGAAGAGATAGAAAAACAAGGTTATGAAATCGTACTTTACCTCGGCGATAACTTAAATGACTTCGGTGATGCAACCTACAAAAAACCAAACGCAGAGCGCCGTGATTTTGTACAGGCTAACAAAGAAAAATTCGGTAAACAATTTATCGTATTACCAAATCCTAACTATGGTGATTGGGAAGGTGGTTTAGACAAAAATTACTACAAAGGCGATGCAAAAAGCCGTTTAGATATCCGTCATAATGCAATTAAAGCATGGGATGGTAAATAATTAAAAATAACCGCTTACTAGAGTAACTAGCAAGCGGTTAAATTTTTCTATTTTTGCAAAATTTAGTAGAAATTTAACCGATTGTTGTAGAAAAGATGAAAAAGATTAAGATTTAATTTCTCGAGAGGCAACTTTTTCAAGGGTCTCTGGTTGGGTATTCATAATAAAATCCCAGAGCATACCTAAACGAGCAAAAAATTCTCTAATCCGAACTTTTATATGACCTTCTGGATATTTTGCTGCAAAACATACAGCATCAATGTTGTGATATTTCGCAATAAATAATGCTCTTTCGCAATGAAATTGTTGTGTAACAATCACAAAAGGTTCTAATTTATAAACATCCCGTGCACGCACAATTGAATCTAAAGTGCGATAGCCCGCAAAATCTTGCATAATCTTTTCTTTTTTTACCCCCATTTGGCGTAAATCATTTCGCATTACTTTAGGTTCATTATAATAAGGTGTTTTATTATCACCGCTCACCAGTAAATGATTAACTTTACCACTTTTTAATAATGATATTGCGGCTTCTAGGCGATATTTATAATAGAGATTAGGTGTACCTGTTGAATAATATTTTGCAGTGCCTAATACAACCGCAGTGTTATATTTAGGTAGTTTTTCGACTTCAGTATAAATACGATCTTTAACGTAAAATCCTGTTGCACCATCAATAACTATAATAAATAACATTAAAATGATACTTGCCCATCCTATCAAAACAGCGCTTTTGGCAAAAAAATGTATACACCTTTGAAACAAAGGCGCTTTTACATTTTTGTTAGTGCTATTTTGTTGAGTTAATTCCATTTTTCTATGCATTTAATGAGTAAAAGTAATTAAGATTGCTGGAAAGCTGACAAATTTTTCAAACAAATGTTCAAGTCTCTAGCATAGCCTAGCTAACTAAAATTGCAAGTATGACCTTTGCTCAGAGTTTTAGACGTTTAGACGTCTAAAATCCCCTTGACAAATGCATTGCCTATCGCTACCTTACACATATTAAAGACGTTTAGACGTCTAAACTAGATAAAAACAAGCGGTCAAATTTCTACCTTAATTTGCAAACCTTAGGAATATCAATGGCTCACAGCATTACTCTTTTTCAAGATTCACCTTTAGCGTTAGCGCTTGGCGGCGAGTTATCCCCCGTTGAGGTAACATATCAAACTTATGGGAAACTCAACGCTGATAAAAGTAATGCAGTATTGCTTTGTCATGCCTTAACAGGTGATGCTGAGCCTTATAAAAATGCGCCTGAACAGGGCTGGTGGCAAGATTTTATCGGTGCAGGATTAGCTTTTGATACCGATCGCTATTTTTTTATTTGCTCTAATGTATTAGGTGGCTGTAAAGGTACTACAGGGCCTTCATCAATTAATCCTCAAACCAACAAACCTTACGGTAGTCTATTTCCTGTTGTCACAGTGCAAGATATGGTTAAAGTGCAAAAAGCTTTGCTAGACGCACTCAATATTCCTCATTTGCATGCGGTGGTTGGAGGCTCATTCGGCGGTATGCAAGCCACCCAATGGGGCATTACTTATCCCGATTTTATCGATAATATTATTAATCTTTGCTCTTCTCTTACATTAAGTGCTGAAGCAATAGGCTTTAATCATGTGATGCGCCAAGCCATTATCAACGATCCTAATTTCAATCATGGTGATTATTATGATAATTTACCCCCTGATAACGGTCTAAAAATCGCACGGATGTTGGGTATGCTCACCTATCGTACCGATGTTCAACTTGCGCGCGCATTTGGACGTGAAACTAAACAACAAAGTGAGATTTGGGGCGATTATTTTCAGGTAGAATCATACTTAAGTTATCAAGGGGTAAAATTTCTAGACCGATTTGATGCAAATAGCTATTTACGTTTATTGCGAGCGCTAGACTTATATGATCCTGCATTGGGTTATGCCAATGAACAAGCAGCGCTTCAACGGATTAAAGCTAAATATACCTTGGTTGGCGTAACTAGCGATCAACTTTTTAAGCAGATTGATTTACATAAAAGTAAACAACGCCTTGAAAATGCGGGTGTACAGGTCGATTACTATGAATTTCATTCTAACTTCGGACATGATGCGTTTTTAGTCGATTATGATTTTTTTGAACCAATGCTCAAGAAAGGCTTAGCGGGATAAACTTATCTCGCGAAACATTCCCTCATTTATCCAAAGTGACATCAGAACATTTTTTTATACACTTAACTTTCAAATTTTAGCTATAATAGACACTATTTTTATTCTAATTCTAAGAGAAACGATTATGGCTACTATTAAAGATGTTGCTAAACTAGCAGGTGTTTCAACAACCACTGTCTCTCACGTAATTAATAAAACGCGTTTTGTCGCAGAAGATACGAGTAAAGCGGTTTGGGACGCTGTTCAACAGTTAAATTACTCACCAAGTGCGGTTGCACGCAGCCTGAAAGTCAATACCACCAAATCCATTGGTATGATCATTACCACTAGTGAAGCGCCTTATTTTGCTGAAATTGTGTTAGCAGTAGAAGATTACTGTTACCAACAAGGTTATTCATTGTTTTTATGCAATACTCAAAATGAACCAGAAAAAATTCAAAACCATTTAGATATGCTGATCAAAAAGCGTGTAGATGGCATTTTAGTTATGTGCTCTGAATATACGAGGGATTCACTGGAGTTATTTAATGGCACCAATGTACCGATGGTAGTAATGGATTGGGGTAAAACCAACGAAAATAACGATGTCATTTTAGATAATAGCTTTGAAGGCGGTTATCTCGCTACACGTCATTTAATTGAAAATGGACACACCGATATTGGCGTTATCGCAGGCGAATTAACCAAAACTACGGTGAAAGAGCGTTATGAAGGTTTTGTAAAAGCTATGCAAGAAGCGAATTTACCAATTCGCCAAGAATGGGTGTTAGAAGGCGACTTTGAACCTGAAAGTGGCTTTGAACAAATGAACAACTTACTCCGCTTAGACAAATTGCCAACCGCAGTATTTTGCTTTAACGATACCATTGCACTTGGCGCTATTTCAGCATTAAGTGAAAAAGGGCTCAGTGTACCACAAGATGTATCAATTATTGGCTATGATAATATCCATTCATCACGCTTCTACTCTCCGCCATTAACGACGATTCACCAATCAAAATCTCGTTTAGGCGTGAAAGCGTTAAACTTATTATTAGAGCGAATTAAAACAGATAAATCACAATATCAACCGCAAATAATTGAGTTTCACCCTGAGTTAGTTTTACGTCGTTCTGTTCGTAATTTAAATAAAATTGATTAATAAGGAGTTGTATGCATGGAATTTTTAATTAGCTTTTTTAGTAGCTATGGTTACTGGGCTGTATTTTTAGTTCTTCTTGCGTGCGGATTTGGCGTACCGATTCCTGAAGATATTACACTCGTTTCTGGTGGGGTAATTTCAGGTTTAGGTTATACCAATGTACATTGGATGTTAGTAGTGAGTATGCTTGGCGTGCTTATTGGCGATAGCACGATGTATTGGCTAGGTCGTATTTACGGCGAAAAAATTCGTCAATTTCCTTTAATTCGGAATATCGTTACTGAAGAACGTTACCAAATGGTACAAGAACGCTTTGAAAAACAAGGCAATCGCCTATTGTTCTTAGCTCGTTTCTTACCTGGTTTACGTGCGGTAGTCTATCTGGTTTCAGGTATTACATGTCGTGTAAGTTATACACGCTTTTTATTAGTTGATTTTTGTGCTGCAATTATTTCAGTACCAATTTGGGTTTATTTGGGCGATTATGGCGCACAAAATCTTGATTGGTTACATGAACAAGTTAAAAACGGGCAACATATTATTTTTGCAGGTTTAGGCGTCATTGCTATTTACCTTGCATGGAAATGGCGTAAAGCCCGCAATAGCAAAAATGCTTAATAAAGTTGATAAAAAACCTCGAATTTCTGATTCGAGGTTTTATTTTATAGCCAGACATAGGATTGCTTTGATACCAATGCCCATCTGGTCCCTTATAAATTACTTTCCCTTTTGAATATTTAGACATATGCAATTCATTACCAATAGCAACAGGTCGCAAGAGTACGTTATTCTTTTTCCTAATACTTCAGTCAAACATTCTTCATGAGGATCACCACAATTATTTATAGCAAAATTATATGAATTACGTTCTCTTTTGTAGCATTGTTCCAATTTATCTTCTTGTTCTTTGGTTAAATTCAGAATTATACCAACACCTGAACGAAATTCTGTTTGTTAGCATAAGTTTTCGCTGATTCAACAGTATCCCACCCCTTAGGTCCCCAAGAATAATTAGTTCCATTTACATTTGATGATACATGCCCAAAAGATGATGCTCGCCAACCAACAGGTTCCCAAATTATTATCTCTGTATATAAACCTAATGGATCTCTCCAGTTTTGAACATTATCCCCAAGTCGATATAAATTCTCTCCACCAGCAAGCCCAATCGGATCCTGATTAATAAATCGCCCTAAAATCGGGTTGTAATAACGGAAGAAGTTGTAATGTAACCCCGTTTCTTTATCAAAATACTGGTTCTGTAATCTAAATGGTTGGTGAGCTGTGTGATTTTCACGGTTAGGTTTAAGCTGACCCCACGCGTAATAATTTCCACGCCAAATAATATTCCCTTGACTACCTGTCATTTCACACGGGATACCAATTGATCGCAGTGGAAGTAATTAACTACTTGCTCGCCGTTTTCAGTGTAAATTTGCGCCAAAGGCTCGTAGCTATTTGCGTGTGAATAGATATAAGTATAAGTGCGGTCGACTTTGTGATCGATTTCTTGAACAAGGTGCGAACCGTCCCACACAAATTCCGTTTGCAAATTTTCGTCCAAAATCGACCGCTTGTAAATTCGTCTGCTAAGTAAATCATATTTCTATTATAATTTAGCTAGTGGATTTTATTCTTTCTCTTAACTGAAATCTCACTCGCCACAAAAATAGTATTCCAATCATATAGCTTCCCCCTTATAAAAAACACAAAAAAATATAAAATAAAATATAAAATAAGACAGAACCAACATAAAGATAAGATTAACAATTATTTTCAGATAAGTATAATTACTTAGCCCTTTATTTGTATAAATAATATAAAATTGAACAAAAAACAAAATAATTGGGAAATATATAAACAATCCAACATCATCATTTATAACAAACCATAGAAGGTAATACAAAGGCTTATAATTCAAAGATAATGAAATAATAGAAACAACAATAACATAAGCAGAATTCACTATATTATATGGAATAAGGCTCTCATAAAATTTATTAATTAATTTCATTTAATACCACCTTGTCTTTCTAATTTTATATATTCTTTTTCTACTTCTGTTGCAAAATCTTGGCAATTATTAAGTAGAAAATTATATCCATCATCACCAAATCGTAATGCAGTGCCACATTTTCTCAAAAAAGTAGATTGACACTTAACTATTTTTTGCTGTTTTACATTTTCAACAGCTTGCCTCATTAATTTATCATCATAGTAAACATCAGAGCATTTATATTTATCTCTAGAGTTTTCAGAGAAAACCCCTGTTGTTGTAAAACCAATATTTTCATGTATTTACAAGGTCGGCTGAACAATGCTAACTTGAATATCTTTTTTGTTAAAAAAAATCGATAAGTTCATGATTGTCAAGCTCAAAAATAAATCTAATATTTTTTTCTGTTAACAAAAATGGAACTGTAAACTTTTCAGATAAAAAGCCAGTTACTACTGAATGCCTAGATCCGTCCTCATAGATAATCGTTCCATCTGTCCAACTACCAGTTTCATGCTTATACAATCGAAAAGAGGTAAAAAACTCTTCATCATTATAGACTGACACAATAACCTCTTTTAGAGCTTTCAAATTTTCTTCTTGAATTAAAACATCAACTTCGGTTTTCAAATAAGGTTTTAAATAAACCCGTAGTTGGTAATTAATATTTTTGCTAAGTGTTACATTTAGTAAGTTTTTAGTTTTAAACTTAAATTTTTCGTCTATTAATTTTTCATATGCATTACCTTCAACAATCATCCATGCAAGACTATTAACATCTCTATAATTACAAATATAAAAACCTACAAGAAGAGCAATAAAAAATAATGTAATATAAATCATGGTTGTATTTTTTAAAATAACAAAACCTAAAATTATAAAAAAGATTATCATTAAGGATACAATAATCATTATTTACCACCTATTTTATATTATTCTTTTTTGATCACCCCCCCAAATCCTAACAAGAAAAAATAAACTTAGCAAAAAAACAAAAGAGGAAATAAATATCATTAATAATATATTTATTAAAATATTTAATTCATTTTTCCACCCTAGGTAAAAACTTAATAAAAAACTAAGGACAACACCCATAAATAAAAAACCATAGGTTTCACCTGAGAAATTCCATAACACAAAACAATAAATGCACTAGAAAATAATAATATTAAAAAATAAAAAGAGATAAGTTTAAACATAACACCTCCTTATTTAGAAATAAATTGTAGTAACTGATTATTTTGCCGTTGTAATTCACGGGCTCTTTCAAGTAAATTTTTAGTTTCTGCCTTGCAATTATTAACTAAGAACCAGTTGGCATGTTCATTCTCAGGAATATTTAAATCATCAAATGCTTCATGGACATAATAATCAAAACTTCTATCAGCTACTCTTCCAGCTAGTCCTTCATCTAACGCTTGCTGAGCAGTAGTTAAATCTAATTCTTGATCTACATTCCACCCTCTTAAATTAGCATCATTTCCCCAACTATATGTCTTAATAATCCTTCCATTATTATCTGAAATAGCTACAAATGTATGTGTTATAGGATTTGCTCTAGATCTAGCACTAGAACCTAACACTGCAAGATCTCGGTTAATTATAAAAGTTTCAAGTCCTAAAGGATCTATCCAATGTTGAGCATTATTTGCAAACCGATATAAATTTTCCCCACCAGCAAACCCAATAGGATCCTGATTAACAAACCTGCCCAATATCGGATTGTAATAACGGAAGAAGTTATAGTGCAAACCAGTTTCTTTATCAAAATACTGATTTTGAAGTCTAAAAGGTTGGTGAGCTGTGTAGTTTTCGTGGCTTCGTTTGAGTTGCCCCCACACGTAATAGCTCCCTTTCCAAATGATATTGCCTTGACTATCCGTCATTTCTCTTGGAATACCAATTTGATCACAATGAAAATAATTTACTACTTGCTCGCCGTTTTCTGTGTAAACCTGCGCAAGAGGTTCATAACTATTTGAATTTGAATAAATATAGTTGTAAGTGTGGTCAATTTTGTGATCGATTTCTTGCACTAAATGCGAACCGTCCCACACAAAATCTATTCGTAAATTTTCATCTGAAACCGACCGCTTGTAAATCCGTCTACCAAGCGGGTCATAGCTGTATTCCTGGTTTTTCCTGCGCAACCTATTCCGCGGGTTTAAAACCGTTTTCTTTGGCTTTTTCCAACCAATAGTCGGTTTTTTCCGAATCTTGCGGAATATCTTTTGTGCCTTTGGAATAGATTTGATATAACGAAACAATTGCATTTGCATTATCATGCTCATTTGCCGCTTTTAAAAACCATGCCAACGCCTCTTTTTCTTGATGATTATGAAACAATTTATACCCTAATTTATATTGAGCTTTATCATTTCCTAATTCCGCGGCTTTTGTATAAAGCTCTACGGCTTTTTTGTCGTCCTTCTCAAAAACAGGCGCTCCATTATCATAAAAATTACCTAAAGTAAAATAAGCCTGCGGGTTTCCCCGCTCAATGCCTCAATTTAACCAATATAATGATTTTTCTTTATTTAAAAATTCACTGTCTGTAGCATACATAACACCTAAATTGACTTGTGCATTAGGCTCGTCTAATTTGGCGGCTTTTTCAGTCCAATATAATTCTTCCTTTTTTAAGCCGAGTAGCCCATAATATCCACCTAAATTAGTTAAAGCCATCTCATATGCCATAACTTGGCTAGGATCATTCACAACTTCCTTAGCCAATTGAATTGCTTTATTTATATCTTTCGGCACGCCTTCACCCACTAAATAAGCATAACTTAAATTTAACTTTCCTAAGTTACTTCCTTTATCAATAGCTTTTTTATAATAAGATATTGCCTTTTCTAAATCCTTAGGGATAGACACCCCATTGAAATAATAACTTCCTAAGTTATTTAGCGCCATTAGAGAACCCTTATTACTAGCTTTAAGTGTTAAATCAAATCCTTTTATAGGATCTTTATCCACAAATTCTCCTTCATTATAGAATTGAGAAAATATAGCTTCTGCTTCAACATATCCATCGTTCATTGCGCTTTTAATTAAACAGTATGACTCTTCTTGTTTAGATTTAGAAAAGTATTTATTCCTATATTCCAATCCGATGTTGGCTTTCTCCACTGAGTTAGCCTGTTTAAAATTAATTAGAATTTCTTCACAAGATTTATCTAATTCAGATGAAAAAACATTATTAGATATTAGCATTATTAGTAAATATATATTTTTCATATTTATTTCCTGTTTTTAAAAATCAGTACATTTTGTAAATTGAACACATTGTTTGGTGTTTGCACCTAAACCTGCTCCAGCTTGTATTCCGCCTAAAAGCGATTTACCTCCAACACCATCAATACAAGCAGATCCAGCAACGCCTCCCAAAACCGAGCCTGAAACACCAGCGCACATTGAATGCGATACTCCAGACGTTGTCCCAGCATCAGAAATTACACCTTGAAGGGATAAACTTCCCCCACCTCCAATTTCTACACCATCACATTTCGAGGCATAGGCACACACATTTACAGCGTTAGAATTTTTATTCTTGGTTAATATTGCACCGACTGCACCATTTAGTTTCTTGATCAAACTTATATCTAAATTTGTTTCCAAACCAATACTTCCTTCACTTTCAAAATATGCCTTTTCATGGATTTGTTGTAAAATTTGTTGCCCTTTTGCTTGTGTAGCTAACCCCTGTAGAGATTCTGCTGAACCAAAAGGGCAATTCGGCGTTAATCCTAACGGGTCAATTTTTGACTGAGCATTATTTGCAAATCGATATAAATTCTCTCCACCAGCAAGCCCAATCGGATCCTGATTAATAAATCGCCCTAAAATCGGATTGTAATAACGGAAAAAGTTATAATGTAGTCCTGTTTCCTGATCAAAATACTGGTTCTGTAATCTAAATGGTTGATGAGCTAAATAATGCTCACGATTTGATTTGAGTTGTCCCCTGGCGTAATAGCTTCCTTTCCAAATGATATTGCCTTGACTATCCGTCATTTCTCTTGGAATACCAATTTGATCGCAGTGGAAATAATTAACTACTTGCTCGCCGTTTTCCGTGTAAACTTGCGCCAAAGGCTCATAACTGTTCGGGTGGCTATAAATATAGTTATAAGTGCGGTCGGCTTTGTGATCGATTTCTTGCACGAGGTGCAAACCATCCCATACAAATTACGTTTGTAAATTTTACATTTTATGGTAAATTTTTTATTTTTTTATATGTATACTGATCTACATATAATTTTGAGGGATACCAATAATCCCCTTCATTATACTCAGCATCCAGATTATTTAGATTACATATATACTGACACTGCTCTTCAGTTTTTAATAACCCAAACTCATTTACAAGACAATTATCATCAACAATAATTGTTTTCTCTCCGTTTTTATTATCTGAAAAATAAATAGGATATCGACCATCAGTAATCGCTGAACCAATAGAACAACGAGGGTTCCATCCAACAAAAACTAAATTCTCTTCAACTTCACCATATAATGATGACAAATGAAATTTGTTAGTGTTATTCAATGGAATTTTTTTATCAGAAATATCTATCGATGTAAATATTGAAAAATAGTTAAATTTTTCTAAATAAGAAAAAAAACTTTTACTCTTCATATACAAAAATGTTGGTGAAAATCTATCTGTATGGTAGTAAGTCGATACACTATCACTAATACAATTTATATAATTTTCATCATTCCAATCCAAACTATCCCATAGTTCTGGAATAACTAAACATTTATTTCCCAAAACAAAAAAGTTTTTAAAAATTTCTAAGTATTCTATTCTATACATAATATACCTCAATCCGAACTAAGGATAACTTGGTAGTCTACCTTTACCATTTAAATTCACTGTAACAAAAGGATTTGGCTGATTCATATAGTGATGACCCGCAATTCTTTTATCTTCTTGCCAACGGCAAGTACATCCCTTTTCAGGCGGAAGCTGTTGTACTACAAATAAGATATAGTGCATTTCACCTGAGCCTGATCGAACTCCGTGAATTCCCCTTTGAGATGTCTTAGGACCTTGATATCCTACTGTACCTACAGGATACGGTTCACAAGGAGGACATTTATTTTTATCACATTCTTTTGTTATAGTAGGAGCAGAGGAAGTTGAGCTAGAAGATTTTTGAGATTCATCTATTGCTTTGATTGTACCGTCTACAGCTATATAGGTTGCCGTACCGAATAATAGCCCCCAAATAGCATATATTGGTATAGCAGGTACAAATAACCCTAATGGATCTGTTTGATTTTGAGCTGTTCCTTCAAGTCGATATAAATTCTCTCCACCTTGCAACCCAATTGGATCTTGATTGATAAACCGCCCTAAAATTGGGTTATAGTAACGTAAGAAGTTGTAGTGAAGCCCAGTTTCCCGATCAAAATACTGGTTTTGAAGTCTGAATGGCTGATGAACGGAATAATGCTCGCGCGTTGGCTTGAGTTGCCCCCACGCGTAATAGCTCCCTTTCCAAATAATGTTCCCTTGGCTACCCGTCATTTCACGAGGCACGCCAATTTGATCACAATGGAAGTAATTTACAACTTGTTTATCGCCCTCATTATAAACTTGCGCTAAAGGCTCATAACTGTTCAGGTGGCTATAAATATAGTTATAAGTGCGGTCGGTTTTGTGATCGATTTCTTGCACAAGATGGCTACCGTCCCACACAAATTCGGTAACTAATTCGTGTTGTTCACCAGTAATTTTT
>NZ_CABFJY010000005.1 GCF_901687125.1 Actinobacillus vicugnae
TGATGTATTACAACCAAAAGCGTATTAAAATGGATTTAAAAGGATTGAGCCCTGCACAATACAGAGCTCAATATTTATAGTGTACTAACCTGTCCAACTTTTGGGGGGCAGATCAAAAAGCGGTCGAATTCTGCTATTTTTTGCGAATTTCGACCGCTTGTATAAATATTAAACTAACGTATTAGCGTTTTTTAGCTTTTGCGTTTGGTAAGTCTGTGATAGAGCCTTCAAACACTTCCGCTGCTAAACCTACAGATTCATGTAATGTAGGGTGAGCGTGAATAGTTAAAGCGATATCTTCAGCATCACAACCCATTTCGATTGCTAAACCAATTTCACCTAATAACTCACCACCGTTACTACCTACGATTGCACCACCAAGTAAACGATGTGTATCTTTATCGAAGATCAGTTTAGTCATACCTTCTGAGCATTCAGAAGCAATTGCACGGCCTGAAGCAGCCCAAGGGAATTTAGCCACTTCATAGTTTAAGCCTTCTTGTTTACACTCTTTTTCGGTTTTACCAACCCAAGCAACTTCTGGCTCAGTATAAGCGATTGATGGAATCACTTTTGGATCGAAGTAGTGTTTTTGACCTGCAATCACTTCAGCAGCAACATGACCTTCGTGAACACCTTTATGTGCTAACATTGGCTGACCTACGATATCACCGATAGCGAAGATATGTGGCACGTTTGTACGCATTTGTTTATCTACTGCAATAAAACCACGCTCATCAACGTTCACACCTGCTTTACCCGCATCAATTAATTTACCATTTGGTACACGACCGATAGCAACTAACACCGCATCGTAACGTTTAGTATCGTTACATGCTTTGCCTTCCATTGAAACGTAGATGCCATCATCTTTCGCTTCAACAGCCGTTACTTTTGTTTCAAGCATTAACTTGAATTTTTTCTCGATCTGTTTAGTGTAAATCGCAACAATATCTTTGTCCGCAGCTGGAATTACTTGGTCGAACATTTCAACCACTTCAACTTCCGAACCTAATGCATGGTAAACAGTACCCATCTCTAAACCGATGATACCACCACCCATAATTAATAATTTTTTCGGCACTTCTTTTAATTTAAGTGCATCTGTTGAGTTCCAAATACGTGGATCTTCATGTGGAATAAATGGTAATTCGATTGGACGAGAACCTGCAGCGATAATCGCATTATCAAATTTAATTGTTGTTGGGTTACCATCACGGTCGCGTGCAACTAAAGTATTTGGATCAGTAAATGCTGCTAAACCTTCTACAACAGTTACTTTACGTGCTTTAGCCATACCCGCTAAACCACCTGTTAATTTTGCTACAACCGCCTCTTTACCCGCACGAACTTTATTTAAATCAATTGTCGGTTCGCCAAAAGTAATACCATTTTTTTCCGCATGTTTTGCTTCTTCAATTACTTTTGCGACGTGTAATAATGCTTTAGACGGGATACAACCTACGTTTAAACATACACCACCTAAAGTTGAATAACGTTCAACAATAACCGTTTCTAAGCCTAAGTCTGCGCAACGGAATGCCGCTGAATAACCAGCAGGACCCGCACCAAGTACCACGACTTGCGTTTTAATTTCTTTGCTCATAATTTTTCCTTTTTAATTGTAGGGACGCATTACCTGCGTCCATGGACACACGCAGTGTGTCCCTACAAGCGGTCAATTTTGCAAAAACTTTTACAAATTCGACCGCTTACCTATTACATTACTAAGCGACGAATATCCGCTAATACACCATTGATGTAGCTTAGGAATCTTGCACCATCAGCACCATCAATTACACGGTGGTCGAATGATAGAGAAAGAGGAAGCATTAAGCGTGGTTCAAACTCTTTACCATTCCATACAGGTGCCATTTCAGACTTAGACACACCTAAGATTGCAACTTCTGGCGCATTCACGATTGGGGTAAAGTGAGTTGTACCGATACCACCAAGGCTTGAAATTGTGAAACAGCCACCTTGCATGTCAGAACCAGAAAGTTTACCGTCACGCGCTTTCTTAGAAACTTCCATTAACTCACGTGATAATTCGATAATGCCTTTTTTATTCACATTTTTGAATACAGGAACAACTAAGCCGTTTGGCGTATCTACCGCAACACCAATGTTGATGTATTTCTTAATCGTTAATTTTTGACCGTCTTCAGAAATTGAGCTGTTGAAACGTGGGTATGCTTCTAATGCTTTCGCTACCGCTTTCATGATGAATACGACTGGCGTAATCTTCACATCAAGTTTTTGTTTTTCAACAACTTTATTTTGTTCTTTACGGAACGCTTCTAATTCTGTGATATCTGTACGATCGAAGTGTGTAACGTGTGGAATCATTACCCAGTTACGGTGTAAGTTTGCACCAGAAATCTTATTGATACGGCTTAACTCTACTTCTTCTACTTCACCGAATTTACTGAAATCAACTTTCGGCCATGGTAATAAGCCTAAACCTGCACCATTTGCCACACCATTACCTGCTGTTGCTGCAACAGTACCTGTTTCAAATGCTTTAACTGCAGTTTTAACATATGCTTGGATATCTTCTTTAACGATACGACCTTTACGACCTGTACCTTTAACTTTATCTAAGTTCACGCCAAATTCACGCGCTAAACGGCGAATTACTGGTGTTGCGTGTGCATATGCATTGCTTGCTACAACTTGCTCTTGGCTCAAGCCAGAAACATTACCGCTTTGTGCAGGCGCTACTGTCTGTGCTACTGGCGCTGGAGTAGCTGCTTGTGCAACTGGTGCTGGAGTCGCTACTGGTGCAGCACCTTGAACTTCAAAGCGCATAATTAATGAACCTGTTGATACTTTATCGCCAGATTTCACTAAAATATCTTTTACTACACCTGCAAATGGCGCTGGTACTTCCATTGATGCTTTGTCGCCTTCAACAGTAATTAAAGATTGCTCTTCTGATACTGTATCGCCAACATTTACCATGATTTCAGTTACGTTTACTTCATCACCACCGATATCAGGTACATTTACATCCTTAATTACTGTTGCCGTTGCAACTGCTGGTGCTTCTGCTTGAACTGGCGCTGTAGCGACTGGTGTTGCTGATGCGGTTTCAAACTTCATGATTAATTTGCCAGTGGTTACTTTATCGCCAACATTAATTAAAATTTCTTTTACTACACCTGCGATTGGAGCTGGTACTTCCATTGAAGCTTTGTCGCCTTCAACGTTAATGATTGATTGATCAACTTCAACTGAGTCGCCAACTTTAACCATAATTTCAGTTACATTAACTTCATCTGAACCGATATCAGGTACATTCACTTCAACTACTGCTGATGCTGCTGGCGCAGCTACTGCTTGTTGTGCTGGTGCTTCAGCTGATGGAGCTGGTGCTACATCTGCCGCGTCTAACACTAACATTGGTGAACCAGTTGTTACTTTATCGCCAACTTTTACTAAAACTTCTTTCACTACGCCTGCTTCTGGTGCTGGCACTTCCATTGAAGCTTTATCACCTTCCACATTAATAATCGATTGATCTACAGTAATAGTATCGCCTACTTTTACCATTACTTCGGTTACGCTTACTTCATCCGAACCGATGTCTGGTACATTAATTTGTTTTGACATTTGGTAATCCTTTTTTATTGCAGGGACGCCACGTGTGGCATCCTTTATCTTTTTATGTGGACGCGAAGCTTCGCGTCCCTACTGATTATGCATATAACGGGTTAATACGATCTACGTTCAAGCCGAATTTAGCAATCGCATCAGCAACCACTTTAGTTTCTACTGTGCCTTCTTTCGCTAATTGTGATAATGCTGCAATCACAACATAACGTGCATCTACTTCGAAGTGTTCACGTAAATTTGCACGACTATCTGAACGACCGAAACCATCTGTACCTAGCACGTGATAGTGTTTTGTTGGTACGAATGCACGGATTTGATCCGCATATTGTTTCACGTAGTCAGTTGAAGCTACTGTTGGTAAATCAGCTAACACTTGCGCTACATAAGGAACACGTTGTTCTGCTGTTGGATGTAATAAATTCCAGCGTACCGCATCGTTACCTTCACGTGCTAATTCATTGAATGATGGTGCTGAGAATACGTCTGCAGTTACACCGTAGTCATTCGCAAGGATTTGTGCTGCTTCACGAACGTGACGCATGATTGCACCAGAACCTAATAATTGAACGTGACCTTTACCTTTACCCGCAACCGTTTCAAATTTATATAAACCTTTACGGATACCTTCTTCTGCACCTTCTGGCATTGCAGGTTGATCCATCACTTCGTTCAACGTAGTCATATAGTAGAATACGTCTTCTTGTTTTTCACCGTACATACGGTTGATACCGTCTTGCATGATTACTGCAACTTCGAATGCGAATGATGGGTCGTAAGTAACACAGTTAGGAATAATACCTGCTTGAATATGGCTATGACCATCTTCATGTTGTAAACCTTCACCGTTTAATGTTGTACGGCCAGATGTACCACCAACCATGAAACCACGGGCTAATTGGTCACCTGCTAACCACATCATATCGCCCACACGTTGGAAACCAAACATTGAGTAATAGATGAAGAATGGAATCATCGGCTGGTTACTTACAGAGTAAGAAGTTGCCGCAGCTACCCAAGAAGCAGCACCACCTAATTCGTTGATACCTTCTTGTAATACTTGACCATCTTTTGCTTCACGGTAGTAAGCTACTAAATCACGATCTGAAGGCGTATAGTTTTGACCGTGTGGGTTATAGATACCTACTTGACGGAATAAACCTTCCATACCGAATGTACGTGCTTCATCCACGATCATTGGAACGATTGTTTTACCAATATTTTTATCTTTCAATAAGATATTTAATACACGGCTAAATGCCATTGTGGTTGAAATACCACGTGGTTGTTCTTCAAGTAACGCTTTAAATTCTTCTAATGCAGGTACTTTATACTCTACATCGAATTTCGTACGACGAGCAGGAACATAACCATTTAATGCTTTACGGTGACCGTGAATATAGTTGTATTCTTCAGAACCTTCTGCAAATTTGATGTATTCAAGATTTTCAACTTGTTCATCAGTTAATGGCAATTCGAAATAGTCACGGAAGCCTTTTAAGCTTTCTAATGACATTTTTTTCGATTGGTGAGCAGTATTTTTACTTTCTGCTTCAGGAATTTTATAACCTTTAACTTGGTGCGCTAAAATCACTACTGGTTTATCAGATTTTTGAGCTTTTGCGTACGCAGCGTAAAGTTTTTCACTATCGTGTGCACCACGGCGAAGCTCCCAAATTTCATCATCAGTCATATCTGCTACTAATGCAGCTGTTTCTGGGTAACGACCGAAGAAGTGTTCACGAATGTAAGCACCATTTTTAGATTTGAATGTTAAGTAGTCACCATCAACCACTTCCATCATTAATTGCGCTAACTTACCAGAAGTGTCTTTCGCAAATAATTTATCCCAGTTGCTGCCCCATAATACTTTGATTACTTCCCAACCTGCACCAGTAAATAAACCTTCTAATTCTTGAATGATTTTACCGTTACCATTTACTGGGCCGTCTAAGCGCTGTAAGTTACAGCTTACTGTAAAGATTAAGTTATTTAATTTTTCACGAGCTGCGAAAGTTAATGCACCTTTAGACTCAATTTCATCCATCTCGCCATCGCCTAAGAATGCATACACTTTTTGATCTGCAGTATCTTTTAAACCACGGTTTTCAAGGTATTTTAAGAAACGAGCTTGGTAAATTGCATTAACAGGACCTAAACCCATTGATACGGTTGAGAATTGCCAAAACTCAGGCATTAATTTCGGGTGTGGATATGAAGATAAACCATCTACAAATGCTTCTTGACGGAAGTTATCAAGTTGTTCTTCTGTTAAACGACCTTCAACATAAGCACGAGCATACATACCTGGTGCAGCGTGACCTTGGAAGAATACTAAGTCACCACCATTTTTCTCAGTTGCTGCTTTGAAGAAGTGGTTGTAGCACACTTCGTACATTGTTGCTGCTGATTGGAATGTTGAAATATGGCCACCTAAATCAAGATCTTTCTTCTGGCTACGTAAAACCATTGCGATAGCGTTCCAACGTACTGCTGAACGAATACGGCGCTCGATTTTGTGGTCACCTGGGTAAGCTGGTTGTGCTGATACAGGGATAGTATTCACATACGCTGTTGTTACACCTGATTGAACTGGCACGCCATCTTTACGCGCTTGGCTTAATAACTCATCGATAATGAATTGTGCACGTTCAACACCTTCTACACGGATTAATGAATCAAGTGATTCTAACCACTCTTTTGTTTCAAATGGATCTACATCTCTTTCTAACTCTGACATAGGTTGTCCTTATTTTAAGTAAATAATGAGTGATAAGTGCTATGAAATTAGGACTTATCGTTTGATGAAATTATAAACATTCACTTGAATAGACTAAACATAAAACACACAGAAAGTTTAACAAAATGTAAAAACCTGTTTTCTATTCGAGTGAATATCTTTGATTTATCTACTTGATTTTAAACATATTTTAACGTTTACTAAAAAATGTTGAAAATTTGTAGAAAAATTTTTGCCAACAAGATAGCAAAATTGCCCTATTTTGTCTATTTTTTTGACCCGTACAAGCTAGCGCTACCAATAAGCAAGCGGTTAAAACTTGCAATTTTTTTACAAATTTTAACCGCTTGTAGGAGGGTTATTTATTGAGGTTGATATGTTTTGCCAATTCTTGAATTAATCTAGGTCCTTGGTAAATCATTGCCGAATAAACTTGCAACAACCTAGCTCCTGCACCTATTTTTTCCTGCCCTGATGAAACAGAATGAATACCACCACTGCCAATAATCGGTAATCGCCCATTGAGTTCTTTTGCTAATCTAGTAATCAAATGCGTACTTAGCGAATTTAGAGGCTTACCACTTAGTCCGCCTTGTTGCTCTGCATGCTTTAAACCAGAGACGGGGTCTCGAGATAACGTTGTATTGCCTGCAATCACGCCATCAATTTTATGTCGCACTAAACTATCTGCCACCGAAGCCACTTCTTCATCACTTAAATCAGGCGCAATTTTTAAGACAAGCGGTTTATATTTTGAAAACTTTTGCGAAAGAATAGACTGTTCTTGTTTTAGCGCACTTAGCAAATCATCTAGTGCTTCACCATATTGCAACGAACGCAAATTTTTTGTGTTCGGCGAAGAAATATTCACCGTAATATAATCCGCGTATTCATATACTTTGCGTAAACAAATTTGGTAGTCATCTAGCGCATTTTCGATTGGAGTAAATGCATTTTTCCCGATATTAATGCCTAATACACCGTCATATTTTGAGCGTTTTACATTCTCAACCAATACATCCACACCATCATTATTAAAACCATTACGATTAATAATTCCTTCTGCTTCCAACAGTCGAAATTGGCGAGGTTTAGGATTACCGTCTTGTGCCACAGGCGTAACAGTTCCAACTTCAACAAAGCCGAATCCTAGCTTTCCGAAACCATCGATTGCTTCGCCATTTTTATCTGCCCCAGCGGCTAATCCAATGGGGTTTTTGAAGTGTAGCCCCATAACATCTGTGGGATTTTGTGGAATAGGTAGAGGATCAAAAGGTAATTTTCCGACCAGTTTAAGCGCTTGAACGGAAAAATTATGCGCACTTTCAGCGTCCATAGCAAAAAGACATTTGCGAATGAAGGAATACATGATGAACTCTTCGGTTGTATAGGAAAAATAAATAAACTAAGGGCGAGTATCAAACTCGCCCTTGAAGGATTATGCGTCAAACATTGCAGAAATAGATTCTTCGTTGCTAATACGACGAATAGCTTCTGCCAACATGCTTGATAATGTTAATGCACGTACTTTATTTAATGCTTTAATTTCATCAGAAAGTGGAATGGTATCCGTTACAACCACTTCATCTAATGCTGGGTTTGCGATGTTTTTCGCTGCTGTGCCTGAGAATACTGCATGCGTTGCGTAAGCAACAACTTTTGTTGCACCACGTTCTTTTAACGCTTCTGCTGCTTTCACTAAAGTACCGCCAGTATCGATCATATCATCAACTAAAATACAATCACGACCTGAGACATCACCAATAATGTGCATGACTTGTGATACGTTTGCTTTTGGACGGCGTTTATCAATGATCGCCATATCTGCATCATTCAATAATTTCGCGATTGCACGTGCACGCACCACACCGCCGATATCTGGTGATACTACCATTGGATTATTTAAGTCTGTTTTCTTTAAAATATCCTCGATAAGCACAGGCGAACCAAATACGTTATCTACTGGTACATCAAAGAAACCTTGGATCTGCTCTGCGTGCAAATCACAAGTTAAGACACGGTCAACACCCACGCTTGAAAGGAAATCTGCAACTACTTTCGCAGTAATTGGTACACGCGCTGAACGCACACGACGGTCTTGGCGTGCATAACCGAAATAAGGGATAACAGCCGTAATACGACCAGCAGACGCACGACGTAACGCATCAACCATAACAATCAATTCCATTAAGTTGTCATTTGTTGGAGCACAAGTTGATTGGATAATAAACACATCCGAACCACGTACGTTTTCGTTAATTTGAACTTGAATTTCACCGTCGCTAAAACGACCTACTGTTGCATTACCTAAAGAGATATAAAGGCGTTCTGCAATACGTTTTGCAAGTTCTGGCGTTGCGTTACCCGCAAACAGTTTAATATCTGGCATTGGAATTGATCCTTGAATTTACAAAGGGAATTTAGGGGATTAAGTTTAATTTTTTGTGCAAAGGGGAAATATTCTGTCCTTTAGCAACAAAACCACACACGTTTTGAGGTTTGCAGTCGAAGACTTTCTCTGCGTCTTCTTTTGAATCAAATTCGGCAAAAATACAAGCACCTGTGCCTGTTAACCGAAACGGTGCATATTCTACCAATTCTTGGACAAGATCTTCAACCTCTGAATAATGATCTCGCACAACTTTTTCGCAATCGTTTGCCCAATTGTTGGCAAATAATTCCGTTAAACTACGTTTTGGCGTATTGCGAGGTAAATTTGGATCATTAAAAACCACCGCTGTTGAAATAGAAACGCTCGGTTTTAACACTACAAACCATTTTTCTGCTGGCTCACAAGGAGTTAATTGCTCACCGACGCCTTCTGCAAAAGCCGCAACGCCTCGCACAAAGATCGGTACATCCGCACCTAAGCTCAGCCCTAGTTCAGCAAGCTCCGTTAAACTCAAACCTGTTTGCCAAAAATGATTGAGCCCTACCAATACGGTTGCCGCATTTGATGAACCGCCACCGACTCCTCCCCCCATAGGTAAACGCTTTGTCACGCCAATTTTGGCACCTTTACGACAAGCGGTGTGATTTTGTAATAATTTTGCGGCACGATAAATCAGGTTCTGCTCTTTCTCTACACCTTCGATTTCATTTTGTAACGAAATTTCTCCGCTATCATCGACTTCAAGCGAAATTTCATCTCCAAAATCTAAAAATTGAAAAAGGGTTTGTAGCTCATGATAGCCATCAGCACGTCGATTGGTAATATATAAAAAAAGATTTAACTTCGCGGGGCTAGGTAATGTCACTTTATTCATTAATAAGTCCACTGATCGATACGAATTTTTAAAGTCTGCTGACCATTTTCTAACACAATCAACTTCGGTAAGTTTGGTAGGCGATCTTCATGATATTCCACATAGCTTGCCTTCCACACTTGTCCATTGATTGGATAGCTAAATTGCGAAAGTTGACGTTTTTCATTCACAATATAATTGCCATTTTGTTCTGGCTGACCTTTTACCCAATAGGCAAATTGATCGATTGGAAACGATACACCAATAATTTCTTCCATCAGCGTATTTACATCTGCATCGGAACGCGAACGCCCTTCACTATCTGAAACCGTTAAACCTCGCTGAGTACGTTGTAATTTCATCGCTTTGGTCGATAAATTTGATGAAAGCGCTAAACCAAAGTTATTTGCTGATTGGTATTGCCAATCAAAGTGTGAAGAAAAACGTTCTTCTGGCGAAATATAGCCAAATTGCCCTTTCGCTTGATAGCGTTTAATTTGAGTTAATTGGGCTAAATGTTGTTGCCATTTCACATCAGAATGCGGGATTTGAACGCTAGGCGTTTGAACAGTCGTAGGTGCATCTAGCACAGAATTACATCCTGTTAATACTAACATTGCGCCAAATGAAACTAAAAAAGAAAATTTTTTCATAGCTAACCTTTTATAAATGAGTGGCTATTCTACCTTATAAGCGGTCAAATTCTGTGAAAATTTGACCGCTTATACAAATAAGAAAAGTCCCTCTTAACATAAGAGAGACTCATGTATTAACTAAATTGGAGGCTATACAATTGCTTATATGCTCCATTTTGATCAAGTAATTGAGTGTGCGAACCACGCTCAATAATTTGCCCGTGATCAACTACCAAAATTTCATCGGCTTTTTCAATGGTGGATAAGCGGTGTGCAATGACGAGTACCGTTTTATCTTTCTGCAGTTCAGCCAATGCAGCTTGAATTGCTCGTTCGGATTCGGTATCTAGCGCAGAAGTCGCTTCATCTAACACTAACACGGGTGAATTACGTAACAACGCACGAGCAATCGCTAAACGCTGGCGCTGACCACCAGAAAGACTTGCCCCATTTTCACCAATAATCGTATCTAAGCCGTCATCTAATTTCTCAATAAATTCCATTGCATGAGCAGCTTTTGCGGCTGCGATAATTTGCTCACGGCTATATTTATCGGTTGCCGCATAAGCAATATTGTTCGCAATGGTGTCATTAAACAAATGCACTTGCTGAGAAACCACTGAGCATTGCTCACGCAAGTTCGCAAGTTTATAATCTTGAACATTGATTCCGTCTAAGGTAATTTCACCTTCATCAATATCATAAAAACGAGTTAATAGATTCGCAATGGTCGATTTACCTGAGCCTGAACGACCTACTAATGCCACCGTTTTGCCTCGTGGAATACGAAAAGAAATGTGGTTTAATGCACGTTCGTCTTTTCCTGCATAGCTAAACGAAACATTATTGAACGCCACCTCACCTTTTGCACGTACCACTTCTTGCGTACCGAGATCTTTTTCCGTTTTTAAATCTAAAAATTCAAACAAGGTTTGACAAGCTGCCATGCCTCGTTGGAATTGTGAGTTCACATTTGTCAATGATTTAAGCGGGCGTAACATTGCCATCATTGATGAGAATACAACGGTAAATGAGCCTGCTGTAAGATGTTCACTCATCACTTCAGGAAAAGTTGCTACATATAGCACAACCGATAATGCAAAAGAAGCAATTAATTGCACTACACCGTCTGAAATGCCGTCAGCAGACACAATTTTCATTCCTTTACGGCGCATATCATTACTCACTCGGTCAAAGCGTTCTTTCTCAACTTGCTGACCACCAAATGACAAAACGACTTTGTGTCCTTTCAACATTTGTTCCGTGGTCACAGTTAGCTCGCCCATTGAGCTTTGGATATGGCGACTTAATTTGCGGAAACGTTTTGACACAATACCAATTAATACGCCAATAATTGGCGCAATAACAAACAATACCAACGATAATTGCCAGCTGGTATAAATCATCACCACAAATAATGAGATCAAATAAGCCCCTTCACGCACAATGGTCACTAATGCGTGTGAAGAAGAATTTGCCACCATTTCTGTATCGTAAGTTACTCTTGATAAAGAACGCCCTACGGGATTCTGATCAAAATAACTAACAGGCATATACATTAAATGCTGGAAAATATTACGACGTAAGGTCATCACTACATTACCAGAAACCCAAGCCAAGCAGTAGCTCGCAATATAGTTAGTACTCCCCCTAACCAAAATAAATACCACCACCAACACTGCCATCAGTTTTAGAAAACTGTGATCCGCTTGCCCAAAGCCCTGATCCAATAACGGTTTTAATAAATAAATCAGCCCCGAATCAACTAAGGCGTTCAGCACCAGTGCTACCGCCCCCACAATAAGCCCTACTTTATAAGGCGCAATCGTTGGAAATAAACGCTTAAATGTTTTAAAGGTCGAAAGATCTTTTTCTTGCATAATGTCCATTCTTCTTTTTCAAAAATCGGGGCATTGTACCCTGAATCGACTCAGATTAATAGCACAATGCTAACACCAGTTTAAACACAAAAGGCGCAAAAATAGAAGAAAGTACCCCACTTAACACGAGCGCAATTGAGCTATAACTCCCTGTTTTAATGCTGTATTCCATACAACGTCCTGTACCTAATGCATGAGAAACAGATCCCATAGTTAAGCCAATTGCTCGTACATTACGCACGCCAAGATAATGTAACGCACTAAAGCCAAACACTGAACCTAATAGTCCTGCGACCAGCACACCCACAGCAGTAATCGCTGAACTTGCACCAATTTGCCCAGAAATTGCAATGGCTATTGGGGTTGATACCGATTTCGGTACAATCGCCGCTAAAATCGCTGGGTTTGCTCCCAATAATAGCGCAAATAGCACGCCTGTTAGCATTGTGCAAAAGCTACCAAACACTGCTACCGCTAAAATTGGTCGCCATTTTTTACGAATTTGTGGCAATTGCTCATAAAATGGAAGTGCAAGCGCCACTACAGATACACCAAGTAAATTGTTGATCGGGAAATTACCCTGATAGTATTCCTGATAAGGCACTTTGCCGATCACAATCACTAAAAGCACCAACGCTAATGCGATAACAAACGGATTTAAAATAGAAGAACGCAACTTTTTACTAATATGTTGCCCAAGTATGAAGGCCAAAATGGTTAGAAGTGAATAAAGATATAACATATTATTGCCAATTATTTACGGTGAAACATCCATTGCGCAAACAACCCAATTAGTGCTAAAGAAACCAAGGTGCTGAGTATATTTGCGAAGACAAATGAAGTGAAATGCTGTTGTAACATATCAAGATGCTGAATAATTTCAGCACAAATAGGAATAAAGAAAACTGTCATATAACGGGTGAGCGGTCTAGCACTTGGTGTTATCCATTCTACCTTCACAATGCCGATCACTAAGCAACTAAATAGTAATAGCATACCCCAAATACTATCGGGGATCCCAATTGGAATCAGGATACTAAGTAATTTCCCCGCATATAGCATCACAAACAGAAACGCTAAGGAAATAAACATGCTAAGCATACGAATCATCATTTGAATACCTCTTTTCATAAACGGTCAAATTTGCGAAATTTTCCACAAATCAGACCGCTTATACCTCATATAGAACCTAATTTTTTAGAAATTGAATCACTTTGTTTAAATCACGGGTACGTGCTGAAGGCGGCAAACTTTTCAAGAAAGTTTTCCCATAATTTCGCATCACTAACCGAGAGTCACAAATAATCACTACGCCCCTGTCGGTTACATCACGAATTAAACGCCCTACGCCTTGCTTTAACGTGATCACTGCTTCTGGAATTTGAATATCGTTAAACGGTTCACCACCTTGTAAACGACAATCTTCCATGCGAGCTTTTAATAATGGCTCATCGGGCGAAGTAAAAGGCAATTTATCAATAATCACTAGCGAAAGCGCATCACCTCGTACATCAATCCCTTCCCAAAAGCTTTGGGTTGCTACCAACACGCTATTTTCTTCAGCTATAAATTTTTCAAGTAAGCGAGCCTTGCTGGTTTCACCTTGTAATAACACACTCAATTTACTGTGTTCACGCAAAAAATCTGCCAAACCGCGCATCATAAAATAAGACGTGCAAAGTAAAAAACAGCGTCCATTATTGGCTTCAATCACAGGCATCAACATTTTACCCAACGTGGTTAATGTGTGCGATTTATTGGTATCAGGCAAATAACGTGGCACACAAAGTAATGATTGATTCGCATAATCAAACGGACTTTGTAGCACCAGTTGCTCAGCATTCTCAATACCTAAGCGCTGACAAAAATGGTCAAACTTACCGCCTACTTCAAGCGTTGCCGATGTGAAGACCCAGCCAATACGCTGATTTTTAAGCTGTTCGCCGAATTTATCCGCCACTGTAAGTGGCGTGATATGTAACCCAAACGAGCGTCCATTAGCTTCATACCAATAGCAATAGCCAACCACCGTAGTATCGCTCAATTTTTTTAATTGCACTTTGACTTCTGCTAACCTTTCGAAAATTTTATCAAGCGTTTCCGAACGCCCAAGCGATTTTTTAATCACATCACTTAAAAAATCAATATTTTCCGAAACTTTGGTTAAGCCATCCACAACTTTTTGATCGCTAAACAATTCACGTAAATTGCCCCGAATCGAACCTTCTGCACCCATTAATAGGCGGAAATCTTGCACCACCTTTTGCAAATGATCGGCGGCTTTGCCTAATTGAGCGAGATCTTTTAACTCTGTGCGATACACAATATTAATGTCTTTGCAAATATCAAATAACTGCCGTGAACTCAACGATTGCCCAAAATATTGGCTAGCAATATCTGGTAATTGATGCGCCTCATCAAAAATCACTAATTCAGCTTCTGGGATCAATTCACCAAAGCCCGTTTCTTTCACCGCCATATCCGCACAAAAGAGATGATGATTGACCACCACAATATCCGCCTCCATCGCTTTACGGCGCGCTTGCACCACATAGCAATCTTTAAAATGCGGACAATCCGAGCCCAAACAGCTTTCAGTAGTACTCACTAATTGAGGCAAAATTGGACTATCTTCAGCAATTGTCACACACTCACTCAAATCGCCTGTTTTCGTGCTAGTGTGCCATTTACTGACTTTAGATAAATCAGCCAATACCGATTTATCGCCCAATACACCCATTGCCACCACTTGATCTAAGCGCTCCAAACAAAGGTAATTCGCTCGCCCTTTTAGCAACGCTACTCTGCCTTTATATTTCAGCGCTTTTTGAATAGTGGGCAGATCTCGATTAAATAATTGATCTTGTAAATTTTTAGAACCTGTCGAAACAATGGTTTTTTTACCTGACAGCAATGCTGGCACTAAATAAGCGAAAGTTTTGCCTGTGCCAGTGCCCGCTTCCACGACGGTTGGGGTTGCAAATTTTACAGATTTCCCGACCGCTTGTGCCATTTCAAGTTGTGCTGCTCGAGGGCGAAAACCTTTAATATTATTGCTAAGTAAGCCATCTTCGCTAAAGGCATGAATGATTTTATCGTCTAGTTTTTTCATATATATAAAAGGAGCAAGGCTGTTTACCCAACATGAGCAAACAGCCTTTCGTATCTGTTTTTCTTTGTTTATTATTTGTGCGAGACACCTATTATAATACTGGATAAATATTTAGCCAATTTTTTTGTAAATTAATCTAAAAAACTGGCTTAAAAATCATCAAGAGACCCTATATCAAACCATTTTTTTTGTGTAAAATGTGTATCTCTTAATTTTTAGCTTATCTAAGGATAAAAATAATTGAATATTGTTGAACTTCTTAGTTATTGTTCGGTCTTAATTCTTTTTCTTTCGTTTTTTATTAGTGGCATGAAAACCTTGCGTTTATCTAATATTTTGTGGGGATTAGGTTTTACGGTTTTCGGCTTTTTCACTCACACGTATGTGGTTTCAGTATTAAACATTGCTATTGTAGGTTTAAATGGCTACTTTTTTGCTAAAGAACAAGAATAATCGACCGCTTATCATTCTATTTAACGACACTTATAAAAAATTTGCACCTTAACCAACTAAGTTGGCAAGGTGCAAATTTTTTTTTGCTATTTAGTTGCACGCTTCATCGCTTGTACAAATTCTGCTAATTCTGCCAATAATTGCGTTTGGTTAGCCAAATTCGCCTCAATAATTTTGACGATTGCCGAGCCAGAAATCGCACCATCACAGCCTAGCGCTAACGCCTCTTTAACTTGCTCAGGTTTGGCAATACCAAAACCTTGCAAAATTGGCGCCGAATTTGACCGCTTGAGGCTTTCCACAAGATTATCTAAATTGCTGGCATGAGCCTGATTTTCAGCACTAGTTACTCCTGCACGAGAAACCAAATAAGTATAACCTTCGGTTAAATTTGCAATCCGTTCAATCGTAGCTTGATCCGCATTCGGAGGACAAATAAAGACAGATTGAATCGCATACTTTTTAGCTGTCTGAATAAACTCATCAGCGGCTAACAGTGGCACATCAGCAATCAACACCGCATCCACACCTGTTTCTGCACAACGTTTGAAAAAAACATCTTGTGTTGGCACAAATACTAAATTGGCACACAGCAATAAGCCGATTGGAATATCGGGATATTTAGCACGAATTTTACCAATCATTTCAAAGCAAGCATCTGTGCTGTAACCTGCATCAAGTGCTCGTTTATTGGCTGCTTGAATCACTGGGCCATCTAACAATGGATCAGAAAATGGGAAGCCAAGTTCTAGCGCATCTACACCGTTTGATATTAATGTTTCGATAATTTCAAATGAACGCTCAAAATCAGGATCACATAGCGTAACAAATGGTACAAATGCTCCTTCATTTTTTGCTTTTAGCGTAGCAAATAGACGGTCAAAACGGCTCATGTTAGTTCCCTCCATTTAAAATTTTATCTACAGTAAAAATATCTTTATCGCCACGTCCTGAAAGATTTACTACTAAAAGTTGTTCTTTTTCTGGATTTTGTGCAATCAGTTTCAACGCATAGGCTAATGCATGAGAGCTTTCCAAAGCGGGGATAATCCCTTCGTGTTTAGCTAATGCCTGAAAAGCATCTAATGCCTCTTGGTCAGTAATTGAAACATAATCTGCACGTCCAATTGCATTTAAATAAGCGTGTTGTGGGCCTACCGACGGAAAATCTAAGCCTGCTGAAATTGAATAAGATTCTTCGATTTGCCCGTCTTTAGTTTGCATAATTGGCGATTTCATACCGAAATAAATACCTGTAGAACCATGTTTTAATGGCGCCCCATGTTCACCCGTTTCGATGCCTTTGCCCGCGGGTTCAACGCCGATAAGTTTTACATTTTCTTCTGCAATAAAATCAGCAAACATACCAATTGCGTTCGACCCCCCGCCCACTGCAGCAATAACCGCATCAGGTAAGCGGCCTTCTTTTGCTAAAATTTGACGTTTAGTTTCTTCACCAATCATTTTTTGGAACTCACGCACCATAGTTGGGAAAGGATGTGGCCCTGCGGCAGTGCCGATCAAATAATGAGTAGTATCATAATTTGCTGCCCAATCACGCATTGCTTCACAACACGCATCTTTTAAAGAACAAGAGCCTTTATGCACGGGAATCACTTCTGCCCCCATTAAACGCATACGGAAAACATTAGGTGATTGGCGTTCAACATCTTTCGCTCCCATATACACCACGCATGGCATACCTAGCATTGCACAAGCTAGTGCAGTCGCAACGCCATGCTGCCCTGCTCCTGTTTCCGCAATAATGCGTGTTTTGCCCATTTTTTTCGCTAACAGTGCTTGTCCTAATACTTGGTTGGTTTTGTGTGCACCGCCGTGTAGCAAATCTTCACGTTTAAGGTAGAGTTTCGTTTTGGTGTCTTTAGTCAAATTACGGCAAAGGGTAAGGGCGGTAGGACGACCTGCATAGTTTTTCAAAAGGTCGTGAAATTCGTCTTGGAATTCAGGATCATTTTGGGCGGAAACAAATGCTTCTTCGAGTTGTTTTAGCACTGGCACTAAAATTTCTGGCACGTACATTCCGCCAAATTCACCGAAATAAGGATTAAGAAGTGTGTCTGACATATTGCTCTCTCTATAAAAATATCATGTACTATTAAAATAGTGCATAATGCTAGAATATGCAAGTAAAAATTTAGAATTTTTAAAGGGTAGAAAGCGGTCTATTTCTGACCGCTTTTCCCATCCATATTTGGTGTATTAACCTCTTGCAACCGACAGAGGAGAGAACGTTTGTGCCGTTGGCATCACTTCAATCCGATTAATATTGACGTGTTCAGGCTGTTGATTGAGCCATAAAACAATATTCGCAATATCTTCTGGCGCAACATAATTTACGTTTTCATATATTTTTGCTGCTTTATGGTCATCGCCTTTAAAACGCACATTAGAAAACTCTGTACCGCCACATAAACCTGGTTCAACATTGCTAACTCGAATTTTAGTGCCTGCTAAATCTGCTCGTAAATTGAGACTGAACTGTTTAACAAATGCTTTAGTACCGCCATACACATTACCACCTGGGTAAGGATAATTACCTGCAATTGAACCTAAATTGATAATATGTCCGCTATTACGCTCCACCATTTCAGGCAATATTAAACGTGTAACCGTCACCAATCCTTTAATATTGGTATCGATCATTTGATACCAATCTTTTAAGTCTGTTTTATATGCAGGTTCTAACCCTAATGCCAAACCTGCATTATTCACCAATAAATCGACCGCTTGCCAGCCCGCTGGGCGATTATTTAATGCTTGTTGAGTTGCAACTTCATCGCTTACATCAAACGCAAGCGGTAAAAAATTATTACCTAATTGCGAATGTAGCTCATCAAGGCGAGCTTTACGTCTGCCCGTGCCAATAACCTTATAACCTGACTGAATCAACAGTTTACAAATTGCTAAACCAAATCCTGCAGTTACACCTGTGACTAATGCTGTTTTCATCTGTTTGCCCTCTTCTTTATGTTGAATTTTCGCTTCCTAAAAACTTTAAAATAGTACAAGGGCATTTGTTATACAAGTAACAAGCGGTCAAATTTGCAGAAAATTTTGCAAATTTAACCGCTTGTGTATTAAAAATTATTAAAAACGATGGGCTAGACCTCATCAATCACAAATTCAAACCAATCAATCACATCTTTTTCATGAATCCCATTTGGGATAAGCACATTAGCGTTTTTCACCGATTGTGGATCATTAGAAATCAGCGGATGCCAATCAAATAGCGGTTTACCTTCATAAAGTAGACGATAAGCACAGGTTTTAGGTAACCAGCCAAAGTCAGGTAAATTTTTCTTGGTCAGTTTGGTGCAATCTTGCTCTATTTTGAAACGATTTGGATAGTTGGTACAGCGTCCTGTATCGACATCTAGCAAATTACAAGCCACCGAAGTGTAATATAAGCGCTCTCGCTTACCTCTGCCTTGAATATATTTGCGATAGCAACATTTTCCGCAACCATCGCATAATGCTTCCCACTCGGCTTCATTCATATCAATCAGGCTTTTAGTTTGCCAGAAATTTGGGGTTAGTTGATTCGTCATCTTTTTTGTTAAATGTTTGTTACAATCCTTTATTTTAAGCGGATTTTAGCATATTCTAACAAGGTTTTAAAAAGCAAACGTTTGCCACTCTGGAGGATAGATGAAAAGCGATGTAGAAATTGCACAAGCTGCCACAATGCAGCCTATTAATAAAATTGCCGAAAAATTAGGGTTAAATGCCGATCAAATTGAACAATACGGCAAATATAAAGCAAAAATTAACCCTAGTGATGCGTTTAAACTCCCTGCCAAAAACGGTAAATTGATTTTAGTTACCGCAATTAATCCAACCCCAGCTGGTGAAGGTAAAACTACCGTGACTATTGGTTTAACTGATGCGCTAAATCACATTGGTAAAAATGCCGTGGTTGCAGCTCGAGAGCCATCATTAGGTCCTGTATTCGGCGTAAAAGGTGGAGCTGCTGGCGGCGGCTATGCTCAAGTATTACCCATGGAAGATATTAACCTGCACTTTACAGGCGATTTTCATGCGATTACCAGTGCAAATAACTTATTGGCTGCACTTTTAGATAACCATATTTATCAAGGTAATGCGCTAAATATTGATACCAAACGGGTATTATGGCGCCGTGTGATTGATATGAACGACCGTCAGTTGCGTAACATCTTAGGTGGCTTAGGCAACCCAACAGATGGCGTGATCCGCCCAGACGGTTTTGATATTACCGTAGCTTCTGAAGTGATGGCAATTTTCTGCTTAGCAAAAGATTTGACTGATCTAAAAACTCGTTTAGGTAATATTTTAGTCGCTTATACCACCGATAAACAGCCTGTTTATGCGAAAGATTTAAACGCTCACGGTGCAATGGCGGCACTTCTTAAAGATGCGATTAAACCAAATCTCGTGCAAACCATTGAAGGAAGCCCTGCCTTTATTCACGGTGGGCCTTTTGCCAATATTGCTCATGGTTGTAACTCAGTCACAGCAACACGTCTTGCGTTACATTTGGGTGATTATGCGATAACCGAAGCAGGCTTTGGTGCTGATTTAGGTGCAGAAAAATTCTGTGATATTAAGTGCCGTCTTGCTGAATTAAAACCTGATGTGGCAGTGGTTGTAGCAACTGTAAAAGCACTGAAATATAACGGTGGCGTTGAAAAAGCGAATTTAGCTGAAGAAAATTTAGTTGCATTACAACAAGGTTTACCAAATCTACTTAAACATATTAGCAATCTAAAACATGTGTTTGGCTTACCTGTGGTGGTTGCACTCAACCGTTTTGTGTCTGATACTGATGCAGAATTAGCATTAATTCAGACCGCTTGTGCCGAACAAGGTGTAGAGGTATCACTGACTGAAGTTTGGGGCAAAGGCGGAGCAGGAGGCATAGATTTAGCGCAAAAAGTGTTGAAAGCCATTGATGAGCAGCCAAATCAATTTAGCTTTGCTTATGACGTAAACGAGTGCGTTCAAGATAAAATTAAAACAATTGCGCAAAAAATTTATGGTGCAGATAATGTAAATTTTAGTGCGGAAGCTTTAGCTGAAATTAAACACCTTGAAAAATTAGGCTTAGATAAATTACCTATTTGTATGGCGAAAACTCAATATTCATTAAGTGATAATGCGAAATTACTTGGCTGCCCAACTGACTTTAATATAACAGTGCGTAGTATTAGTGTTTCTGCAGGAGCAGGCTTTATTGTGGCAATTTGTGGTAGCATTATGCGTATGCCAGGCTTACCAAAAGTGCCCGCTGCTAACCGCATTGATGTCGATGAAAACGGATGTATCAGCGGGCTATTTTAAAGTGTTATAAATAAAATCCCCTAAATACCTATCATTTAGGGGATTTTTTATAATACTTAGCGAATTACTACGGCAGTCCCCGTGGCAACTACAATAAACATCCCTTTATTGCCCCCCATTGACTGATATTCCATCGAAACTCCCACAACTGCATTTGCCCCAACTTTTTTCGCTTCTTTTTCAAGCTCATTTAACGCTTCTCTGCGTGCACTGTTAAGTTTACTTTCATAAGCACCTGAACGTCCGCCAATAATATCGGTGATACCTGCAAAAAAATCACGCACAAAATTTGCTCCTGATACTACTTCGCCAAAGACTAAGCCTTTGTATTCAGTAATAGTGCGATTTTCAATGGTTGGTGTGGTGGTAATAATCATAGCTGTCCTATAATAACTGTTTTAATACATTAAGTGCGATAGCACGGTGTGAGATCTGTTTTTTCTCTGCGGTATCTAACTCCGCAAAGCTGCAATTTTTCGGTGGATAGAAGAATAATGAATCATAACCGAAGCCATTTTCGCCACGTTCTTCTTCAAGAATTTCCCCAAAACATTCGCCTAATGCAATTTTAGGTGTCGGGTCGGTTTCATGTTGTAAGAACACAATACAACTCACAAATTTTGCTTGGCGTTGATTTTGTGGAACGTCTTTCATCTCTGCTAATAATTTTAGACGATTTGCTACATCATCACCCTCCACACCTGCATAGCGTGCAGAATAAAGCCCAGGTGCACCATTTAACGCTTCTACCGATAAACCTGAATCATCCGCAATCGCTGGCAGCCCTGTCATTTTCGAAGCATAGCGCGCTTTTAACAAGGCGTTTTCCACAAAAGTTAGCCCTGTTTCTTCTGGTGATTGAATGCCAAATTCACTTTGGGCAACTACATCAAAGCCGAATTCAGCTAGCACATCCGCCATTTCTTTCACTTTGCCTTGATTGCCCGTTGCTAATACTACTTTTGTTCGTTCCATGTTTGTTCCTTTTGCAAAATTTTAAGTAAAAACGACCGCTTATTCGATACCTTTTTGATAAGCTAACATTAATAGCGTACGCCATTTATCTTGCCCATTTTCATCTTTCCCCATATTGGCAATATGCGGAAATCTACCCCATTGTTCAAAGCCGTGTTTGCGCATCAGATTTTGGCTTACTTGATTAAGCTCAAACACATACGCCATCAGCGTATGAATATTATGATTTAGCATTTCTGCTTGCATAAATTCAATGATTTTTGAGCCATAACCTTTGCCCTTTGCTCTCGCATCTAAATAAATACTAATTTCAGAGGTATGCACAAAAGCTGGGCGTTCATAAAATGGTGAAAAACTAAACCAGCCTGCGATTCCTGTCTCGTCTTCCACTGTCCAAATAGGGTATTGTTCACTCGCTAAATGAAAATCAAACCAAGCACGACGGTTAGTTGGAGTTGCAAATTCTAAATCTGCAGTAATCTGATGTGTAGGAATTGCTTGGTTGTAAATCGTTAAAATTGTTTCGAAATCCGCTTCAATCGATTTTCGAATCTGCATTTTTTTACCTTCCTTTTAAAATCTATGCGGTAATCATATTAGGTAAAATCACCATGACTTCTACCCCTTTTCCAGGGCGGTTTTTAATACTGAACTCGCCTTTTAATTCAGCAGTTCTCTCCTTCATAATGGTCAGCCCGTAATGTCCTTCTGGCTCAATATCGCTAGCGATACCTTTGCCGTTATCGCGAATAATTAAACAGTGTTCGCCGTCTGAATTAGTTTCGGCGATTACATCAATTTCTGTTGCACCAGAGTGTTTAATTGCATTAATCACTGCTTCTCGCACAATTTGTAACGCATGAACTTGTTGTTGCGCACTAAAAATCTGCGAAGGCAATTTACAATTCAAACGAATTTGTGCTGAGGTACGAACTCGCAATGAATCTAACACTCGTTCTAGTGCATGAGTAAGATTCGCTTCTTCAATCGTTAAACGGAATGTTGAAAGTAGTTCTCGCAACTGGCTATATGCCTCATTTAGTGCTTTTTCAAAATCATTTAAAATCGCTTTCTGTTTATCCCAATCCTGTTTGGTTTCCCCATTGCGCTTTAATAAACTCACTTGAATTTTGAAAAAGGTTAGCGATTGTGCCAATGAATCATGTAATTCGCGCGCAATAATCGAACGCTCTTCCATTAACACTAGTTGTTGTTGCTGTTTTTGCACTTGAACAACATAAAGGCTACGTCCAATCATTTCTGATACGTTTTGGATCAAGCGTTCATCTGGACATAATAGCGATGGCTTCCAACGTAATAAGGCGATTTTTTCATTTTCAATCGCAATTTCGTTATAACGCCAATCTTGCGTTGGCGCATTATCAATCGTGACATTCCAATAATCTGCACCATAAACTTGAATCTCGATGCCTCGTAGTTGCTCATTATCTAGTACAGTTTGCAACACTTGGAATAACACATTCTGATTAACAGGTTTTGCCGTTAGCATTTGTGAGCATTGGAATAGCACTAATAACGAACGATTTACCGAAATTAAACGACGTGTTTTATCTTCCACTTTCTCTTCTAATGAAGCATACAACTTGGCTAAATCGCTTGCCATTTGGGTAAAGGCAGAAGAAAGGAGACCTAATTCATTTGGCTCATTTACTGCAAGCTGAATATGGTCAAAATCTTCATTCTTAACTTGTTGGCTGGCAGTGACTAGTTGATCTAGCGGTGTAATAATCCGTTTACGAGTGTACCACACGCCAAAATAAGCTAAAGCAATAATCAGCAACATCGACACAGCAATAACACCAATCGCGACTTTTAATTTCAGCTCAACAAATTCCTGTAGTTGCCAAACAAAATTATTGACCTGATTCGCATAACCTTCAATTTGAGCTTCGTAGGAATCTCTATCTCGCTTGATAATAAAAGATTCCATTTCGTGCCAACTTTCTTGCAGTTTTGCGTAAGCTTCGGTTACCTCTGTTGGCAATAAACATTTATGCGTCAGCGAATCTTGGATTTCAGGTGAATTTAAACTTTGGCGATATTCATCCAAACGAGTGGCAATTGATTGCGGATGATGTTCCATTTCATAGAGAAAACGATAGCTCTGCATCCGCAACGAACCAGAAACGTTAATTAGCCCCGCATCCGATTTATTACTCCACATAATGCCTAATGAAATACCACTAATTAAAGAAGTAAATGCAATCATGACCAGAAAATAAAATCCAATGCGACGAGCTATTGAGTATTTAGGGTGATGAACCAGTTTATTCATTATAAATCAAGTAGTTCAGTTAAAGCTTTCGCAATACTATCTTCGCTATTTGAACCGATTGTTTGTACTGCACTTTGTTGTACTTCTTTTTCGGAACCGCCCATTGCAATGCCTAACCCAACCAATTTTAACATCGAAATATCATTAAAATTATCCCCAAAAGCGAGCACATTTTGTGGATCAATCCCTTCCATTTTTAGTAATTCTGCTAGCATTGCTCCTTTACTGTTGCCGACACTCGTAATATCAACTCGATCAACCCAAGACCATTCTGCGCTAAATTGATCAAGCGGTAATTTTTTCACAAAGTTTTGCATTTTTTCTAAATCAGGATCGCTGATTAACACTTTCCAAACGGTGGTGCCTTTATCAATTTCTTGTTGGAATTTCTCTACTTGATGGACATTAGGACGGACAGATTCTGGGCAAGACTGAACCCATTTTTGGAATTTAGTGAAATGCGGGTTAAGTTGTTCGTAAGTCATTGCATCACGAAAATACACTGCGGTATGAATACCTAACGCTTGTGCCTGATTAATTAACCCTGAGGCTTGTTCTGCAGTTAATGGCTTGCCAGCTAGCACTTTATCATTGTGGAAATCGTATAAATAAGTGCCATTACAACACACGACTGGCGTATCTAATGCTATTTCCGCATAGTAAGGACGCACTGCTGTATGATGGCGACCTGTGACGAAGAAAACTTTTATACCTTTCTCTCGTGCCTTTTGAATTGCTTGCTTACTCGATTCTAAAATCGTAGCATTCGGTGAAAGTAAAGTCCCATCTAAATCAAAAGCAACGGCTTGATAACGCATAAAATTCTCCTCTATACGGGGTTGTAATAAAAAAATAAGAGCAATCAATTTGATTGCCCTTATATTTTACTCTATGTTTTTACCAAACAGTAAATTATTTATTACCGTTATATTGTGGTGTTTGATAAAGTGGAGTTGGACCGTTAGGACCTGCAACATTACCACCTTCGTTTTGTTTTAACACGCCACCATTTGCAGAAATTTCTACACGACGGTTAGGACGTAAACAGTCACGTAATGCTTGACCTGATTCGCCATCACACGCTTTAACTTGGTTTGCTTTACCGTAACCAACTGCATTAATTTGAGCAGTCACACCTTGTTGTACTAAACGTGCTTTAACCATATTTGCGCGACGGTTAGATAAATCTAAGTTATATTTTTCTGAACCTAAGCGGTCTGTATAACCTGCAACCTTAACTTGTTGTGCACCAGATGATTTTAATTGTGCAGCAACATTATCAACTACTTCTTTACCTTTTGCAGTTAATGTATCTTTATCGAAATCAAATAAGAAATCACCGCTTAAATTAAATGATGAGTTGCCGTTACAGCCATTTGGATACCAGAAGAAGCTTTGTGCATTCATATTTTTGTCGAATAAAATTTTGTATTGACAAATTTTGTGAACGCCATTTTCACGGTAGTTGAATGCGTAATCCCATTCACGAACGCCGTATAAACCTTCTTCAAAATGTGGACGACCGATTAGGTTATATAATTGGTCTTTGTTCATGCCACGTTCGATTTGACGAACATTTTCCCAGTTTGGCCATGAACCGAATTGCGAACCATCATGGTTGAATTCTGATTCTGAGATTTTTGGGAATACTGGATTTTCTGTTGTACCTTCATCAGTTACTTTGCTTAAGTTACCACAAGCGGCTACAGCTAATGCGATACCAGATAATAACAATCCGCGAAAAACAGTCGTATTTTTCATCGTTGCTTGTTCCTTGTTATAGATTAAAAACTTCATTCATATGCTCTAAATACCATCCTTCGGTATAAAGTCGAGTCAATTTTACAACACAATATTATTTTATTCTAGGGCTAACAGAAGAATAAATTAAATAATTAATGTATCCACCCTTAATTGTAAATTTTTACTTCCTCTAAACTCATTTACATCAAGTTTGTAAACCAATCTTACTTGTTTAACTGATAAATCAGGAAAATAACGCAAATCGGCATTAAACCAAATTGCATCAAATAATCCACCATTAGGTTGTTCAACCATTAATTTTAAGTGTTTACCGCCCAGAATACGCTGTTGTAGCAATCGAAATTCCCCTTCAAACGTTGGTTCAGGGAAATTTTGTCCCCAAGGTCCTGCTTGTTGTAATAATTCTGCCATTTCAATATTTAATTCATTTGGCGCTAATTCTCCATCGGTATAAATAATGCCTTGTAATTGTTCTGGTTCAATTATTTCATTAATTACTTCATCGAATATTTTTTGAAAACGTAAAAAATTATCTTGATGAATAGTTAAACCCGCTGCCATAGCGTGCCCACCAAATTTAATAATTAATTCAGGATATAAGGAATCTATCCTTTCTAATAAATCCCGCATATGTAATCCTGCAATTGAACGAGCCGAACCTTTTAGATATTCACTGTCTTCGCTTTCTTGTGCAAATGCAATCACAGGGCGATGAAATTGATCTTTGATACGTGAAGCTAAAATCCCAATCACACCTTGATGCCAATCTGGCTGATACAACACAATACCGTGCGCTTGTTCGCTTTGCATTAAACTCGGCAAATTAGCACAAATTGCGAGCGCTTCAGTCTTCATTTCTTGTTCAAATTCTTTACGCGTTTGGTTAAGATTATCTAATTCAAAAGCCAGCTGACGCGCAATCTCCATGTTCTCTGCAATTAATAGCTCGACGCCTAAAGACATATTTTCTAATCGTCCTGCAGCATTTAAACGAGGCGCAATCGCAAAGCCCAGATCACTTGCTTGCAACGAGCTGATCTCACGTTTAGAAACTTCAGCTAGCGCCCGAATTCCTGCTCGGCAATGTCCAGACCGAATGCGATTCAACCCTTGATAAACTAAAATACGATTATTATGATCCAGTGGCACAACATCAGCGACCGTACCTAATGCGACTAAATCAAGCAACTCTGCAAGATTCGGTTCTTTATGATTGAAACAACCTAACTCTCGCATTTTGCTACGTAGCGCTAACATAACATAAAAAGCAACTCCAACGCCCGCTAACGATTTTGAAGGAAATGAGCAATCAGCCAAGTTTGGATTCACCATTGCATCTGCATTTGGTAAGCTTTCTGCGGGTAAATGATGATCGGTTACTAAAACTTTAATTCCCTGACTTTTCAACAAATCAATCCCTTCAAAAGAAGAAATCCCATTATCGACTGTCATTACAAGATCTGTACCTTTTGCCAATACCATTTCTGCTACAGCTAAACTTAAACCGTAGCCTTGTGAAAAACGATCTGGGATCAAATAATCCACATTCTCAAAACCCAATTGGCGTAACGCTAAAATGGCTAGTGCGGTACTGGTTGCACCATCCGCATCAAAATCGCCCACGATAACAATGCGCGATTGTTGCTGATATGCTTCTACTAATAATTCCGTTGCTTGCTCAATATTTGCTAATTGATTTGGTCTGTGTAAAAACTGCAAGGTACGCTCTAATTCTTGTGGTGAAGCAACACCACGACTTTGATATAGTCGATTAAGTAAAGGATGCTCTGATAAAGTAATTGAAGTGAGTTTAGATCGTTGTTTAATTAGCTTTTGCACTGGATATTCTTCTTTGGTTATAAATAAAACAAGCGGTGTCATTTTGCAAAAATTTTGAAATTATGTAGCCAATGCACAAAAGTGCGAATTTGTTTAAATGATGTAGGGGCGAATTGCGTTCGCCCCTACAAAAAAATGCCTGTGTAACTGCTACATAATACCGAAAAATTTTACAAAATCAGACCACTTGTATTCAATAGCTTAATACTACTCGTTTAACATTTTGAGCAATTCTTTTGGTTCTACATAGCCTGCAATTAATTGACCTGTGCTATCAACCATATTTGGCGTGCCTGTGACACCAAATTTAATACCAAGCTCATAATGTTTTTTCACAATATTTGGTGTTTTCACTTCTTTTGGTAAAGAGCCGTTTTCTGCGTCATTTAACGCTTTCACGTTATCTGTTGATGTCCAGATAGCCTCCATTTGTTTTGCCGTTTGGGTATTCATACCGCCACGAGGGAAAGCAAGGAAGCGAATAGTGATACCTAAATCGTTATATTCTTTGATACGTTGAAACATTAAATGGCAATAGTGACAAGTGATATCCATAAACACTGTTACCACGTGTTTTTCATTTTTTGCAGGATAAATAATCATTTCTTTTTCTAACGCATTTAAATCTGCAAGTAATGATTTATTAGTAATATCAGTTGCTCGACCATTTTTTAGTTCAAACACTTTACCTTGAATCACAAAACGTCCGTTTTCACTAATTTGTACAACGCCTTCATTTGAGAGTGCTGTTCTAAAGCCTGGTAGGGCTGAATCGCGAATGGTTACATTGGTTGCACCCATATTTTCTAAAGTACGTTTAAGACTCGCATCATCAGCAATTACTACTGTACTTAGCACAGATAGCCCGAATAATACCATTACATTTTTCTTCATTATAAATTCCCTACAAATTAAATTTTAAGCTTAGCTTCTACTGCTTTTGCTCGTTTTAAGAAAGATTGTCGTTCTTTGTCTGCCATACCAGAATTTGAGCCTGGTAATTTTACTGTCATTGGATTAACAGGACGCCCATTAATATGGAACTCATAATGTAAATGAGGGCCCGTCGAAGCGCCTGTATTCCCTGATAATGCAATACGCTCGCCTTTTTTTACATGTTGTCCTGTGCGCACTAATGTTTTGCTTAAATGCATATATACAGTAGTAATATGTCCATGACGAATTTTAATATAACGTCCTGCCCCTTTCGCTTGGTAAGCAATATGCTCTACCACACCATCACTGGGTGCAATAACTGGTGTGCCTATTGGGATACCAAAATCAACCCCATTATGTGGTCTTACTCGACGAGTAATAGGGTGAAGACGGCGTGGGTTATAAGGTGATGACACCCTTGCGCTAAAGAGCAATGGGATTCGAGCAAAACCTCTGCTTAATGTTTCACCATGACTACTATAATAACGACCATTATCTGCCTGAATTGCATAGTACCGTTTTTTAGCGCTTACAATCACAATACCTTCAACGTTACCCACGTCTGTGACCGTGCCATTGATATATTCGCGTTTTACTAAGATCGCAAAACGATCGCCTTTTTTTAGCTTATTCGTTGCAATTTGTGACTGTAATCCAACCGCGAGTTGGTTCACTTGGCGTTCAGATAAACCAACATTTTTTAGGCTGGTGGCAAAATTCCCTTCAATCGTACCTCGTACAACATCTTGGCGCCATTCGCCCTTTTTCTCTATCTTCTGAGAAACCCATTTACCATTAGCTTTTCGCTCATAAATGCGCTCTTCTTTTTCCGAGACCAACCAGTTCATATATTCCAACTCACCGTGGTTATCTAAAATCCAATAGAATTGTTGACCACCATCTAAACTTGCTAATTCAGGGAAGCGTTTGATCATCGCTCGTGCATCACTCGCTCCTAAACCCGATTGTTCTAAAACATCTTTTAGTTTATCGCCTCGACCAACGGTATAACTAAATTGATCCTGAATACGTAATGCTTCATCAGCAACTTCTAAAATCTCATCTAAGACTTTTTCCGCTTCAGGCGATAATTTTTCTTCAGTTTTTTGTTGTTCGTTGCTAACGATTGTGCCTTCTTGTCCTTCTACTTCATCATCCTTCTCATTCAATTCTTCATAAGACGTTGCATTGGCATCTTCTGCGATAATCTCTCCATCATTTGCTTCAGCTTCATTATTAGCTTGTTCATTTTCTGATGTTTGAGGTGTTGTTTGATTCTGAGTATTTTCGCTAGCGACCGCTTCTTCTGGGTCGTCTTTATGTTGTTCTGTTTGTTCATCTAGCACAACGTATTGTTCTTGATTTGTTGCACTGCTGATAGAAGGCTGATTTTTTAAAGCAAGCACAATACCGATTAAAATCGATAACAGCGCCATTAAAAAAAGCAATCCCTTTAAACGGGATTTCTTTCTACGGCGATCTCTTGCTAAAATAACGTGTTGCAAAATATGTCCTATGTTCTCTTTTATTTATTACGAAAAGCTTCGACAAAAGTTCTGTTAGAAAATTCATTCTTGTCAACCTTTCAAAAATCGGCTAACTTGATCACTTATACATTATACCCTTAATTTTTTTAAAATAATGCAAATAAATCACCTTACTCCCGTGCCACAGCCGAAGAAAAAGGGCACGCCCCTTGTAGAACTTCAACAAATTGAGGTCAGTTTTGGCAACCAAAAAGCATTGCAGAATATCAATTTAACGGTATATGCGAATTCAATTACTACGATTGTTGGCCCAAATGGCGGTGGGAAATCAACACTCTTAAAAGTTTTACTCAAATTGCTTGTCCCAACCAAAGGTAAAGTAATTCACCAAAAAGGGCTTAAAATTGGTTATGTCCCGCAAAAATTACATTTAGATCACTCAATGCCTATTACGGTACAAAAATTTTTATCGCTAAAACCGCACTGCTCCACACAAGCAATTCAAGAAGCGCTAACGCTCTTCTCAATTACGCATTTAGCGCAAAATAGTATGCAAAAATTATCGGGTGGCGAATTACAGCGCGTTTTACTTGCGCGAGCTATTTTAGATCGCCCACATTTATTAGTGTTGGACGAACCTATGCAAGGTGTGGATATTACAGGTCAAACGGAACTCTATCAACTATTAAATAACACTCGTTCGTGGTTGAACTGCGCAATTTTGATGGTTTCGCACGATTTAAACATCGTAATGGCGAATACTGATGAAGTTTTATGCGTTAATAAACACATTTGTTGTGCAGGTACGCCTGAAATGGTCACCAATGATCCACATTTTATTCATTTCTTTGGCGACCAATTTGCCAAAAATGTGGCGTTTTACTCTCATCATCATAATCATCACCACAATCTACACGGTGATGTTTGTAGTGGACAATGTCACTGTAATCATTAAGCGATCACAAGCGGTCTTTTTTTCACGAAATTTTGCAAATTTCTCACCGAAAAAGACTGCTTATTGTTACCATTCTGTTAAAAATCTGACTTAGCTCACATTCTTCGCTTTAATTTTCGGGCATAATAACGCTATTGATTTATAAATCGCCTAATAAAGTGGAGTTTCAATCCATTTTATTTATTTTAACGTATATAATACCTGTCATAACTCACAAACACATATATACAAGGTTAGGTCTGTATGCAACATAAAAATTTTGAAGATTGGTTAGCTTCCTCTCCTTTTGGCGGTTCAAACCAAGCTTATGTTGAAGAAATCTACGAACAATATCTTGAAGATCCGACTAGTGTTGATGCTAGCTGGCGTGACATTTTTGATACCCTTCCAAAAGCACAAGTCGTAGAACAATCCCATTCACAAGTACGTGATTATTTCCGTAAACTTGCCCGTGAAAATATTCCTGAATCGGTCAGCGTAATCGATCCTGAAGCGAGTGCAAAACAAGTTCGTCTACTGCAATGGATTAATGCACACCGTTTCCGTGGTTACCTTGAAGCGAAGCTTGATCCACTCGGTTATTACCGTTGGAAAACTTCACAAGTGCCAGAATTAGATTATCGTTATCACGGTTTTAGCGATGCCGATCTCAATGAAACGGTAACCGTTGGTAAATATGTGTACGGTAAAGAAACCATGAAATTCGCAGAACTTGCTGAAGCGCTTAAACAAACCTATTTAGGTACAATCGGTTTGGAATTTATGCATGTGCAAGATATGGAACAACGTAACTGGCTACAAGCAAAAATTGAAAGCGTGTGCAATACACCACTCTTCACCTCAGATGAAAAAGTCAATTTATTAACCGAGTTAACCGCTGCTGACGGTCTTGAGCGCTATTTAGGTGCCAAATTCCCTGGTGCTAAACGCTTCTCTTTAGAAGGTAGCGATGCGTTTATTCCCATGATGAAAGAGATCATTCGCCATGCAAGCCGCCAAGGTATGAAAGATGTCGTGATGGGTATGGCACACCGTGGTCGCTTAAATATGTTAGTAAACGTATTGGGCAAAAAACCTGCCGAATTATTTGATGAATTTGCAGGTAAACACGCTGATGATAACCGCACAGGCGATGTGAAATATCACCAAGGTTTTTCTTCTAATTTTGATGTAGATGGTGAGCGTGTACATCTCACCCTTGCGTTCAACCCATCACACTTAGAAATTGTAAGCCCAGTGGTCATTGGTTCAGTACGCGCCCGTCAAGAGCGTATGCGTGATATTGAGCACAATAAAGTATTAGCCGTAACCGTCCACGGTGACTCTGCGGTGGCTGGACAAGGTGTTGTGCAAGAGACCTTAAATATGTCGAATGCACGTGGCTATAAAGTGGGGGGGACGATCCGTATCGTGATCAATAACCAAATCGGTTTCACTACTTCAAACCCAAATGACACTCGTTCAACTGAATTTTGCACCGATATTGCTAAGATGATTCAAGCGCCAATTATTCACGTAAATGGCGATGATCCTGAAGCGGTCGCTTTTGCTGCACGAATGGCAGTGGAATATCGTACGTTATTTAAACGTGATATTTTTATTGATCTGATTTCTTATCGCCGTCACGGTCATAATGAAGCAGATGAGCCGCTAGCCACTCAGCCAATGATGTACAGTATTATCAAGAAACACCCGACACCTCGTAAAGTGTATGCAGATCGTTTAGTTGCGGAAGGCGTTCTCAACCAAGATCAAGTCACTGAAATCATGAATAATTATCGTGATGCGTTAGATAACGGAGATCGTGTTGTGCCTGAATGGCGTGAAATGGATATGGCGGCTATCGACTGGCTACAATATCTCAATTATGACTGGACAGCGCCTTATGAAAGTAAATTCCCGTTAGATCGTTTCCAAACATTAGCAAAACGTGTATGTGAATATCCTGAAAGTTTACGTCCACATTCTCGCGTAGAAAAAATCTATAACGACCGTAAAGAAATGTACGAAGGCAAAAAACTTTTAGATTGGGGTATGGCAGAAACAATGGCGTATGCAACGCTATTAGACGAAGGTACTCACGTTCGTTTATCAGGTGAGGATGCAGGGCGTGGTACATTCTTCCACCGCCATGCAGTGATTCACAACCAAAATGACGGCACAGGCTATGTGCCACTTGCTCATTTACACGCCAACCAAGGGCGTTTTGAGGTTTGGGATTCTGTGCTTTCTGAAGAAGCCGTATTAGCATTTGAATACGGTTATGCAACGACCGATCCAAAAACATTAACCATTTGGGAAGCGCAATTTGGTGACTTTGCCAATGGCGCACAAATTGTGATCGACCAATTTATTAGTTCTGGCGAACAGAAATGGGGCAGAATGTGTGGTTTAGTCATGCTACTGCCACACGGGTATGAAGGACAAGGTCCTGAACATTCCTCCGCACGGGTTGAGCGTTATCTACAACTTTGCGCCCAACAAAATATGCAAGTATGTGTACCAAGTACGCCTGCGCAGGTTTACCATATGTTACGTCGCCAAGCGATTCGCAAAATGCGCCGTCCATTAGTTGCAATTTCACCTAAATCGTTATTGCGCCATCCGTTAGCGGTTTCATCATTAGAAGAATTAGTCGATGGTGAATTCCAAACAGTGATTGGCGAAATTGATAGTAATATCAATCCGAAAAAAGTGAAACGTGTCGTGATGTGTTCAGGCAAGGTGTATTACGATTTACTCGAACAACGCCGCCAAAACGAACAAACCGATGTGGCAATTATTCGTATCGAACAGCTTTATCCGTTCCCTTACGAAGAAATGAAAAAAATGTTAGCGCCATACACCCATGTAAAAGATTTTGTTTGGTGCCAAGAAGAACCATTAAATCAAGGTGCGTGGTATTGCAGTAAACACAATTTTGAAGCTTCGATCCCTGAAAAAGCGAAATTAACCTACGCAGGTCGCCCTGCTTCAGCTTCGCCTGCGGTTGGCTACACTTCATTGCATAATCAACAACAAAAGCAATTAGTGGCAGAAGCTTTAACAATGTAATAATAAATAAGCGGTCAATTTTCAGCAATTTTTTGCAAAAGAATCAGTAAAAATGACCGCTTGCTAAATGATTAACGCAGAAACTGTGTTAGCAAAAAGAAAGGAACATAAACATGACTATTGAGATTTTAACGCCCGACCTCCCCGAATCAGTGGCAGATGCAACCGTTGCAACTTGGCATAAAAACGTAGGAGATACGATTAAGCGTGATGAAGTAATCGTTGAAATTGAAACAGATAAAGTCGTATTAGAAGTACCTGCGCCACAAGATGGTATTTTGGCTGAAATTAACCAAGCTCAAGGTGCAACCGTAGTTTCTAAACAATTACTCGGTAAAATTTCAACCGTAAAAGCGGGTGATTTTAGCCAAGCCACCATTAAACCAGCCAATGAAGCAACACCTGCAGATCGTAAATCAGCAGCAATTGAACACGATCACTCTGATGCTGATTCGCAAGGCCCTGCAATTCGCCGTTTATTAGCAGAACACAATATTGAAGCGCATTTAGTGAAAGGCTCAGGCGTTGGCGGTCGTATTACTCGTGAGGATATTGAACGTTACCTCGCTCAACAAGCACCAAAGCAAGCTATCGCAAGCGAACAAAGTACGTTAAGTACCGTTGCTTATTCCGCGCGTAGCGAAAAACGTGTGCCAATGACTCGTTTACGTAAACGGATTGCAGAACGCCTGTTAGAGGCGAAAAACACCACTGCGATGCTGACGACATTCAACGAAGTGGATATGCAACCTATTATGACGTTGCGTAAAACTTACGGCGAGAAATTTGAAAAACAACACGGTGTGCGTTTAGGTTTTATGTCGTTCTATATTAAAGCAGTGGTTGAAGCATTAAAACGCTATCCAGAAATCAATGCTTCTATTGATGGTGATGATGTGGTTTATCACAATTACTTTGATATTAGCATTGCGGTTTCGACACCTCGTGGTTTGGTGACTCCTGTTATACGTAACTGCGATAAGTTATCTATGGCTGATATTGAAAAAACGATTAAAGCACTCGCTGAAAAAGGACGTGACGGCAAATTAACCGTAGAAGATTTAACAGGCGGTAATTTCACTATTACCAACGGTGGTGTGTTTGGCTCATTGATGTCCACTCCGATTATTAACCCACCACAAAGTGCCATTTTAGGCATGCATGCGATTAAAGATCGCCCTGTGGCCGTAGATGGTCAGGTAGTTATTCGCCCAATGATGTATCTTGCACTTTCTTACGATCATCGCTTAATTGACGGTCGTGAATCTGTTGGCTTCTTAGTTTCTGTTAAAGATTTATTAGAAGACCCAACTCGTCTTTTGCTAGAAATCTAACTCGTAAAATAGCTTAGAAATTAAACCGCTTGTAGCAATTGCTGTAAGCGGTTTAATCTTCAAAAGTGTATTTATTTGTAAATTTAACCAATTAATGTATAATTTCCACATTTTTAAAGAAACCTCAAAAAATATGTCAGATTATCATTACCCTCACGCACAACAAATCTATCCCGATACCCCACAAAAATCCTATCGTCTTAAACGCTTACGTTTTTGGCTACGAACATGTTTACACCAAAAGCAAATTAAATTATTTAGCCAATTTGTGAACCAGCACCCAATGCTGATTCCATTGCTTACTCAGCGTCCAAATTACAGTTACCCACTTATTCATCGCTTTTTAGATAAACGCTTTAATGCAACACAGCGTTTGCAAGCTGTATGTAAAAATTTAACTTTCTTACCCGAACAATTGGCAATGTTTAAACTTGCACCGTTATGGGAAAAATCAATTAGTTTTGGTGAAATTATTCCTGATTTCGAGCTTCGCTTAAACATTAATGAACATCAGCCTATGGAAGGTTTTTGGGCGCTCGAATTATATCAAAAAAGCACACACCAATTGGTGTATTTACTAACCTTTGGAAAAGTTAAAAATGACTTGTTGGTGGGAGTAATCCAGGGCTCTAATCAGGCAAATGCAAAAGAGTTAGTCAAACAATTAACTAAACAATGTTACGGTTTGCGCCCTGCTTATCTTATGGTGGAAAGCATGAAATGTCTGGCGGCAGCACTTGGTTATCAACAATTGCTCGGCATTCCACATAAGTATCAAAATAAATCTCGTTTTATCCAAAGCAAACGTTATGTGGTTGATTATGATACTATTTTTCGTGAAAGTGGCGGATCATTAGCAGATTACTGGCAGATGTCCGTGCAGATCGATAAATCGCTTGAACGTGTACCGAGTAAAAAACGTTCTATGTATCGCAAGCGCTTTGCTTTACTCGAACAAATCGAAAATCATATCCATACAGCGCTAAATATAAATAGCTAAATTCTGTTGCATTTTAGGCTAAAAATCTGACCGCTTATCTACTGAAAATAAGCGGTCAAAATTTCGCGTTTTTTTGCATTTCCTCTCCATCTTCAGTTTGCTTTTTTAGCTTAGATCAATTAAATTCCTGAGGGTATTTCTAACAAAAATAATTCCATACGGGAACCAATATGAACCTACATGAATATCAAGCAAAACAAATCTTTGCACAATATCAATTGCCTGTCAGCCGTGGTATTGCTTGCACAAATATTGATGAAACACTTGCCGCAATCCAACAATTAAGCGGTGACAGTTGGGCTGCAAAATGCCAAGTCCATGCAGGTGGTCGTGGTAAAGCTGGCGGGGTTAAATTAGTCCGTAATGAAACTGAACTGCGCGACTTCTGCAATAAATGGTTTGGTCAGCGTTTAGTGACCTTTCAAACTGATGCTAATGGGCAACCTGTTCATACCATTTATCTAGAAGAAACCTGCCAAATCGAACGTGAACTCTATCTTAGTGCGGTGATCGACCGAGCTTCACAAAAAGTGGTGTTTATGGCATCTAGTGCTGGCGGCATGAATATTGAAGAGGTTGCCGCTCAAACACCTGAACTAATTCACAAAGTTAGTATCGATCCCCTCACTGGTGCGCAAGCGTTTCAAGGCAGAGAGCTCGCCTTTAAACTTGGCTTAACAGGTGATCAAATTAAACAATTCGCTCATATTTTCATCCAGCTTGCCAAATTATTTGTTGAAAAAGATCTCTCGCTACTTGAAGTAAATCCGCTCGTTTTAACCCAACAAGGTCAGCTACTTTGCTTAGATGCCAAGATGGTAATTGATAGCAATGCGCTTTATCGTCATCCTGAACTCAAAGCCCTCCAAGATCCAAGCCAAGAAGATGCACGTGAAGCAGAAGCTGCGAAATGGGAACTAAATTACGTTGCTTTAGACGGCAATATTGGCTGTATGGTTAATGGTGCAGGTTTAGCTATGGGTACGATGGACATTGTGAAATTACATGGCGGTCGTCCAGCTAATTTCTTAGATGTCGGTGGTGGTGCAACCAGAGAACGAGTAGCAGAAGCATTTAAATTAATTCTATCTGATCGTCATGTAAAAACGGTGTTAGTGAATATTTTTGGTGGTATTGTTCGTTGCGATTTAATTGCTGAAGGAATTATTGCTGCAGTTAATGAAGTTGGCGTAAATCTACCTGTTGTTGTTCGTTTAGAAGGGACAAATGCAGAATTAGGACGCCAGATTCTCGCCAACAGTGGATTAAGTTTAATTGCCGCAACCACGCTTACACAAGCGGCACAACTTGCAGTAGCAGCAGCGGAAGGAAAATAATATGGCAATTTTAATTAATAAAAATACAAAAGTTATCTGCCAAGGTTTTACTGGCGGACAAGGTACATTTCATAGTGAACAAGCACTTGCCTACGGTACACAATTAGTTGGGGGGGTATCACCAAACAAAGGCGGTACTACTCATTTAGGCTTGCCTGTTTTTAATACTGTACGAGAAGCGGTCGAAAATACAGGTGCAACAGCGACCGTTATCTATGTGCCAGCAGCTGGTTGTAAAGATGCAATTTTAGAAGCCATTGATGCAGGTATTCAACTTATTGTATGTATCACGGAAGGCATTCCAACACTTGATATGTTGATCGTTAAACAAAAGCTAAAAGAAACTGGCGTACGCATGATTGGCCCAAACTGCCCAGGTATTATCACACCTGATGAATGTAAAATCGGTATTATGCCTGCTCATATTCATCAAAAAGGCAAAATTGGCATTGTTTCTCGCTCTGGCACACTAACCTATGAGGCAGTAAAACAAACCACAGATCAAGGCTTTGGGCAATCCACTTGTGTGGGAATTGGTGGTGACCCGATCCCTGGTTCAAGTTTTATTGATATTTTAGCATTATTTGAAGCAGACCCCGAAACAGAAGCGATTGTCATGATCGGTGAAATTGGCGGTAGTGCCGAAGAAGAAGCAGCAGAATTTATTAAAGCACAGGTTAGCAAACCTGTTGTAAGTTATATCGCAGGGGTAACCGCCCCAAAAGGCAAACGAATGGGACACGCAGGTGCGATCATTAGTGGTGGCAAAGGCACTGCAGATGAGAAATTCCAAGCATTAGAACAAGCAGGCGTAACCACAGTGCGTAGCCTTGCCGAGATTGGTTCGGCTCTTAAGCAATTGCTAAATAAATAGCAATAAGCGGTCAAAATTGAGTGTTTTTTGCAAAATAGTCATAAGCGTATTTGTAAAAGATGAGCTAAATTTGACCGCTTGTATTTGTACTGAATTCTGAATAATCCAATTTATCAGAAAGAGAAAAGCCCCTGAATCATCACATTCAAGGGCTTTTTTATACTTTTATTTAGCTTTCGTTATGAATTTCTAAATTTGTTGCTTGTTTTGCTGCTTTCGTTTTTGCTTTATCATTACGAGCATTGGCGATTGCATCAAGGTATGCTTTGTCCACATCACCTGTAATATATTCACCAGTAAAGACCGAAGCATCAAAATTATGGATGTTTGGATTTTCTGCCTGTACCGCTTTATAAAGCGCTTCTAAATCTTGGAAAATCAATTTATCCACACCAATCATTTCTGCCACTTGTTCCACTGAACGGTCATAAGCTACTAACTCTTCACAAGTTGGCATATCAATACCATACACATTCGGATAACGAATTTCTGGGGCTGCCGACGCAAAATACACTTTCTTCGCCCCTGCTGTTCTTGCCATTTCTACGATCTGTTCAGAAGTTGTGCCACGTACGATTGAGTCATCAACCAATAACACATTTTTACCTTTAAATTCGCTTGAAATCGCATTTAATTTACGGCGCACTGAGCTTTTACGTTGTGCTTGCCCTGGCATAATAAAGGTTCGAGCCACATAGCGGTTTTTCACAAAGCCTTGTCGGTAAGGTTTGTACAGCACATTTGCAATACGTACCGCAATATCATTTGAAGTTTCTGGAATTGGGATCACTACGTCAATTTCATCGATCATTCTACCCCATTCACGTTTGATTTTCTCGCCTAATAATTCCCCCATATGTACCCGTGCGCTATAAACTGATACACCGTCGATTACTGAGTCTGGCCGAGCAAAATAAACATATTCAAAAATACATGGGTTTAATTTTGGACTATCGGCACAAATTGCTGAATGTAATTCCCCCTCAAAGGTAATATAAACCGCTTCGCCTGGATTTACATCACGTACAAATTCAAACCCAACAATATCTAAAGCTACGCTTTCAGAAGCAAACATATATTCGGTTTTGCCTTCCACTACACGTTTACCTAATACTAATGGACGAATACCGAATGGATCACGAAACGCCACCATACCATGTCCGATAATCATTGCAATACAAGCGTAAGCACCACGAATTGCTTCGTTAGTTTTACGTACTGTTTCAAAAATATTTTCAGAGGTTAAATGAGCGGTGGAATATTGATCTAGGTAATGCGCAAAAATGTTAAGTAGCGATTCTGAATCTGAATTGGTGTTCACATGACGGCGTGCTTCTTTGAATAAACGCTCTTTTAATTCAACATTGTTAGTTAAATTGCCGTTATGTACTAAAGTTAAACCAAAAGGTGAGTTTACATAGAAAGGTTGAGCTTCTGATACGCTAGAGGAACCAGCAGTTGGGTAACGAACATGCCCTATCCCCGCATTGCCTTGTAGCCTCAACATATGTTCTTGACGAAATACATCGCTTACCAAGCCGTTAGCTTTGCGTAAGCGGAAGCGATTTTCATCATCAATTGTGACGATACCTGCGGCATCTTGCCCGCGATGTTGAAGTAATGTTAAACCATCATAAATCGCCTGATTAACTGGCGATCCCCCAATAATGCCGACAATGCCGCACATATAAAAACCTCTCTATTTAGTCGAATTTAAAAAGCTAGAATTAACTTGGAGTTGCTCAAAGAACCATTTCACAATAAAGTCAAAATGCGGAATTAGCTGGGACTCTTTCCACAATTCGCTATGACTTGCTGATGAGAAGGTATCTAAGAAGAATAAGATTGCTGCAACAATCAAAATACCGCGTAATGCACCGAAGGCTCCGCCTAATACGCGATCGGTTGCCGATAAACCTGTGGTATCCACTAATTTAGCTAATAATGTTGCAATAACCCCACATACAATCAAGCTAAGCACAAATAACACTGCAGCTGCAACGCCATTACGTAAATATTCTGAGTTTTGAAGATATACCGAATTTACTTGAGTGAAGTAGCTACTTAAATAAGGGTAAAAATTGCTTGCCACTAAAAATGCTACAACCCAACTAGCAAGTGAAAGTACTTCACTCACAAAGCCTCGCCAAAGGCTTACTAAGATAGAAAATGCAATTAATCCGATAATAATAATGTCAACCATAAAAACCTCTAAAGGTTAATAACCTCTATTCTACAAAAAAAGAAAACGTTTGCGTAGTAGCAAACTTAGTAAAAAAGTACATAAAAAATTTGACAAGCGGTTCAAAATCACAAAACGCTTGCAAAACTCAACCGCTTGCCTCTTATTTTGATTAATGGGCATTATACCCTACATCTTCCAAAGTTGGATTATCTGCACCTGCTTTAGCCAATTCATCACAAATTTCATTTTCACGATGCCCTGAATGCCCTTTTACCCAAACCCATTCAATTTTATGACGCTGAATCTCTTGATCTAGCGTTACCCATAAATCTTTATTTTTAACTGGTTTACCATTTGCTGTTTTCCAGCTATTACGCTTCCAGTTAAAAATCCATTTAGTAATACCATCCTTCATATATTGGCTATCTGAATTTAACTGCACTTGACAAGGTTGTTTTAACATTGCTAATGCTTCAATCACCGCACGGAGCTCCATTCGATTATTAGTGGTTTGAAAATAACCTTGACTAACTTGTTTTTCGTATCCATTATAGCGCAAAAGTATACCAATACCGCCCTTCCCAGGATTACCTAAACAAGAGCCATCTGTAAATATTTCAACTAATTTCATTTGTTTTCTCAATAATATTTTTAAGCAAATATTTGCCGTAAATTAGCCTCTAACTCATCAAACATCTTATAACGTTTACGATACATTGAACGCTTATTACTCGCAATTTCAGTCAAGGGTTTGAGGTTTATCTGATTTGGAATTGCCCAATATTGTTTTTGACGTATAGCAAGATTTTCAGTCCAAAAATCATCATAATTAAATAATAATTTTGAACGATCATTCCAACGATATTTAACTTGATATTTATGAGGAATACCAAATAGTTTAATATTTAAATGCTGACTTAACAGCTTAAAAACGGCTAACAACATAAACATAGGACGCATACCATGTAATTTTTTTGTGGTTTGGCGCATCATTTGTAATGCTTGAACATGATTACTTCCTTGAACAGAAGAGATCAATAATCCATCAGGTTCAATAAACGAAAAAGTCGCTTGGCAAATCATATTCTGTTGCTGCTCTTTTAAACTTATTGCCCAAAAACCTTCTAATGGATCAATTTGATTAACTGACAAACATAACCTTAATTCATCATTCAAACAAAGTAATTCAATTTCTTTTTCTTTACTAAGAATAGAACAAAGCGCCACAGGAAAATAACGCTCTATTAACTTAAAATTGTTAAGTATCGCATTTAATCTTTCTTGTCGTCCAAACCGTGCATCACAATATTTTTCTAAAAGCGTATTTGCCCGATATGGTTTATGTAAAAATAAATGTTTCCATTGGTTAGAAAGCCGAAAAAAGTTAATAAAGTATTTGCATTGTTGATAACAAAATATTGTACGATATTGATACCGCAAATATTCTCTCACCTTTTTGAGTTTTCTTTCTTCATTCGGGCACATAGCCTCAAATGTTGGAAATGAATATAATTCATCCATGATTTTCTCCTTTTTAATATTATTATTAGATATATACGATAAAAGTCGTATCCAACTTCTATTAGATACGACTTTCTATATTATTTACTATAGTTTATTTATTTTTTGCCTAATTGTGGTACAACACCATGCTGAGCAGAAATTAGACCTGTACTTGAATAAATTCCTAATTTACCACGCGTATCAGCGATATCTAAATTGCGCATTGTTAATTGACCGATACGATCTTTTGGATCAAATGGTGCATCTTCTACTTTTTCCATACTCAAACGCTCTGCTTCATAAGTTAAGTTTGGCGATTCTGTATTTAAAATCGTAAAGTCATTACCACGGCGTAATTCTAGTGTTACCGTACCAGTAATCGCTTTCGCTACCCAACGCTGTGCCGTTTCACGCAGCATCAATGCTTGTGGGTCGAACCAACGACCTTGATATAATAAACGTCCTAAACGCAAGCCGTTAATGCGATATTGCTCAATCGTATCTTCGTTGTGAATACCCGTAACCAAACGCTCGTAAGCAATGTGAAGTAACGCCATTCCAGGAGCTTCATAAATCCCACGTGATTTTGCTTCGATAATACGGTTTTCGATTTGGTCTGACATACCTAAACCGTGGCGACCACCAATGCGGTTCGCTTCAAGAATTAACTCAACCGCATCGTCAATACGTTTGCCATTTAATGCAACAGGTACACCTTCTTCAAAAGTCACAGACACTGTTTCAGGCTTGATTTCCACATTTTCGTCCCAGAATGCGACACCCATAATTGGTTTTACGATCTTCATGCCAGTGCTTAATTCTTCTAAATCTTTCGCTTCGTGGGTTGCACCGAGCATATTTGAGTCGGTTGAATAGGCTTTTTCCACCGACATTTTGTAGTCGAAGCCGTTCTCAATTAAGAATTGAGACATTTCAAAACGTCCGCCCAACTCATCAATGAATAATTGGTCTAACCACGGTTTATAAATTTTTAATTTTGGATTGGTTAATAAGCCGTAACGGTAGAAACGTTCAATATCGTTACCTTTAAAGGTTGAGCCATCGCCCCAAATGTTTACATCATCTTCTTTCATTGCTGCAACAAGCATTGTGCCTGTTACCGCACGACCGAGTGGCGTGGTGTTGAAATAAGGAATTCCGCCTGTTGAAATGTGGAACGCTCCGCACTGAATCGCCGCAATCCCTTCGTGGGCAAGCTGCGAACGGCAGTCAATCAAACGTGCATTTTCTGCCCCATATTCCATCGCTTTTTTTGGAATTGCATTGTAATCGTCTTCATCTGGCTGACCTAAGTTTGCAGTATATGCATAAGGCACAGCACCTTTTTTACGCATCCAAAGTAATGCGGCTGAAGTATCTAAACCACCTGAAAATGCGATACCTACTTTTTGACCTAATGGGAGAGATTCTAAAATTGTTGCTGACATACGAATTCCTATAAATTTTAAAACGTAAAAGAGAATTAACGCAAACGGTTGCGTTCGCGACATTCTGTCTATTTTAGTTCAATTCAGTAAAAATTACATCTAAAATTTAGAGGGAAATATACAAATGCATATTGCATATTTTCATAAACTACTAACAAGTGGTCAAATTTACTCAGTTTTTTGCAAAAAATTGTGCCTAAAAATGCTAAAATTAGCCAAAAATTCTTTTAAAGGTTAAAACAATGAAAAAAATTCTCGTAATTCGCAACGATAAAATTGGCGATTTTATGGTCTGCCTTCCTGCATTTGCCATGTTAAAGCAATCAATACCAAATGTAGAAATTACCGCTTTAGTGCCAAGTTACACTGCGCCACTTGCAGAGCTTTGCCCTTCCATTGATAAAGTGATTTTAGATGCCAGCGATAAAACAGATAAAAAAGCAGTTCAACAGGTATTACAAGCGGTTAAAAATGCCCAATTTGATGCAGTTATTTGCTTTGTTTCCACTTGGTATAATGCAAAATTAACTTGGAAAAGCGGTATTAAACATCGTCTTGCCCCCGCTACCAAAGTGTTTCAATTTTTATATAACCAACGGTTAACTCAACGCCGTTCGCAATCAGCAAAAGCCGAAAGCGAATATAATCTCGACTTAGCACGTGCATTTTTGCAACAACATCAACTACCTATCGTTGAACCTAAACCGCCTTACTTGCAATTTAGTGAACAGCAGATTGCGCAACAAAAAATAAAATTAGCAAAAAATTTGCAAATCTCGACCGCTTGTAAATGGCTTTTTGTGCATGCATCAACTGGTGGTTCAGCAACCAGTTTATCTGTAGAACAATATGCACAAATGCTTAATCGCATTGCTAATGAAACCACTTGTGAAATCGTGCTAACTGCTGGTAAAGGTGAAAGTGAAAAAGCTCAACAATTAGCACAACAAATCACAGCCACCAAGGCGGTGGTTTATGATAAAAATGATGGTTTGCAAGATTTTGCTTGTTCGATCGCGTGTGCGGATCTGTTTATTGCAGGTTCTACAGGCCCGTTACATATTGCAGGAGCATTAAATGTGCCTACGATTGGTTTTTATCCAAGCCGTTTATCTGCGCAACCCCGTCGTTGGCGCCCAATTAATGAGGAAGGCAGACATTTGGCCTTTATGCCACCAAAGGCAAAACAAAAAGCACAACAAATGAATTTAGGTTTAATTTCTATTCCTGAATCATTAAAAACTATTCTGCCTTTTGTAAAGAACATTTGGCATTCATAAGAATTGTTTTATTCATAGCGAGTATAAAAAAAGCCTGTTAAAATAGCAGGCTTAGTTTTTAACTCGCTGTAACTTAAAATATGTTTAAAAAATTTCTTCCCGTTTTTTTCCTATTTCCAACACTCGCTAACGCACAATCCTATGTGGTTTATGATTTTACCCACGATAAAATTTTAGAAAGTCGTTCGGCCAATAATGTTCAACCAATTGCTTCTGTCACTAAGCTGATGACCGCTAATGTATTTCTTGAAAACAATAAAAATAAAAACTGTAGCGCCTCAATTTCTGACGAAGATTTTGACTATATCAAAGGCACTGGTACTAAATTGCCCAAATATACACCGATTGCTTGTAGCGAATTATTAAAAGCAATGTTAGTTCATTCAGATAATTATGCTGCACATGCCCTTGCGCGTTCTGCGGGTATGAGCCGAACACAATTCATCCAAAAAATGAACCAAAAGGCGCAACAATTAGGTATGCGTTCAACGCGTTTTAGCGATAGTTCTGGTTTATCTAGCACCAATATTTCAAGTGCAATGGATTTAGTAAAATTGGCAAAATACTCACTAAAACACGCTAAAATTCAAGAGCTTTCCAATACTAAAGCCACTTATATACGTGTAGGAAAACGCAATGTTTTTATGCAAAATACCAGCGCCTTAGTGCGTGAAGAAATTTTCGATGCTGCAATCAATAAAACAGGTTATATTCGCGAATCTGGCTACAACTTGGTATTTATCAATAAACACCAATGTAACAACGCAACTATTGGGGTGATTAGCTTAAATAATAACAGCTCTGCTTTACGTTCTAACTTTACTAAAAACAAATTGGAACAGTACGGCTGCACTACATTAGCCCGTGATGATCTCCATTATGACGGCTATGATAACGAAGAAGATATTTAATTAAAAAAGACTGCTTGGGCGCAGACAAGCGGTCTTTTTTTGAAGCTTTTTTGTAATTAGTTGCGGGTTCTGTTCCAAAGATCAGCATATTTTACAAAAGTGGAATGGGCGGAAAGCACCGCTAATAAAAAGCCTTGTTTGCCGTCTAAAAAGCCCGCTTTTAACAGATACATTTTCACAAAACAGCTTAACGCATGAGTTACACCATCAAATAAACTTGCTTTTTTACCTGCATTCGCCCGCTGAATCGCCCATGCCTTCGCATAGCTAGCGGATTTCACTAAATAATGATGAATATCTTTATAAGTAAAATGTAATAAATCGCCCTGTAATTTTTTTACCGTCGCAGTTTTCGGATAATGCACTTTTTCATGGACTAATTCATCTCCATATTGAGCAAAATCGGTAGGATACAAACGCACCACATAATCAGGATACCAGCCCGAATGGCGAATTTGTTTGCCAAATACTTCGCTTAAGCGACTAATTTGATAAACTGTATTTTTTTCCTGTTTTTCGACCGCTTGTAAAATGCTCTGTTTGAGTTCTGCTGTGACACGCTCATCGGCATCTAGCCACAATACATAATCACTCGTGACATATTGTTGCGCAAGTTGGCGCTGTTTACCAAACCCCTGCCAATCAGTATTAGCATAAACTTTAGCGCCAAAACTTTCAGCGATATTTACCGTTTCATCGCTACTGCCACTATCTAAAATGACAATTTCGTCTACCCAACCTTGTACGGTTTCAAGGCATTTCGCTAAATCTTGAGCTTCATTTTTTACAATCATTGCAACACTTAACGTTGGCATATCTATTCCTTTTCTGGTTTATTTTGTTTGTCGTTCGGTGCATTTTACTTTAAAATTCGCCCCTTTTGTGCTATTTTCTACACCAAATTTTATTCACAAACAAACCACAGGTTTATAAAGCAATGTCTATTACATTAACAACGAAACAAAAACAATTTTTAAAAGGTTTAGCACATCACCTCAGCCCAGTCGTAATGCTTGGTGGCAACGGTTTAACTGAAGGTGTGTTAGCAGAAATCGAAAACGCATTAGATCACCACGAATTAATTAAAGTAAAAATTTCAGGTGCTGAACGTGAAACGAAACAATTAATTATCGACGCAATCGTACGTGAAACCAAAGCAACTAATGTGCAAACAATTGGTCACATACTTGTGCTGTATCGCCAAAGCGAAGATAAAAAAATCAGCTTACCAAAAGCAACGAAAGCAATTTCGTGATTTATTCATCAAATTTGACCGCTTGTAAGCGGTCTTTTTTATAAGGAATTTTCCGTGATTAAAAAACTCTCAATTTTCACTTTTTTGATGTTACTTGTTCCGTTATTTACATGGGCAACAGGTTGGAAATGGACATTTGGAGGAATAGATTACCGTCTTTATGATCTTGATTTTTGGTTATTTTTCTTAACTGAAACAGGTTCAACCCCTTACGCTTTAGTCACTTGCGTACTCTTTATGTTGTGGTTAATGTGGCTAACCCGCAAACGCCATGCGTGGTTTTTAGTTGGCTTCATTTGTGCGAGCTCTGTGGTGGGAACACAAATTATTAAAGAAGGCACAAAAGCCATTTTTAAAGAGCCTCGCCCATTTGTGACGGAAATGTTCCCCGCACAAGCCGCGCAATTCTACGCACTACCAAAAGCGGAACAAGCTCAAACGATTATTTCACTTGCGGAAAAAACATATCCGAATGATGCTGATTTCGTTGCTGAACATCAAGCAGGCGAATTGGGCTACTCATTCCCTTCGGGTCATACAATTTTTGCCGTTTCCTGGCTATTAGTTTTTGCAGGTCTATTATTTGGTTTAACAGGAAAAGCGGTCGTTTTTGCGCAAATTTTTGTAATTTTTTGGGCAGGTTTGATGTTGATCAGTCGCTTACGTTTGGGTATGCATTATCCTATCGATCTGTTTGTCAGCACTCTGATTTCATGGGCTTTCCACGTTGTTGTGTTTGTTTGGGTTATCCCTTTCTTAGAAACCTTTAAAATCTTTCAAAAGCGAGGCTAATTATGGCGATTTATTATGGTTTAGATATCGGCGGAACAAAAATTGAACTTGCCGTATTTAACGAACAACTTGAAAAACTTTATAGCGAACGCGTACCAACCCCACAAACCAATTATGAAGATTGGCTTTATACCGTGGAAACTTTGGTACGTAATGCTGACCAAAAATTTGGTGAAAAAGGCTCTGTCGGCTTGGGTTTACCAGGTTTTGTGAACCGTGAAACAGGTATTGCAGAAATTACCAATATCCGTGTTGCAGACGGTAAAGCCATTTTAAAAGATTTAAGCGAACGTTTAGGGCGCGAAGTACGAGCAGAAAATGATGCTAACTGTTTTGCGCTTTCAGAAGCTTGGGATCCAAATAACCAACAATTCTCAACTGTACTTGGTTTAATCATTGGCACAGGATTCGGTGGTGGATTTGTATTCGACGGAAAAATTCACTCTGGCAGAATAGGTATGGCGGGTGAAGTAGGTCATATGCAATTAAATTACCACGCTTTGAAATTACTCGGTTGGGACAATGCACCAATTTATAATTGTGGCTGTGGTAACCACGCTTGCTTAGATACTTATATTTCTGGCAGAGGTTTCGAAATGTTATTCCGAGATCTTGTCGGCGAAGCGATTTCTGCTAAAGAAATTATTGAACGATTCTACAAAAATGAGCCAAAAGTAGTGGAATTTGTCGATAAATATATCGAGTTAATGGCAATTAGTATTGGTAATTTAATTACTATTTTAGATCCTGATATGATCGTATTTGGTGGCGGTTTATCTAATTTTGAACATATCTATGAAGCGCTACCAAAAGCCCTTCCGCCACACTTAATGCGTAGTGCTAAAGTACCCGTATTCAAAAAAGCGATTCATGGTGATGCAGGCGGAACACGTGGCGCTGCGGCCCTCTTCTTAAACTAATTCATTACATAAAATACATGGGGTGACTCATGTATTTTTTTATCTAGGAAATTTTATGCTAACTATTACCCCCATTCCTGCACTTGCCGACAACTATATTTGGGCAATTCAAAAAGCGGATGATCTAATTATTGTAGATCCTTCCGATGCAATACCTGTATTAGATTTTATTGCAAAAAATCAGCTAAACTTGACCACTATTTTACTCACACATAATCATCGTGATCACACAGATGGGATACCTGAGCTACTTGAGCATTATCCTAATATGACAGTGTATGCTCCGCAAGAAGCTGCTCAATTTGCCACGCAAATTGTACAACCTGAACAGCATTTGGCTTTATTTGATTATGATGTTCGAGTAATAGAAAGCGCTGGGCATACTGCTCAACACGTGAGTTTTTTATTTGGAAATGAATATTTATTTTGTGGCGATGCATTATTTTCTGCAGGTTGTGGACGTGTGTTTACGGGCAATTATCAAGCGCAATTTGATACCTTACAACGCTTTAAAGCGCTTCCCGAATTTGTCGAAATTTTTCCAGCTCATGAATATACATTGAGCAACTTAAAATTTGCCGAGGTTGTTCTGCCACCAAGTTGTGCGTTATTTGAAATTCAAGAGCGAGCAGAAATTTTACGCTCACGCAATCAACCAACTTTACCGACAACTTTAGCCCGAGAATTACAAATCAACCCATTCTTACAAGCGGTCGATTTAGCTCAATTTATCGCATTACGCCAACAAAAAGATAACTTCTAATCAACTAGAGTCTATTACCTTGATGTAGGAAGCTATGGCTTCCTGCAAACTTTTTAATTTTTCTACTGTCAATTCTTCTGGCGTCTATCTTAGCGCGCTATCCTATGATATAGTTATCCTCATTTATGTAACCTATTAGTTAAATTTCTAAAAGCGAGAACTTCTGTGAATTTTGATCCTCAAAAAATGCCCCAGCACGTTGCAATTATTATGGACGGTAACGGTCGTTGGGCCAAACAACAAGGAAAATTGCGCGTTTTTGGTCATCAAAATGGGGTGAAAGCGGTACGTTCTGCAGTAAGTTTTGCAGCCAAACACGGCATCAAAGTCTTAACACTTTATGCTTTTAGTAGCGAGAACTGGAACCGCCCTGAAGCAGAAGTTTCTGCCTTGATGTCGCTTTTTATGCGAGCTTTAGATTCCGAAGTGAAAAAGCTACATAAAAATAATATCCGTTTAAAAATTATTGGCGACAAAAAAGGCTTTAACGAAAGTCTACAAAAACGTATCGCTGAATCGGAGGCTTTAACCGCCCAAAATACGGGATTAACCTTAAATATTGCGGCAAATTACGGCGGTTATTGGGATATTACTCAAGCAGCACAACAACTTGCGGTAAAAGTAAAATTAGGCGAAATTGCTATCTCTGATATCACACCAGAGCGCTTTCAAACCACATTAGTTACGGGCGAACAGCCACAAGTAGATCTATTAATTCGCACCAGTGGCGAACAACGTATTAGTAACTTCTTGTTATGGCAAATCGCCTACGCAGAACTTTTTTTCAGCCCTGTGTTATGGCCTGATTTTAATGATGAATCTTTCAGCGAAGCAATTATTGCTTACCAACAACGTGATCGTCGTTTCGGCGGTTGCTAATAATTATAAGGAATTTATAAATGCTTAAGGAACGTGTACTTTCTGCCATTGTGATGATTATTGCTGTGTTGGCAGCTATTTTTTTCCTTTCTCCACTTCCACTTACTTTTGCGCTTGCTACAATTATTACTGCGGCAATGTGGGAATGGGCACAATTTGCTGGTTTTAAACGTTCATTACCTCGTGCAATTGTCGCTTTTGTTACCGTTTGTTTATTTATTTTAATCATTTTTGCGAATAGCAATTATATCCGTGCAGCACGTTTTTTAACTGACGAAACTGCACCATTCCTATTTATTTCCTGTATTTGGTGGTGCATCGCTTTAGGATTAGTCGTAAGCTATCCAAAATCTGCCAATTTATGGGCAAAATCCGTGATTGCTAAATTCTGTTTTGGTTTTTGTACATTAATCCCATTTTTTATTGCTACTTTAGCACTACGTTTTAATAATTATGCGATAAATCCATTCCAAGGAACCTACTTGTTGCTCTATGTTTGCTTATTAGTTTGGGGAGCTGATTCTGGCGCTTACTTTTTCGGAAGAGCGTTTGGCAAACGTAAATTAGCACCAAAAGTTTCACCAGGTAAATCTTGGGAAGGGGCAATTGGCGGTTTATTTACCTCTGGTGTTATCGCTGTATTATTCTTAGAGCTTGCGCCCGCTAATGTATTTGGACGTGAATTAGCTACTTTACCTTTTATTCTCGTTTCCGTTGCTACAGTTGCAATTTCTGTATTAGGCGATTTAGCTGAAAGTATGTTCAAGCGCCAAGCGAATATCAAAGATAGTAGCAACCTAATTCCAGGCCATGGCGGTATTTTAGATCGTATCGATAGTTTAACTGCTGCGATTCCGTTCTTTGCGACATTCTTTTTCTTTGTACTATAGGCTGTTATGACCTCTGTTATTGCATTTTTCGTTTTAATCTGTGTACTGGTTTTTGTGCATGAATATGGTCACTTTTGGGCTGCTCGCAAATGTGGCGTAAAGGTGGTTCGCTTCTCTATCGGTTTTGGTAAAGTATTATTCAAAAAAACTGATAAACAAGGAACTGAATTTGCCTTTTCACTGATTCCACTGGGTGGCTATGTGCAGATGTATAATGGTGAAAACGAATACCACGCCCCTAAAGAGCAGATGTTAGAAAGTAAATCTGTGCTACAACGCGCATTTATCATCGTGGCAGGCCCAATGGCAAATTTCTTATTTGCCATTTTGGCATACTGGCTTGTGTTCAGTTATGGTGTACCAACTTTAAAACCTGTGATTGGCGAAGTATTACCAAATACGATTGCGGCTCAAGCAAAATTGCCTGAAGAATTTGAGTTTAAACGTGTTGCTGGCCAAAATGTACAAGATTGGGAGGAAACGACCCTCGCATTAATTGGTTCAGTAGGCAAACAAGCGGTCGAAATTGAAGGTTCATTCATTGATGAAGATCGATTACAACGTTATCAATTAGATTTATCAAATTGGAATGTTGATGGCACAAAAGAAAATCCATTAACCACTTTAGGCATTCGTACTAAAAGTAGTATTGTTAAACCAGACCTCAAACAAGTTGCAGAAAATTCACCCGCACAAAAAGCTGGCTTAGTCGCAGGTGATAAAATTTTAATGGTTAATCAGCAACCATTTGATTGGTTTAAATTAATTGAGCAAGTTCAAACGGGTAATCCTGTGTCTCTCACGATTGAACAAAATGGTACGGTCAAACAAGTTACGTTACAGCCCGAGAAAAAAGATGAGCGCTATTTAATTGGTATTGTACCAAGCCATGAGCCTCTCGCTGATAAGTATCGAACAGAATTAAAGTATGATATTCTTAATGCTTTATGGAAAAGTTTAGAGAAAGTCGCAGGATTAGTGAAAACAATCTTGCAATTTATAGGTAATTTACTTACTGGCGAGCTTTCTTTAAAAAATATGGGTGGTCCTATTTCTATGGCGAAAGGCGCTGGGGCTACTGTTGAAATTGGTTGGATCTATTATGTAAGTTTTATGGCATTGATTAGTGTCAATCTAGGCGTAATGAATCTTTTCCCAATTCTGCCGCTTGATGGTGGACAACTTATTTTACTTGCGGGTGAAGCGGTTAGAGGCAAACCAATTCCATCAACGATTCAGCTACGATTCCAACAATTAGGTGTCGTATTTGTGTTAGGTTTAATGGCATTTGCCTTTATAAATGATCTCATTCATTTTTAATGCATAGATTATAAGCGGTCATTTTCGCTGATAATTTTGCAAACATTTATAGGATAATTTCAATGAAAAAATTATTACTTTCTTCACTTTTACTTGCAAATGGTGTTGTAGCGGCACCATTTGTGGTAAAAGATATTCGTGTAGATGGTGTTCAGCCTGAAACTGGGCAAGCCATTATCTCTAGTCTTCCAGTAAAAATTGGTCAAACTGCAACTGATAACGATGTAGCAAATGTAGTAAGACAACTATTTATTCAAAACCGATTTGACGACGTACGTGCAACACGTGAAGGCAACACTTTAGTGATTAAAGTTGCTGAACGTCCTTTAATTAATAGTGTTGATGTTGAAGGTAATAGTGCAATCCCTAAAGATCCGCTACAAGATAATTTAAAAGCAAATCTCATTAGCAAAGGCGAAGTGTTTGATGCTGCAAAATTAGAAGGTTTTAAACAAGGCTTACTCGATCACTATCATTCTATCGGTCGTTATGAAGCAAAAATTGAAACGACAACAACTCGTGCTGAAAATGGTGGCGTAAACATCAAATTAAATATTTCAGAAGGCGAAGTGGCGTACGTTAAGAAAATTAATTTTGAAGGCAACCAAGCATTTAGCTCAAAAGAACTAACTAAACGTTTAGATATTCAACCAGATGTATCATGGTGGAATATCTTTGAAAGTAGCAAATTTGAGCAACAAGCGTACAATAAAGATTTAGAAAACTTACGTGATTTCTATATGGATCGCGGTTATGCACAATTTGCATTACAAGATACCAATGTACAATTCAATGATAAAAAAACTGAAGTTGATCTCACCTATAAATTACATGAAGGTGCGCAATATAATATCAGTGAAATTCGTATTATCGGTGATACGGCAAAACTCGACAAAGAGCTTAATGCGCTATTAAAAGACTTTAAACCTGGTCAATTATTCCGTAAAAGCGAATTAGTAACTATTGAGGAAGGAATTAAACAAGTTTTAGGTGATCACGGTTACGGTTCAGCAAAAGTAGATTTATACCCGAAATTTAATGAACAAGAGCATACCGTACAAATCAACTTCGTTGTAGATGCTGGTCGTCGTATTTACGTACGCAAAATCCGTTTTGAAGGCAATGACGTTACTGCAGATTCAACTTTACGCCGTGAAATGCGCCAACAAGAAGGTGCATGGTTATCAACCAGTGCAGTAGCATTAGGTAAATCTCGTTTAGAGCGTACAGGTTTCTACGAAACGGTTGATATGGCAATGCCAAATGTGCAAAACGTAGATGACCAAGTTGATGTAGTTTATAAAATTAAAGAGCGTAATACAGGCTCAATCAACTTTGGTATTGGTTATGGTACAGAAAGTGGTATTAGCTACCAAGCAGGTATCAAACAAGATAACTTCTTAGGTATGGGTTCAACGGTAAGTTTAAGCGGTACACGTAACGACTACGGTACCAGCGTGAACTTAGGTTATACCGAACCGTACTTCACTAAAGACGGCGTAAGTTTAGGTGGTAACATATTCTATGAGGATTACGATAACTCAGATAACGATACTTCTGCGTCATATAAACGCCAAACTTACGGTATTAACGGAACATTAGGCTTCCCAGTAGATGAAAATAACTCATACTATTTAGGTTTAGGCTATACACACGATAAATTAAGTAACGTAGAACGTGAATTTACCCGTGAAAAATATGTGAAATCAATGAATTTCCCAATCGTAAACGGTAACAATTTATATCCACGTATTAAAGCGGACGATTTTGATTTCTCATTTGGTTGGAACTATAACAGCTTAAACCGTGGTTATTTCCCAACAGAAGGGACTGTTGCAAACTTAGGTGGTAAAGTGACCATCCCTGGTTCAGATAATAAATACTATCGTGTGAATGCTGACTTTAGAAATTATTATCCACTTAACCGTGAACACAAATGGGTAGTTTCAACCAAAGTTGGGGCTGCATTTACTAAAGGCTTTGGCGGTAAAGAAGTACCGTTCTACCAATTATATTCAGCAGGCGGTATCGGTTCATTGCGTGGTTTTGCATACGGTGCGGTTGGCCCTAAAGCGATTTATTATTCTGCACAAAATGATAAGTTCACAAACGCAAGTAGTGATGTCGTAGGCGGTAATGCAATGGCGACAGCAAGCTTAGAACTTATTACTCCAACACCATTTGTGAGCGAGAAATATCAACACAATGTACGTACGTCTCTATTCGTAGATGCGGCAAGCGTATGGAACACTAAATGGAAAAAATCTGCGTACCCAACGCTACCAGATTATAAAGACTATAAACGTGTTCGCGCTTCGGCTGGTATTGCCTTCCAATGGCAATCACCAATTGGACCTTTAGCATTCTCTTATGCTAAACCAATTAAAAAATACGCAGGAGACGAGATTGAGCAATTCCAATTTAGTATTGGTAGCTCATTCTAACGATTTGATAAGCGGTCGAATTTTGTAACTTTTTTGCAAATTTTGTGACAAATTTTACCGCTTATTGTGCCTAATCAATCATAATTAACACATAAAGGATATTTAAATGAAAAAATTATTCAAAATTGCAACCGTAACCGCAGCATTAGCAACTGCTGGTTTAGCACAAGCGAGCGATACTATCGGTTTTGTAGATCCAAACTACTTATTACAAAATCACCCAGTTGCACTTGATGCAGCACAAAAATTTGAAAAATTCATGAAAGAAGATCAAAGCAAATTTGCCGATGAAGATAAAAAATTAGCCGAAGAAAACAAAGCATTAACGGCTGAAAGAAATAAAATTGAGAGCGATGCAAAAAAATTACAAGCGGAACAATCAAAAGTAGAAGCATCGCTTAAGAAAAAATCTGCAGCATTAGAAAAAGATGCACCTCGTTTACGTTCTAAAGAAATTCAAGCTCGCCAAAATGCGATTGAAGCTGAATATAAAGCCTTTCAAAACAAAGTAGCGGCAATTCAAAAACGCGAAGCGGAATTTGGTAAAAAAGCAGAAGCTTTCCAGAAAAAAGCAGACGCATTCCAAGAGAAATTAAATAAAGCGCAACAAGAAGCTGGTGGTATGGATCCACAAGCACTACAAAAACAAGTTGTTGATGAAATTAACTCAACTATTAAAGAAGTAGCAAAATCAAAAGGCTACACTTTAGTATTACCACCTTCTGTTGCATTATATGCAGAAGATGAAAGTAAAGATATTACAGAAAAAGTGTTAGATGCTTTAAAAGCAAAACATCCAGAAATCAAAATTGAGCAACCAGCGCCAAAAGCAGAAGAAAACAAAGCTGCAACAACTGAAGCACTAAAAGCTGAAGAAGCGGCTAAACCAGAAGAAGCGAAAAAATAATGACTAATTTCCGTTTAATTGAATTGGCGGAACAAATCGGCGGTACTCTTAAGGGTAACGCCGATTTGGCTATTTCTAGTATTGCCGCATTAGATAAAGCAAACTCTTCACAAATTACATTTATTTCAAATGCAAAATATCGCTCTCAGCTTGCTCAGTCGCAAGCGGGCGCAATTATTGTGAGTGAAGCAGATGTTGAATTTTGTGCAGAATCTCAAAATTTAATTATTGTTAACAATCCTTATCTCGCTTATGCACTACTTGCTCAATATATGGATTCAACGCCTAAAGCCGCAAACAACATTTCACCCAATGCGGTGATTTCAGCGGATGCCAAATTAGGTAATAATGTTGCTATTGGTGCAAATGCTGTCATTGAAAGCGGTGTAGAATTGGGCGATGATGTCATTATTGGTGCTGGCTGTTTTGTCGGTAAAAATACTAAAATTGGCGCTCGCACCCAATTATGGGCAAATGTATCGGTTTACCACAATGTTCAAATTGGCTCAGATTGTTTAATTCAAGCCTCTGCCGTGATTGGTTCTGATGGTTTTGGGTATGCAAATGATAAAGGGCAATGGATCAAAATACCACAAACAGGTGGTGTTATTATTGGTAACCGCGTAGAAATTGGTGCTTGTACCTGTATCGACCGTGGTGCATTAGATCCAACAGTTATCGAAGATAATGTGATCATCGACAACCTCTGCCAAATTGCGCATAATGTATACATTGGCTTCGGTACTGCAGTAGCAGGCGGTGTCATTATGGCGGGCAGCTTAAAAGTGGGACGTTTCTGTCAAATTGGCGGTGCTAGCGTAATTAATGGTCATATGGAAATCTGTGATGGTGCTATCATTACGGGTATGAGTATGGTGATGAAACCAATTACCGAAAAAGGCATTTATTCGTCAGGTATTCCTGCTCAAACCAATAAAGAATGGCGTAAAACTGCCGCTCTGACTATGAACATTGATGAAATGAACAAACGCTTGAAAGTGCTTGAAAAACATTTCTCACACAATAGTGAATAATTGACTTCCAAGAGTAATGGACGTTTTTTTAAGTGTCCATCGCTCTTTTGAAGTTTTAGTTAAATTTTTAATTTCCTTATTATGAGATCAAATAAATGACAATTGAAGTACAAGAAAATAGAGAACCTAAAGTAATTGAAGTTACTGAAATTATGAATATGTTACCGCATCGCTATCCATTCCTGTTAGTTGATCGTGTGACAGATTATGAAGAAGGTAAATGGTTAAAAGCGGTTAAAAATGTAACAGTAAATGAACCTTGCTTTACAGGTCATTTCCCCGCTAACCCAATTTTCCCTGGTGTTCTTATTCTTGAAGCAATGGCTCAAGCAACAGGCGTATTAGCAGTTGCAACTCACGGAAAAATGAATCCAGACGAACTCTATTACTTTGCTGCAATTGATAACGCACGTTTCAAACGTCCAGTCGTGCCAGGTGACCAACTTGTACTTGAAGTTGAATTTTTAAAAGAAATGCGCGGTATTACCAAATTCACAGGCAAAGCTTATGTTGATGGCAAACTCGCTTGTGAAGCAGACCTAATGTGTGCTCGTAAATAATTTACTCCCAGTAGCAAAGGAGACGCTATGCGATTAATTGATTCAACTGCAAAAATCAGCCCATTAGCAGTGATTGAAGAAGGGGCTCAAATTGGTGCTCAGGTTGAAATTGGCCCATATTGTGTAATTGGTAAAAATGTAAAAATTGGTGCGAAGACCGTCATTCACTCACACGTTGTTATTAACGGGCATACCGAAATTGGTGAACAAAACCAAATTTTCCAATTTGCAAGCATTGGTGAAATCAATCAAGATTTAAAATATCAAGGTGAGCCAACCAAAGTGATTATTGGTGATCGTAACCGCATTCGTGAAAGTGTAACTATTCACCGCGGTACAGTACAAGGTGGCGGTATCACTCGTATTGGTAACGATAACTTATTTATGATCAACACCCATATTGCGCACGACTGTACTATTGGTAATCGTTGTATCATTGCGAATAATGGTACTCTGGCAGGTCACGTAACATTAGACGATTTCGTTATTGTCGGCGGAATGTCTGCAATCCATCAATTTGTTGTTGTTGGTGCACACGTAATGCTCGGTGGTGGTTCAATGGTAAGCCAAGATGTTCCACCATACGTAATGGCGCAGGGTAACCATGCTCAACCATTTGGGGTAAACTTAGAAGGTTTAAAACGCCGCGGTTTCGATAAACCAGCAATGCACGCTATCCGTAATGCGTACAAATTAATTTATCGTAGCGGTAAAACAATTGAAGAAGTCATTCCTGAAATTGAACAATTTGCAGCAAATGAACCTGCTGTTCAACCATTCTTAGATTTCTTCAAACGCTCAACCCGTGGGATTATTCGCTAAAGCGAAACAAGAACACGAAAACGACCTCATCGAGGTCGTTTTATTTTATCTATTAGGGGTTGAACTTGCATTAGCAACTAAAAAACAAGCGGTCTAATTCTTCTGAAACTTTGCAAAAGTTTAGCTAAATTAGGCCGCTTAATACTTATACTCTATTTACACTTCTTCTTCCCATTCAAGTGCTCGCTTCACAGCTTTTCTCCAACCCGCATAGCGTCGAGTACGTTTTGCTTCATCAGCATCTGGAATAAAGGTACGTTCAATTGAAGCTTTACCTCGTAATTCTTGCAAATCTTTCCAGAAACCAACTGCAAGCCCCGCTAAATATGCCGCACCAAGCGCAGTCACTTCACGCACGACAGGACGCTCAACATTAGCATTTAAAATATCTGCTTGGAATTGCATTAAGAAATTGTTCGCCACTGCACCACCATCTACTCGTAATGTAGCAAGGTGTTTGCCACTGTCCGATTGCATTGCATCCAATACATCACGGGTCTGATACGCAATAGATTCTAAGGTTGCTCGCACAATATGATTGCGATTTGCACCGCGAGAAAGCCCTAAGATTGCACCCCGTGCATACGGATCCCAATATGGCGCCCCTAAACCCGTGAAGGCTGGCACGACATAAACACCATTTGTGCTATCCACCTTTGTCGCAAAATATTCAGAATCTTTACTATCATGAATAATTTTGAGTTCATCTCGTAACCATTGAATCGATGCCCCTCCCATAAAAATAGAACCTTCTAGCGCATAGCATGGCCCACCTTTAGCATTACACGCAATCGTCGTTACCAGACCATTTTGAGATTCAACCGCTTCATCGCCCGTATTCATAAGCATAAAGCAACCTGTTCCATAGGTATTTTTCGCTTGTCCTGCTTCTACACATAAATGCCCATAGAGTGCAGCTTGTTGATCACCTGCGATACCTGCCACTGGAATACGCACCCCGCCTTTACCACCGATATTAGTCTCACCATAAACATCTGATGAATTTCTTACTTCTGGTAACATTGAACGTGGAATATTCAACAATTCCAACATTTTGTCATCCCATTGTTTGGTATGAATATTAAATAACATGGTACGAGATGCATTCGTATAATCGGTAACATGAACACGCCCTTGGGTTAGTTTCCAAACTAACCAAGTATCTACCGTACCGAACAGTAATTCTCCACGTTCTGCTTTTTCTCTTACACCTTCTACGTTATCTAGAATCCATTTTACTTTAGTACCCGAAAAATAAGGATCCACCACTAAACCTGTTGTTTTACGAATATAAGCTTCATGTCCATCTGCTTTTAATTTTGTGCAGGTATCTGCCGTACGACGGCATTGCCATACAATCGCATTATAAACAGGTTTACCCGTTTCTTTTTCCCATACAATGGTGGTTTCACGCTGGTTTGTAATACCAATCGCTGCAATTTTATCGGAAGTAATCCCCGCTTTCGCGACCACTTCGTTTAGGGTTGAGCTTTGCGTCGCCCAAATTTCCATTGGGTTATGCTCAACCCAACCTGGTTGTGGATAGATTTGAGTAAATTCACGTTGTGCCACTTCAACAATGTTCGCATTTTTATCTAATAACACCGCACGAGAGCTGGTCGTGCCTTGGTCTAATGCAATAATGTATTCTTTAGTCATAGTAATCACCTTAATTTAATACAGATGTGAAATTATTTTTCACAGTTACATGGTAAGTTCTTACCAATAAAACGACGGTAGCCCCAAGCACCTAATAACGCACCCACAAAAGGTGCAATAAGTGGCACAAGGAAATAAGGAATATCACGCGCACCAGTGAATGCAACATCGCCCCAACCAGCAAAGAAAGCAAAAAGTTTTGGACCAAAATCACGAGCTGGGTTCATCGCAAAACCTGTCAGCGGCCCAAAAGCACCACCAATTGCCGCAATCAATAAACCAATTAACAATGGCGCCATCGGCCCTTTTGGCACGCCATTACCATCATCAGTTAACGCCAAAATTAAAGCCATTAATGCCATAGTGATCACCATTTCAACACAGAATGCTTGACCTACGCTGATATACTCGTGAGGATAAGTAGAGAAAACACCCGCAAAACCGACCGCTTCACCGCGCACAATATTTTTAGCGACTTCAGCTGCAGAAAATAGATCTTTATAAAGAAAATAAACTAAAGCGGCTGCAGTAAATGCACCTAAGAATTGAGAAATGATATACGGCAACACTTTCTTGCCATCGAAACAAGCAAATTTCCACAGTGCAACCGTAACGGCTGGATTAAGATGTGCACCAGAAACGCCTGCTGTTGTATAAACAGCAAGTGCAACCCCTACACCCCACATAATTGCGATTTCCCACAAGCCAAATGTTGCCCCTGCTAATTGCGCCGCAGCAACACATCCCACACCAAAAAAGATAATCAGCCCTGTGCCAATAAATTCAGCAATACAGGCCCCTTTTAACGATCTTTCCATATAGTCCTCCTACGGATAACGAAAAGTAAATTACGCAGTTAAAAATCAACAAAATGTTTAAAAACGCAAACGTTTTCGGCGCACACTATATAAAAACGAACATCTTTCGCAAATGACAAAGTTAAAAATTGTGACATTCAGCACATTTTTGTTATCAAAATGTGATACGGTTCAAATTTTAACAAAAAGAGAGCCTCAGTATCGCTACTGAGGCTCTCATATACGAAAACGAAACTATTGCTGCTTTTTCGCCCACTCTAAGAAACGTTTTTGCGTTGCTTTATCGGCTTTTTTAAACAGAACTTGCAACTGTTCTTCTTTCACATTACTCGTTTCAATCACCATTTGTCCTTTAGATTCAAGTGCTACATTGGTAAATGCAGGTACAGAAGCAACCGCCTTACTTGCGTTATATTTCGCAAGATTATCTTCCACACGAGAATTTGGTGCAAAACCTTCGCCTTTTAAGAAATCGCGTTTATAGGCAATTTCTTTACCTGATGCCGTTTCAATTTTGAAATTTAACTCTTTTTTAAACTTCTCTACCGCAAAATTTGAGCTAAATTTTGGTGTTACAATTTTGGCATCTTCAGCAGTACCATTAAAAGTTAGAATCACAGGATCAATTGAGAAATAACTACCATCCACAATATCACTCACGCTTACCACGACTTGATGCACTTTATTATCAATGGATAGTCCTGCAGTACCCCTTGCTACTTTTTGCCCATCAAATGCTAACAATTCGACACTGTCTGATGCAGTTAAAGTTCCTGCAATAGAAAACGTACTTGCGACAAATGTTGTAATCGCAACAGCAATTTTTGCTAATTTCATTAAGAAGCTCCTTAAAATTGAATCAATATGAGAATTTCTCGTCTTATGCTATGCTAATTTAATCAAAATAGAAATAATTTTATTATCAAGCAACGTAATTTATGATAATTTTCAAAGTGGCTCTGCCCCTTATCTGGCTTGAGCACTTTCGTTTTTAAGAGAACATACAATGAGTGATGAACAGCAAAGCGTAACGACGCACGACAAAAAATCGTTTTTACATACTATTTTCAGTGGGCTATTTCAATCGGAACCCAAAAATCGTGAAGATTTGGTCGAGGTAATTCGTGATTCTGTAGAAAATGAATTAATTGATAGCGATACTAAAGAAATGATTGAAGGGGTCATGGAAATTTCTGAACTGCGTGTTCGAGATATTATGATTCCTCGCCCGCAAATTGTTTATATTGATGCTAATTTAGCGCTTGAAGCTTGTGTAGATCTGATTATTGAATCTGCTCACTCTCGTTTCCCAGTGATCTTAGATGACGGTAAAGATACGGTTCAGGGGATTTTACTTGCAAAAGATTTATTAAAATACCTGCGTTCTGATTCCGAACCATTTAATATGCAAGCAATTTTGCGCCCTGCAGTAATTGTGCCAGAAAGTAAACGTGTCGATCGAATGCTTAAAGAATTCCGTTCAGAACGCTTCCATATGGCAATTGTGGTGGACGAATTTGGTGCGGTATCAGGTTTAGTCACAATTGAAGATATTCTTGAGCAAATTGTTGGTGATATTGAAGATGAATTTGACGAAGAAGAAATCGAGCCAATTCGCCAACTTTCTCGCCATACTTATGCAGTCTCTGCGCTCACTGATATTGAGAAATTCAATGCAACTTTTGCCACTGAATTTACCGATGAAGAAGTAGATACCGTGGGTGGCTTGGTGATGCAAGCGTTTGGGCATCTACCGCAACGTGGCGAACAAATTCAGCTAGAAGGCATTGATTTTAAAGTTACTTCTGCCGATAGCCGTCGTTTAATTCAATTACGAGTTACTGTACCAGATGAGCAATTAGAAAAAATGGAACAGCGCGTAACCAATGAAGAATAACAAATACAAAAAATATTTTGGGTGAGGTTTTATCCTCACCTTTTATTTGATTTAACTGCTATTTATCAATTTATACATCCAATGAACTTTGTAAAAAATCCATCAAATTTGACCGCTTGTTTACTTGCTTTTGTGCTTGGAAGCATTGCGACACTTGCCTATTCCCCCTTTGATTTCTGGGGCATTATTTTTATTTCTGCCACTAGCCTCATTTGGGCTGCCACCCTTCCACAACGAAAAACTGCGCTCTGGTCAACATTTGCATGGTCTATCGGCTATTTTTGTGTTGGTGTGAATTGGATTCATGTCAGTATGATCCAATTCGGTGGCGTGCCTGTGGCTATCAGCTATCTAGCAGTTTTGTTACTCGCTTGTTATCTTGCAATCTATAACCTGCTTTTTAGCTATCTTGCGCAACGTTTTCAAATCAGCAATCCATTTGCGCTTGCAGGGATTTTTACAGGTACTGAATATTTGCGTAGCGTCGTCTTTACGGGGTTTCCTTGGTTGCAATTCGGCTATACACAAATTGATAGCCCCTTTGCTGGACTTGCACCACTGTTCGGCGTAGAAGGACTCACGTTCTTCGTTATGGTAGTGAGTGGCTATTTAGTATTATTAGCAAAAAATTCAGCAAAAATGACCGCTTCTCTTGCCATATTAACGCTATTATGCGGCTTGGCTTTTGTGACACGCTTTGTCCCATTTGTGCAAAATGACGAGCAAAAACAACCGCTTAATGTGAGTCTTGTACAGGGTAATATCGCGCAGAAAATGAAATGGGATCCTGCGCATTTTGATTATACGATCCAGACCTATCAGCGCTTGATCAGCCCGCTTCTCGGCAAAAGTGAGGTAATTGTGCTACCCGAATCTGCCATTCCTGCGTTAGAAACACAAATTTATCCACTGCTCCGCCAACTTCAACAAGCGGCAAGTGCTAAAGGCAGTGAAGTGATTATTGGTACACTCTACCAGAATGAAAACCAACAATTATTCAACAGTGCCCTCGTGTTAGGCAATCCTACCCAACCTTATGATTTGCATAATGATGTTCGTTACAATAAACATCATTTAGTACCATTTGGCGAATATGTGCCGTTCGGTTCGGCGTTAGATTGGATGCGTGACGTGTTTATTTTGCCGATCAATTTATCGCAAGGCGAATTTGTACAACAACCGCTTTTTGCGAAAAATCGTAAGTTTAATATGGCGATTTGCTATGAAGTGATTTTCGGCAATCAGCTACAACAAAACCAACAAGCACAGCAATCTGACTATTTATTAACGATTACCAATGATGCATGGTTTGGTGCTTCAATTGGCCCTTGGCAGCATTTCCAAATGGCTAGAATGCGAGCGCTTGAGTTAGGTAAGCCATTACTACGTGCTGCTAATACGGGAATCACTGCTGTCGTCGGTGCAAAAGGTGAAATAATTCGCCAGATTCCACAATTTGAAGCGAATGTACTGACCGCTCAAATTCAGCCAACTAAAGGCGAAACATTATTTGCTAAAACAGGTTCGTGGTTAATTTATACGGTAAGCCTACTCTGCTTCCTTTTGGCACTTGTAAAAAATCGTAGAAAATAGATCGCTTGTTTGGCGAAGAAAGCACCAAAAACCTGTTATTTTTGGTGCTTTTATTTTTTCGAAATCGAAAATTGAGATCTATTTCACAGTATTTTCATGAGCATATTCGTACAATACAGCCCAAATTCCCTAATTCATTTGAGGCTATATTATGCAATCTTCATTACAAGATATTTTAGATACGGTTAAATCTAATTCACTAACTTATCAGCAAAAATTAATGACCCTTGGTAATATTGCCGAGCGCTTGTTTAAGCCTACCGAATTATTAGGCTATACCGAAGAAGAATGGCAATATATTGAAAATCAAATGATATGTGATCTAAATGAAGGTTATGCAATTTACCGCCCTCGTTACATTCTGCCTGACTACAATGCTTATATTCAAAAAGGTTGTAAATTTTTAGATTTACCACCACCAACCAATCTTGATGAAGCATTAGATGGCTTACTCATCATCTATTCACATGTACCGTCTATTACTACCTATCCTGTTTATATTGGCCGCTTAGACGTCCTGCTTGAACCATTCATTACTGATGAAGAACAAGACTATATCAAGATCAAACGGTTCTTAAATCATATTGATAAAACTGTGCCTGATTCTTTCTGTCATGCCAATATTGGACCTTACGACACTAAAGCGGGGTGCTTGATACTAAAAGCAGTGATCGAACTCGAAAACCCAACGCCAAATATGAGTATTCGTTATGACAAAAACAAAACATCGCGCGAATTTGCCGAACTGGCTGCCAAAGCTTGCTTGTTGGTTTCAAAACCTTCTTTTGCGAACGATGCATACTACACCGCTGATTTAGGTGAAGAATATGGCATTGCAAGTTGCTATAACGCACTACCAGAATGCGGAGGCGCTTATACCTTAACCCGTTTACGTTTAGGCACCATTGCTAGAGCCTGTAACAGTGTTGATGAAATGGTTAATCACTTACTTCCGAAAGTGGCAAAACTCGCGCTTTCAACCATGGATAAACGCCATAAATTCTTAGTAGAACAAAGCAATTTCTTTGAAACAGATTTTCTCGTTAAAGAAGGCTTTATTAAGCGCACCAATTTCACCAGTATGATTGCGATTGTCGGGTTAGCAGATGCAACCAATCACCTTTTACAAAAAGAAGGTTTAAGCGAAACCTTCGGACAAAGTAAACGTGGTGATGAAATTGCCACGCTGATTATGGATAAATTGCAAGAAATTAACGATGCACACCAAGGCTTATATGTAGAACGCACCAATAATCAATACTTATTGCATGCCCAAGTAGGGGCGAATAATCATGCGGAAGATAAAGCAAATACGCCTGCCCATCGTATTCGTGTTGGTGAAGAACCAACCTTATTAGCGCACTTAAAACAATCTGCGCCATTCCACAAATACTTCCCTGCAGGGACGGGCGATCTTTTTGCATTTGACCAAACTTATACCGATCACTTAGATGCGGTGGTCGATATTATTGATGGCTCATTTGCCAATGGTTATCGCTACATCACAACCTATCTCAAAAATACCGATTTAATTCGAGTGACAGGTTATTTAGTCAAGAAAAGTGAAGTGGAACGCTATCGTAAAGGTGAAGCTGTGCTTCGTGATACCACTTGGTATGGCTCGGGTACTGATGAATGTGCAAACGTATTTGACCGCCAATTACGAGATGAACAAAACGTAAATACCAATGAATAACAGGTCTGCATTAAATGAAATTATGTTGCCGTTACATCGGATTATTCCGTTCTCAAATGTAGAAGGGCAAGGTAATCGCACCAGTATTTTCCTACAAGGTTGCAAACTTAATTGCTTATATTGCCACAACCCAGAAACTATCGCCCGATATACTGCGGACGCTAAACAAGTCAGTTTGCAATATTTGTATGATCAAGTGATGGAGGCCGTTCCGTTTATTCGAGGTGTAACCGTTTCTGGTGGTGAACCAACCATTCACCACAAAAAACTAGTACCGCTATTTACAGCACTTAAACAACAGGGGCTGAGTTGTTATTTAGATAGCAGTGGCTTTTTTGATTATGAAGCAATTGAGCCACTTATTCAGCTTACTGATAAATTTCTGTTTGATTTAAAAGGTGATGGCGAAGGCTTACAAACGCTTTGTTTTGATCGTAAAAATCAACAGGGAAAAGTCCCACAACAGATTATTCCAACGCTCAATCATATCAAACCCGAAAACTTACAACGTAATTTGCAAAATTTAGCCAAATTATTACCGCTTGATAAGATTGAAGAAGTGAGATTGATTTATCTCCATCATTTCTTTGATGCCAAGATGCTAATACAAAAAGTGGTAGCGCTACTCGCTGATTATCCTGATGTGCTACTAAAAATTATTCGAGTACACACTAAAGGTGCACGGGATGAACAAGGACTCCAGCCATTTGTGCCCACCGTTACCGAAACAGATGAATTAGCTGCTTTTGCTCGAGAATGCGGTATCAAAAAAATAGTCACAATTTATTAATTTTTTTATTTTAACTTTTATTTTTTTATGAGGTGTTTAGTATGAGTACATTAATGAGTGTCATCGGTATCTTCGTGTTACTGGCAATTGGCTTACTCTTTTCCAACAATCGACGAGCGATCAACTTCCGCACTGTATTTGGAGCATTGGCAATCCAAATCTGTTTTGCGGCATTGATTCTCTATGTACCTGCAGGTCGAAATGCATTATTAGCTGCGGCAAACTGCATCAGTAACGTGATCAACTACGGTAATGATGGTATTGCTTTCGTATTCGGTAATCTTGCTGATCCAAGCAATTTAGGCTTTATTTTTGCGGTAAAAGTCTTGCCTGTAATTATCTTCTTCTCTGCGTTAATTTCTGTGTTGTATTACATTGGTGTAATGCAATGGGTGATTAAAATTTTAGGTGGCGGTTTACAAAAAGCGCTTGGCACATCTAAAGCGGAATCAATGTCTGCTGCGGCAAATATTTTCGTCGGTCAAACTGAAGCGCCACTTGTGGTTAAACCGTTTATCAGCAAAATGACTGATTCAGAATTGTTCGCCATTATGTGTGGTGGTACAGCGTCAATTGCAGGTTCAGTCATGGCAGGCTATGCAGGAATGGGCGTTCCGCTCACTTACTTAATTGCTGCGTCATTTATGGCAGCGCCTGCAGGGTTGTTATTTGCTAAAGTAATGTATCCGCAAACAGAACAATTTAGCGATGCCATTGATGAAAGTGTAGATCTTGAACAACCTCATAATGTGGTGGAAGCATTAGCAAACGGCGCAAGCTCAGGAATGATGTTAGCGCTAAATGTTGGGGCTATGTTAATTGCATTTATTGCGGTGATTGCCTTATTAAATGGTCTAATTGGCGGTGTGGGTAATACCTTTGGTTTTGAAGACTTAACTTTACAAGTATTACTTGGCTATTTATTCAAACCTGTTGCTTATTTAATTGGTGTACCATGGGAAGAAGCAGGGATCGCAGGTCAAATGATCGGTATGAAATTAGCGGTTAATGAATTTGTGGGTTATTTAGAATTCGCGAAATATCTACAACCTGATGCAGCCATGGTATTAACTGACAAAACCAAAGCGATCATCACTTTTGCCTTATGTGGTTTCTCAAACTTTAGTGCGATTGCAATTCTCATTGGTGGTATTGGCAGTATGGCACCAAGCCGTCGTTCAGACATTGCTCGCCTTGGCTTAAAATCAGTAATTGCAGGTACATTAGCAAACCTAATGAGCGCAACTATCGCAGGCTTCTTTATTGAATTAAGCGGTGTTGCATTAAGCTAAACAAGCGGTCAAATTTCTATTATCTTTTACCAAAGTGTAGTAGTTTCTAATCTGTCTCTTATACTTTCAGGTGGGCAAAGTAGTTGCTAATAATTATTTTTATAACTATTAGCAACTGTTTTTATTCAAGACTACACTAAATCTCTCAGCTGTTTTTCTATATCCGCATTACCACTTGGTTTGCGATATAGCTCATCTTGGGTGATTTTGGTGTTATCGAAACTTTTTAATTTTTTTAAAATTTCTTCAAATATTTTCTTGGTATCTTTTTTATTCGCGGTTAATTGTGCCTCGACTAAAAGATTCCCCCCATTGTGGACATATGACCAAAATAAATCTGTTTTGGTTTTAACATTTCAATTTCTTTTTTACGCACTATAAGACCCCTTTGACTCTTTTGATAAAATAAGTTTTACAAGCGGTGTTTCAAACCAATCAAATTTAGCCCTAGGTGCTATCAACCACCCCAGCAATCCCAACGGGTGAAAATAATACGCCTCTTTACTCGTGCTAAACTGCCCAACTTCCAGCCCTATCTCTAAATTACTTGCGCGTTGTTTAACCCAGTCCGATTCCGCTTGTTGCCCATATTTTTCAAAC
>NZ_CABFJY010000006.1 GCF_901687125.1 Actinobacillus vicugnae
GATTAAAACTCGCCAGCTCTAATTCTAAACGAAATAACTGTGAAAGCCCTTCTTTTAACACAAAACTCACTACATCAAATTCCGTCTCGCCATTAACCTTGAGGCTGTAGCGGTAATTGGATTGTACTGTCATGTTGTTCCTATCATAAAAAGTAATTTGCTATATCATACAAAAAACCCCCAGCAAGGTAAATGCAAGGGGTTGAATGTTTATTAAACAAATATCAAACTTGTGGTTTACGCCAGTCGTCTGAACCAGATGTACCTGAAATTGTGTGATCCCAGTTAATTTTACGATAACTCATACTCACTTCTAATAATTGAGTATAAGGTGCGTTACTTGGATCCTGTGCATTTGGCATAATTAAATTCATATTAACAATAATTGCATCTTCCAATACTGTTGAGAAGAATTCTTCTTGTCGACCATCAATTGATGTACGGAACCATGTTACTTCTACTTTTGGTAACATTTCACCTGAAGCTAATGCGTTATACATTAATGGTACAGCTTTATTAAGTGCACATGTAAATTTAAACGCTTGATGTACACGCTGACCCGATGGCTGGCCCGATTGTGGATCAGTTGGTACAGTCACGATATGACTGATTGCTTGCGCCATGATTTCATCTTCATGACCTTCAACATATACATTACCTACTGAATCTTCAGTAAATGCGCCTGCTGTGATTTTTCCTTGGTTGCTACCTTCAATAGAAATAAAAGCTGGTGTTGGCATAATAATCTCCTAAAAATATGGTATAAAATAGACTGTCTTTGTAAAAGACAGTCCAATACTAAGCAGAAATTGTTCAACCTTCTACTAAAAAATTTATTTTTATCTCTTTTTTTTCAACTTTCTGGCAAAAAATTGCCAAAATTACATATTACCCTTTCGAATGATTAACTCGCTATAAATCATAATAACAAGCTAGACTGCCATAATCTGAATTTTCATCAATGCAAATAATGACGTTGTTGTGCATTTTCCTCTTCACTAAAGCGATAACTCCTTAGTTTACACTAACAGTGTGACAAACTTTTGCAAGCAAAAACATTTAATAAAATGGGACCAGAAATAAATTTTCTTTACTCAAATTTAGCTTAGGAAGTGTACGCTATATTAAATATTGATGGATTTTGAAATGGCAGGAAAAAATTAAGTACCTAATATGGTACTCGGTAGTGTTTTTGAATTTGATAGTATTCTTTTATTCAGATGACCTACCATGTTGCGCTGCACCCTAATGATTGTACGATATACCCAATTGGTTAGGGTGCATTTTTATGACAGGATACTAAGACCAATCATTAAATTTATAATTTTGTTAAGTCCACTAACGCATCACGAGTAATGTCGCTGATTTTTTGGTTGCTGGTGAGCGTCATTGCTACGTGCATTTCTCGTTTGAAAATATCTAACATATTTTCTACACCTGCTTTTCCTGCCGCACCTAGTGCATAAACAAACGCGCGACCTAGCATCGTTGCATCAGCACCTAATGCCAACATACGCACGATATCTAAACCGTTACGAATCCCCGAATCAGCAAGAATTTTTATATCACCTTTTACTGCGTCTGCAATTGAAGGCAATGCTCTTGCGCTTGATAATGCGCCGTCTAACTGACGACCACCATGGTTTGAAACCACAATACCATCTGCACCAAAACGCACCGCATCTTTTGCATCTTCAGGATCTAAAATGCCTTTAATCACCATCGGACCATCCCAGAAATCACGAATCCACTCTAAATCTTTCCATGAAATTGAAGGGTCGAAGTTTTCACCTAACCACACTACATAGTCATCTAAGCCAACAGGTTTACCTGTATAAGCTGAAACGTTACCAAGCGTATGCGGTTTTCCTTTCACGCCTACATCCCATGCCCAGAATGGATGAGCCACCGCTTGTAGCGCACGGCGAATTTCTTTGTAGTCACCACTCATACCAGAATGGCGATCACGATAACGCGCACCTGGAGTTGGCATATCTACAGTAAACACAAGGGTTGAACAGCCTGCCGCTTTTGCTCGCTCTAACACGTGTCGCATAAAGCCACGGTCTTTTAACACATAAAGTTGGAACCATATTGGGCGTTTAATAGCCGCAGTTACTTCTTCAATTGGGCAGATTGATACGGTTGAAAGCGTAAACGGAATCCCTTTATTTTCGGCCGCTTGTGCCGCTTGCACTTCGCCACGACGAGCGTACATTCCACAAGCCCCAACAGGTGCAAGCACCGCAGGAATAGCGAGTTTTTCACCAAATAATTCAATCTCAGTATCAAGCTGGGACATATCTTTTAACACGCGCTGACGCAATGCAAGATCGGCGAGATCAGTCACATTGCGTTCTAGAGTACGCTCTGCGAATGATCCGCCGTCTGCATAATGAAACATAAATGGAGGAACACGGCGACGTGCGGCTTCACGATAATCATTGGCTGATGAAATAATCATTTTAACCTCTTTTCTTCTAAATATTCTGGAGTTGATTTTAATGCGAATAATTAATATTTAGATTTTAGATCAAAAATGTTAGTGAAGATATAACAAGATGTGAATTTTTTGTAAAAATGTGCGAAAGATCACACAAATTGATGAGATTAGTGGATAAATCACCCGAAAATGAAAGAAAATCGCTCGCTTTTTATGATCTGGTTTCATTTGCCCAAAAGCAGCCAAATTTGACCGCTTATGCTAAATAAAAACCACGGAATGTGCAAATTACCCTGAAATAGCTTCAAGTAATATACACATCCCGTGGCTAGATATTGGTAAAATTCAGCAGCAATTTGACCGCTTATTGCCCATAGTAGGCATTCGCTCCGTGCTTACGTAGATAATGTTTATCTAGCAATTCTTGTTGCATTGAACCAATATTAGGACGGATTTGGTGGCTGACAAAATTCATATACGCCACTTCTTCCAACACCACTGAATTATGCACCGCATCGTGTGCATCTTTACCCCAAGTGAAAGGACCATGTGAATGCACCAATACACCTGGCACCATATCTGGGTTAATACCACGTTTACGGAAAGTTTCTACTACCACTTTCCCTGTTTCTAATTCGTATTCACCCGCAATTTCTTCTGGCGTCATACGGCGAGTGCAAGGCACTGAGCCATAGAAATAATCGCCTTGCGTTGTACCTAATGCCAAAATATCTTCACCTGCCTGCGCCCATGCGGTGGCATGACGTGAATGAGTATGTACCACACCGCCAATATTTGGGAATTGGCGGTAAAATTCTAAATGCGTTGCAGTATCTGATGACGGTTTTTTGTCGCCAAAAACACGGTTGCCTTGCAAATCGACAAACACAATATCTTCTGGTTGCATGGTTTCATATTCCACACCAGATGGCTTAATTGCCACATAACCTGTTTCACGGTTGATTTCACTCACGTTACCCCAAGTAAAAGTGACTAATTTATACTTTGGTAATTCAAGATTAGCTTTGAATACACGATCGCGCATTGCGAGTAATTTTGGAGATAATTCTGTTAGCATTGGAAACCACCCTCTTTCATTTTTTGTTCAATCCAACGGCGAGCATTAATAATCTCCGCAATTGGTTCTTCCGCCTTTTCCGTCCACATTTCGATTAAAAATGCGCCACGATAATTTAATTTAGCTAAAATCTCAAAGAAGCCTTTAAAGTCCACACAACCGTCGCCAAATGGCACATCACGGAATTGCCCCTTGCAGGTTTCGGTTACTTTGTAAGTATCTTTTAAATGAATTGCTGAAATTTTATCAATGCCTAAAGCAAATTCTGCTTCAATATCATCATTCCACGCTGAAACATTACCAATATCAGGATACACGGTAAACCATGGTGATTTGATAAGCTCATCCCATTTCTTCCAACGCTTAATTGAGCTCATAAACTGGGTATCCATAATTTCTACTGCTAGCGTAACTTGGTTGCTAGCAGCAAGTTCGGTTGCCCATTCTAAGCCTTGCTGGAAGCGTTGAATTGTGCCTTCATCTTGTTCTTCGTAATACACATCGTAACCCGCTAACTGAATGGTACGAATGCCTAAATCGACCGCAAGTTGGATTGCCTTTTCCATAATTTCATAGGCTTTTTGACGAGTCGCTTCATCACGAGAACCAAATGGAAAACGGCGATGACCAGATAAACACATTGACGGAATAGTCACGCCAGTATTGATGATCGCTTTAACTAATTCGATACGTTCTGCTTTGCTCCAATCAAGGCGGGCTAACCGTTCGTCTGTTTCATCTACTGACATTTCAACAAAATCAAACCCACACGCTTTGGCAATCGAGAGTCGATCTTGCCAAGAAATGTTTTTTGGAAGTGCTTTTTCATAAATGCCTAATTTGTGTTTTCTCATAGAAAAGACTCCTTACATGCTGATTATTCTTTTTTAATAGAACCAAAATCTCGTTTTCCTCTGCTACCATTACTTAAAGAATGAGTTATTTCTTCTTCTGCAAAGGCTCTAATTACACAATCAGACAATGGATAAGTTGTGTCCATTAAAAAATATCCAAGCTCTACATCATAATCATCTAAAAATTCATTATCCGAAGTATCCACTTTCCCACTTAATAATCTACAAGCACTTGCTAAGTGCTGCACCAGCTCTACTTGAATAAGGATAGTCAAAACCAGCTTCTTCAGCTGCATCTAAAATATATTGGTTAGGACGGCATTTAAACTTAACATTTAAAAATGTTTCATGAATTATATATTCAACCATTCTATTCTCCATTTTTCTCACAAATAGAAAAAACCTTATCATAAATAATTTGGTACTCATTGCTATTTACACCTAATAAACTAACGATAGTTTTTTCTGAGAAAGCATTAATGACTATTTTATGCTTATAGTTTCCATTTATCTCGTAAGTATAACGATTATCAATCTTGAAATATGAAAAACTGTTAAAATATTTCGGTATTTCAATAAAAAAACAGTTAGTTAAAGTTTTTATATCATTATTATTTACTGATACAACTCTTTTATATTTTAATCCGTCATTAGCTAATAGATTATGAGTAAAAAATAAAATCAAAAAAAATGGTGATTTTTTCATAGATATCTTCTTATAAACAAGCTCTGTTGATGGACAGTGTTGTATAAGAAAAGTTTTATTTAAGCTAAACCAAAATGATATCTAAGCCATTAGCTTTTAATTCTTGAATAATATCGGGATCAGCCTCTTTACCTGTAATAAGCAAGTCAACTTTACTTATTCCTTTAAATAACATACCAATTTCCGTGCCAAGTTTAGTACTATCTAGCAACACCACGTATTTATTTGCTTTCGATGACATTTGTGCTTCGGAATTGGCGATAATCATATCGGTTTTAAATAAACCTTCATGGGTAAAGCCTTTACCACTGGTAAACATAATGTTTGCCGCATAGGTAAATTCATTTTGCTGATTGAGCGAAAGTGTAATCTTTTTATTTTTATTATATTGCCCGCCCATAATCACAAGATCTTCGTGCTGTTGCTCAATCAAATAATTCGCAAGCGGTAGAAAATTAGTCATAATTTGCACTTTCTGTCCGCATAATTCCTGCCCGAGCAATTGCATCGTGGAACCACAAGTCAATAAAACGCTATCTCCTTCGTGGCATAACTTACTGGCCGCTTCGGCAATACGACGTTTTTCTTCAAAATTATTAATCGGTTTATCTTTTTCTAATGAACGCTGTGGCGTAATTGCTTCTGCGCCGTTACGCACTTTGCGTAATTTATTTTGTTCACTTAATTTGTTGATATCTCGTCTAGCTGTAGCTGGCGAAATATTTAATAAATTAATAATTTCTAGCGTAGAAAGCATTTGTTTTGCTTCTAACAAGGCTAATAATTTCTTGTGTCTAAAACTTTCATTCATGACTATATTCCCTTTTCATTCTTTTTAACGCTTTAAATCATGAACATTTACTAAAGAAGCCACTCCTAACGAATTAAGAGTGGCTTAACTTCAATTAAAGCATAGATTTAAATTGAATATTTGGTTCTTGCTCGAAGCAATCATCAAAGCCACGTGGATGGTGGTATTCAATTAAGTCTTTATCACGTGGATAAACATATTTACCACCAACTTCCCAAATAAACGGATGGAATTTATATTGTAAGCGATCTTTACGCATACGCCATAAATCAATGATTTCTTGCGTGCTTGCCATAAAGTTTGTCCAAATATCGTGGTGTACTGGAATAATGACTTTGGCGCGTAAACATTCCGCCATACGCAGTAGGTCAATCGACGTCATTTTGTCTGCGATACCTACTGGGTTTTCACCATAGTTATTTAATGCCACATCAATATCAAATTCTTTACCATGTTTCGCAAATTGGATTGAATAGTGTGAGTCTGCACCATGGTAAATATTCCCGCCTGGGGTTTTGAATACATAGTTTACAGCTTTGCGGCCCATTTCTTCATCTGAAGGGCATAAGCCTTTTAATTCACCGCCACGTTCTTCCGCACCTTCAACAGGTAAAGTCACTAAGCAAGTGCGGTCGAATGAATCTAATGCGTGAATTTCTACGTCTTTAATTTTTACCACATCACCTGGTTTTACAATAATAATGCGATCTTCTGGTACGCCCCATTTTTTCCATAATTCACCACAGTGCCAAGGACCAACAAATTTCACATGATTTAATTTAGGATTATTAACTATCGCCGCTGCTACGTTGATGTCAATATGGTCGCTATGATAGTGAGAGGCAAGGATGAAATCCACTTCGTTGATCGCAAATGGGTCTAATACCATTGGTTGCGCACGGAGGTTTGGTTGTAATTTGCGTACGCCCGCCATATTTGCCATTTGGTGACCACGCACCATATCTTTTACTTTCTTAGTGGACTTACCACGGCTACACCATAAGTCCATACAAATGTTTGCACCTGCAGGTGTTTTAATCCACACGCCTACGCAGCCCAGCCACCACATAGCAAAGTTGCCTTCTGGCACAACTTCTTCTTCGATTTCTTCGTTAAGCCAAGTCCCCCACTCAGGAAAGGTAGAGAGGATCCAACTTTCACGTGTGATTTCATTAACGTTAGCCATAGTAATCTCCTGGTTTATTTTATTTAAAGGAAAAGGAATAGACGAATAATTTAATCATATATAATCATAAATAATCATACGCTTTTGTAAAACGCTTTTTATCAAAAATGTGATCTACCTCTAATTTTTTCCTTAATTTTGCATAAACAGAAATGATTGCTATTTGCCTCAAATCTAAAAAATCAAATGATAAACTAAATTTTACTAAATAAAATCAATAAGTTATAAAAATATAATGTTTTATTATTAAAAATATTATGATCCATTTTTTAACAAATGAACACAAAAATCATCAAAATGTAAAATAAAATGTGATCTTTCTCACAAATAATCAAAAATAATCTTTTTAGAAATACTATAACTGTTTATCATTTGTGCCGTAGGTATAGATATGCCTATATATTTTTGACTTTAACTTAACCAATCTAAAAATAGCGAGATCTTCCAAATCTCATCATTATTACTCAACATATAAAAGAGAGGCTCACTATGGATACAGTAATGAGTATCTTTATGGCAATTAATGACCAAATACTTTCTAAAGCACCGCTGTTACTCGGTCTTGTCGCTTGTATCGGTTATATTTTCCTAAAAAAAGATTCAACCACCATCCTCAAAGGAACAATCAAAACCATTGTTGGTTTTATGCTAGTGCAAGTTGGTTCTGGTACACTTGTACAAAACTTTAAACCTGTTATTGAAGGTTTATCCAAATATCACAATCTTAAAGGGGCTGTAATCGATCCTTATACTAGCTGGCAAGCAACAATGAGTACCATGGGTGATGCTTATGCGTACGTGGGCTATGCAGTAATTCTCGCCTTATTCCTTAATATCCTACTTGTATTATTCAGACACTTCACAGGTATCCGTACTATTATGCTTACAGGGCATATTATGTTCCAACAAGCGGGCTTAGTTGCTGTAGTATTCTGGGTGCTTGGTTCAAAACCGTGGGAAGTGGTGGTTTATACCGCTATTCTTATGGCACTTTACTGGGGTATCTTCTCTAATATGATGTACCAAGCCACACAACAAATTACAGGTGGTGCTGGTTTCTCAATCGGTCACCAACAACAATTTGCGTCTTGGTTAGCAGCAAAAGTTGCACCCAAATTAGGTAAAAAAGAAGAAACCGTTGATAAGCTCAACTTACCTAAATGGCTACATATTTTCCACGACAGTATCTCAGCCACTGCGATTGTTATGACCGTATTCTTCGGTATTATCTTGATGTCATTCGGTTTAGATAATCTTCAACAAATGGCAGGTAAAACGCACTGGACGATTTATATCTTTGAAACAGGTTTAAAATTTGCGGTAGCGATTCAAGTTATCGTACTTGGTGTGCGGATGTTTGTGGCTGAATTATCAGAATCATTCAAAGGTATTTCAGAGCGCTTAATTCCAAATGCGGTATTAGCCATTGACTGTGCAGCAACTTATGCCTTCTCACCAAATGCGGTAGTATTCGGCTTCATGTGGGGTGCAATTGGTCAATTCGTTGCGGTAGGTGCATTAATTGCTTACCAACAATTTGGTGGTGATGCTTCTGCGGCAGTATTAATTATCCCTGGTTTTATCCCAATGTTCTTCTCTAACGCAACTATCGGCGTATTCGCAAACCATTTCGGTGGCTGGAAAGCCGTGATGAAAATCTGTTTCGTCATGGGGATCATCGAAGTGCTTGGTTCGGCATGGGTAGTTAGCTTAATTACTAGCACAGAAGCTGGTGCAGGCTTTAACGGCTGGATGGGTATGGCAGACTGGGCGTTATTATTCCCACCAATTATCCAAGGTATGTTCTTTAGCCCTGCGGGCGCAACCTTTGTATGTATTGCCTTAGCGCTCGTTTATATGGCATTTGCAGGTAAACAGTTACGTGCAGACGAAAAACGTGCGAAAGCAGAAGGCAAAACCGTTGACCAATTATATGGTTTCGGCGACCCCGTTGAACAAGAAACAGAACCAGCACAAACAACGGAAAATACAGCGGAAGGAGATGCAAAAGCAGTACGCATCTTAGCGGTTTGCGGTTCTGGTCAAGGCTCATCAATGATGATGAAAATGAAAATTAAACAATACCTTGATAAACGTGGTATCCCAAATGTGATGGATTCATGTGCGGTAACCGACCATAAAGGTAAAGTAGGTTCAGTAGATATCATCGTATGTTCTAAACACTTACAAAATGAGATTGTGGCAAATGATCATATCTCAGTATTAGGCGTACAAAATATGTTGAACCCAAATACCTTTGGTGAAGAGTTATTAGCTCTTATCAAAAAATATCAATAACTCTCAAGGCCGCCTTTCACAGCGGAGGCGGTCACTTCGATTTAAACCTATCTAAATGAAGGAAGCAAAGCTATGTTAAAAGAATCGCTTATTGAAAATAACTCAATCCTTTTAAATCAAAGTGCTACGGACTGGAAAGCCGCCATTAAACTGGGTACTAATCTATTAGAAAAAGCAGGTGCAATTGAACCTCGTTACTATACCAGTATCATTGAAAACATTGAGAAAATGGGGCCTTATATCATTCTTGCACCAGGTCTTGCGATGCCACACGCTCGCCCTGAAGAAGGCGTGATTAAAACCTCATTTGCGCTCGTTACACTCACAGAACCCGTTTACTTTGATGGAGAGGATGAACCTGTTTCAGTATTTGTTACGTTAGCAGGTAGCGATTCAGATAAACATATGGAAGGTTTAATGGAAATTACCCAAATGTTGGACGATCCAGACAGCGACACAGGCGTCAATCTTGAGAAAATCCTGCGTTGTCAAACGAAAGAAGAGGTATATGCCGTGATCGATCAGGCGCTAGAGGGCTAATTACAAGCGGTCAAATTTTTCCCCAAATTTCCAAAAGGAACAAAATATGTCAAAACCATTACTACAAATTGCATTAGACTCATTAAGTTTAGAAAAAGCGGTTGCCGACGCGAAACAAGCAGAAAGCGTAGTTGAAATTATTGAATGCGGTACGATTCTCGCTTGTGCCGAAGGTATGAAAGCCGTGTCCACCTTACGCGCATTACACCCAAATCATATTATTGTATGCGACTTAAAAACCACCGACGGCGGTGCAATCCTCGCTAAAATGGCATTTGAAGCAGGCGCAGACTGGCTAACCGTTTCAGCTGCCGCCCACCCAGCAACCAAAGCAGCGTGTAAAAAAGTAGCGGATGATTTCAACGCAGCCCACCCAGAACTCAAAGTGAAAAAAGAGATTCAAATCGAAATTTACGGCAATTGGACAGTAGAAAAAGATGCGAAAGAATGGGTTGAGTTAGGCATAAAACAAGCTATTTACCATCGATCTCGTGATGCAGAATTAGCAGGCAAAGGCTGGACAACTGAAGATGTAGAATTAATGAAACAACTTTCTGCACTCGGCTTAGAATTATCCATTACAGGTGGTATCGTGCCAGAAGACATTCACCTCTTTAAAGAAATCAAAAACGCCAAAGCCTTTATCGCAGGGCGTGCTTTAGTAGGCGAAAAAGGTAAACAAACCGCCGAAGCCATTCGCGCAGAAATTGACAAATACTGGGCATAACTTCGCCATAAGCAAGCGGTCAAATTCCCTAAATGTTTTGCAAAATCTTTTGGAAATTTGACCGCTTGTTTGTTAATTAATCATCTTCATGATGGCGATGTTTTTTATAGTGCCCACGGTGATGCCCGTAGTCTCTGTGTGCAATCTTATGATGTTTTTTATCATAGTCTCGATGATGACGTTCTGCACGGTGGTGCTTTTTATAGCGGCGTTCGTGATGCTCCGCATGGCGACGCGCTGAACGATAACGTTCATCACGTTCTTTTTCAATTTTATGTGCATTCCATTGGCTACCCACCACACCACCTAATGCTGCGCCAGCAACGGTTGAAGTAATATCTTGCCCTGTAACAGCACCAGCTACCCCACCAAGCACTGCGCCAACCGCTGTATCATGTTGTGAACGATTCAATGCGTGTGCAGTAACTGAAGTTGATAACAAGGCAATCATTAAGCCTTTGATGATTACTGATTTCATAAATACCTCGAACTCTCCAATTTCAAGTTGTTAAACACAAAAATAAAAAAATAATAAGCATAGTGATAAATTTATGGCGCCTATTTTCAATATTGCACCTAAGCTCGTCAAGCCTAGAAAAGCTAACTGAAACAATAAGATAGATCTGTAACAGCAATAAAAATTTTTTGAACTTTTTTGTTTTTACGGCAAAAGCACGAACTTCATTTATAGATTTGCCTCTAACACAGGCAAGATAAGAAAGGGATAACAAGATGAAAAAAACTGTGAATGATGTAGTAAAGGAAAGTATCACAGAGGCGCTGTTACGTTTAATGCAACAGAAAGATTTTTACACGATTACCGTTACCGAACTAACGAATTTAGCTGGCGTGAGTCGAGTTTCCTTTTATCGTAACTTTGGTTCGAAAGAAGATGTGCTAATTAAACATATGTATGAGCGTTCCATCGCAACCTTTGCTAAGTTACAAACGACTAACGTGCGTGAACGCCTTATTGGCTTATTTAAAGTTACCGACGAACTAGGTGATATTTTAGATCTGCTCTACGCCCAACAGCTATCACACCTCTTTTTGCAATATTTTGCTCTCACAATTGGTGCGAAACCAGAACAGCCCAATCCTGAGGCGTTTCAAAACTCAATCATGGTGGGAATTTGCTTTGGTGCATTAGATGAGTGGATAAAAAGAGGCAGGCAAGAAAGCCCCGAACAAATGGTGGATTTGCTCCAAGAAGTGGTAAAACGTTGCTTGGCTGAATAGCCTATTCACCTTGCTGACAGACTGTATAAGGTTTGACCTTAAATTACAAAACTTGACTTTTCTGAAAATTCAAGTACATTTTAGTATTTCTGCGACCAAGATCGAAAAAGCAATGATTGCGAAATGCAATATTAGCCATTATTCGATATGGTTGCGACCTAAATAAATTTGCTATCTATAAATTGGTCGCAGTATAACAACGAGGTCCAAAATGAAAGAAACAAATCTGGATGTAGTACTTGAGCAACAACCTTCACTTGAAGAGAAAAAACTTAAACTTCGTCAAGCTCTGGCAGAGGTAAATGTCGAACTCAAGTTAAGCCATTTGCGTGAAGAACTACATATAACGCAACAAGAACTCGCTCATAAACTTAATATCAGCCAACCGTCTGTTGTCGCTTTGGAAAAACGAGGTAATGACATAAAATTATCTTCAATCCAACGTTATATCGACGCAATCGGGGGCAAAATCCATTTAGCAGTCTCCCTGCCTACTGGTAAATCTGTGATTTACCGTCTTTAACGAATAAAATTTTCTAGTTAATCAAGCGGTTTAATTTCACTTAACTTTTACAAGTAATAAGTGAAATTAAACCGCTTATTTTTTACTGCCCACTCACTCTATAAACCTGTTGAGCCACATTGTGGCTCTGTTTTCGTGCTCTCAGATATAACAATATTTTTGGATTTCGCCCAGCTCCACTTCTTTAGAAAAACGGGATTAGGAAGATTTGATGACGAGAGTGATTGGAGACAAGCGGTCTAATTTTGCTTAAAATTTACTAAAATCAGCGAGGTTCATAAAATCTATTTTTAGTAAGTTAGATAAAAAATACCTAATTAAACGAAAGAAAAACAGGAAGCAAAATGCAACAAAATAAAATTCGTCGTAAAGACCGTGCCGTTAACGATTATCAGCAAATGCTAGAAATTATGCGCCAATGCGATGTGTGTCGCTTGGGCTTTCAGGAAGAACAGGGCGTATATATTCTGCCGTTAAATTTTGCGTTTCGGCAGGAAGGTGAGCAGTTGGTGCTTTATTTTCACAGTCATCAAAAGGGCAAAAAATTGACCTAATTAAACAACAGAACATCGCGGGCTTTCAAATGGATCGCAAACATGAAATCGTGCGTGCCGATATTGCTTGTCATTACTCATTCCGCTACCAAAGCATTATTGGCAATTTGAAGAAAATGAACTCAACAAAATTGCCGTGATAAAGCTGATCGTCACTGAATGGGCGTGTAAAGAACATTGATTTTTACTACTCTAGTCACTTGTAGCCAATTGTGTAATCAAATCTCCCCTACCCCCGCTTTCCTAAAGAGGGGGATCTGCAAAACCTTCGAGAAATTCGACCGCTTGTTCTCTACTGCCGTGCGTAGTTACGAGGTTGCTCTACGAGCCTGTTGATAAAGTTAATAGAAGCTTATTTCTGTGCTAACGACACTGTGATATTGCCTGCGCCTAATACCGCTTTTAATTTATCTGCACCACTAATTTTTCCTAGTCTTGTATAGCGATAAGGGGTGTTGAAATTTTCGTAGAAAATAACCAACGTATCGCCTTGCCATAGCAAAATATCGCCTGTTTGAATTGAAGCTACCGCTTGATCAGAATCGGTCAAATTTTGTGGTAATTCTGCAAATTTCTCGTTACGCAAATGATCTTGCATTTTTAATGTAAGTGGTAATAGTTTTTCTAGCTGTCTCGCTGCCTGTGTTGAAGCAAGTTCTGCTTCAAAGGTTTGAGCTCCAATCGTGATTTGCATGGTTTTCCCTTGTGTAAAAGTGCTGAAAAAGAGACTAAAAATCAGTAAAAACAGGTTAAATTTCATTATTTACCTCAGTAATTGACTTAACCACTTTGGCTGGAATGCCTGCCACAATACTATTTGCTGGTACGTCTTTAGTAACTACTGCGCCCGCAGCCACAATTGCATTTTCGCCCACCGTTACCCCTGCTAAAATGGTAGCACCTGCGCCAATCCACGCATTTTTCTTGATGACAACAGGTTTAGCAATCACACCACGCCGAGCTTGCGGATCGCTTGGGTGATTGACGGTAATGATATTCACTCTTGGGGCGAGCAATACATCATCTTCCAACGTAATACCGCCTAAATCAGTAAACACGCAGGCGGTGTTAATAAATACATTTTTGCCAATACGAATATGGCGACCAAAATCGCTATACAACGGCAAATTTACATGCAAGCTTTCATCAATATCGGATTGGGTAATATCCGCTAAAATCGCACGAACTTGCGCAGGTGTTTGATATGTTCCTGATAGTTCAGCGATTTTAGGCGCATTCTCAGCGACAATTTTATGAATTTCGTCAAAGATCGCGCTACCTTTTGGAATCAGCGTATCTAGTGGTAAATCAAGGGCATATTGCATAGAGTTCTCCAATAGAGACGCCACGCTTGGCGCTCTTGTAAAAATCATGGAGAATTTAACCGCTTATCTCCAATCACTATCAAATCTCCCTACTCCCTCTGTTCTGAAGAGGGAGCTGATGTAACCCGATAACATTGTTTACATCAATGGATCGTAAGATGCGTTTGCTAACGCACTATTTTCCTTGTCAGTTATACCACTATTTCAAATTCGCTTTAAAGAACTGTTCAAATTTATCGTATGGGATTTTGCCTGCAACATCATCATATAAATCCGTATGCGAAGCCCCTTCAACAATCACTAATTCTTTATTTTTGCTACCTAACGCTTTAAACGCATCTTCTCCGAAATAGCGAGAATGTGCTTTTTCGCCATGTACCACTAAAGCTGGAGCGTTCAATTCTGCTGCATATTGCAAAATTGGCATATTGATCAAAGGTAAAAAGCCCGTTGTCGTCCACGAGTGTTGTGGATTTGAGTTTACCGAACGTGGGTGAAAACCACGTTCCGTACGGTAGAAATTCGCATATTCTGCAAAGAATTTTGGGGTTTCAGCCGTAATATCTTTTTTCGGATCAAGGTTATTGGCAGGCAATAAGGTTGCGTAGTCATCTTTCATCGCTTCCCAGCGAGCATTGTTAAGGTTTTCTTTCATTTTGTAACGTGCTTCAGCGGACTGTGCAGGCACGCGATCGTATTGCCCTTTTGGATCTAACTTGATTTCGTAACCGTTTGCATTCACTCGGCTCATATCGTACATTGTGCTCACTGCCACTGCTTTCACACGTGTATCTGAAATTGCAGCATTTAACGCAAAACCGCCCCAGCCACAGATGCCTAAAACGCCAATTTTTTCACGATCAACGTTATCCAGCGCTCCTAAAAAATCAACGGCTGCTGAAAAATCTTCAGTATTAATTTCAGGTGACGGCACATTACGTGGCATACCTGAGCTTTCGCCCGTAAACGAGCCATCAAATGCGACAGTGATAAAACCACGTTCTGCTAAATGCTGTGCATACAAGCCTGAACTCTGCTCTTTTACTGCGCCAAATGGACCGCTTACTGCAATCGCAGGTAATTTATTACCTTTAGCATTTTTCGGTACATATAAATCACCGACTAACGTAATGCCATAACGGTTTTTAAAGGTTACTTTGCGGTGTTCAACTTCGTCAGATTTCGGGAAAATTTTGTCCCATTCTTGGGTGAGTTGAATAGTTTGAGCAGGAACTTCCACTACTGGTGTCGATTGCGGTAAATTTGCCATTGCATTGCCTCCAATTAGCGTTGAACCAAGTAAAATTGCGGTTAATTTGTTGCGAATTTTCATGTTGCTTTCCTCAAATAGTTCAAAATATGCAGCTATTATAAAACGCATAAATAAGATGATAATACACAAAATTTCGCTAACATTTATGCATATAGGTTCTAAATAAGTTAGAATAGCGGTTAAATTTCCTTCACTTTTTACGCCTATGCTTCAACGAGAAAACTACAACGACCTATACGCTTTTTTATGTGTTGCACGAGTGCAGAACTTTACTAAAGCGGCAACTCAACTCGGTATTTCCCAATCCGCATTAAGCCGTACGATTAAACAATTGGAAGCCCGTTTAGGTGTGCAATTGTTTGCTCGTACTACGCGCCGACTATCGCTTACCCAAGCAGGCAATCAGCTTTTTCAGACCGCAGAGCAGACCTTCAGCAAGCTCGAGCACGAATTAGCAATGTTAGGGTATTATCGTGATACGCCTTCAGGTTTGGTACGCATTACCGCTTCACAATATGCGGTAGACAAAGTGTTATTACCCAAGCTCGCCAAATTTAAAACTCATTACCCCGATATTCAGTTAGAGCTCATTAGCGATACGGCTTTTTCCGATATTATTTTAGAACGGTTTGATGCAGGCGTGCGGTTTGGCAATTTAGTAGCGGAAGGTATGATTGCGGCAAAAATTAGCAATGATGAAGAAATGGCGGTGGTGGGTTCACCTGATTATTTTCGTCAATTTGGCTTCCCAAAAACGCCAGATGATTTAGCGTATCATCAATGTTTAAATTACCGTTATGCCAGCGGAGCAATGTATGACTGGGATTTTGTGGTAGATGGAAAAACGATACAAATCAAAACCCAAGGGCAATGGACATTTTCCAATGATTATTCGATTCGAGATGCTGCAAAATTGGGACTAGGCTTAGGGTATGTTTGCAAAGATTTAGTTCAGAAAGCTTTAGAAAAAGGCGAGTTAGTGCAGGTGTTAAAAGAATATAGCTATACCTTCACGGGCTTTCATCTGTACTACCCTCATCGCAATGTTTCTCCTGCGCTGAAATGTGTGATTGATACGTTGAGGGAGTAACTTACGTTGGCTTCTCTAGTAGAGACGCCACGCTTAGCATCCTTGTAAAAATCATTAGAAATTTAACCGCTTGTACCCAATCGCTATCGCAATCAAATCTCCCTACCCCGCTTTCCTAAAGAGCGGGGGATTTTGGGATAGCCTTTATTCTCGATCTAAAATTTTCTGGATTTCAGCCATGATTTCTTGGTCTTGTTCGAGGGCGATGCGATACATTTCTTCGTTTTTGAATTTTTCAATTTTTGGATCATACACTTCCGACATTAACTTCACGCTGTGGCGGTCTTTGCCGAAGTACATATTACCGATTTCATGCACTTTATCCGCATCAATACCTAGTTCTCGTAGCGCTTGTTTACCTGCACGCAATGCACCATCGAAAGTTTCACGCACTTCAATATCTGCACCTGATTGCACCAATTCATAAACGTGATAGCGGTCGTAAGCACGTGCGATAATTTTGATATGTGGATTTACACTACGTGCATATTTGACAATCTCTAACGCTTGTTTTGGATTATCAATTGCCACAATCAACATTTGTGCAGTCGCAATGCCCGCCGCTTTGAGTAAATCAGGGTGAGCACCGTTACCATAGTAACTTTTCACACCACGTTTTTTCATCCCCGCAATCAGTTTTGAATCTAATTCAATAATAGTTGGGTGAAAGCCTGTCATTTGTAATAAGTGATTTACAATTTGTCCGAAGCGCCCTAAACCAACCAAAATAATTGGATTTTGTTCTTCGATATGATCATCAGGTTGTTCGTCCACCATTTTTTTCAAACGTGGTGCAATAAATTTTTGGCTCAACACAATCATTAATGGCGTAAACACCATAGATAGCACCACAATTGCAGTCATATTGGCATGTACCGTGTCATCGATCACCTTTTGAGCGTGTGCCGATGCAAATAATACAAAGGCAAATTCGCCCCCTTGCGCCATGACAATGGCGCGGTCGTGAGCATCCGCATTATTACTACCTGATAAACGTGCTACCACAAAAATTACCAAGCCTTTTAATAACATCATTAACACCACACCAGATAAAATCAGCCCAAGGTTATCCCATACTACATTAAGATCGAGTGACATTCCCACGGCGAGGAAGAACAAGCCAAGCAGTAAGCCTTTAAATGGGTCGATATCCACTTCTAATTGGTGGCGGAAACTTGAGGTTGAAAGCAACACGCCCGCTGCAAATGCGCCCATTGCGGCAGAAAGCCCACTCACTTCCATTAATAATGCAGAACCTAGTACCACAAACAGCGCAACCGCCGTCATCATTTCTCGAATTTTGGTGCGAGCTAACATTTTGAAGAATGGATTTAACACCTTAGTGCCAATCACCAATAAGAACGCAATGGCTAACAATGCAATGCCGATTTTCTGCCAAATTGGCGTACTGGCTTCCGCACTATGTAACGGCGAAAGGAATGCAACCACAGCGAGTAATGGCACGATCAACATATCTTCAAACAGCAAAATAGAGACCATTTTACGCCCACGGTTTGAGGTCATTTCGCCTCGCTCGCTTAATACCTGCATTACAATTGCTGTAGAAGTGAGCACAAAGCCTGAAGCGCTTACAAATGCTACTTGCCATGCATAACCAAATGCCATAACTAAGCCAGTAAGCGCAATAGCAGCTCCGACAACTTGAAAGCTACCCAGCCCGAAAATATATTTACGCAACCCCCATAAATGTGAAGGTTGCATTTCGAGTCCCACTAAAAACAGAAACATCACTACGCCTAATTCGGCGACGTGTAAAATCGTTTGTGGATCGGTAAATAGCCCAAAGCCGAATGGGCCAATCGCCAAACCGCCTGCTAAATATCCTAATACCGAGCCCAAACCAATTCGTTTAAAAATAGGCACTGCAATAATCGCAGCTCCTAATAAAGCAACAACACTGGTCAATTGACTTGCGCTTTCTGCAGCCATTTTTCCCTCCAATGAATCATTTAAAATACCTATCAATATAGCATAAACTATATAAATATCTTTTAAGAATTGAAAAGTTAGAAAAATGTCCAAGCGGTCAAATTCTTCCTATAATTTGCAAATTTTGGGGGGAATTTAACCGCTTATATCCCCCTACATCATGGGGTGACTCACCTGATATTTTTTACCAAAAAAACTTATCTAATTAGTTAAAAATATCGCCAGTTTGTTATGGGTGATATTTTATGCTAGTATTGCTAATAGTTTATTCAATCAGAGCGTTCCTGCTCGTCAAAATAAGGTTTCTTACCTTTTCATTCGTCCGCTTCGGGCGTTCAAATTTAATCGTGAGATTACACATTTAATTAAATTATCTTCATGTCAATCAAAGGAGTCAGTATGGGCTTAGCCACGTTTATTCGTGACAGATCTTCATTTAATCCGTTTGTGACAGGCATTACGTTATTATTAGTTATTCTACTTGTCACGTCGATTTTAATTTTCCCGAATGGGACACAGGCGATTTTAAATGCCACTAAAGCGGCGATTTTTGCTAATTTCAGTTGGTTTTATATTTTAATGTGCTCGATTTTCTTATTTTTCTTGCTGATTTTATCGGTGAGTAGTTTAGGTAATATCAAACTCGGCACAAATGAAGAAGAACCTGAATTTAGTTTTATCTCTTGGATGGCAATGTTATTTGCCGCTGGAATGGGGGTTGGGCTAATGTTCTTTGGTGTTGCAGAGCCACTTTCGCATTATTTGTCCTCAATAACAGGCGGAACCAGTGAACAGCAAACCCAACAAGCATTGTTGCACACGGTATTCCACTGGGGAATGCACGCTTGGGCAATTTATGGAGTGATTGCGCTAGCGCTCGCTTATTTCGGCTTTCGTTATAAACTTCCTTTAGCACTACGTTCATGTTTCTATCCGCTGTTAAAAGATCGTATTAACGGCAAGATTGGCGATTTTATTGATATTATGGCGCTGATCGCAACATTATTCGGTATTATCACCACATTAGGATTTGGCTCCGCACAGTTGGGCGCTGGCTTAGTAGAAATGGGCTGGCTTAGCGAAAATAGCTTTGGACTACAAATTACGGTAATCGTCGTGGTGATGACGCTTTCGATTATCTCTGCTATTTCTGGCGTAGGTAAAGGAGTAAAAATTTTAAGTGAAACCAATTTATTGTTGGCGATTTGCTTATTGATTTTTGTGCTGTCAAGTGGTCCAACACTCCACTTGTTAGCCGCATTTAGCGACAATATCGGTACATATCTCACCAATTTAGTACAACTTAGCTTTAAAACCTATGCTTACGAGCAACAAAATATTGAATGGTTTAACGGCTGGACGATTTTATATTGGGCATGGTGGTGTTCTTGGGCGCCATTTGTGGGATTATTTATCGCACGTATTTCTCGTGGGCGTACCATTCGCGAATTTGTTTTTGGGGTGTTAGCCTTGCCAAGCTTATTCGGTGTACTGTGGTTTACTGTGTTTGGAAATAGCGCAATTTGGTTTGATTTACATGAAGCACAAGGCGCTTTAGCGCAATTTGTGACAACGCCTGAGACCTTGCTATTTAAATTTTTAGGCTATTTACCGCTTTCTGCTATAACAGGAGTAGTGGCATTGTTAAGTATTTCGCTGTTCTTTATTACCTCTGCTGACTCGGGTATTTATGTACTCAACAATATTGCTTCTCGTGATAAAAGTTTAACTTCACCTCGTTGGCAGGCAGTAATGTGGGGAGTGTTAATGTCGGCGGTAGCAATTGCGCTTCTTGGTGCGGGTGGTTTGGCCAATCTGCAAACCATGACGCTGATTACCGCATTACCCTTCTCGATTTTAATGGCGGTAATGTGTGTAAGTTTATGGATGGGGCTTGGTGCAGATAAAAAATATTTTGCGGCTAAACTTACCCCAACTTCGGTGCTATGGACAGGAGATAAATGGCGAGACTATCTCAGCCAAATGCTGAATCAAACTGAAGAAAAAGATGTAAATAAATTCCTGAAAAAGACCGCTCTTCCCGCTATGCGTGAGCTTCGCCGTGAATTGATTGCAGAATACGGTTTGAGCGTTGATGTAAATTGCTACTTTGAACAAGCCGAGCCAGCAGTGGAACTGGTGATTCATAAAGAATCAATGCGAGATTTTATGTATGGCATTAAATCGGTTGGGCGAGAAGTTTCGGAGCAGTTAATCAATGATGAACATTTGCCGCATATTCAAAATAGCGTTACGTATGAACCTATCGCTTATTTCTTTGACGGACGGGTAGGCTATGACGTGCAATATATGCAAGGCGAAGAGCTGATTGCGGATATTCTGAAGCACTACGAGCGTTATTTATCACTGCTAGATTCGGTTGGACAAGCGCTAATGGCGCACGAACAAACCGAATTAGCGGAATAAGCGGTCGAATTTCAGTAAAAAAACACGGGCTACTCAGAAATATTTGAATAGCCCGTGATTGATTTATTGTTATGTTGGATTAATTCCCTGCTAACAAATATTCACGTAATTTCGCGAAATCTGCTGGCATCGTGTCGGATAATAATTCCATTTTGTTATGTTTATCCAATGCTTCTGGCAGTGGTAATTCAATATTTAAAATGCGTTCTACGCTTTCTTTGAATTTCGCTGGGTGTGCAGTGCAGAGGAAAATCCCCGTCTCACCTGCTTGAAGCTGATCTTTTAACACTTGGTAAGCAATTGCTCCATGTGGTTCGCATAAGTAACCTTCCGCATATTGTGCTTTTAATGCCGCCTCGGTTTCCTCATCATTTAAGGCATCTGAGCCTAAATCTGTTAAATTCCAGCCATTACGTTTAAAGAGTTCTTCAACACGAGGCCAATTGTTCGGGCGACTTACGTCCATTGCATTTGAAAGGGTTGCAACCGTAGCATTTGGTTCCCATTTGCCTGATTTGAGGTAACGAGGTACCGTGTCATTCGCATTGGTTGAAGCGATAAAACGTTTGATTGGTAAACCTAAAGTTTTTGCGATTAAACCTGCGGTTAAGTTACCGAAGTTGCCACTAGGTACTGAAACCACGACATATGAACGTTTTTCTTTTGGTAATTGCGCTACCGCTTCAAAGTAATAGCACACTTGTGCCAATAAACGGCTGATATTAATTGAATTTGCTGAGTTTAAACCGATTGCCTGGCGTAATTCAGCATCATCAAACGCTTGTTTTACTAACGCTTGGCAAGCGTCAAAGTCTGATTCGATTGCAACAGTGCGAATATTACCGCCGAGCGTGCAGAATAATTTTTCTTGTAATGGGCTAATTTTGCCTTTTGGATAAAGGATCACCACGTTGATATTTTCTAAACCGTAGAATGCGTGTGCAACTGCCGCACCTGTGTCGCCAGACGTTGCGGTTAGAATAGTAATTTTGCCATCACCACGCACACTTGCTAGCGCTTGCGCCATAAAACGACCACCAAAATCTTTAAACGCTAAAGTCGGACCATGGAATAACTCAAGTGCATAAATATCGTCGTTTACTTTTGCGAGAGGTGCAGAGAAAGTGAACGCATTTTTTACCATGTTGTTCACGGTTTCTTGTGGAAGTTCATCGCCAATCAAAGCGGCGAGAATTTTTTGGCTACGCTCTACTAAAGGTAAGTTTAATAACGCGTCGATGTCGTCAAATTTTGGTAACACCTCAGGGAAAAATAAGCCCTGATCTTTACCTAAACCTTGGCGTACGCCTTGGGAAAAACTCACTTGCTCTTCGGGGTGTTTGATGTTGTATAAGTTCATTCGGATAAGTCCTTTATATTAAAGTGATTTGTCTGATTCTAGTCATTATCCTTCGTTAGTCAATGCAAAAGGTATAAATAAGCGGTTTTATTTTACTGAATAATGCCTAGCACTCACCGCGCTAGGTTACGAATAGTGTAGCTCCGCTGGAGTTGGCAATAAAGGCAGCAAAGCTACGCAACAGTCACACTGTGCCTCGTAACCACGCACGGCTCGTGTGTGGAGGGTAAAGGAGATGGGCAATATCGGAGTTATCAAGGTTATTTATAATCCGTTTTAACTATTTCTCAAGCGGTCAAATTTGCTTTAAAATTTGCAAACTTTTGTAGAAATTTGACTGCTTATAGCCTATGAAAAGCCTATTCAAAAAGATTCAAACTCACTGGTTATCCGAAAATATCATTAAAACCCTGCCCATTTTTATTGCGATCAATCTAGTCTCCGTGGTGGTGTGGCAATTACAATTGTCACATCTAGCTATGCCATTGGTATTGGGGGTGATTGCAGGTGGTTTAGTTGATTTAGATAGCAGTTTGGCAGGCAGAATCAAAAATTTGGCACTAAGTCTGGTGGCTTTTACGCTTTCAGCACTCAGTGCGCAATGGTCGTTAAGCATGGGTTGGTTATTTTTACCACTGGCGATGCTAAGCACCTTTACACTAGTCATGTTAGGGGCGATTGGGCAACGTTATAGCACAATTGCATTCGGCACATTGATTGTGGCAATTTATACTTGTCTCACCTACAGCGCTAGCGATAGTTGGTATGGCAATCCACTGATGATTTTAGCGGGAGCATTGTTGTACGGTGTGGTGAGCATTGTGGTGCATTTGTGCTTTCCAAACCGCTTAGTGCAAGAAAATTTAGCGAAGGCATACGATGCGCTCGCCGCCTATCTACAAGCTAAATCCGCTTATTTTGATCCCGATGATGATGACCTGCCTATAAAACAATTAGCGTTGGCAAAAGCCAATCAGCAAGTGATGCTCGCCTTTGACCAAACACGAGTTTCTCTCTTTTATCGTCTACAAGGACAACATGGACATGTCAAAACATACCGCTTGTTACGTTATTACTTTACTGCGCAAGATATTTTAGAACGAGCGAGTTCCAGCCATTATCAATATCACGAACTATTCCAGCAGTTAAACAATAGCGATTTAATGTTCCGCTTTCAGCGGGTCTTGGAGCTTCAAGCGATTGCTTGCCAGCAAATTGCGGTGGCATTACGTCACGGCGAAAGCTATCAGCACAGCGTTCGGGGTGAAAAGGCGCTACAAGGGTTATTAAATTCGTTGAACTATCATCAAGCAAAAGGACTGGCAAGTGCGCATCGCTGGCTTTCTATCGCAGAAAACCTACGCAATATTGAAGGACAATTAAGCCAAATTGAACAACAAACTGCCGTAGACAATTTACGCAAAGATTTGCTGAAATCCGCCCGCTTGAGCGCCGAAAATGTATCAGGCTTACACAATATGTTTTCTGCTATTCGTAACCAATGCACCCTTTCCTCTCAGCTATTCCGACATGCGTTGCGATTAGCTTTAGTGGTGTTAGTTGGGAGTTTGAGCGTGTTTCTCTTCGATTTGGATAATAAAGGTTATTGGATTCTACTCACGGCAATTTTTGTCTGTCAGCCCAATTATTCCGCAACTAAAAAGCGCCTTATTCAGCGAGTCATCGGCACGGTACTTGGCGTGTTTATTGGCTTCTGTTTCCAATATTTTTCACCCAGTTTAGAGGCGCAATTAGGCTTAATTACCATTACAGGTAGTTTGTATTACTTTTTTAGGGTAAGTAATTATGGCTCCTCAACCTTTTTTATTACACTACTCGTTTTTGTAAGCCTTGATGTCGCAGGTTTAGGCGCCCAGAATGCGTTATTGCCTCGTTTGTTTGATACATTAATTGGCACTGCAATTGCGTGGCTGGCTGTGTCGTTTATTTATCCCGATTGGAAATATTTAAATCTGCACCAAAACTTGCAAAATACCCTGAAAGCAAGCGGTCAATATTTACGCCACATTTTGGCGCAATTGCAATTTGGTTATAACGACCAACTTGGCTATCGTGTTGCACGGCGTGATGTACATAATCATATTTCGGCATTAAGCTCCGTGATTTCCAATATGCATAGCGAGCCACAAAAATACCAAAAGGCGCTACATTTTGCGCCCACTTTATTGGGTGTGACTTATACGCTATTGAGCTATATTTCTGCGTTGGGCGCTTATCGTGTCGAAAGCAATGAAATTAATCATCATATTGATTTTTCAGCCGTTTTCTTCCGCCAAGGCAAACAAATGGTGAATTTATTAGAGGCAATTATTCACGCCCAAACCAGCAGCGAGGAGATTTCACAACAATTACTGGACATAGATCTGACATTGAACCAGTTTGAAATTATGCATCAAACAATGGAAGATCGTTTAGCATTAGTATTAACTCAGCAACTGCGTTTGATTGTGCAATTATTGCCACAGTTACAAACCTTGGTGAATAAAGAATACTTTTATTGCGATCAATTAAGCTCTAACACTTGATCTTGGTTTACCCCAATTACGCCTTTAACTGATACTAACTGGCGAATTGCAGCCTTGATAGATTTGGTGTCAGGAATATGAATCGCAATCGCCTTCAACATATTGTAATGATATAACAAGATATAGCCTTGAGTTTCAACCGTTTGTAACAACGCTTGATCGCCCATTTCAGCATCAAAAAACACTATCAAATTACGGCTATATTGCGGTTCCGTTTGAGCAGTCACAATGCGGTTATCACTCGCAGAGTGTTCAGACTGAACGGTAGTGTGAGCTGCAAAGGCTATCGGGGCAAGGCACAAAAAACAGCTTGCGATTGTGTAAAGTTTCATAAAATGATTTGAAGATAAGAACTTGCTTATTTTTAGTATGACATATAAATATATCTTTTAATAAGATATAAATTGGAGAAATGTATGTTAAGTAAACATTCTGCCATTCAAGGTTTTATTTTAGCAGGACTGTATAACCTAATCGGTATTTTAGGCTTTACCCAATTTTTTACCGATTCTACCCTTATGGAAAATGACCCAGTAGTGTTCTCTTGGGTCGGACAAATTGCCATTGTTTTATGGGGTTTAGCTTATTGGTCAGTTGCTCGTCGCTTTTGGCTAACTCCGCATTTAGTGTTGATTTTTTGTATAGAAAAACTGCTTTATGCGGCGGCATGGGCATATTGGCTTGCAACTCAACCCGAAAAATTAGATGTACTTGCTGGACAATCCATGCTGATGTTTTGCTTCTTTGCTAGCTATGGGTTCGGTGATCTGTTATTTGCACTATTCTTTGGTTTAGTAACAATTAACGCATTTAAAGGTCGTTATCACTAAACGACACACTATTTTTATGACATAACAATCAAAGGAAGTAACCCTATGCACAAAATTACCACCATCGCCAGTACGCTTGTGCTGGTTTACCTCAGCCAAGCTGCTCATGCTAATACCCAAAGTGATTTATCCACGGCACAACTGCAATGTATCGCGTTAAAGGATGCGAAAATTTACGATACCCAAATTACGCAAACTGAATGGTTAGCGGCTGGTGAATTACCACAAGACAAAAACGCTGCAATGAGCGGTGCTAGCGCTAAACCAGTAACCGCGGGCGCACACTGTATCGTCACAGGTGAAATTGAAAAACGCATTGGTGTGAACGGTAAACCATACGCCATTGGCTTCCAATTACGTCTGCCAGAGCAATGGAATAAAAAATTCTTATTTCAAGGTGGTGGCGGTACAAATGGCGTCGTTTCACCAGCAATTGGTAAAACGCCTGTTCGTGGTTCTACCGCACTTCCTGCACTCTCTCGTGGCTATGCGGTTGTGAGTACTGACAGCGGACACGGCGGTGGTTCTCGAGACACCTCTTTCTCTGAAGATCAGTTAGCTCGCTTTAACTATGCGCTTGCTTCCACAGGCAAAGTGACCGTGGTCGCCAAACAGCTTATCGAACAAATGTATCAAACTAAACCAAGCAAAAGCTTTTTTATGGGGTGTTCGAATGGTGGACGAGAAGCGATGCAGGCGGCAATGCGCTATCCACAAGAATTTGATGGCGTAGTAGCGGGCAACCCTGGTTTTCGTTTATCTAGAGCGGCAGTAGCAGAGGCGTGGGATAACCAACACTTCCTTAAATATGCACCAACCAATGAAAAAGGCGAGAAAATTGTTGCCAATGCACTTACTCAAGCGGATTTAGATGTGGTAGTAAAAGGTGTGCTTAAACAATGTGATGCTAAAGATGGTTTAGCGGATGGCATTATCAATGCATGGGAGCAATGTGACTTTAAACCTGAAATGGTTCAAGCCGAATTAGGTGATCGAGCAGAACAAAAAGTAGCGTTACTGAACGCAATTTTTGGTGGCGCCAAAAACAGTCAAGGTGAAAATGTTTACTCTTCTTGGCCTTATGATGCGGGTTTAAACACCAACGGCTGGCGTATATGGAAACATGGTTCATCACAAACCACTGAGCCAAATTCAATCAATTTTATGATGGGAGTAAAAAGCTTATCACAATACTTTATGACACCACATAATCCGAATTTTGATACGCTTCAGTTCGATTTTGATAAAGATGTCGCAAAAACCTTTGAAATTGCTGGGGTAAATGATGCGGATGAAACGGATTTATCTTATTTCCAAGCAAAAGGCGGAAAAATGATTATTTTTGAAGGTGTATCCGACCCTGTCTTCTCTGCGCATGATTTACGTGATTGGTATCAGCAATTACAAGCCAATATGCAAAATGTAGATGACTTTGCACGCGTGTTTATGGTTCCTGGCATGAACCATTGCGGTATGGGGCCTGCTACTGAGAATTTTGACCCGCTTAGTGCGTTAGAAGCATGGACGGACGAAGGTAAAGCGCCTGATTTTATTCTTGCTAAAGCGGGGCCTGAAATGGCAAATAAAGCCAAAGAAATGCCCCTTTGCCCATATCCAAAAATCGCCACTTATGTGGGTGGTGATGAAAACAAAGCAACCAGTTTTACGTGTAAATAATAAACAAGCGGTTGAATTTGTAACAAATTTTGCAAATTCGACCGCTTATTGAGGATAGCAATGAAAAAATATCTTATGTTATTGATGGGGTTATTGTCGTTAAGTGTGCAAGCTGCTGATGGCTATAAAGACCTCAAATTTGGCGCTTCAATTGATGAGGTGCGTAAAAGTAAACTGTGCTTAAGTGTATGGGAAGAATTGGAAGCCAACAAGATTTGGCGTTGTAGCCAATTTAAATTTGCTGAACAGCCAATTAAAGCTATTATCCGTTTTGCTGATCAAAAACTGGAATTAATCAATCTGGTGCTTGCCGCACACGAACGAGACAGAGTCAGCCAAGGTTTACGCCAAAAATATGGCGAACCTACACAAATTTCAGGCAATATCAAATTAGGGCAACGCTTACCAACCGACCAAAAATGGTTTATGGTATTTGATGATGACAGTATCCGTTTAGTCTTTGTGCCTTCGAGCAAAGTTGATACACTACAAGGGCAAACTACTGTACCAGCACAGCTGAATTTACGTTATCAACCCAAAAAAACTAGCACCTTAATTGATGATCTCTAGCCAGATTAGAAAAACAACCAAGCGGTCAAATTTCCCCAGTTTTTTGCAAAATTTTAGGTAAATTTGACCGCTTGCTTTTGTTATTAAGCTTAGTTCTTCATTGATTGAACTGGCGCTGGGATTCGTCCACCACGATTAACAAATACTTCGCATGAGCCTTCTTTCACTGGCATAATCGGCGCATAGCCAAGTAATCCACCAAATTCAACGCTCTCACCCACGTCTTTGCCCGTTACTGGAATAATCCGCACTGCTGTGGTTTTACTGTTGATCATACCAATTGCAGCTTCGTCCGCAATAATCCCTGAAATGGTGTGAGCAGGCGTTTTACCAGGAACAGCGATCATATCTAAACCCACCGAACAAACTGCTGTCATCGCTTCTAATTTATCGAGGGTTAAAACGCCACTTTCAGCTGCGACAATCATTCCCTCATCTTCAGAAACAGGAATAAATGCCCCACTCAAACCGCCCACCGAGCTAGAGGCCATCATGCCACCTTTTTTCACTGCATCATTTAACAGCGCTAGGGCTGCGGTGGTGCCGTGCGTTCCACACACACTGAGTCCCATCGCTTCTAGAATACGTGCCACAGAGTCACCAATTGCAGGGGTTGGCGCCAGGGATAAATCTAAAATACCAAACGGAATATTTAGCATTTTTGACGCTTCTTGACCAATTAATTCACCCACACGGGTAATCTTAAAGGCAGTTTTCTTCACCACTTCTGCTACTTCAGTCAGTGTGGTGGCATTGGAATTTTCTAACGCTTCTTTTACGACACCAGGCCCTGAAACGCCGACATTAATAATCGCATCTGCTTCGCCCGAACCGTGGAATGCGCCCGCCATAAATGGGTTGTCTTCCACCGCATTACAGAACACCACAATTTTGGCACAGCCAAAACCTTCGGGGGTAATATCCGCTGTGCGTTTAATGGTTTCGCCCGCTAATTTCACTGCCTCCATATTAATCCCCGCACGAGTTGAGCCAATATTAATTGAGCTACACACAATATCTGTAGTTTGCATTGCTTCTGGAATTGAACGAATCAACACTTCATCTGAAGGATACATCCCTTTTTGGACTAACGCCGAAAAGCCACCGATAAAAGAAACCCCTATCGCTTTTGCTGCGCGATCAAGCGTTTGTGCGATAGAAACATAAGAATCCGCTTTTGTTGCAGCCGCAATTTGTGCAATCGGCGTTACAGAAATACGTTGATTCACAATTGGAACGCCGTATTTAGCGGAAAGGATTTTGGCCGTTTTGACTAAATCTTTACCGACTGTCGTGATTTTTTGGTAAATATTTTGGTTTAACTGATCAATATCGGCACTGATACAATCATGCAAATCAATACCAATGGTAATTGTACGCACATCAAAATTTTGGTCAGCGACCATTTTTATCGTTTCAATAATTTCACTGGATTGAATACTCATCTCGCCACTCCCTTAAATGCGGTGCATTGCTTTGAAAATATCTTCATTTTGGATACGAATATCTAGCGCTAATTTTTTACTTTCTTGGCTAAAAAACTCCGCTAGCTGTGGGAATGATTGTTCACATTTGCTGGTATCAACCAAAATCACCATCGTGAAAAAATCGTCCATTAACTGTTGGCTGATATTCACGATATTAATTTGATTTTCTGCTAAGATTTTTGATACATCGTACACGATACCTACACGATCTTTACCGATCACCGTAATCACTGAATTGCTCATTGTTGTTTCCTCGAGTGTGCATATTATAAGAGCAATGAGTATAGTGCTGTTTATAATGTTTGACTAGCCAATTTGCGCAAACGTTTGCTTAATTCAGGAAGAATACCCACACGGGTAAGTGTATTGCAAATGAATCTCATAACAATTAATAGATAAATGCTATCCAATACCAATTTTTGATTACCAGTAACTATCAACAACTATCAAACTTATCAGCAATAACAATTAGACAATCATGGGTATTGTACGCATAATGTACAACATAAATTTGATGAGAAACAACGATAGGAGTGTAGATATGAGCAACAAAACTATTACCTTCCCAGTACTAACTTTAAATACTCAAGCACAAGCATTAACTGCAGATATCAATAAAAACGCAACTCACACCGTGCCAGGTTTAACGACTTCAACAGGTCATTTAATCGCAGAGGCATTACAAATGCGTTTACAGGGCTTAAATGAATTATCGATGATCTTAAAACACGCACACTGGAATGTGGTTGGCGCAAACTTTATTGCTGTACATGAAATGCTTGATAGCCAAGTAGATGAAGTGCGTGATTTCGTAGATGAAATCGCAGAGCGTATGGCTGCATTAGGCGTTGCACCAAATGGCTTGTCAGGCAATCTTGTTGCAACACGCCAAACTCCAGAATATCCGTTAGGTCGTGCAACAGTACAAGATCACTTAAAAATGATTGATTTATACTATTCACATAATATTGAAGCGCACCGTGTTGTGCTTGAACATAATGGGCATTTAGATCCAATCAGCGAAGATTTATTAGTAGCACAAACTCGCGCGCTTGAAAAACTACAATGGTTTATTCGTGCGCATTTAGATAACGGCACTGGTAACATTTAATCCAAACTCGACATATCCCCCTGAGGCATTTGCCTCTAACAAGCGGTCAATTTTCTTGCAAATTTTACAAGTAAATTGACCGCTTCTTTATTACTCCTTCACCATAAAAAAATGAAGCCAATTTACATTCCAACATTTTTAGCGTATCTTATTCCTAGTATTTTAGTAAGGTATTAATTTTCCGTACTGAAATAAATATCAACATAACTTAACTAAAATGGAGCTTCAATATGGCTGAACAAATCGTGCCTTCAAATGATGCAATTTTAAAAGCAGTACAAGACACTCTCGTCATCTCAACCACCGACCTACAAGGTGTGATTACTTATGCCAATGATTTATTCTGTAAATTAACAGGTTTCTCTCGTGAAGAATTAATTGGTCAGCCGCACAATATCGTGCGCCACCCTGCGGTTGCGAAAGAAGTATATAAAGAAATGTGGGATACCATTCAAGCAGGTAAAATCTGGACAGGTATCGTACCAAACTGCGGTAAAGGTGGTGTTGTTTATGTTGTGGACACTACCGTTCAGCCAATGTTTGACGAAGCAGGTAATATTACTGGCTACATCAGCGTATGCCGTGTCATTAATGATTTAATGGAAAATTTCGAAGCGGTTGAATTATCAAAAGAAATTTACGACGAATTCTACGATAAATAATTTTATTTTTGAAAGCGTGTGCAATGCTTTGCGCACGCTTTTTCGTTTAGGAGAATCTTTAATGCAATCGATTTCTCATGTCCATATTGGTTATGGCTCAGAATCTGGCAATGCGGAACAACTTGCTCAACAGCTAGCACAACAAACGTTTCTACAGCCTTATCAACCCACCCTTGCAACGCTGAACGATACCGATCTTTCATCGCTCGATCCGCATAGTTTGCTCTTGATTGTAACGAGTTCGTTTGGCGATGGTGAACCACCTGAAAATGCGGAAGATTTTATTGAAAATTACCTTGCAAATCCAACCGCTTATCAAGGGCGCTACGCTATTTTTGGGCTGGGCGATGCAAGTTATGACAAATTCTGCGGTTACAGCCAAAAGCTTGACCAATTGTTGCAAAGCCAGCAAGTATCCGCACTGATTGAACGTGTTGATGCCGATTTAAATTATCAGGAAATTTTCAAAAAATGGTTGCCGCTTGTTGAACGAGCAATCACTCAACCAGAAACCACGCCTGTGGCGCATGATCTATCGGTTAAAGTGTATGACGAGAAGCGTACCTATCAAGCAAAAGTGCTAGAAATCCAACCGTTAGCTCACGCTGAACCTGCGGTTTACCATATTCGTTTATCCCTAAAAAATAGCGGCATTTTTTATCAAGCGGGTGATTTAATTTATGTACAAGTTCAACAACCTGCACACTTATTGGACACTTTTGTACAATGGTTTGGTGATAAAAGCGCAACTGAGCAATTGCGCTATAAAGAATTGCGTATTTTAAGCAAAAACGTCTTGCGTGACCTGGCAAAAATTTGTGCAAACACTGCTCTCAAAGATTTGTTAAAAATCGCCAATAAAAAAGCACTTGAACAATATCTCTACGGACACGATCTGCTGGACGTATTGCGTGATTTTGACCCCGAAAAAACCATTTCGCTTGCCGATTTGCAAAATATTCTTGGCAATCTTACTGCACGTGCTTATTCAATTAGTTCTTGTGGTAAAACGCATCCTGAATATGTAGATTTATGTGTACGCCAAGTGCAATATCAACTTGCAGAACGCCACTATTACGGCACAGCAAGTTGCCAGTTAGCACAGCTACAAGCGGGCGATTTTGTACAAATTTTTGCAAAATCCAATCCACATTTCCACTTGCCTACAAATGCAAAACCTATCGTGATGATTGGTTCTGGCACGGGTATTGCGCCTTATATTGGCTTCTTGCAAAATCTTGCAACCCAAAGTTCACCAAACTCAAGCTATCTATTCTTTGGTGAGCGTTATATGGCTAAAGATTTTCTGTATCAGGCTGAATTGGAACAACATCTACAAAATGGCACACTCACACGCCTCTTTACTGCCTTCTCTCGAGATCAAGCGGAGAAATTCTATGTACAAGATGTGTTAGCACAACAGGCAGCATTAGTCTGGCTGTTAATCGAGCAAGGCGCTTATTTCTATGTATGCGGGAGCAAAGCGATGAGTAAAGCAATTGATGAGACGCTGATCCAGATTGCCGAACAAGAGGGGAATCAATCCTATGTGGACGCATTCAATAATATCGTAGCACAGCTAGTGGCGGAAAAACGTTTGTTAAGAGATGTGTATTAAGCGTAGCAACAAGCGGTTAAATTTCGGCTGAAACTTACAAAAAGTAAACCACGGAACAGACTGAAATCAGTCCATATATTCCGTGGTTTTTCACTAAAATTAGACCGCTTGCCAGCATTTAAACGGGTTACAGCAATAATGCCGAACCCCATTTGATAATATCGAAGAAAAATTTATTCTCGTTGGTTGCTACGCCATCACCGTTTTTGGTTTCAGTTTTGCTCTCTTCCACCATCCCGCTTTTATATTGACCTTTCACCACTGCCAAATCATCTTTTGCTTGTGCGCGTAACGTTTGGCATTGTTTGCTACTCATTTTGTCGATGTCTGCGGGGTTATTTTTGAATTTCTTAAATTGATACTGCGCATAGCCCATAGATTTTTCATCCGCTTGTACCAGCTTCACATATTGCTCACCAATAACGTCTTCTAATGGGTAGAAAAACACATATTGTGAATGAATATAGGCATCTTCTTTAGAGAAATGCGCTTGTTGAATGCGGGTAAGATTTGGATAAATACATTGCGAAGCTTGTTCACTCAATGCTACCCAGCGTTGAGCATCTTTGTCCACCAACACATAATCAGCATTAGCAAATTCACCAGGAAATGCCTCTTGCTGTGCTGATTGATTTGAGAAAGAACAACCGACAGTAAATACCGTCATTCCAACTAAAAGAATTTTTTTTAACATAGCGAATCTTTGTTTAAGGCTAATTGAAAGTGGCTGATTGTAACATTTATCAATAAATGCGCAAATAAGCGGTCAAATTTTGACTAGAAAATGAAAACCACGGAATGCGCTGCACGCCGTGGTTGTCGTTGGAGAATACTATTTAACTAATTCACCTTTAGCTTGTAGGTCTGCGTGATATGACGAACGAACAAACGGACCACAAGCGGCGTGTTCAAAGCCCATTTTTTCCGCTTCATTACGGAACATATCAAATTCTTCAGGTGGCACATAACGTTCTACTTTTAAGTGGTGACGACTTGGCTGTAAATATTGACCGATAGTCAGCATAGTTACGCCATGATCACGCAAATCTTGCATCACTTCTAAAATTTCTTCGTTAGTTTCACCAAGCCCCACCATTAAACCTGATTTAGTAGGGATATTTGGAAATTCTTGTTTGAAGATTTGTAATAATTCAAGTGACCATTTATAGTCTGCGCCTGGACGCACTTCACGGTATAAACGTGGAACGTTCTCAAGGTTATGGTTAAACACATCTGGCGGGTTTTGTTTTAAAATTGCAACCGCTTGCTCCACACGTCCACGGAAATCTGGCACTAAAATTTCTACTTTACACTCTGGATTTAACGCTTTGATTTCACGTACGGTTGCAGCAAAGTGTGCCGCACCACGATCGGCTAAATCATCACGGTCAACCGAAGTAATAACCACATATTTTAACTTCATATCCTGCACGGTTTCCGCCACTTTACGCGGTTCTTCGGGATCTAACGGTAATGGTTTACCATGTGCCACATCACAGAACGGACAACGACGAGTACAAATTGCGCCCATAATCATAAATGTCGCCGTACCGTGGTTAAAGCATTCATGCAAATTTGGGCAAGACGCTTCTTCACATACTGAATGTAGGCCATGACGACGCATACCGTGTTTGATACTGTCAATTTTTGCCGATGCCGCTGGCAATTTAATTTTCATCCAACTTGGTTTTGGTAATAACTCTTGGTCAGGGTCAATATTGCGCACCTGAATTACAGAAGTTTTAGCAGCGTCGCGATATTTAACGCCACGCTCCATTTTAAATGCTTCCATTTTTTTAGGCTTTGTGCCTGTAGCAGTTGTCATTAAGTTCTATCCTTTTCTCTGCAATTTTAAAGGGCGGAGATAAACTCCGCCCCATACAGTTCTTACAATTCTGATAATATTTCTATTAAAGGGCAAATGCCAGATAAACATTATTTGTTAATAATTTGTTGCTCATTATACCCTAAAATGTTGCAAAAGTGAGCTACTAATTTAGGCGAAACTAAATCGCATTGTGCTTCAGATTCCGCAATATAATCTTTTAATTGTGCCATTTCTAAGCCTGCATAACCACACGGGTTAATATTGCGAAACGGAGCTAAATCCATATTCACATTAAATGCCAAACCGTGGAATGAACGTCCTTGACGAATACGCAACCCAAGCGAACAAATTTTCTTACCGCTGATATATACCCCTGGTGCATCAGGTTTCGGATAACCTTCAATGCCATAATCAGCCAATGTCTTAACCACACATTGCTCAAGTGCGGTGACTAGATCTCGCACTGATACCGCTTTACCCTGTGCTTTTAACCGCTTAATATCAATCAGCACATACATAATCTGCTGTCCTTCGCCGTGATAGGTAATTTGCCCACCACGGTCAGTTTGCACGACAGGAATATTGGTTGGATTAAGTAAATGTTCTGGTTTACCCGCAGAACCTTGAGTAAATACCGCTGGATGTTGAACTAACCAAATTTCATCGGCAGTATGCTCATCACGAGTATCGGTGAATTGTTGCATTCGGTGCCAGATTTCTTCATAGGGTTGAATATCCAGTTGGCGAACGATAAGTTGACTCATAGATTCTCTCCCGTTTAAAAGCATTACGATTTATAGCACCATACGCACGCCTGAGATTTTAGCGAGTTCAGCATAAAGCGTTTCAACTTGATCAATATGTTCTGCAATAATATCAATTGAAACTGAGTTGTAGGTACCTTTTGAACTACGTTGTTGGCGAGGGTTGTAATCACCTTTTGCATGAATTTGGATTACCTCCACAACATCATCAACCAGATCATCACGGTGTGCACCAACCACTTTAAACGTAAATGAACATGGGAATTCTAATAAATCTTTTAATTTTGCTTGTGGTAAATCTTGGAGATTTACTGCTTTTGATTGTGTCATATTTATATCCTTTTCTTTCATTTGCTATTAAGACTAAGCGGTATGATTTTGCAATTTTTTGCGAAATCACACCGCTTGTTTTGTGAATCACCTGAATATGGGGATCATTTTCTCGTTCACAAGTAGGCGCTTTTAATCGAATAAACTCTTCACCGTTAGCACGATCCAATCCCATGCTTTACCGAAAATACCCGCTTCTGGCACATCTTGTAGCACTTGTAATTCACTACTTGCAACGTCTTTACCATCTAATTGATAAATCACTTTACCAATTATTTGCCCTTTTACTAAAGGCGCTTCAAGATTTTTGAGTTCAAGTTCATAACGCGCTTTTAACTCTGAAGATTTACCTTTTGGCACGGTTACAAAGCTATCTTGAACTGAACCTAGTTGTACTTTATTTGCTTCGCCATAATACACGCTTTGCTCAGAAACGGCTTGACCTGCTGGTAACGATTTAATTGTTTCAAAGTTCGCAAAGCCCCATTGTAGGAGTTTCTTACTTTCTACTTCACGCCCTTTATAAGTATCCACACCCATCACCACAGAAATTAAACGAGTATTGCTGTTCGTTGCTGATGCAACTAAGTTATAGCCCGCTTGGTTAGTGTGACCTGTTTTCATACCATCCACGTTCATGGTTTTATCCCATAATAAGCCGTTACGGTTTGGCTGTGGTTTTTTAATGTTGTATTTAAATTCTTTTTCAGCATACATTTTATATTCTTCTGGCTGATCACGAATAATATGCGCACCAATAATTGCCATATCACGTGCTGAAGAATATTGGTTTGGATCGTCTAAACCATGTACTGTAGTGAAGTGCGTATTCTTAAGACCAAACTGCTGAGCGAATTTGTTCATTTGGTCGATAAATGCTTGTTGTGAGCCTGAAGTGTGTTCCGCTAACGCAACTGCTGCATCGTTACCTGAAACAATAATTAAACCACGCATTAAATCTTCTACCGAAACTTGCGTATTTAAATCTAAAAACATTAATGATGATCCTGGGAATTTTTGCGCCCAAGAGTTTTCCGTTACCAGCACCATATCACTGTTTTTAACTTTGCCTTGTTTAATCGCATCGCCTACCACATAGCTTGTCATCATTTTGGTTAAGGAAGCTGGATATTGGCGCTGATCTGGATTTAAACTTGCTAACACATTACCAGAGTTATAGTCCATTAAGATATAGGTTTTTGCATTGAGTTGCGGAGGCGCAATGCCAAAATCTACGTTTGCATCAGCAACTGCAAATTGAGAGAAAGCTAAAGCCAAAAGACTCGCTGATTTAAATAATGTTTTCTTCATAAAAGCATCCAATCCTTCAGGAAATGACAGGTTATATAACGCAAGCAGGGGTTTGTTGATTGCTCAACAACCCCCAATGCAAGAAAAGTTAAACAATTAACTATTTTTTCTTACTTCTCGAGTATTTTTCTTGTTTTTATTTAGCACAGCTAATTTCACGTGTGCAGTTCCGCTATGTTGCATACCTAATTGGCGCGCGGCCGCTTTAGATAAATCAACTACACGAGCGTGAGCATAAGGGCCTCGGTCATTTACACGAACCACCACTGAGCGCCCATTACGCATGTTAGTTACTTCAACTAAAGTACCAAATGGTAGCGTTTTATGGGCAGCGGTCATTGCCAAATTGCTAAATGTTTCGCCGTTTGCGGTACGGCGTCCGTTAAACTTATCTGCATAGTAGCTTGCAACACCAGACTGATAGTGGCTACGAGCAGTATTTTTGTGTAATTCTTTCAACGATTTCTTTTTAACGGATTTCGTTGTTTTTTTTACCTTCTTCGCTTTTAAAGCGGTCGATTTTACTGATTTTTTTGCAGTTTTAGAAACTTGATGTTTCTTTATTACTGCGATCTTTGCGTGTTTGGTTGCTGCAACAGAATTCAATGATCCGAATGTTAAGAATCCAGCTAACAACAGGGTTACCATTTTACTTAATCGCATAAATAAGTTTTCCTCATTTAGATATCGTACTGTGTAACGATGTGTTTTGCCCACAAAACAGAATTATTTTGTGGTGGCTGTTTATCTTTCTTTTGATAGATAACTGCTCTTGTATGTGCTTTTTGATACCGCAAAAAAGCAAAGGTTCAGACTTTATAAATCAGCCTTAAAGTCTGCCTAAAGTTTACTATAAGGATTATGTGTATGCGCACGCTTACGATGTACATACGCCGACATCATTAATCCAAAAGCCGCCATAAGGGTCACATAAGAGGTCCCCCCATAGCTAAATAGTGGTAAGGGTACACCAACTACTGGTAAAATACCACTCACCATACCAATGTTTACAAAAACGTAAACAAAGAATAGTAGCGACGTGCCGCCTGAAATAAGGCGTCCAAAAGCGCCATCTGATTTGGCACCAATCACTAATCCTCTGGCAATAATAAATAAATAAATCGCCAATAAAATCAATACACCAATCATGCCGTGCTCTTCGCTTAACACGGCAAAAATAAAGTCGGTATGCGGTTCAGGCAAGAATTCTAACTGAGATTGTGTGCCTTCCATCCAACCTTTGCCATTAATCCCCCCCGAACCAATCGCAATTTTCGATTGAATAATATGATAGCCTGCACCAAGAGGGTCTTTTTCAGGATCGATCAGCGTCATGACACGGGTTTTCTGATAATCGTGCATCAAAAAGAACCACATAATGGGAATAAATCCCGCTAAAAATACTACACCTGCGCTAATTAATTTCCAGCTTAGCCCAGCTAAAAATAGTACGAAAATCCCCGCTGCACACACTAAAATTGAAGTACCTAAGTCGGGCTGCACTGCGACTAATAAAGTAGGCACAAGAATAATCACTAACGCAATAAAAGTATCTTTTAAACTCGGTGGTAACGCACGTTTTGCCAAATAAGTTGCCACCATAAGTGGCACCGAAAGTTTAGCAATTTCAGATGGTTGAAAGCGCACAAAACCTAAATTCAGCCAGCGTTGCGCACCTTTACTGGTTTCCCCAATTAAGTCCACCAACACCAACATCACAATGCAAACTAAGTAGAGATAAGGCGAAATCCGTTCATAAAAACGAGGCGGAATCATTGCCATAAATAACATGACGCCTAAACCAAGTGACACCTGAATCACACGATTGGAGAACATTCGCTCACTACCACCGCTGGCACTGTATAACACAAGCAAACCATAGCCAGTAACGGCTAACAATCCCAATAACAGCCATAAGTCGAGTGAAAAGACTTTCCAGAAAAGTTTTTTAAAGCCACTATTCATTATAATGATTCCTTACTCACTTATAAGCGGTTGAATTTGCTCAATATTTTGCAAAGGTTCTGTATTGCTAACTGGTTCTTTTAAGGTTTTGCTTAACGCAAAATCCATCACTTGACGAGCAACAGGCGCTGCATTTGAGCCACCGCCCCCCGCATTTTCTAAAATAATCGCCACCGACACTTTTGGCTCATCATAAGGTGCATAGCTAATAAACCATGCATGGTCATGTAATTCTTTTTTCAGCGCATTTTTATTGTATTTACCACCATTTAGGTTAAATACCTGCGCCGTACCGCTTTTTCCTGCTGCACGATAGAACGAACCACCTGCTTTGCGCCCCGTACCATTCGCCGCATTAATAACGTTATACATTCCCAATTTTGCAACTTGCCAAAAACGCTCAGGCACACCTTTAATGTCTTCATAAAGCAATGGATCTTTATAAGGCTCCGTTTTATCGCTACCGATCACTTCCATCATCAGATGTGGGGTATTTACTCGCCCATTATTAATTAACACTGCTTGTGCTTTTGCTACTTGTAATGGCGTTGCAATCCAATAACCCTGACCAATGCCAACAGGGATTGTGTCACCTTGTACCCAAGGTTTTTTATGGCGTTTTTGCTTCCACTCTCGATTTGGATAAACCCCTGCAGACTCTTCAAACAGATCAATACCCGTTTTTTGCCCAAAACCGAATTTACGCATCCACTCAGACATTTTGTCGATCCCTGTATCATAAGCAAGCTGATAGAAGAACGTATCCGACGATTCAGCAATTGCTTTATTCACGTTGGTTGAGCCATGTCCGCCTTTTTTCCAATCTCGGTAGCGTTGTGTAGTACCAGGTAAAATCCAGAAGCCAGGATCATAAATCGCACCATAAGGAGTAATTTTTCCCTCTGCTAACCCCATTACGGCATAAAATGGCTTCACGGTTGAAGCGGGTGGATAAGTCCCTTGTGTTGCACGGCTATAAAGCGGGCGGGCTGGATCATCTAATAGCCGTTTATAGTCCGCACCCGATACGCCTCCCACAAATAAATTGTTGTCGTAGCTTGGATTAGTCACCATCGCCAACACACTACTGTCACGAGGATCTAACACTACTACCGAGCCTTTCTGGTTCCCTAACAAATTCTGAATATATTGTTGTAGCTCCACATCAATTGTTAAACGAATGCTACTGCCCGCCACACCAGGCTGATCACGCAATTTACGAATCACTTTGCCTCGGTTGTTAATTTCTACCTCTTCAAAGCCTGTTTGCCCGTGTAATTGGTCTTCGTAGAATTTTTCGATGCCTAATTTACCCATATCATGCGAACCTGCATAATTACCAAACTTACCCTCTTCTTCGAGCTTTTTCTTGTCTTTTTCGTTGATTTTCGCAACATATCCCAAAATATGAGTCAGCGTTTCACCGTAAGGATAATTACGTTTGTAATAAGCTTGAACATCTAAACTTGGAAAACGATATTGGTTTACCGCAAAACGCGCCATTTGTTCTTCGTTTAAATTGCCTTTCAATAAAATAGGTGTATAGCGAGAAGTACGTTTTTTCTCTTTGCGGAACGCTTCAACATCTTCATCGGTTAAACCAACCACATCACGCAATTCAACCAACGTTTCCTCTAAGTTTTCAGTTTTTTCAGGAATAATATACAGCCCAAAATAGGTGATATTTTCGGCTAATACTTTACCGTTGCGGTCATAAATTAAACCTCGAGTCGGCGGTACAGGTAATAATTTAATGCGGTTACCATTTGAGCGAGTTTGGTAGTCGTCATAATTAACAATCTGCAGGTGATACAAATTGGTTAATAACACGCCCGTAAGCGCCAACACCCCAACAAAAGCGATCAACGCACGACGGGCAAACAGATTACTTTCCGCTTGCCCATCTCGCACTTTTTCTCGCGGTTTTGGATTTGTTAATTTTCCGAGTTTACCAAACATTATTGATCTCATTTTTGGCTTAGCCGTGTGAACACAAGCGGTCAAATTTTGCTATTTTTTTTGCAATTTTGCCGTTTCACACAGCTAAACTATTCTCGATGATAAGGGTGATTTGTTGTTAATGACCACGCACGATACAAACTTTCCGCTACAATAACACGCACCATAGGATGCGGTAAGGTTAGAGGTGAAAGCGACCAACTTTGCTCCGCTGCAGCTTTGCATTCTGGCGAAAGCCCTTCTGGACCACCAATCAATAGGCACACATCTCGCCCATCGTTCTTCCACGCTTCCAATTGACTCGCCAGTTGTTCCGTTGTCCAAGGCTTACCTGGAATATCCAAGGTTACAATTTTGCCTTTGCCTGCCGCTGCTAACATTGCTTTGCCTTCTTGCTCTAAAATGCGTTTAATATCTGCATTTTTGCCTCGCTTGCCCGCAGCAATTTCGATCAGTTCAAACGGCATATCTTTTGGGAAACGGCGTTGATACTCTTCAAAACCTACTTTCACCCAATCAGGCATTTTTTGTCCGACCGCAATTAGTTGTATTTTCATTGCATAACCACAAAGTGAGCCATTATGCCCACAGTTTCTCTAACTGATACATTTCACGTGCATCTGCTTGCAATAAATGCACGATCGCTTGACCAAAATCAACCACGATCCAATCTGCAACTGCTTTACCTTCTTCTCCGAATACTTCAAAACCTGCTTGTTTCGCTTCAGCACTTAAACGATCTGCTGTTGAAGCAACGTGACGAACCGAAGTCCCTGTTGCAATAATCATGGTTTCAGTAATGCTTGATTTGCCACGCACATCAATTGCTAACACATCTTGCGCTTTTAAATCATCTAATGTTTTTGTTAAAAATTCGACTAAATTTTGTTCCACAACACATTCTCTTTTCTTAAAAATACAAATGTTGGATTTTAACATAAAAATTTTGGGTTCGGATAAATGGATAAAAGTAAAGCGGTTAAATTTGCAAAATTTTTTACAAATTTAACCGCTTGCATTTTAAGAAGTTATAGTTGCGCCATTTGTTCCAATAATTGCAATGATTTATCTACCATTCGCAATAACAGCGCTACTACTCCTTATCTCTAATTCAACAATACGTTTCACTTTATTTGCTAATATATTTCGTTGAGTATCAGAAATTCTTATTTTACGTAAGTCATTAATTTTTTTAAACGATACAGCGCTTCCAGCGCTTGGCGAGGGGTTAATTCATCGGGATCAATACGATTTAACGCTTTTTCTAACTCACTTTCCTCTGCTACAAGCGGTTGAATTTGCTCAATTTCTGGCAAATCTGCGCTAAATAGCAAATCAGCTTGTGGATTGGCATTCGCTTCTTTGGTTTGTATCGAAATTTCTTCCAAATGTGCTAAACGCTGTTTTGCTAGCTGAATCACTTGTTTTGGCACGCCTGCTAGTGCGGCAACCGCTAAACCATAACTTTTACTTGCTGCCCCTTCTTGCACGCTATGCATAAATACGATCGAATCTTGATGTTCTCTAGCATCTAAATGCACATTTGCTACACCTTTGAGCTGGCTCGGTAAACTGGTTAACTCAAAATAATGAGTCGCAAATAACGTGAGCGACTGGGTTTTCTTAGCCAACCATTCAGCACACGCCCAAGCCAGCGATAAACCGTCGTAAGTTGAAGTACCACGCCCGATTTCATCGATCAACACTAAGCTGTTTTCTGTCGCTTGATGCAAAATATTCGCCATTTCAGTCATTTCTACCATAAAGGTAGAACGTCCAGAAGCTAGGTCATCGCTAGCACCAATTCGAGTAAAAATACGATCTAATGCGCCAATTTCAGCACTTTCTGCTGGTACAAAACTGCCGATGTATGCCATTAAACAAATCAACGCAATTTGGCGCATATAGGTACTTTTACCGCCCATATTCGGTCCAGTTACCACCAATAAATGGCGCTGTGCGTTAAGAAATACGGGGTTAGCAATAAATGGATCTTTTAATACTTGCTCCACCACAGGATGGCGACCACCTTTAATATTCACGCCACGCTGGTGACTGAATATTGGGCGCACATAATTTAAACTTTCCGCACGTTCCGCCAAATTGGTCAGCACATCCAATTCCGATAAAACCATTGCAGCTAATTGCAACTCGCCCAAGCGAGGCATAATTAGATCGAATAATTCATCGTAAAGCTGTTTTTCTAACGCAAGCGATGCGCCTTTTGCTTTCAGCACTTTATCTTCATAGGTTTTTAACTCTGGAATGATATAGCGTTCAGCGTTTTTAAGGGTTTGACGGCGCACATAATGAATCGGCGCACGATGTGCTTGTCCTTGGCTAATCTGAATATAATAGCCATGCACTGCATTAAAACCAATTTTAAGCGTATCAATTCCCGTTGCTTCTCTTTCTCGAATTTCAAGATTTTCTAAATATTGGGTTGCACCCGCAGACAATTCTCGCCATTCGTCTAACTCCGCATTGTAGCCCTCGGCAATCACACCACCATCACGAATTAATTGCGGAGGTGTTTCGATAATTGCTCGCTCAAGCAAGGTATGTAATTCGCTAAAATCAGCAATTTGACCAACTAAGTTTTCTAAACAAGCGGTCGAATTTTCACAATCTTTTGCAATATCAGGCAACTGTGCCAATGCCGAACGCAAGCGGGTTAAATCTCGAGGACGAGCCGAGCGTAATGCAATACGCGCAAGGATTCGCTCCATATCGCCTACGTTTTGCAATAGCGCTTGAAGAGATTCAATTCGCTGTTTTTTTTGCAAAGTGTCAATTACATCTTGACGCTTTTTGAGTTTTTCTAGGTCTCGAATCGGTTGATGAATCCAGCGTTTAAGTAAGCGACTGCCCATTGGCGTAACACATTTATCTAATACGGCTGCCAACGTATTTTCAACACCACCGCCCAAGTTTTGAGTGAGTTCTAAATTGCGACGCGTAGCGGCATCTAACAACACGGTTTCACTATTTTGCGCTAAATGAATACTGTTGATATGCGGTAGCGCTGTACGTTGTGTTTCTTGCGCATAATGTAAAACACAGCCAGCAGCACATAATGCTACGACCGCTTTTTCCACGCCAAAGCCTGCTAAACTTTGCGTACCAAATTGGCGATTGAGTAAATTAATTGCAGTAACCAGTTCGAATTCCCAAATTGGACGACGGCGCAATCCTTTATAATTATTTAGAATTTCTGCGCTGGAAAAATCTTCTGCGTAAAGAATTTCTGCGGGCTGTAAGCGTTGCAATTCGGCTGCGAGCGCTTCTTTACTCGCTAATTCGCTAATTAGAAAGCGCCCAGAAGTCATATCGAGTGTCGCAATGGCAAATACACCTTTTTCTTCATAAATCGCCGCCACTAAATTGTCTTGTCGTTCGGGCAATAGCGCCTCATCGCTGACCGTACCAGGAGTAACAATGCGTACCACTTTGCGCTCAACAGGGCCTTTACTAGTTGCAGGATCGCCAATCTGTTCACAAATGGCAACTGATTCGCCTAACGCCACCAATTTTGCTAAATAGCCTTCTACTGCATGATAAGGCACGCCCGCCATTGGAATCGGCTCGCCTGCCGACGCACCTCGTTTAGTCAAAGAAATATCTAATAACGCCGCCGCTTTTTTTGCATCGTCATAAAACAACTCGTAAAAATCCCCCATTCGGTAGAACAACAAAATATCGGGATTTTGCGCTTTAAGCTGTAAATATTGCGCCATCATTGGCGTGTGTTTAGAAAGATCTTGAGTCATGAGTTCGCTATTAAGTTAAGAAAAAATAGGCGATAAGTGTAACAGATTGAGGAAGTGGAAAAAACCACAGGGCTAAAAGGAATAAAATTAAGCGGTCTAAATTTGCAAAATTTTGCTAATTTAAACCGCTTGTTAGAAGGGTTATTCTGCGCGAATTTGGTGTAAGAAACGTTTGGTGCGCTCATGTTGTGGGTTTTGGAACAGTTGTGCAGGAGAACCTTGTTCCACAATTTCGCCAGCGTCCATCACTACCACTACATCCGCCACATCTAACGCAAATTTGATTTCGTGAGTTACCACCACCATCGTCCAGCCTTCTACAGCCAGCTCTTTCATCGTATTCAATACATCTTGCACAAGCTCTGGATCAAGCGCTGAGGTTGGCTCATCAAATAACATTAATTCAGGTTGAATAGCCAAGGCACGCGCAATACCAACACGCTGTTGCTGACCACCAGATAATTGGTACGGATAGAGTTGTGCTTTGTCGGACAATCCCACTTTTGCCAATAATTTTTCCGCTTCTATTTTTGCTTGTTCAGGCGTTTTACCTTGCACAAAAATTGGGCCTTCCATCACATTTTCTAGCGCTGTTTTATGAGGGAATAGATTATAATTTTGAAAAACCATGCCCGATTTACGGCGTAAAGCAAGAATCTGTTTTTTCACATTTTTAACTGAAAAATCCACACTGAGCGGAGCTAATCCATCAAAAGTGATAGAGCCTTGTTCTGGCATTTCCAACGCATTTAAACAGCGTAAGAAAGTCGTTTTACCCGAGCCAGAAGGTCCTAAAATTACGACTACCTGGCCTTTTTTGATTTCTAAATCAATGCCACGCAAAATGGTGTTATCGCCAAAGGTTTTATGAATATTGCTAATTTTAATCATCTTATTATCCGTTAGCTATTATTTCGCTACAAAGCGGTTAAAACGACGTTCCAGTTTTGCTTGAATTAAGAATAAACCCCAGCAGAAGCACCAATAAATCAACCCCGCCTCAATATATACTGGCAAGAAATCATACGACATATTCGCCATTTGCTGTGCCACTCGGAACATTTCAGTTACCGTCACGACTGACGCAAGTGAAGTATCTTTAAACAAACCGATAAAGGTATTGCTTAACGGCGGTACTGCCACTTGAATCGCTTGTGGCGCAATTATACGACGGAAGGTTTGCATATAGGTCATACCGATGCTATAACCCGCTTCCCATTGTCCTTTCGGGACGGAAGAAATCGCTGCCCGCACCGTTTCTGAACCGTATGCGCCGATATTCAGCGAAAAACCAATAATCGCTGCAGGAATCGGATCAATATAAATACCAAGCGCAGGCAAACCGTAAAATACTACCGAGATTTGCACCAACATTGGCGTACCACGAATAATCGAGATATACACCTTCACAATCGCCAGAACAATGCGATGTAAAAGACCATTCACTGGTGTAACACGAATTAGCGCAACCCCAACTGCAATTGCCATACCAATAATAAAAGAGGCTACCGCCAACGGAATAGAAACCAATACAGCCGCTTCCACCATAGGTAAGAACGCATCTATCACTAGTTTCACACGAGCTTCATCCATAAATGGAATTTGCAGTAATAAATTTTCTAACACAGGCTTTCCTAATTAGATGTATTTTTCTTCAAAATCATAGTTTGAATTCTAAGCGATATAGATAGAAATGTATACGTCTAGACGGCTAATCTAACCAAAGAGAAAAACAAGCGATCTAAATTTGCTAATATTTTGCAGATTTAGACCGCTTGTTTAAATTACGTCTGAACCAATCAATTATTTCACACTAATATCACGACCAAAGAATTGTTCGCCGAGTTTTTTCAGTGTACCGTCTTTTTGTAGCTCAACAATAACTTCACTGATTTTAGCCAATGCTTCTTGGTTGCCTTTGTTGGCAATTAAGCCTGCGCCCACTTTGTCGGTTGATTCCCACACAATTTTTAAGCCAGATTTTGGGTTTTTCTTCAGATAATCTAATAATGCTAAATTATCGTTAAAGGTTGCATCTGCACGTTTTTGTTGAATTAATAATAAGCCTTGCGCCATACCATCGATTGGCACGATTTCCGCACCATTCGCACGCGCTAACTCACCATAATTTGAACTTAAGGTTTGTGCAGTTTTCACGCCTTTTACATCTGCTGCTTGTTTGATTTTTTGTTCATCATTACGCACCACTAATGCCGCACCAGACCAGCTATAAGGCTCTGATTTATCAAAAGTTGCTTGGCGCTCTGGGGTAGTTAAGCCTACTTGGTTTGCGACTAAATCAAAACGATCCGCTTTTAAACCTGCTAACATTGCGTCCCATTGGGTTTCTTTAAATTCCACTTTGACGCCTAATTTTTCTGCCACGGCACGTGTTACTTCTACATCGTAGCCTGTTAATTTACCGCTTGCATCATGATAAGTGAATGGCGCATAAGTTCCTTCTGTACCAACTGTGATCGTGCCTTTCGCATGAATTCTTTCAATTAAACTTTGTTTTGCAAATGACGTTGCTGAGGTTACAAGTGCAATCGCTGAGACGGCAACAACTGATAATTTTTTTAACATAGTAGGTTCCTCTTAATGAGATGTTATTAATAGATAAAAAGTATGAGGTTGTGTTGTGGCGCATTATTAGAAAATTTGTGACTAGCTTCAAATAACTAAATAGAATAATAATTAGCGAAATGTTGTAACGATGTTAATTTGAGCAAAGTAATGTTAAGTTGAAAAAGAGATTAGGTATAATCGTTGTAAAAGAAATTGAGCGATTAAAGAGATGAGATAAGGAATTGATTAACCAATATCTAATCAATCCCTTATTTTTTAAGCAAGATATGCCCCGCAACAATGTTTAAATTTTTTGCCTGAGCCACAAACGCAATTTTGTTTTTGAGACGGGAGTGGCACTGTTGGATCAACAAAATACCAACGATGATTGATTTGCACAAATAACGACAATTCGTGGTGTGCTTCAATTCCATTTTCAGTATCAAATAAGGCTTTAAATTCAACTAAACTATGTATTTTGCTGATATTCGGCTGATACGCAATAATTTCTAACCCTGCCCATTTCGTGCTTTCGCCCCATGATTTCATCGCTGCTTGATTTAAAAACTTCTGCTGACTAGCCACCGTGGTTTTTACAATATAATCAATATTGACTAACGTATAAGCGCTATAACGTGAGCGCATAAGTTGTTCGGCATTGGAAGGAAAGGCTTGTTTAAGGTGAAATGGTTGGCAACATTGGTGATAAAGCTTGCCCGATTGGCACGGACAAGCGGTTAAATTTTCTGACATTTTTGCATTCCTCTTTTCGGATATTGTAACGGTGAAAAAAGTGAAATTCACGCAAAAAATGTTGTAATAGAAAAAGGATACTAATTCAGTTCTGCACGCTGTGGAATTGAGTTTTGTGCACCCAGACGCGTCACCGAAATAGACGAGGCTTTATGCGCAAAAACAACCGCTTGTTGCAAGGTTTTGCCCTCTAACAATGCCACTGCTAATGCACCATTAAATGTATCGCCCGCAGCGGTGGTATCTAGCGCTTTTACTTTAAAGCCTTCGATAATTTCACCTTTGCCGTTTTCACTTAAAAACGCACCTTTGGCGCCGAGGGTAATCAATACGGTTTGGATACCTTTTTGATGGAATACATTTGCCGCTTGTTGTGCGGTTTGTTCGTCTGTTACGTGTACGCCTGTGAGCAGAGCAGTTTCGGTTTCATTTGGGGTGATAATATCAATATGCGCCAATAACTCATCCGAAAGCGGTTGAGCTGGGGCGGGATTTAAGATGACTTGCGTATGGTGCGCTTTTGCAATTTTGACCGCTTTTTCAATCGCTTGTAATGGGGTTTCAAGTTGAACCAGTAAACAATCGGCGGTTTCAATTATGGTTTGATGTGCTTCCACCACTTTTTCATCCAGTTTCGCATTTGCGCCTGCTGAAATCACAATGCTATTTTCGCCAGAATCCGCCACTTGAATCATTGCAATGCCCGTCATTTGGTCAGCAATTTCCACAATATGATCGGTATAAATACCGTCGCGCTCGAATGCTTGCTTCATTGCTATCCCAATTTCATCACTACCGATACATGCAATAAAATCCACCGAAACTAATGATCGATCACGCACACGAGCTGCTGCTACCGCTTGATTCGCGCCTTTGCCACCATAAGCAATATGATAAGCGCCTCCTTTAAGCGTTTCACCTGCTTGTGGGAAATAAGGCACTCGCACTACATGATCCGCATTGACACTGCCTAATACACAAAGTTTTTTCATCATTACCTCAATATCGTTCGTACTATTATCGGAAAGGGAAGCGGTCCAAATTTCTGAGAAATTTAGCACATTCCCTCTCCGTTCAAACGCAGAACGTTTTTCACCAACCATTCTGTAAAACTTACTGACTAATCACTTTTAATGGCACTGGAATTTTCGCTTCCACTTTTTCGCCTTTCAGTAATCTATCTGCGGTTTCTACGCCTAGCTCACCAATTTTTTCTGGTTGTTGAGCAATGGTCGCGGCTAATTTTCCGCTTTTCACTGCTTTTACTGCATCATCAGTACCATCAAAGCCAACGACAATCATTTCTTTACCTGCCGCTTTAATCGCTCGTAACGCACCTAATGCCATTTCGTCATTTTGTGCAAATATGGCTTTTGCTGCACCGTGGCTTGCCAGTAAGTTTTCGGTTACGTTTAAACCTTTGGTACGGTCAAAATCAGCAGGCTGACTTGCCAATAATTCAAATTGATTTGCTGCAACGGCTTGTTTAAAGCCTTCGCCTCGTTCACGAGCAGCAGAAGTACCAGCGATCCCTTCTAATTGAATCACTTTGGCATTTTTACCCACTTTTTCCGCAATAAAATCCCCCGCCATTTTACCACCTGCAATATTGTCTGAAGCTATATGGCTCACCACTTCACCTTTGTTGGCGCCACGGTCGAGTGTAATAACAGGAATGTTTTTCTTATTTGCAATCGCTACCGCATTTCCGACCGCTTCTGAATCCGTTGGATTAATCAATAACACTTTAGCGCCACGCACCGTGAGATCTTCCACATTTGCCAATTCTTTTGCGGGGTCATTTTGTGAATCTAACACCACTAATTTGTAACCAAGTGCTTTTGCTTTTTGCTCTGCGCCTTCTTTTAACGTCACAAAGAACGGGTTATCTAGCGTAGAAACGGCTAACGCTAATGTGTCTTGTGCCATCGCTTTTGCACCAAATGCCAAACCTAAAGCAACTGCTAAAGAAGTTAATTTTTTCATAGGAAGCTCCTTTTGAGGATAGAAATAACAAACTACGCTTTTTTGCGGCCAAGAAAGTTATCTAAAATGACCGCAGCTAAAATTACTAACGCTTTTGCCACTAGCTGATAGTAAGAGTCGATATCTAATAAATTCAGAGCATTACTCAGGAAACCAATAATTAATGCACCGATCAGCGTGCCGATAATACGCCCTTTTCCGCCCATTAAACTGGTACCTCCCACAACCACCGCTGCAATTGCATCTAACTCGTAGCCAGTGCCTGCTGTTGGTTGTGCAGAGCCTAAACGAGAAGTGACAATCAACCCTGCTAATGCGGCTAATAAACCGCTTACTGCAAACACGAATAACTTAATTTTATTCACGTTAATGCCAGATAATGCGGTTGCCGACTCGTTACCACCTAGCGCATAAATATAACGACCTATACGTGTTTGGGTCAGAATAAACCAGCCTATAGCGAATAGCACAAACATTACCCAAACGGGCACTGGTACACCAAATAATTCGCCTGTACCAATTTCAGCAAAATAATCGGCATTATCGGAAAAGCCTGTCGAAATTGGACGACCTTCCATATAAATCATGGTTACGCCTCGTAACAACAACATCGTGATTAAAGTTGCCATAAAGGCTTGCACTTTACCAAATGCAACCAACGCACCATTTAGTAAACCAATTGCCGCACCAAACACCAATACCGCTGGCACCACTAAATAAATCGAAAAATCTAAGCCGATAAGTGTTGCCGCCACCGCCCCTGTGAGAGCTAAGACTGAACCAACTGAGAGATCGATCCCCGCAATTAAAATCACAAACGTCATACCGATCGCAATAATTGCATTGACTGAAGTTTGACGTAGGATATTCAATAAATTATCCGCACTAAAAAAGTTTGGATTTAAAAATGACACCACCGCAATAAGCGCCAACAATGCGATGATCGAGCGTTGTTCTATCAGGAATTTTTTGAGATTAAAAGCTTTGTTCATATTGATTCCTTTTGCAAAATTTGAGTTAAATTCGACCGCTTGTTTATTTACCAATTGCTGCCGCTAATACTTTTTCTTGGGTCGCTTGCTCACGGAAAAACTCACCACTAATAGCACCTTCTCGCATCACAATAATGCGATCGGACATCCCTAATACTTCTGGCATATCACTGGAAACTAAAATAATACTCAACCCTTCCGCTTTAAATTTATTGATGAGTTGATAGATTTCTTTTTTAGCACCAACGTCCACCCCTCGGGTCGGTTCATCTAAAATCAGCACATTTGGGCGAGTCATCAAGCCTTTGGCGATCGCTACTTTTTGCTGATTACCACCAGAGAGTTCACCGATAATTTTATCGGGGCTCGGGGTTTTAATATTGAATAAATCAATAAAATCTACCACGGTCATTTGTTCTTTGGCATGATTGATTCGCCCCCAGTGAGACAAATATTCCAGCGCGGTTAGCGACATATTTTCTTTGACAGACATCCCCAAAATTAAGCCATCGCCTTTGCGGTCTTCCGAAATATAAACAATGCCGTTATTCAATCCATCTTGGCTAGAGCGATTGTCGACTAGTTTGCCGTCTAATTGCACTTCACCAGTCGTTTTTGGTAATGCACCGTACAGCACTTTCATTAATTCGGTTCGCCCTGCCCCCATTAGCCCTGAAACACCGAGAATCTCACCTTTATGTAATTCAAAAGAAACGTTGTTTACGCCACTACCCGACAAGTTTTTCACCGCTAAGCGAACCTCGCCGATTGGATTATTGATATGCGGATATTGATCTTCTAACTTGCGGCCAACCATCATTTCAATTAAGCGATCTTCGGTTAAATCTGCTACTGCACTTTCGCCGATAAATTGACCATCACGTAGTACAGTAACATCATCACAAATTTGGAAAATTTCTTTTAAACGATGAGAAATATAAACAATACCTCGTCCTTCCGCTTTGAGTTCTCGAATCACGCTAAACAATGCTTCAGTTTCAGTATCAGTAAGCGCATCGGTCGGTTCATCCATTACAATCACTTTGGATTCAAAACTGAGTGCTTTGGCAATTTCGACCATTTGTCGCTCACCGATTGATAATTCATTAGCAGGCAAACGGCTAGAATGCTTTACCCCCAAACGCGCTAACAAGCGGTCGGATTCTTGATACATTTTGCGCCAATCAATCCCTCCCCAAGCATTGGTAAATTCTCGCCCTAAGAAAATATTTTCTGCAATTGACAAATTCCCCAAAATATTGAGTTCTTGATGAATAATGCTTAGTCCAGCCTCTTGTGATGCTTTTGGATTCGCAAAACTGACCGCTTTACCGAGGTATTCAATCGTGCCTGCATCCCGCTGATAAATTCCTGTTAGGATTTTCATCAGCGTTGATTTACCAGCACCATTTTCGCCCATTAATGCCATCACTCTGCCTGCATACACATTCAAACAGGCATTTTTGAGCGCTTGCACACCTGGAAAAGCTTTGTCTATACCACTGATTTTTAACAAGATTTTCATATTTTTCTCACACTAAAATGGCACACCCGAGTAGAGAATTACATTCGCATAAGGCGAACATTCGCCCGTGCGTATCACTGCTTTTGCTTGATTACTACGCTGTTTAAATTCGCTATGCGCAATATATTCAATTTCGATACTACGCCCTTGTTGCTGTTCAATTTCATCAATGATTTCAATAAGTTGTTTTTCAACGCTTGGATTAAATTGTTTAATATCTTGCGCTAATACAATACGTTCGACAAAGAGTTCAGTGAGCACCACTTTCAGCGTTGTCACAAAACTTGGCACACCTTGAGTGAGGGCTAAATCAACACATTGTTGCTCAGAAGGAATCGGCAACCCCGCATCGCAAATGGTTAAACCGTCTGTATGCCCAAGGCTTGCAATCACGCCTGAAAGTTTTGCATTTAATAGTGCTGTTTTTTTCATATTGCCTCCTTTGCTCTCAACAAAATGTTGGAATTACACCTATCGAAACGTTTCGATGAATAAAAAATAGAAAATATCAACCAAAAAAGCAAATGCTTCTTTTCAGAATTGAGAGTTCTATCACAATTTTTTAAAAGGAACGGCGAACGATCAGTTCAGGCGTTAATTCAATTTCTTGATAAGCACTGTCTGGTTGCTGAATGCGGGCGATCAAGCGTTCCACCGCATTTTTAGCCAAACGGGCTTTGGGTTGATGAATAGTAGAAAGTGGTGGCGCAAGGTATTGTGCTAATTCGATATTATCGTAACCGATCACCGCAATATCTTCGGGAATACGTAATCCTGCCAGCCATGCGGCTTGATATACACCGATTGCAATGCTATCGCTCATCGCAAAAATCGCTTGCGGGCGAGGCGTAAGCGCCAGTAATCGACTGGCACATTCAAGCCCTGCTTGCGAATGGAAATGCCCCTCGACAATCCACTCTGGGTGTAATTGTAAATTATGTTGCAAAATTGCCCGCTTGTAGCCTTGTAAACGGTTTTGGGTATGCGATTTGGACTGTTCCCCTGTGATCACTGCGATATCACGATAACCTGCATCAATTAATGCTTTTGTTGCAAGATAACCACCTAATTCTGAATTTTCGTGAACTTTATCTGCTTTTAACGCTTGTTGCCACCAGTCGATAATCACCATAGGTAACTGAATATTTGCCATAACACTTTCATCCAGATCTTGTGGTTCGGAACACATCAGCAATAAACCGTCCACTTGTTTGCGTAACAAGCGGTCTAAATGTTGCTCCAAATTACGTGTTTTACCATCGGTATTCACTAAAATTAAATGGTAATTATGTCGCTCACAGTAGCGTTCCACATGGCGTACTACCTCCGCAAAGAAAGGGTTACTACTGGTGGTGACTAACATACCAATCGTGTTAGTTTCTTTCACTTTTAGGCTACGTGCAACTAATGAAGGGGTGTAATTGAGATCCGCTACCACTTTCTCAATACGCTGGCGAATTTCATCACTCACAAAACGAGAATTATTGATCACATGAGATACAGTGGAAGTCGAAACGCCCGCAATGCGAGCAATATCTTTCATTGTTGCCATAAAATCGCCTTACTTACCTTATTTAAATAGCGCCTTGCAAAATCTAGCTAAAATCTTACCGCTTGTTATTTTACAAATAAAACATAAAATCGTAGTTTTCGCTAAAATAGCGACAAACTTCACAAAATTCACCATTATGAGCAAACATAAACGCCCTACATTACAAGATATTGCCGAACATTTAGGCATTACTAAAATGACGATAAGTCGCTATTTACGCAATCCTGCCTCTGTTGCTGACGAAACAGGCAAACGTATTGCGGTGGCGATTGAACAATTCGGCTATATACCCAATCGTGCGCCCGATATTTTATCTAATGCCAAAAGTAAAGCGATCGGCGTTTTGTTACCGTCTTTAACTAATCAAGTGTTTGCCGATGTACTCAAAGGCATTGAAAGCGTAACCGATGTAGCAGGCTATCAAACGATGCTGGCTCACTATGGTTATAGCGAACAAAAGGAAGAACAACGAATTGAATCATTGCTTTCTTATCATGTGGATGGACTGATTTTATCGGAAAATCAACATAGCGAGCGTACGCTCAAAATGCTCAGCGTAGCAAAAATTCCTGTGATTGAAATTATGGATACGGCTGAAAAAGGCCTACAACAAGCGGTCGGATTTGATAATATTTTTGCCGCACAAGCAATGGTCGAAACCATGATTAAAAGAGGTTGTCGTCAAGTGGTCTATTTTTCCGCCAGGATGGACAAACGCACCCGCTTAAAGATGCAAGGTTACGAACTTGCTATGCAAAAGCATAAACTAACGCCTTACACTATTGCCACTGAAGAGCCATCATCTTTCACTTTAGGCGCTCGACAACTGCATATTGCGTTGGAAAAATATCCAAATATGGACGGTATCTTTTGCACCAATGATGATTTAGCAATTGGCGCATTATTCGAATGCCAACGGTTAGGCATTAAAGTTCCTGAACAAATTGCCATTGCAGGATTCCACGGACACGATGTAGGGCAATCAATCACTCCACAACTTGCTAGCGTTATCACCCCTCGGTTTGAAATTGGCAAAGTTGCCGCCCAACAACTGTTAAACCGCATTAACCAGCACCCGATCCAAGATGAAGTAATTAACTTAGGCTATAAAATTCATATTGGGGAGAGTATTTAGAAATAGAAAGCGGTCAAATTTCACAAAAAATGACCGCTTGTACTACTCAACATTCCATTTAATTTCTATAGTGAGAGAATGGCTTGTTCACATAGCGCTACTACGTCTTCAAAACTACCACTAATATCAATGCGAGTTACATCAGGTTCATCAGCTTGCGGGATTTCGAGTGTTTCGAACTGACTTTTTAGCATTTCGGTTTTCATAAAATGCCCTTGACGCTTTTTCATACGTTCTAAAATTAATTCAAATGGACCATGTAGGTGAATAAATCTCACCTTTTGATTACCTTGGCGAATGTGATCTCGATATTGTTTTTTCAATGCCGAGCAAACAATAATGCCAATTTCATTTTTTTGTTCAAGACTAAATGCCGCATCATTAATGCGTTCTAGCCATGGAAAACGATCTTGATCATTTAATGGCTGCCCTTGGGCCATTTTTAGGATATTAGCTCTTGGGTGCAGATCATCACCGTCAATTAATTTAATCCCTAGACGGCGTGCGACTTCGCTGCCAATACTCGTTTTTCCTGTACTGGAAACCCCCATTAGAATAAAACTTTGACCAGATTTCATAGCCATTTCCTCCTGTTAAATACAACATAGCAAATTTTAACGTTTAATGTTACAGGTAACATTAAATTTTGTGAGTTAGCTCTCAATTTTAAAATTAATTCTAACATTATATTTACAACACAAACGTTTAAATTTATGTTACCAGTAACAATTAAATACTTCTGAATGAGGTTCTTATGTTAATTTTTATTATGGTTGTTGCGATAATCGCACTGTTAGTATTGATTATAAAATTCAAAGTACATGCATTTGTTGCATTGCTGATCGTCAGTTTATTAACCGCATTAGCGGCTGGTATTCCTGTTGATAAAATTCTGCCAACCTTGCTAACAGGCTTTGGTAATACGCTCGCTTCGGTCGCATTATTAGTCGGCTTAGGCGCTATGATTGGACGTTTATTGGAAATTACAGGTGGCGCTAAAATATTAGCCGATACGCTAATCAATAAATTCGGTGAACAAAAAGCGCCCTTTGCATTAGGGGTGGCGGCGTTGCTATTTGGTTTTCCGATTTTCTTTGATGCGGGTCTAGTAGTGATGTTACCCATCGTATTTAGTGTAGCGAAACAGTTTGGCGGTTCCGTATTACGTTATGCCTTCCCTGTAGCGGGGGCATTTGCGGTCATGCACGCATTTTTACCACCTCACCCAGGTCCAGTTGCCTCTGGCGATTTGCTTGGTGTGAATATGGGATTAATGGTTCTGGTCGGTTTAATTTGTGCGATTCCAACTTGGTACATTGGCACTTACTTATTCAGTATGCTTGTGAGTAAACGTGTTTATGTCGAACTTCCAAAAGCATTTTTAAACAGCTCTGCCATTAGTGAAACCTCGGTACAAACGCCTCCTTCATTCGCTAGAGTATTATTTATTTTGCTATTACCAATTTTCTTAATTTTATTTGATACAGGTTTAAATACCTTAAGCGTAGCAAAAGTGATTGATGGATCCGAACTTTGGGTGCAAAGCCTACGTTTAATTGGTAAAACACCTGTTGCACTATTAATTACGTTATTGTTGGCAATTATGCTGTTGCGTGGTGAACGTAGCTACGAACAAATCGAAAGCTTATGTAACAATGCATTAGGTCCAATTTGTTCAATTATTTTAGTCACAGGCGCTGGCGGTATGTTTGGAGGGGTATTACGTGCAAGTGGTATTGGCGATGTACTCTCTGCAATGCTTTCGGATACTGGTATGCCAATTATCGTTGCAGCTTTTATTATTGCGGTAGCAATGCGTGTCGCCCAAGGTTCAGCAACCGTTGCACTCACTACGGCAGCTGCTTTAATTGCACCAAGTGTTGCAAATGCGACTGATTTAAGTCAGTTTGACCTTTGCTTTATTGTGATTGCGATAGCTTCTGGTGCAACAGTGCTTTCTCATGTGAATGATTCTGGTTTCTGGCTAATCAGCCGTTTCTTAGAAATGGATACTAAAACCACCTTAAAAACTTGGACAATGCTTGAAACCTCAATTGGTGTGGTAGGTTTTATAATTGCTCTTATCGGTAGTATTTTACTTTGATTCAACCAAGCCTTTTGTAAATAAGCAAAAGGCTTTTTTTATAAAAAACTGATCTAGATCTCATATTTACGATTATCTGTTTGCAAAAAAGCAAACGATTGCATATGCTCGCAACACCGCTAAAGCGGTTTAGCAAACAAATACAACACAACTTATACAGAGGTGAAAAATGGTGCATTTGATCATCGCCGCTCATGGCAAATTAGCTATTGAGTTGGTCAATTCCGCACAAATGGTATATGGAGAAACAGAGAATGTTCATCCTGTTATCTTTGTGCCAGGAGAAGGTCAAGATACGCTAGTCGAAAAATATGAAGCGATTATTGCAACGCTTCAACCTACCGATAGTGTATTATTCTTGGTCGATTTATTTGGCGGTAGCCCGTACAATGCGGCTGCCAGAATCGTAGCAAAACGTCCGCAAGACGATATTGTTACAGGCACAAACCTACCAATGCTACTCGAAGTAATGGATGCCTCAGCGGAGGCTAAAACAGCAACAGAACTGGCTTCCACCGCTAAAGAAGTCGGACATTTAAGCGTTAAAACCTTCCACAATCCAGACTCAATCTCTCCAACGTCACAAGCTGAAACAACCACAGAAGAATCATCTAGCTTACCAGCTAATTATGATCCTAATGGGCGTATGAATATCTCATTAATGCGAATCGACAGCCGTTTAATTCATGGGCAAGTGATGACTTCGTGGGCAAAAACAGTGAAATGCGAGGCAATTTTTGCGATCAGCGATGAAGTTGCCAACGATGATATTCGTCGAGAATTGTTACTGCAAATTGTACCTGAACACTTAAAAGGCTATGTCATCACGGTCGATAAAGCAATCAAAGTATGGCACAACCCGAAATATGCGGGAAAAAATATCATTTGGATTGTAACAAACCCATCCGATGTTGTTCGCCTTATTGAAGGCGGCGTAAAAATTAACACGGTAAATGTTGGTGGTATGACCTTCCGTGAAGGCGATAAATTAATCTCTCAAGCGGTGGCCATCAATCAAACGGATTTAGCCGCATTCTACAAACTAATCGATTTAGGCGTAGAGATGTCGCTCCAACAAGTGGCCGCTAACAAAAAAGAACCGCTTGATAAAGCCCGTCTTGATACAATCAAATTCTAATTAAGGATTCAATTATGACTAGTATTGAAATTATTTTAGTAACCCTTGTGGCTGCGATTTGTGGTATGGGTTCTGTGCTTGATGAACGCCAAACTCACCGTCCATTGGTAGCTTGTACACTAATTGGCTGGGTGTTAGGCGATTTACAAACAGGTATTATCGTTGGCGGTACACTTGAAATGTTAGCACTTGGTTGGATGAACGTGGGTGCTGCAATGGCTCCAGATGCTGCATTAGCTTCTGTGATTGCTGCTATTCTTGTTATCAAAGGTGGTCAAGATAAAGGTACTGCCATTGCGATTGCCGTGCCAGTAGCGGCAGCTGGTCAGGTGCTCACCATTTTCGTACGTACCTTAACCATTTTCCTACAACATAAAGCAGATAAATTTGCTGAACAGGCTAACTTCCGTGGTATTGAATTTTGCCATTTTGCAGGGCTTTCATTACAGGCATTGCGTGTCGCGATTCCAACTTTCTTCGTTGCACTTGTGGCCGGGACCGATACAGTGACTGAAGCATTAAATGCAATTCCTGAAGTAGTAACTCGTGGCTTACAAATTGCTGGTGGCTTTATTGTGGTTGTAGGTTATGCGATGGTAATTAATATGATGCGTGCAGGCACATTAATGCCATTCTTCTTTATGGGCTTTGTAATTGCTTCATTCTCAAACTACAACTTAGTAGGTTTGGGTTTCTTAGGTGCGTGTTTAGCAATGCTTTATATCCAATTAAATCCACAATTTAACCCGTCAGCAAATGCGCCTCGAACTACTAAAAAATTAGCGGATAACGAGTTAGAAGGTCTATAAGGAGTAAATTATGTCAGAGAAAAAACAACTTACCAAAGCAGATATTCGTGCAACTTATTGGCGTTCAACTTTCCTGTTAGGATCATTTAACTTTGAGCGTATGCAATCTATGGGCTTCTGCGTGTCGATGATCCCAACAATTAAACGTTTATACAGCCGTAAAGAAGATCAAGCAGCCGCATTAAAACGCCATTTAGAGTTCTTCAATACTCAGCCTTGGGTTGGCTCGGCGATTATGGGCGTAACTTCTGCGATGGAGCAAGAACGTGCTAATGGTGCAGATATTGATGATGCAGCAATCAGCGGGGTAAAAGTCGGTCTTATGGGACCTCTTGCTGGGGTGGGCGACCCCATTTTCTGGGGAACGTTACGCCCAGTTCTTGCCGCTCTTGGCGCAGGTTTAGCGATTAGCGGTAGTATTTTAGGTCCATTATTATTTTTCATCGGTATCAACCTTTGCCGTGCGCTCACTCGTTGGTACGGCTTCAAATACGGCTATCAAAAAGGAACAGAAATTGTATCGGATATGGGAGGTGGTCGTCTGCAAAAAGTAACCCAAGGCGCATCTATTCTCGGTTTATTTGTGATGGGGTCCTTAGTGTCGAAATGGACGAGTATCAATATTCCGTTTGAACTTTCTCGCTATAAAAACGCCATGGGCGAAGAGGTTGTTACCACGGTGCAAAGTGTGTTGAATGACTTATTGCCAGGACTTGCCGCATTGCTACTGACCTTCTTCTGTATGTGGTTATTACGTAAGAAAGTTAATGCGATGTATATTATCTTCGGTCTATTTGGTGTGGGCATTTTAGGTTATTGGTTAGGTATTTTAGCTTAATCAAAACAGATGCCATTTACCCTCTCTTTCGTTAAGAGAGGGTATTTTTTATAATGACAAGCGCTCAAATTTACAGGAAATTTTGCTATGGATTTAAAAAAAGCACTTAAGGGACCCGAACAGCCTTATATCAAAAATAGCTCAATGCTTATTACCGCCTTATTTATTATTGCAGGCGTATTGTATTATCCAACGCATGGTTACGGCTCAGTGATAGCACTAGCCGCTGCGGTTATTGTGATGTTCGGTCAAAAAATGTTAATTAGTCAAACCCGTAAATATTTCGCTGAAATGTACGCGGCAAAACAGCAATTTGAACTTTCTAACAACCTAGATTATTTGGAATTTATCCGCTTGCGTGCAACGCAAATGTTAAACGATAACAAAGTGCTTTCTGATCAAGCTAAGCAGGAAATTGAGGTACTGCTACAATTTGTACAACAACATACTGATTAATCGAAAGCGGTCTAATTTCCTCAACATTTTCGGTATTCCGTAGCAGTTACATAAGCATTTTTTGTAAGGACGGGCAGAAGATCCGTCCCGACATCATTGAAATAAATTCGCTCTTTTGTGCATTTTCAACATAATTTCGAAAATGTTGACTGCTTGTTACTTGTCTTAAAATAGCTTATTCAAAACTAAAGCAATACCATCTTCATTATTTGAAGCGGTGACATAATCTGCAACAGCTTTTACCTCATCAGGCGCATTCGCCATGGCAACACTAAAGCCTGCGTATTGCAACATATCCAAATCATTAAAATTATCGCCAAATGCCATAATTTGCTCGGTATCGAGCCCCATTTTTTGCTGCATAAAACGGATCGCGGCGGACTTCGTCGCCTCACGATTCATAATCTCCAAATATTCCGCTTTGGAACGATGAATCGATAGTTGCGGAAATTGTGGCTTTAATTGCGTTTCTAACCGCTGAATCTCGCTCGCTTCTCCAATCACCAACACTTTGTGCGCTTTGGTAAGATTTTCGCCTTTTTTGACCGCTTGTAAGCCTGTAATTTTCGCTTCTTGTTGCGTCCAGCAATTATCAACATCATTGCTAAACCAAAGCGTGTCTAAATAGTAATTGATCGATAAATGTTGAAAAGGCTGTAACTGTTGATCTAGTTGTGCAAGATCATTTGCTTCAATAGCTACACTATAAAGTGGGCTAAGATCACGATCTAATATTAATGCTCCACTGTAACAAATGATCGCTTGAGCGGTTTTAAGTTGCTGAGTATAAGGCGTGATAGCTAAAGGAGGGCGTGCTGAAACGAGGATAAAAGGAATGTTTAATTGAGTTAAACGCTGAATAGCGACGAGCGTATTTGGGCTAATTTGATGCTGATCATTGAGTAACGTGCCGTCAATATCGCTAAAAACCGCTTGATAATGAGTCAGTTGCATAAGGTTTACTCCTCTATTTTACCTTGTATATTTGTAGCCTATTATATGCTTTTTAAACAAAAATTAATCAAAATAATTTATTTTTACCTGTGGATAACTTATCATTTTTCTCTTTAAAACTTGAGATCTACTCTTGAATAACTTTTAAAATAAACCTATCTGTGGATAACTTTGCTATTTATCCACAATTAAGATCGAACTAACATTCAAGATCTTTATATAATAAGATCGTTTCTAACCCCCTGATTTTACATAGGAAAACGGAGTTATCCTCATAAAAAACGTTATCTAATAATAACTATAATAAAGATCTTTATATATAGATCTCTCTTATTAATAGCGATCCAAAGATCACAATATAGATCTTAGATTTAGATCCTAAAAATGCATTTTCCAGATCGTGCGGTTTTAAGGTAGAATAGCGATCTTTTTATTTAAGTAAAATTTGAACATAAAACAAGCAAGGCAAAGAAAATGATTTATCGTGAAATTTACGATGTAATTGTGGTTGGTGGTGGCCACGCAGGGACAGAAGCAGCGCTTGCGCCTGCCCGTATGGGACTAAAAACCCTACTTTTAACACATAACGTAGATACTTTAGGGCAAATGTCTTGTAACCCAGCTATTGGCGGTATTGGTAAAGGGCATTTAGTAAAAGAGATCGATGCGATGGGTGGTTTAATGGCGATTGCAACCGACCAAGCAGGGATCCAATTCCGTACTTTAAACAGTTCGAAAGGGCCTGCTGTTCGTGCTACTCGTGCGCAAGCAGACCGTGTGCTTTACCGCCAAGCGGTGCGTACTGCGTTAGAAAATCAACCGAATTTAGATATTTTCCAACAAGAAGTGGTTGATATTTTAGTTGAAAATAACCGAGTGGTTGGTGCCGTAACCAAAATGGGACTTACCTTTAAAGCACGTTCAGTTATTTTAACTGCAGGGACTTTCCTTGCAGGTAAAATTCATATTGGTTTAGATAACTATACGGGCGGCCGTGCAGGTGATCCTGCGGCAACGATGTTGGCTGATCGCCTGCGTGATCTCAATTTACGTGTAGATCGTCTTAAAACGGGTACTCCGCCACGTTTAGACGCGCGCACGATCAATTTTGATGTATTAGCAAAACAACATGGCGATGAACAACTTCCAGTGATGTCATTTATGGGCTCGGTAGATCTTCACCCACGCCAAATTCCTTGCTATATCACGCACACAAATGAACAAACCCATGATTTGATCCGTAATAGCTTAGATCGTAGCCCAATGTACACAGGTATTATTGAAGGGATCGGTCCTCGTTATTGCCCATCGATCGAAGATAAAGTCATGCGCTTTAGTGATCGTAACAGCCATCAGATCTATCTTGAACCTGAAGGGTTAACCACAATTGAAGTTTATCCGAACGGCATTTCAACCAGCTTACCGTTTGATGTGCAAATGGGGATCGTGAATTCAATGAAAGGTTTAGAAAACACACGTATTCTTAAACCTGGTTATGCGATTGAATATGATTATTTCGACCCTCGTGATCTCAAGCCAACTTTAGAAACTAAAGCAATTGAAGGTTTGTTCTTTGCGGGTCAAATTAACGGTACTACGGGCTATGAAGAAGCTGCGGCTCAAGGTTTATTAGCGGGTATTAATGCGGCATTACAGGTACAAGGCAAAGAGGCTTGGTTCCCAACACGTGATCTCGCTTACACAGGTGTACTGGTTGATGATCTTTGTACATTAGGCACAAAAGAGCCATACCGTGTATTTACTTCACGTGCTGAATATCGTTTATTACTACGTGAAGATAATGCGGATATCCGTTTAACGCCAATTGCTCAGCAATTAGGTTTGATTGATGATGCACGTTGGGCAAGATTCAATCAAAAAATGGAAAATATTGAGCGTGAACGTGAGCGTTTAAAACAAATTTGGATTCACCCTCAATCTGAACATTTAGCTGCGGTAAATGAATTGGTGAGTAGCCCATTAACCCGTGAAGCAAGCGGTGAAGATTTATTACGTCGCCCAGAAATAACTTATGACAAGCTAACTCAAGTTGCTGCATTTGCGCCTGCTTTGGAAGATAAACAAGCAGCAGAACAAGTAGAAATTTCGATTAAATATCAAGGCTATATCGAACATCAACAAAACGAAATCGAGCGCCATAAACGTCACGAAAACACGCTTATCCCGCCAGAGTTTGACTACGACAAAGTAGAAAGCCTCTCTAACGAAGTGCGAGCCAAACTTATGCAGCATCGCCCAGTTTCTATCGGACAAGCGAGCCGCATTTCAGGGATTACGCCTGCGGCGATCTCGATTTTACTGGTGAATCTGAAGAAACAAGGCATGCTGAAACGAGGCGAGTTATAATTCCTCATTTTAACCTGTATTAAGCGGTGGCTTTTTAGTAAAAATTTACAAAAAATCACCGCTTATTTATAGGTATTTCCTCAAAAAATACATAAGACATTTGCAAAATGAAACAAAAATTAGACCGCTTGTTAGAACAGGCGAAAATTAATTTGACCGATCAGCAGAAAGAACAATTGCTAGGGTTTGTTCGCCTTCTGGATAAATGGAACAAAGCTTACAACCTGACTTCGGTGCGTAATCCCGATGAAATGCTGGTGAAACATATTCTTGATAGCTTAGTTGTAAGCAAACATTTACAAGGCGAAAGCTTTATTGATGTTGGTACTGGGCCAGGTTTACCAGGGATTCCATTGGCGATTGCTAACCCCGATAAGCAATTTGTGCTATTAGATAGCCTTGGTAAACGAATTACGTTTATCAAAAATGCGTTACGTGAGCTTGGCATTCATAATGTGGTTACTGTGCAAAGTCGTGTGGAAGAATATACCGAGCAACAATTTGACGGAGTGTTAAGCCGAGCTTTTGCAAGCCTGAATGACATGGTTGATTGGTGTTATCACCTGCCAAATGCGCAAGGTAAATTTTATGCACTAAAAGGTATTTATGCTGAAACCGAAGTACAAGAAATCAAAAAGCCAGTTCAATTAGAACAAGTGATTGAATTAACCGTTCCCGAATTAGTAGGTGAGCGAAATTTAGTGTTATTGCGTAAAGCATAACGCATACGAAACCAGAACAAGCGGTCTAATTTCCTTTATTTTTTGCAAATGGCATGAAATTTAGAAATTTGACCGCTTTTTATTTGCATTAGTGTAAAGCGTTACGTTTTACTTTTAGTTATTAATTGATTGTTTTATAGATTAAAGGTTATTGAATTTTATTGGGTTTTAAATAAGAATAATTATCAATTTTTATTGTCAGTAATAATTGCTTTAAGGAATAAATATGTTTTCAAAAAATTATCTCGCCATTTGTATTTCTGCATTATGTGCTAGTGCTTATGCAACGGAAGCTAGCGTGCAATTATCGGAAGTAACCGTAACCGAAAATGCCAATGCAATACCTCAATATGAATTAAGCATTGGGAAACAACAGATTCAACAAAAACAAGCGAGCGATATTAAAGATATTTTTGCTGATGAACTTGATGTTTCTGTAACCGAATTACAAGCAAGCCGTTCAGGTAATAATGGTATTAATGTGCGAGGTTTGCAAGATAACCGTGTTGAAACCACGGTAGATGGTATTGAACTGCCAGAAGCACAAGAAGCAAAACATTTTATTGCTTATGGCATGGAATTTGGGCGAGGCGATTATATTGAGCCAACTGCATTACGCCGTGCTGAAGTTTCTTACCAAGGTTCAGAGCGAACGCTTTCAAATAGTGTGAACTTTGTCACCTTAGAGCCTCAAGATTTACTAAAAGGTAAAAATTACGGTGGTTTTATTGGTTCAGGCTATGCGAGTAAAGATAATTCAGGTTATTTGAGCGCAGGTGCTGCGACTGCAGTGGGGGCTTATCAAGGTATGGTGATGAGTACGGTTCGTAGTGGTGATGAAACAGAAAATGAAGGTTCGGTAGGGGGAGAAGGTGAGGCTCGTACCAAACCTAATCCAGCAGATATACAAAATGTTTATTTACTGACTAAACATCATTATCAGCTTAATGAACAACATCAAGTGAAATTTGGCTTTGAAAGCTTAGCACGCAAAATGGAAAGCGATTTATTATCTAAAAATAGTACTCGCATTGATCTGCGTTCAGGTGTTCAAACATCAGGAACTACAACAGATCACGTTAAACGTCATCGTTTTTCTCTAGGACATGAATATCAAAATCAAGATAGTGCAATTCAGCGTGCAACAACTCACCTTTATTTCCAAAATGCACGAACAGCGAATGACCGCTTACGTCAATCCGCAACCAATTACCGCCATGAAACATCAGAAAGTAAAGCGAAAACATGGGGCTTTACCACAGATTTAATTTCGGTGATTGATTCCCATATTCCGCAAGTTTTACGTTATGGAGCAAGTTATAGCCGTACGGAGCTGAGTAATTATCTCTATTTAGATCGTCCTGCTTATGGATCTGTTGCGAATGAAAAACCAACGGCGGATGCTAAACAAGATAAAATTACAGGCTATATTGAAGATCAAATTGCATTGGGTGATTTTGTAATCACGCCACACTTAGGCTTTGTACATTATCGTGTAAATCCATCTATGGCAGGAAATTATGTACAAGCAGGCGCTCGGGATGTACAAATCTCAAAACAGCACGAAACTAAATTTACCCCGAAATTTGGTATTGAATGGAATATTGCACCACAATTTGCTCCATTCTTTCAGTATTCTCGAGGTATACGTACGCCATCTTCACAACAATTAACCTCTTCTTTTGGGGAAACAGTGCAATATTTTGTGCCAGGAAGAGGTATGCAAACAGTTGAAGTGGCTGTAGTAGGTAACCCTAATTTGAAATCTGAGATCGCTGATAACTTTGAGTTAGGGCTAAAAGGAAAAACCAGCGACATTCAATATCGCATTGCTGGTTACTACAACCGTTATAAAAACTTTATTGATTGGCGTGATATTACTCGTCAAATGACAGGCTATACCCAATTCTTACAATATCAAAATAGCGATAAAGCTAAAATTTATGGGATAACGGCAAGTGCAAAATGGCATTTCTATCAAGATTTTTATGCTAATGCAGGTATCGCTTATAGCCGTAGTAAAGCGGAAAATAATGGTGAAAGAACGCCAATTAATAGTATTCAACCATTAAAAGCGAGACTCGGTTTAGGCTATGAAGGTGAGCAATTTGGTGCTGATGTGCATTGGACTTATACACGAGCAAAAGCTGATAAAGATATTAATGGCTCAATGTATAACCCAACAGGTGGTTACAGTTTGGTTGATCTGAGTTTCTATTGGAAACCTGTGCAAGATTTAACACTCACAGCTAATGTGAATAATCTGTTTGATAAAAAATATTGGAATTGGAACGATATTTCTTATCTAGCACTACTAAAAGGCGAAGCAACAACCTCAGGAAATGCGCCAATTGGCATTGATGCGACCAATGCAGATCGTTATACCGCTCCTGGTCGAAACTTTAATGTTGGCATTCGCTATGAATTTTAACGGTTCATTAAATCAAACCTCCCTTATTGATCTGACCCCAAAAAGTTAGACACATTTAATTCAAGGACTGGGTTCTGTATTCAACAGGGCTTAGTCCTTTTAGTTTCACTTGAATACGCTCGTGGTTATAGTAATACATGTACTCGTGAAGGG
>NZ_CABFJY010000007.1 GCF_901687125.1 Actinobacillus vicugnae
AACGCGGTAAAACGTCATATATTGCGCCGAATTTACTCAATCGTGATTTTAATGCGACGAAGCCGAATCAAAAATGGGTAACGGACGTCACCGAATTTCATCTTGGGCAAGCGAAGCTTTATTTTTCGGCGTTGATGGATTTGGCGAATCGCGAAATTATCGCTTATCAATTTGCCACACGTCCCAAATTCTCGATGGTAAAAAAGATGTTGGAACAAGGGCTTAGCCAATTAAGTGTGACGGATTGCCCGATTATTCACAGCGACCAGGGCGTACTTTACGGCACGAGCGAATGGCGGCAGATGCTGGAAGGCAAAGCGATACAGAGCATGAGCAGACGGGGGAACTGCTATGATAATGCGGTGATTGAAAGTTTCTTTGGCATTTTGAAATCAGAGTGTTTTTACAACCGCAACTATACGTCGATAGCGGAACTACAGGCTGAGTTGGAAGAATATGTGATGTATTACAACCAAAAGCGTATTAAAATGGATTTAAAAGGATTGAGCCCTGCACAATACAGAGCTCAATATTTATAGTGTACTAACCTGTCCAACTTTTGGGGGGCAGATCAAAAAGCGGTCGATTTTGGTTAATCTTTTGCAAAAGTTTGGGCAAATTTGACCGCTTGTAAAAAGAAAGGCAGGGAATTCCTACCTTTCATATTAACTTAACATCTAGATTATTCTGCTTCTTCTAAAAGAATCCAACCGCTATCTAACCAATCGCAAATTGTATCTAGTAATAGTTCCAACTCTTCTTGGCTTTTCACTTTTGAAGCGAGTTTATTCCATGAAATCGTATCTCCGTTGGCGATACGAATCAATAAATTTTGTTCCGCTTCATTTAATTCATCGATCCATTCACCGTTTACATAAATGCGCTGTGGATTTTCGGTGTAAAGCATTTTGGCATTCGCATCTTGCTGAATCCATCCTCCTTCTTCCAAGATACCTTGAACTTCGTCTGGGTAATATTCGTTATTTGTTTGCAATAAGTCATAACGGCGTGAACTTACCGCACTCGCAACGCTATGGGTAAAGATTTCATCAAATTGATCCGAATTTTGTAGCAAATCAATTAATTGATGTTTAAGCACCTTCACCATTTTTGGGTCAAGTAGCGCATTGGGCTGTTCATGCGGTGCAAGACGGAATGGAATATTAAATTCAGAGCCAGCAATCATTTCTGAGTGATGTTCTAAAGTTTTGCAGAAATTTTCGAGCAGATCTGCTGCATTTGGATAGCGTAAACCAAATGAGAAAGTTAGCCCATCGGTTTCTGAAACACCGTAGTGCGCCATACGAGAAGGCACATATAGCACATCACCTGGGTTCATAAATTCATCCAACACTAATTCACCCATATCATCGAAAATGCGGATCGGCTGGTTTGGTTTAAATTCGGTTGAAGGATCGCACCATTTACCAAGTTGCCAGCGGCGTTGACCATAGCCTTGCACAAGGAAGACATCATATTCATCATAATGTTTACCGACAGTGCCTCCTTTTGGGGAGCAAGATACCATAATGTCGTCGCGTTGCCATTGTGGTAAGAAACTAAACGCTTGCCATAATACACCGAGTTCTGGCGACCATTGTTCTAGGTTTTGTACCATAACAGAGAATTGAGCAGGTAGATTTTGCAAGTCTGCTTCGCTAAATGGACTTGTTTTTACCGACCATTGCTCGTTTTCACATTTGATTAAGCGAGCAGTGATTTCCTCTTCTAGCGCTAGCTCCATAATATCTTCTGGCTCAAATAAACCAACAATCTGTGGCAGGCCATTGCGGATTAGAAGCGGTCGTTTTTGCCAATAATCTCGCAAAAAGGTTTCTGGGGTAATGTTTTCAGGTAAGCAGAATGGAATGTTCATAGATGCTCCTCATGTATTTTCTCTTTGATTAAAACTATTCTACCTGATAAATGCTTGAATTTCTTGCCCTATATCAGCTAAATGCTCGTTAAAATGTATTGCTTTTGTGATGTAGATCACACAATTATGTAAATTCAATTAATAATTATTCGTATTTATTAAAAGTATACTAAAATAAATATTATTAATTTTGATTGATTGCATTTTTGAGGAAAGTTTATGTTACAAAAAACAAAATTAACTGCAGCTGCACTTGCAACATTATTTGCTTTTTCTGGATTAGCAAATGCTAAGCCAACGGAAATTACTGATGTGTTAGATCGTAAAGTAACGGTGGAATTACCCGCTAAACGAGTAGTATTAGCCTTTAATTATCAAGATTATATGGCGATTGGCGGTGATAAAGCGCTTGATAATGTAGTGGGCTTTTCGAAAGCCGTTTGGTCTGATTGGGCGCCAGCGAGTTGGGTTGAGTTTAGTAAAGTTGTGCCAAAACTTAATCAGTTAGAAGATATTGGTGAAGTTGAAGTAGGCACTTTTTCGGTTGAGAAAATTTTAGCACTGAAACCTGATTTTGTATTAATGGCAGACTGGCAATTTAAAGCATTGGATTCAGATTTAGAGCCACTAGAAACAGCAGGCATTCCTGTGGTAGTGGTGGATTATTTAGCTCAAACGGTGGATAAACACGTTAAATCAACCGAGATCATTGGTCAATTAACAGGGCAACAAGCGAAAGCGAAGCAGTTGAATGATGAATACAAAGCGGTGGTGAAAGATATTCAAGATCGTGTGGCAGCAGCCAATTTACCAAAGCCGAAAGTGTATGTGGAGTTTGGCAATAAGGGGCCAGCAGAGCATAGTTTTACCTTTGGTAAGAGTATGTGGGGGGCGATGCTTGATTTAGTCGGTGCAGAAAATATTGCCAAAAATGCAGTGGAATTTTATAGCCCGATCAATCCTGAATTAGTGGTTGCAGCGAAACCCGATGTGGTGATTATTTCAGGGCGAGAAACCGAACTGAATAAAAATCCTGATGCAATGGTGGCGGGTTTTAATATTGATAAAGCGGAAGCACAAAAACGCCTTGCTGGGTTTGCTAAACGGGCGGGCTGGTCTGAATTACCTGCAATTAAAAATCAACGCTTATATGGCGTGTATCATGCTAACTCTCGCACCCTCTCGGATAGTGCTTCAATTCAATTTGTGGCAAAAGCGGTGTATCCAGAGTTATTCAAAGATTTAGATCCAACTAAAACTTATCAAGAATTCTATCGTAAAAACTTACCTCTCGTACCGCAGGGTACGTTTTATCTCTACCCAGAGAGTAAATAGCTATGAATCAAGTAACGATTGAAAACATCGTTCAAAACCAACGTAAGCTGGAACGCAAGCGTTGGTTTGTTGTGTTAACTTTTCTGGTGATTAGTGCTGTGGGGGTGGTATTTGATATTGTCACAGGTCCGTCAATGCTACCGTTGGACGAAGTAGTTAAAGCACTGTTGCGCTTTGATGACGTAGAAACCACAACCAGCGTGATTGTGTATGACTTGCGTTTACCTATGGCGTTAATGGCATTGGTGGTGGGAGCAGCACTCGGCGTTGGCGGGGCAGAAATTCAAACCTTACTGAATAACCCAATGGCAAGCCCTTATACCTTAGGTTTAGCCGCCGCAGCGGGGCTTGGTGCTTCAACCGTTATTGCATTTGGTGGCTTTGGTTTACCTTCCGCTTTTGCTGTGCCATTTGGTGCATTTGTAATGACCATGCTCGCTTCTGGGGTTTTATTTTTATTTGCTTCAATGCGGCGTTTTAGTTCGGCAATGTTGGTGTTAGTTGGAATTGCATTACTGTTTTTATTTCAATCTTTGTTATCACTCATTCAATTTATTGCCTCCCCTGAAATTTCGCAGCAAATTCTATTTTGGCTGTTTGGTAGCTTAACCAAAGCAACTTGGCAAAATTTGCTGATTGCTACTGTTGTAACAGCGGTTTGTGTTACGTTACTTGCAAAAGATTTGTGGAAATTGACCGCTTTACGTTTGGGCGAAGCACGGGCGCTTAGCTTAGGAATCAATTTACAATCGCTACGTTTAAAAACATTGGTGATTGTGGCGATTATGACTGCAACAGCCATTAGTTTTGTTGGCATTATTGGTTTTATTGGTTTGGTTGCACCACACGTTGCACGTATGTTATTAGGCGAGGATCAACGCTTTTTCCTACCTGGAGCAATGCTAATTGGAGCAGCGTTTTTGTCGGTCGCCTCGGTATTATCTAAAGTGATTGTGCCTGGTGCACTGTTCCCTGTCGGGATTATCACTTCATTTGTTGGGGTGCCTTTCTTTTTCTGGATCGTGCTAACCAAGAAATAAAAAGCGGTAGAATTTATGTTAAAACTTACAAATTTGCATATTCAACGAGGATCGCGAGTGATTGCTGACCAGTTAAATTTATCGCTTGAAAAAGGCAAAATTTATACGGTGTTAGGCCCAAATGGCGTGGGGAAATCTTCGTTATTAAAAACGATTTTTGGTGAAATTAATGGGGTTGGGAACATTTCTTATGCTGATCAAAGCTTAACTAAACGCATGCTTTCGGCATGGCGTAAACGAATTGGGTATATGCCACAAGATACTCAAGTGGATGCCTCGCTTACCGCTTTAGAAGTAATTTTACTCGGCAGAGTGGAAGAACTAAGTATGCATGTTAGTGATGAATTACTGACAGAAGTTGCCTCGATTATGCAACAGCTTGGTATAGCCCACCTTGCGCATCAAGATGTGATGCAGCTAAGTGGCGGACAAAGGCAAATGGTAATGTTCGCTCAAGTGTTAGTGCGTCAGCCAGAAATTTTATTGTTAGACGAACCCGTCAGTGCTTTGGATATGCACCACCAAATCAATTTATTGGAACAGGTGTGTCAATATACGCAACAACATAATTTGATTACGTTGATGGTATTGCACGATCTGAGTCTTGCAGCGCAATTTTCGGATCGCTTGATTTTATTGGGTAATGGTAAATTGCAAGCTTTTGGCGAAGTAAAACAGGTGTTACAAGCTGATCTTATCCGTCAGCTGTATAACGTTGAAATTGAAATTTTATACGATAGCACTGGGCAACCAGTCATTCGCCCGTTGCGTCGTTCTCATAAGGAGTAATCAATGAAAAAATTATTATTTAGTACATTGCTAATATTCTCAGGCGGGCTGTTTGCTGCCGAGTATGAAGTGAAAATGTTAGATAACGGTAAAGACGGCGGTATGGTGTTTGAACCTGGCTTTTTAAAAGCGGAAGTCGGTGACACGGTGACTTTTGTACCGACACATAAAGGGCATTGGGTGCAAAGTAAAGTGGTGCCAGAAGGAGCTGAGAAATTTCTCTCCAAAGAGGATGAAAAATTTAGCCTTACTTTAACTCATGAGGGCGTTTACGTTTATGTGTGCCCACCACATCGAATGATGAATATGAGTGGTATTATTCAAGTTGGTCAGCCAACTAATTTAGACAATGCAACCAAAGAAGTAGAAAAAATTGAGAAACGCACCACTGAACATAAAGGGCGCTTATTTGAATATCTAGATCAAGTGAAATAAGGGTAAAAATGAAAAAGCAGTATTTTAAACACCTTATTGCAAGCTTGTTACTTTTGGCTGGCGTATCGGCACAAGCGGAAGTAACCGTGTTACAAGACGTATTGGATCGCCAAGTAAAAGTGAATGTGCCAGCTAAGCGTATTGTGCTTGGCTTTTACTATCCTGATTATATTGCAGCAACAGGCGCTGAAAATTTCCAAAACGTGGTGGGCATTTCTCGCGAGTTTTGGGAAACATTTAACCCAGGAAGTTGGGCGCTATTTAGTCAAGTACTACCCAATTTAACGGAAATGGCAGACATTGGGAATATTAATACTGGTACTTTCTCATTAGAAAAAACCTTAGCGTTAAAGCCAGATGTATTAGTGTTAGCTGATTGGCAATATCAAACGATTGCAAGCGATATTCCTCGCATTGAACAGGCAGGTATTCCGATTGTGGTTGTGGATTTTAATGCGCAAACTGTTGAGAAGCATACCAAAAGTATTCAACTTTTTGGGAAGTTAGCTGGCACAGAAACACGGGCAAATAAAATTGCTGATGAGTATGAACAAGGCATTAAAGAGATTCAAAAACGTGTGGCGGCAAGCGGTCTAAAACCACCAAAAATTTACATTGAATTCGGTAATAAAGGCCCTGCGGAATACAGTTTTACTTTCGGTAAAAATATGTGGGGGGCGATTGCCGATACTGTCGGTGGAGATAATATTGCAGCACCATTTATTGAAAACTGGGGACCAATTAATCCTGAGCAATTCTTGACTTCAAATCCAGAAGTGGTGATTATCTCTGGCACTGAAATGGGCGCAGATAAAAATGCTGAAATTATGGCAATGGGGATCAATATCAGTGAAATGGATGCCCAAAAACGCCTTGCAGGATTTACGCAACGTGCAGGGTGGTTGAATGTACAAGCGGTGAAAAAGGGCAATGTTTACGGCATTTACCATACTGCTTCTCGTTCTATTACCGATTTAGCCAGTGCGCAATTTATGGCGAAAGCATTGTATCCTGCACAATTCAAAGATATTGATCCAGAAAAAACCTATCTTGATTTTCATCGTCAATATTTACCTGTTATTCCACAAGGTACATTTTTTATTAAGTTAAAATAGCTAAAGGCAGTGATGGTAGATTAGTCATTGCAAAAATTCAGCAAATTTAACCGCTTACGGACGCACTTTAGCGTCCGTAATGCTTTAGGATTCACTGATTTTTTGTTGTAGCAGGTCGAGTAATAATTGGCTCAATACTTGGTAAAAGGTGGTAGTGCTTTTGATTTGGGCTAGCTTTTTAGCCCATTGTGGAAGCCAGCTCAGCAATTGCTGTTGAATAAATTGTTGCTGAATAGCGCAAGGTTGTTCCGTTTCAATTAATTTGATCAATACTTCCAAATAAACACAGAGATGATCGCTAGGCTCTTTCTGCAAGCGGTTGATTTTCAATTGAAATTTACTTAGCCATTGATCCATTTTTAACAAATTCTGCTCAAGATCTCGTTCATCTAAATAAGCTGAAGCGTAAGGCAATGCACTGAGTTTTCCTTCCAATAAAAAGCATTGCGCAAAATCGGCTGCCAGTTCTAATTGAGGTGTATCATAAGCGGTCAATTTTGCGATTTCATTTTGCAAATCCGCAACAGGTGCCTGAAAGCCCAGTTCCGTTAGTATGGCAAAAAATGGAGCAAATTGACCTGTTTGTAACGCTTGCAATTGAGGTGAAGTAAGCTCTTTTGCAAATGCGGAATGTAGCCAGCGATAACTAAATAGGCATTCTTCTTGGCTAAGCGGTACTGTTTTTTGCATTAGCGAGTTACCTCCGTTGCACCACTAAAACCATTCGGCGCAGGTGCATCGCCATGCCATTTTTCTACATTGACCAAGCAAGTACTCACGCAAGTCGCTTGCGATAAACTTGAAGCACCGATATCCAGTGTAAGAGTGTTTGGGCAACCGTAAGTATCAATCGCACCCACGCTTTCATCCAGCGGAGAATACCAAGCCCCCTCTTGTAAGCGTACTACGCCCATTGGAAAATCCTCAGATAGCACTGCACCAACTAACACTTGCCCACGTTCGTTATACACTCGTACTAAATCACCGTCTTTAATACCTAATTTTTCCGCATCTTGTGGATTCATATAAAACGGCTCTCGCCCTTGTACACTATAAGTTTCTCGTAGCGATTGGGCTTCGCATAATTGTGAATGTAAGCGCTTGTCTGGATGCACTGATTGTAGCCAGAATGGATATTTATCTGATTTTGGCCCGCCGTGTGAGCGCTCCGCTTTTTCAAACCACATTGGGTGACCTTTACAGTCAGCATAGCCGAAACTTGCAATTTTACGGCTGAAAATTTCGATAAAGCCAGAAGGTGTACCCAGTGCGTGTAATTCAGGATCTTCACGGAAATCAGCATGGCGCACCCAAGGCTTGCCTTCAGGGAATAATACATAACCTTTTTGCCAAAATTCAGCAAACGATGGCATTTCAAACTTACCACGGTTTTGATTGCGACAATCTTTGTATAAACGCTCTAACCACGCCATTTCGTCCATACCTCGGCAATATTCTTTTTCTTTGCCGAAACGGCGACATAAATCTTTGAAAATTTCAAAATCAGGACGAGATTCGTATAACGGCTCAACTAATTTTTGCATCGCTAAAATGCCTCGGTTACTGTACGAACCGTAGGCATCAATATCGTTACGTTCAAATGGCGTACAAGCTGGTAAAACAATATCTGAGAAACGGCAAGTAGCAGTCCAGCTATAATTGAGCGACACTACCGTTTCCAATTTTTGGAAGGCTCGTTTCATCTTATTTAAATCAGATTGGCGGCTCCATTGGTTACAGCCAGAGAAAATCGCCATTTTATACGGCGCATAGGTAATTTTTCTGCCATTGTAATCAATGGTTTCCCCTGCATGTAGTAACGAATCCGAAGTGCGAGCAACGGGAATCACATCGCTATAGCCTTGATAATCTTTATTGGTATATTTAGCGGTTTGCCCCTCATCTAAATTAGATGGGAAAGCACCTGGCATAGCTGCACCTGAGCTAGATACTCCAATTGAACTATAGTGGTGGGCATAACTGATACCACCACCCGCCAGCCCAATTTGTCCAAGCATCGCAGCCAGCACTGCGCCCATCCAATAAGGTTGTTCGCCGTGTTGTTGGCGTTGGATCGCCCAACCGAAAATCAACTGTGTCCGTTTGCCTGCAAGCATTCGAGCAAATTGACGAATTTCATCAGCGCTAATCCCACAAATGGCTGCCGCCCATTCTGGCGTTTTCTCGATTCGGTCTTCGGTTTTGCCGAGTAAGTAAGGGACAAATTGCTCAAAACCGAGCGTGTACATATCAATAAATGCTTTATCATATAAATTCTCACGATATAGCGTGTGAGCAATTGCCAACATAAATGGTACATCCGCTTGCGGATGAATATAAAGTTGTTTACAGCCAAGGAAGTTTTGCGTTTTACTTTTAACAGGATCAACACTAATCACATTGATTTTTTGTTCAGCTACTTTTTGTTTGAGTTGATCTAAATAAGTGTATGCTTCATGGGTTTCACAGTTCCAACCAACCTGTAAGTTTTTCACGGGATCGCTTGCCCAGAAAATTAAATTTTCGGTTTCCTTTAGGATTATTTCCCACGATGTGCCTTGTGAATAGACTTCAGTCGAACCCAATACATAAGGCAAAATAGTTTGTCCTGCACCTGTTGAGTAATCACTCACCGTACCAACACTCGATCCGTGCATCGCAATTGCACGGATCATATGATTACCACAACTGTGGAACTGACCAGAAGAGCGCCAACCAACATTGGCGGTATGCAAGGCCCAAGGTCCGTAATTTTGCTGAATACGTTCGAGTTCTTCATAGAACAGATCCAGCGCTTCATCCCAACTGACACGCACAAAACGGTTATCACCGCACTGATTTTTATTGCTATTGTGGCGCTGTTTTAGCCAGTCTAAGCGCACCATTGGATAACGAATACGAGCTTCACCGTACACCAAATCTTTGATGCCGTTAATCATTTCAGTGGGGTGCTTATCTAATTCAAACGGTTTAATTTCGGCAATTTTGCCATTTTTAATTTTGGCTCGAACTGCACCCCATTGCGCACCTGTAATTTTCCAATCATTTTCGACCGCTTGTGAGGATGTTTCTGCGTTAGCGCATGGCACTAGGAAATTTGGCATCGTAAATGAAGCTGCCATCAGCGACATATTTTTTAAGAATTGACGGCGTGAAGTTGAAAGTGATGATGACATACTAACTCCTTATTGAGCGGTTTTGAGTTGGCTATCTGAGGCGTGCATTTGCAAATAGCGCAACACTTGTTTACGGGTTGGTTCGTCCATATCCGTAAAGCCGACCATACCACTGAACACTGCAATCCACTCGTTCGCATCGTGCATTTTCGGATCTCGTTGTTTATGGCAAACGCTACATTCAGTTTTATAGGTTTGCTCCGTTTGCATCCAAAAATCAGTAAGGCTATCGGTGAATGGCGAATTTTCTACCCATGCCTGCAATTTAACTTTTTGCCAAATCAAACCTGTAAGTGGATCTTCTTTGCTTTCTAACACTTTAAAATGAGGCTTGTTCTGCATAAATTGCTTATCCATCACCGCATCAGTAATTTGCTTAGAAAATTGATTGTACCAAATACGCCCAAAGCCTTTAGTTTTGCGCCACATCGCTAATTCAACCTGTGAGGCATTTTGCTTGGTTTGTAACAGTTTAATCGGCACACCCGCTTCTAGCCGTCCAATGGATTGTGTTAAATCCTCATCAGCGAAAAGGTGTAATTCGGAGGGGGTATAAGCGGTCGGATTTTGGGCAAAACTTGCAGTACAAATTGCAAACAATGTTACGCCAAATAGCCAAGCAGATTTCATCGCAAACCTCGGATTTTATAGGAAATAATGTGATGATTTTAGCAAAAATAGCTTTAAAGCTATGTTGATATAAATCATAAAACAATAACTATTCTTATTAGCAAAGAAATTTGCAAAAAATTTCCAAAATTAGACCGCTTACAGGCTATAATAACAAGGGCTTGTTGATAATGGTTTCTTATTCGAACGAGAGATTATTATCAACAAACCCTAGCCTTTTTGAACGAATTTTTTAGGAATCGTAAAATGACAACAAAATTTAATGTAAAAACTTTCCAAGGCATGATTTTAGCCCTACAAGATTACTGGGCAAATGTAGGTTGTACCATTGTTCAGCCGTTTGATATGGAGGTAGGCGCAGGGACTTCGCACCCAATGACTGCGTTGCGTGCCTTAGGTCCAGAACCAATGGCATTTGCTTATGTGCAACCTTCACGTCGTCCGACAGACGGTCGTTATGGCGAAAATCCAAATCGCTTACAACACTACTACCAATTCCAAGTGGTGATTAAACCATCGCCAGATAACATTCAAGAACTCTATTTAGGCTCACTTAAAATGTTAGGTTTTGATCCAACGGAACACGATATTCGTTTTGTGGAAGATAACTGGGAAAACCCAACTTTAGGTGCGTGGGGCTTAGGCTGGGAAGTGTGGCTCAACGGCATGGAAGTAACTCAATTTACCTATTTCCAACAAGTTGGTGGCTTAGAATGTAAACCTGTTACAGGTGAAGTGACCTACGGTTTAGAGCGTTTAGCGATGTATATCCAAGGCGTGGATTCTGTGTACGACTTAGTTTGGTCTGACGGCCCGCTTGGCAAAACCACCTATGGCGATGTGTTCCACCAAAACGAAGTAGAGCAATCTACTTACAACTTTGAACACGCTGACGTAGATTTCTTATTCAAAGCGTTCGAACAATACGAAAAAGAAGCAACAGAATTATTAGCATTAGAAAAACCGCTCCCGTTGCCAGCCTACGAACGCATCTTAAAAGCGGCGCACAGTTTCAATATGCTTGATGCTCGCAAAGCAATTTCAGTGACCGAACGCCAACGCTATATTTTACGCATTCGTGCCTTAACCAAAGGTGTTGCCGAAGCCTATTATGCCAGCCGTGAAGCGTTGGGTTTCCCAGGGTGTAAATAATTTTAAATCTCCCCCAGCCCCTCTTTTTCAAAGAGAGGGGGGTAATAAGCGGTCAAATTTCCCCCATTTTTTGCAAAAGGAGAGACGATGAACACACTCGGCATTATCGGCGGAATGTCGCCAGCTAGCACCACAACTTATTACGATCAGATCAATCAGATCGTTAATCAAGCCAAAGGGGGCAATACTACCGCCCCTGTGATTGTGTATAGTGTCGAGTTTGGTGAAATCGTGGCGTGTCAGAAATCGGGCGATTGGCAAAAAGCGGCGGAAATTCTTGGTAATGCGGCTCAAAAATTAGAACAAATTGGGGCAAAAGCAGTGCTGATTGCGACTAACACAATGCACAAAGTGGCAGATGAAGTGCAACGTGCTGTGAACATTCCGCTTATTCATATTATCGACACCACCGCCACAGCGATTAAACAGCAAGGGTTGAGCAAAGTCGCCTTGCTCGGCACAGCTTTTGTGATACAACAAGATTTCTACAAAGATGGCTTGGCTAAACGTGGCGTGCAAGCGGTCGTGCCAAATGAAGCGGATCAAGCCGAAATTCACCGCATTATTTTTGATGAGTTATGTGTAGGCAAAGTGTTACCAGAATCGAAAGCGTTTTTCTTATCGGTGATTGAAAAATTACAACAGCAAGGCATTGAAGGCGTGATTTTAGGTTGCACCGAAATCGGCTTATTGATCCAACAAGCGGACAGTTCCCTGCCATTTTTCGATACCGCTGAACTGCATGCTAAGGCGGCTGCGGAGTTTGTGTTGGGGGTGGATAATTAGATTTTGCAATCAGTGATTGCAAATTTTAAATAGTCCACGCAGTGCGTGGGCAAGAAAGCGAGAGCGGTTTAGTGAGAAGTAGTTTTCCTCACTCTCTTTAAAAGCGTGGAGACATTGATGAACACAGAACTCACAACACTATCTAGCAATTTGTTTAGCCGAATTACTCACGTTATTCACCAAGCTCGCCAGCAGGTTCGCCAAACGATAAACAGTGCGATGGTGCAGAGCTATTGGGAAATCGGACGGTTAATTGTGGAAGATGAACAGCAAGGCAATAACCGTGCGGAGTATGGCAAAGCCGTGCTGAAAAATCTTTCCCAGCGTTTAACGGCTGAATTTGGCAAAGGGTTTGATGAACGAAATTTACGCAACATGCGTCAGTTTTATTTAGCGTTTCCAATTTGGAACACACTGTGTACCGAATTAAGTTGGTCGCATTATCGCCGTTTATTGAGTGTAGAAAACCCTCAGGCTCGAGAGTGGTATTTAAGAGAAGCAGTTGAAAATAACTGGTCGGTGCGAGCATTAGATCGCCAAATTTCGGTGTTATATTACGAGCGTTTGCTTGCCAGCCAAAATAAAGCATTGGTTGCCGAAGAAGCCGAAGAGAAAACCGCTCCGTTGCAAGAGACCATTCAGGATTATTTGCGAGATCCTTATATTTTAGATTTCTTGAATTTACAGGATAAAACCTATCAAGAAAGCAGTGTGGAAGCTGCGATAATCAGTAACTTGCAACAATTTTTGTTGGAATTAGGCAAAGGATTTGCTTTTGTCGAACGCCAAAAGCGAGTTCGGTTTGATGATGAAGATTTTTATATCGATTTGGTGTTTTATAACTTCAAACTGAAATGCTTTTTGCTGATCGATTTAAAAGTGGGCAAGCTCAAACATCAAGACATCGGACAAATGGACACTTATGTTCGCTTATATGACGAACAATTTAAAGGCGAAGATGATAATCCGACTATTGGTTTAGTGTTATGCAGTGAGCAGAGCGAAGCGATTGCGAAATACTCAGTGCTAGCGGATAGAAAACAGATTTTTAGTGCAAAATACCTGCCTTATTTGCCGACAGAATTGGAGTTGAAAGAGCAGGTGGAAAGGGCGAGAGATAAATGCACCCTTACTCAAAATCGTTAAAAGAGCTTTCACAAAAATTGCGTTCTGACCAAACAGATGCGGAGCGTAAGTTGTGGTATCGGATAAATCGAGATCAACTATTAGGTTTTCGATTTAATCGGCAAAAACCATTGCTTAATTACATTGTCGATTTTTATTGCCCAAAAGCAAAATTGGTAATTGAGCTTGACGGTAGTCAGCATTATGAACCAGAGTATCAGGAAAAAGATCGTTTGCGTGATGCCGAATTAAATTCGCTAGGTTTGACGGTGATGCGATTTAGTAATGATGAAGTCTATTTTGAGATTGAAGCCGTAGTGGAACAGATTTATCTGTTTTTGGAGAGTGTGGGAAAGGATGAATAGGTTATTTTCTCCGTAAATTTCTACTGCCAAATCTCCCCTAACCCCTCTTTTCCAAAGAGGGGGACGGCTTTTGAGCGTGATTTAAATTCAGCGGAAAAATTAGAATCTTATTATAGAAGATTTGATAAATATAGAAGGGACTAATAGACTATTTTCTCTGTGAATTTCTACTGTCAAATCTCCCCTAACCCCTCTTTTCTAAAGAGGGGGACGGCTTTTGAGCGTGATTTAAGTGCAGCGGAAAAATTAAAATCTTATTGAAGAACTTCGATATTCACTTTTCAGCTGAACTAATCCCCCTCTTTGGAAAAGAGGGGTTAGGGGAGATTTGGCAGAAGTGATTGGCGAAGTGAGAGAGTAGTACAAGCGGTTATATTTGAAAATATTTTTACAAAATATGAATAATTTACTTGAGAGAACAAAATGACAACACAAAACTTCCTAGCCGAGATCGGCACAGAAGAGCTGCCGCCGAAGGCGCTCAAAAAATTAGCGACTGCATTTGCAGAGAATATGGAAACCGAACTTAAACAGTCGGGTTTGGCTTATGATGAAGTGCAGTGGTTTGCAAGCCCACGCCGTTTGGCGGTGAAAGTGTTGGGCTTGGCGACTTCGCAACCATCGAAAGAGGTGGAAAAACGTGGGCCGGCGGTGTCGGCGGCGTTTGATGCGGAGGGTAAACCAACCAAAGCTGCCGAAGGGTGGGCGAGAGGTTGTGGCATTACCGTGGATCAAGCGGAGCGTGTGGCAACCGACAAAGGCGAATGGCTGGTTCATCGTGCAGTGATTGAAGGTCAGCCGACTAAAAATCTACTTGTGCCGATGGTAGCAAAAGCCTTAGCTGGTTTACCAATTCCAAAAACAATGCGTTGGGGCGATAAAACCGTGCAGTTCGTCCGCCCTGTACATACCGTAACCTTATTGCTCGGTGGCGAGTTAATCGAAGGTGAAATTTTAGGCATTGCCAGCGGTCGCACCATTCGTGGACACCGTTTCCTAGGTGAACCCGAATTCCAAATCGATCACGCCGATCAATACCCTGAATTGCTGAAAGAAAAAGGCTCAGTAATTGCCGATTTCAACGCACGCCGTGCGGAAATTCTTGCAAAATCACAAGCGAAAGCGACCGCTCTTGGTGGCGTAGCGGACATCGAAGACGATCTTTTAGACGAAGTAACCGCCCTTGTGGAATACCCGAACGTACTCACCGCGAAATTTGAAGAGCGTTTCCTTGCCGTGCCTGCGGAAGCCTTGGTTTACACGATGAAAGGCGACCAAAAATACTTCCCGATTTACGACAAAGAGGGCAAATTGCTACCGCACTTTATTTTCGTTTCCAACATCAACCCAGAAGATCCAACAGCGATCATCGAGGGTAACGAAAAAGTGGTGCGTCCACGTTTAACCGATGCGGAATTCTTTTTCAAAACCGACTTAAAACAGCGTTTGGAAGACCAACTGCCACGCCTTGAAACGGTGTTGTTCCAACAACAGCTTGGCACATTGCGTGATAAAACCGCACGCATTGAAGCGTTAAGCGGTGAGATTGCGAAACAAATCGGTGCGAACGAAACCCAAGCGAAACGTGCGGGCTTGCTCTCAAAATGCGATCTAATGACCAATATGGTGTTTGAATTTACCGACACCCAAGGCGTGATGGGTATGCACTACGCTCGCCACGATGGTGAAGATGAAGAAGTGGCGGTGGCGTTGAACGAGCAGTATATGCCACGTTTTGCTGGCGATGATTTGCCGAACTCGCTGGTGGCTTGCTCGGTGGCGTTGGCGGATAAAATCGACACGCTCACAGGGATTTTCGGTATCGGTCAGCACCCGAAAGGCGACAAAGACCCGTTTGCCCTCCGCCGTGCAGCACTCGGTGTGCTTCGCATTATCGTAGAGAAAAAATTACCGCTTGATCTTGCAGATTTAATCGAAAAATCGACCGCTTTATTTGGCGATAAATTGATCAATACTAACGTAGTTGCTGATGTGGTAGACTTTATGCTCGGGCGTTTCCGTGCATGGTATCAAGATGAAGGCATTGCTGTGGACGTAATCCAAGCGGTGCTGGCCCGTCGTCCAACCCGCCCATCTGATTTTGACGCACGTGTGCGTGCTGTGTCGCATTTCCGTACATTAGAGAGTGCCGAAGCCTTAGCCGCTGCGAATAAGCGTGTAAGCAACATTCTTGCCAAAGTAGATATTGCAATTGGTGAAGTAAATCAGGCCGCTTGTGTTGAAGAGGCTGAAAAAGTATTAGCGGAAGCTGTGCTGGCATTAAGGACAGAAATCCAACCGCTTATTGCGAAAGGTGAATATACCGAAGTATTGGATAGGCTAGCGAGTTTACGTCAGCCTGTGGATAATTTCTTCGACAATGTAATGGTGAATGCAGACGATGCCGTGTTACGTCAAAATCGTTTAGCGATTTTAAATACGTTACAAGGGCTATTCTTGCAAGTCGCTGATATTTCATTGTTACAATAAACTACATAGCCCTATGCATTGATATAGGGCTTTTTATTTTGAGAGCAAAACTAAGATAACGATAAATCCCTCTCACAATTTTAAATTTGCGTGTTTTACCAAATTGATAAAGGAGAACTAATATGAATACTGATTCAGGATTAGAATCTGCCTCCGCAGATAAGATTAAACATTATGAATCTTATGCAATTGCACAAAAGACGATAAATGAGAAACTACTTGCGTTATTGCAAGCTCATACACGAAACCATTTTGAAAAAGTGCTTGAAATTGGTTGTGGTACGGGGTTATTTACGGCAGCGTTTTTAACCAAATTTAGCACAGAGCAGTTAGTGCTAAATGATGTATCTGAAAACTATCAGCCTTATCTTACAGAGAAGCTACAACGCAATTTCACACTAATGAAAAGCCAATTTGTGGTGGGGGATGCACTTACTACTGAATTAGGCAGTGATTATGATTTATTGGTAGCGGCTTCGGTGGTGGAGTATTTAGCCTCGACTCAAACATTTATTCAACGTGCAGCAAGTCAATTAAAACAAGGTGGCTATTTGCTGTTTAACGGTGTTCATCCGCAAAATTTACCTGAAATTCGATCGCTTGTTGGTGAAGGTTCTTGTTCTCCGTCTATTTTAGATTGGATAAATCAGCTTGAACAAGCATTTGAGATTATTGCGATTGAGCAAGACGGTTTATGTTTTTTATTTGAATCGCCCCAAGAGGTGATGACACATTTGGCTTATACGGGTCTTTCTCCACTCAATACTGCGCAGTGGACCGAGGATTTCTATCAGGAATTTATTCGCCAATACCAAGAGCGATTTAGCCAAGAGGGCTATGTTTCTCTGACTTATCAGCCATTTTATTTATTGGCTCGTAAGCGCTAACAAAATTATGCTATGCTATTAATCATATAAACAAAATTGCCCGAAGACTTCTGCTATCGGGTAGCTTATTTAACACAACATATCGGCAAAGAGGTAACAAAATGTCAGTTAAAACCGAAATTTTATTTAGTAACCATTGGAATGTACGTGTCAGTGATCCAGGTGAAGAAGGTAATGTAAACCACTTTTTTGAAACGGTATTTCTTACCTTAGAAGCAAAAATTGAGGGTGATAGTATTCGTTATGAATTTACTCGTAAAGTGGAAGAAGATGTAAAAATCCAGCGTAGCTTTACCGATGTAAATGAACTCTTTGAGTTTTTAGGTGATTATTTAAGCCCAGTGGCATTAGGAAATGTTGGCATTCGTATTGGTCAGCTCAATCTTGCATAATTAAATAAGCGGTTAAATTTTTCGATATTATGTAGCAAGTGCAAAAGTGCGAATTTTTTCAATGATATAGGGGCGTGCCCCTACAAAAAATGCCTATGTAACTGCTTCATAATACCGAAATTTTTGTCAAATTTGACCGCTTACTGCTATTCTTTTTATCCTTCCTAGACTGCATTATGTTAAATTCACAGAATCCGCTTTATTTTCAAACCAAGCCGTATTGGGATTTTCTACGCATTGAAAAACAGGCAAGTGTGCATACACTCACTAATTATCAGCGTCAGCTGCTTGCAGCAAGTGAAATGTTTAGCCATGCAGGGATTACTTCGTGGCAAGATGTGAATGCGGCAGCAGTGCGTTGGATGCTTACTCAAAGCCATAAACAAGGGCTAAGTGCAAAAAGTATTGGCTTGCGTTTGGTTGCGTTACGCCAATGGTTTAACTATTTGGTTCAGCAGCAACAAATTAGGGTGAATCCTGCCTTAGGGGTAAAAGCGCCAAAAGCGAGCAAACATTTGCCCAAGAATATTGATGCGGAACAAGTTGGGCAATTATTGAATAGTGAAGCAAATGAGCCGTCTGATTTGCGAGATCTTGCGATGATGGAGCTAATGTATAGCTCTGGGTTACGTTTATCAGAGTTACAAGGTTTAGATGTAGGCGATATGGATTTAGCTAGCCGAGAAGTACGTGTGCTAGGTAAAGGGAATAAGGAACGAATTTTGCCAATAGGTTCGAAAGCCTTACAAGCGTTGAATGCGTGGTTGGCTGTTCGTCCGCAGTTTAATCCACAGAATAATGCGGTGTTTTTAAATAAACGTGGCGGACGGTTATCGCACCGTTCTATTCAGCTCGTGATGCAAAAATGGGGACAAAAGCAGGGGCTAGAAACGCATTTACATCCGCATAAATTGCGCCATTCTTTTGCAACGCATATGTTGGAAGCAAGTGGTGATTTGCGTGCTGTGCAAGAGTTATTGGGGCATAGTAGTTTATCTACTACGCAAATTTATACCAATTTAGATTTTCAACATCTTGCACAAATTTATGATGCGACTCACCCGAGAGCGAGACGCAAAGAAGAAGAGGAATAATTAAGCGTTTGAGCGTGTTTGCGTTTGGCTTTCGGCGGGAAGTGTTTCCATTTTGCAGAAGAAATACCAATACTGGCAAATAACCACTGCAACTAGTGCCAGTTTGCCCCAAATATTCGGCAACACGAAAAATGACATCAAGCAAAATGGTGCTGAAATCATTAAAATTGTGATTTTTTGTTTCATAGTCATCGCACGTTTTTCATCGTAATCTTTTAAATATTTTTGATAGATTTTTGTGTGCATAAACCATTGCTGTAGGCGGGGAGAGCTTTTGCTAAAGCAAAATAATGCAAGCAAAAGAAAAGGTGTGGTGGGTAAGCCTGGCAAGATAGCACCTAAAATACCAAGCCCAATACATAAAAATCCTAGTGAAATATAAAGTAGTTTCATTGTAATAGTATCTGCATTTGATAATTAATCTCAAACGCAAATACTAGACCTATTTTTAGTAATTTTCAACTAATTATACTAAAAGGCTAATTCCACTGAATATTTAACGGTTTAATACCGATTTTTTTGGTTTCAAGACACTGTTTTAATTGTGTAATCTGTTGGCAAATTTTATTGGTTACCGCTTGCGCTTCAGCCATTTTTTCTGGCGTTACTCCTTCTGGCATTTGATTAAATAAAATCGCATTCAATAAACGCTCTGCGTGCATTCCTGCACGACAATAATGCAACACGCCTGCATCCTTAAAGGCAGTGGCAACTGTACTAATTTGAGTGGTTGCGATGCCTAATGCGCCATCTTCTCCGCCTAATTCACGAAAGAGTTGATGTTGTGGAAAGCCTCCGCAAGCAAGAAAAAAAGCACGACGAAAAACGGTATTGCCACCACATGTCATACGCATATGTTGCCAAGCGTAATCAAAATTAGGGTGGCTACTGTAACGTTCATCTATATCAACGGGTTTGAGTGCTAAACGCACCACGCTGATTTCAGGACGAAAGGTGAAAATGCCTTCTGCAATTTGTAGCGCGCGTGCTTCATAGGCGTCGTCTGCATCCAAAAACGCAATAAAATCCGCTTCGCTTTGTAATGCCCCCCAGTTCCGAGCCTTAGCTACGCCACCATTTTTCGGCATTTGTTCCACGCGAATTTTATTTGGCAGTTGCGCCTGTAGGTGTTGAGCAAGCGACAAAGTGTTGTCGGTTGAACCATCATCAATTAACCACAAGGTGCCAAGTTCTGGCTGATTTAATGCACTTTGTACCGCTCGCACGAGGGTTTGCTCTGCGTTATGGCAAGGGATAATCACATCTATCATACAAACTCAAATCCTTGTTGATCAAATTTCAAAACAGAAGCGTAGTCTTCTTTCCAATCGCCTAACACAATACGGGTAAATTCTGGCTCAAAATGCACCGCTTGGCGGTGGGTGTGTCCATGAATTAAATAAGTTGCACCAAAGCGTTGCACCGTTTCAGCGGTAAACGCTTGATTCACATCCATAATTTCCGCTGCTTTGGATTTTTTGTCTTGCTTACTTTTGGCTCGAATTTTTTGCGCAATGCGAATGCGTAATGCAAGTGGTAAACGTAAAAATAGCCATTGGCGCCATTTTTGATGCACTTTACGGCGAAATTGCTGATATTTCACATCATCAATACAAAGCGTATCACCGTGGCACAGCAAGGTTTTATGACCGTATAAATCCAGCACATAATAATCGGGCAGAAGTTCGATCCCTGTTTGTTGAGCAAAGCGTTTGCCGAGTAAAAAATCACGATTACCGCAAATAAAATAGCATTTTACGCCACTGGTGGTGAGAGTCGTTAAGGCGGTTTTGACCTGAGTAATCAGCGGAGATTGTTCATCATCGCCAATCCAAAAATCGAAGAAGTCGCCTAAGATATAAACACTTTCTGCAAGCGGTGCTTTTTCTCGCATAAATTGCAAAAAGTGTTCAGTGATCTTAGGCTGAGCCTCGTTAAGGTGTAGATCTGCAATAAAATAAATCATTTTGGAAATAAAAAACGGTTCAATTTGCAAAATTTTAGCAAAATTGAACCGCTTGTAGTAGGTTATTCGTTGCGGAAAATGCCACGAATCAGTTGTACAGAAAGGAAGAATAATAGCGCTAATACTGCATATAAAATATAACTAAAGATTGGCATTGAACTACTTTCACCTTCTGATAGTGGTTTGATTGAAACAATGTTTCTAAACTCATTTAAGAAGTTGATACGCCAGCCGTAATATTTGATTTGCACTAGTTGTTTTTCATTTGCATAGGCTTGCGCTTTGGCTTGAATATCAGCAGAACCAAATTTGAAATACGGAGGTAAACCCCAGCCTGTGTCTTCGTTACGATAAACCATCACTTTTTTGGTTTCTGGATTTTCAGTAAATAAGAAATATACATCACGTACTTCACCGTCAGCAGGGTTCGCTTTACTGATAATACCATCTTTATCCATACGACGAACTTCCATACCTGTTACCATGGTGGTTTCGTAGCTTGGCATCGCATAATTCACTGCTCCACCCAATACAATAAAGAATGAGAGGGAGACAAGAATGAGAAAATATTTGAACATTGCTTTCATTTGTTTAACCTTTTAATATTTGGATTTTGAATAAGTTTTGCACATTTTGTGTAGTAATGCGAGCTAATTCTTCTGTTGAAACCCCTTTTAATGCCGCAAGATATTCACAGGTTTCGCGCACATAAGCGGGTTGATTCGGTTTACCACGGTATGGAATCGGCGCCAAATAAGGCGAATCGGTTTCAACTAATAAACGGTCGAGAGGCACTTTGCGCACTACATCACGTAATTCCTCCGCATTGCGGAAGGTAATAATGCCAGAAATTGAAATATAAAAGCCAATATCTAGTGCACGTTTTGCCATATCCCAATCTTCAGTAAAGCAATGTAATACGCCACCGCAATTTTCTGCTTTGCCTTCAATCAGCATATCCATAGTATCTTGGCGAGCTGAACGGGTGTGGATAATCAACGGCTTATTCACTTTATTCGCAATCTCAATTTGTTGGCTAAAAATGGTTTGTTGGAGCGCTTTTGTTTCAGGTGTGTAGTGATAATCTAACCCTGTTTCACCAATTGCCACCACTTTTTCATCTTGCGCAAAGCCAAGTAATTTTGCGTAATCAAACGCCTCTTCTTCCACATTCAATGGGTGAACGCCGCACGAAAGTGATACATCGTTACGATGAGCGGTAAGCGCTTTCATCGCCTCAAAGCGCCCGACAGTCGTACAAATTGAAATAAAATGATGCACACCGCGTACTTTCGCATTTTCAATTACCTCATCCACATTTTTATGGCGTGTTTCATAATCTAAAGCATCTAAATGACAATGTGAGTCAATAATAAATAAATCGTTCAAAGTTTTTTCCTACATGTAATGTTTGTGATTCATTCTATTGTTTAGAATACGAACCACGAAAATATAATTTGATTTAATTTGGTAATAAATAGTATGAGATTGGCAAACAAAACTAAAAATATTTAGCCCAATATCCATTAGTGAAATGCCCATTTTGGGAAAAGAAGCGATATTTTCTATGGTATTTTTTAAATGGTTTAAGTATTCGTCTGATTGCTTACGTCCAAATTGCTCTGTGGTATAGTGGGTAATAGCTGTTAAGTCTTGTTTAGCTTTTACCGAGAACTTATACATTTTCTATTCCTCTTGCCTGGGTAATGATTTCATCAAAAGAATCGTTACATTCTCCACTATCAATACCTTCTTGAATGGAATGGCGCAATTGTACTAAATATTGTTCTTTTTCTTCTAACAAACGTAAGGCTGTACGAACAACCTCACTTGTTGAACCATAACGTCCGCTTTCTACCATTTGATTAACGAAATCATTTAACGGCTCGCCTAATGTTACACTTGTTGTTCTTGCCATAATAAATCCCTCTTGTGTGAACTATTCATACAATAGCAGTTCCTAGACAATAAGTAAAACAAAAGGCGATAGATTGTTATCGCCTTACTTAAATATTTATTTTATGTTTACTTTATAGGTAACTTCTTTCGTACAACCGATAGATTTTATATAGGAAATAGGGTTTTGAATTTCCTCGATTTCTCCTTGTTTGTTTTCTAAATCAGTTATTCTAATCAAATAAATAAAAGCATTATCCTCTTTACTTTCTAAAACGTTCCATTCATTTTCTGAAAGGTAAAATACACTATTTTTAGAGCGTAAATTAGATTTAACTTCTATAAACCGTTCTCCATCTTCTGATTTAGAATATAAAACATAACCAGCTACAACATCATCTAAATTATATCTTCAGGGTACACTTCTAGAAAATTAATTTCATCGACTTTATCTAATAGCTTGTTTAGGTTGGTATTCTCTTCAATCCACTTTTAAATTGTTTGATAATCTCTTTGTCAATAGTTTTACCTGGTTTCCACCCTCTACTTAGTACTTTCTTAATTAGTTCCTGGGTATCGATTTCATTATGATTACGATAGTGATCTTTCCGATATGTTGAAAAAATGTTGTTTTAAAAAGCAGAGAATTTTGAAACTGCAAAATAATACTTTTCACCTATTTCAGTATAGAGAAAATATGCGGGATCCTTTCCTAATAAAGTTTGAATTTCATCCGATGATTAAGGAAAATTAATAACATTCTGATAAATATCATTTCCTGATTCTACAAATAAATTTTTCATTACTCAAAAACCTCTAAAACTAATTTTGTTAAACAATCCAGCACCATCAATTCTATATTTACCGCATTCACTTGCTGTAAGTCTTGGCGGGTTTGTTGCAGAATTTGATGACCTTTCAGCAGCGCTTGAGCAGAAAGTTGTTGGCAAAATGGCAAAATGCCCGCCTGCAAATCAGGGTTTATCCAATGACTTGCGATATTCATTTTGGCTTTTAACGCATCGCCAAAAAAGCTATCCAGCCATTCTAATTGCTGTAAAACGTATTCTTTTTCTGTATCAAAGGCAGAAAACAGTAAATACACATCACGGCTTTTAAAAAAGCGCCAAAAGGTTTGCAAGAAGGTTTTGCGTGCTTGCAAGCGGTCATTTTCTAAGAAAATTTTGCAAGTGAGCGGACGCTGATGGCATAAGCGCATCGCAATTTCGCAAGACGCAAAATCAAACTGTGGGGTGTTTGCTTGAAGCCAATCTAGCGCAAGATCGGTTTCTGGCGGATGAATGAGCCAAGTTTGGCAACGACTCTGAATTGTTGGCAACATGGCACTTTGTAATGGGGCTTCAAGCAAAAAGTACACTCGATCGTGTGGTTCTTCGAGTGTTTTGAGTAATGCATTGCTACTTGCTTCGGTTAGCCGTTCAGCACCACGAATATAAACTACCGCATTGCCACCTTGTTGGGCAAAGTTTTGCAATTTAGCATTGGTTTCACGTACTTGATCAATACCAATATCTTTACCATCAATGGGTGTTAACAGATGAAAATCTGGGTGGTTACCGCTTGCAGCTAATAAACAGCTTTTGCATTGTTGGCAGGCTTGCTCTGCTTGTGGGTTTTGGCAGAGTAGCCAATCGGCAAAATGCTGAATCAGATTTTCTGTACCTAACCCTGAATCGGTTTTAAACAATAAGGCGTGATGTCCACGCTCGTGTAAAAACGATTCTGTCAGTTGTTGATAAGTCTGTTGAAGCCAAGGATATAACATAGTTTATTTTGCAATTTTTAGGAAATTTTCGACCGCTTGTTGAATATCTGCACTTACTTGTTCGATAGATTGTTCAGCATTGATAATCACCGCTTTTTCGTTATTTTGAGTTAATTCTAAATAACGTTGGCGGGTGCGATAAAAGAAATCAAGACTTTGTTGTTCAATACGATCTAATTCGCCACGACCTCTTGCACGTGCCAAACCAATAGCAGGATCGATATCAAGGTAAATAGTGAGATCTGGCTCAAATTTACCCAACACCGTTTCTTTTAGGGTTTCAAGCAAATGGCGATCGATTTGACGTCCACCACCTTGATAAGCCTGAGACGACATATCATGGCGATCCCCTAATACCCATTTTCCTTCAGCAAGCGCAGGCTTGATTACATTTTCGACTAATTGAATACGAGCCGCATACAGCATCAACAATTCTGCTTTATCAGAAACGGCTTCTTCTGTTTCGTGCTTAATTAAATAACGTAATTTCTCAGCTAATGGTGTACCGCCTGGTTCACGGGTTTGTACAACATTTTTGCCCGCTTTTGCCAATTGCGACAAAATAATTTGATGAGCGGTGGTTTTCCCCGCACCTTCTAAACCTTCAAGGACAATAAATTTTCCACGCATATTATTTTTTCTCAAGCTTTCTGTTTCGTTCAATTTTGATCCATTCACGAACCGCTTGGTTGTGTTCGTCTAAAGTTTTACTAAATTTATGCCCGCCCGTACCGTCTGCGACAAAGTAGAGGTAAGGCGTGTTAGCAGGTTGTGATACTGCTTTTAATGCCGCTTCACTTGGCATTGCAATCGGTGTTGGTGGTAAGCCATCGATCACATAAGTATTATAAGGCGTTGCTTCTTCCAAATCTTTTTTACGAATATTGCCGTTATAGCGCTCACCCATACCGTAAATTACCGTTGGGTCGGTTTGTAAGCGCATTTTTAAACGAAGGCGATTAATAAATACCGAAGCAACTTGTGGGCGTTCGCTTGCTAGTGCAGTTTCTTTCTCAACAATAGAAGCAAGAATTAACATTTCATATGGATTAGCAAGCGGTAGATTTTCGGCACGGTTTTGCCAAGCATTTTCTAGCGCTTTTTGCTGTTTTTGGTAAGCTCGTTTGAGGAGCGCTAAATCCGTTGAGTTTGGCACATAGCTATAAGTATCTGGTGCAATCCAGCCTTCAAGCTTTGCATGGGCAATGCCAAGCAATTGAGCAATTTCTGCTTCTGATTTACCTTTGAGAGTATGTTGCATATAGCTTGCGTTAGCGAGTTGTTCACGCCATACTTTAAAGGTTTTTCCTTCAATAAATTGCACATTAAGTTGCACTTCTTTTCCCGAGCTAAAATGTTTAAGCAAATCTTCAACGGTCTTTAAGCCGTTGAGAGAGTAAGTTCCCGCTTTAAATTTGCTGAATTCAGGCTGAAAGCGCATCAGATAAGGTAATAGGCTAACATCGTTGTGGTTTACAATCCCTTGTTCTTCTAATAATTGCGCCAGTTTTTGGCTGGATATGCCTTTCTCTAAAAGGAAAAATTGATCAGCCTTAGCTGTGATTGGATGTTTAGCTAAGTCGGACAGTTTGTGATAAGCATAGAAAGCACCGCCTAAAGTGACAACGCCAAGTAGCCCTAACGAGATAAGAAGTTTTTTGATCATTAAATAAAATTCGCTGTAAATGATATGTGAATAATTGCAGTAAAAATGTTATGAATTTTACACTATAAACACAAGATAAGCGGTGATTTTTTCAAGAAAATTTGCAAGTGAATAGATAAGTGGTGGGTCGTGAAGGATTCGAACCTTCGACCAACGGATTAAAAGTCCGCTGCTCTACCGACTGAGCTAACGACCCATTTCAGATTTAACTGATTTGGAAAGTTCTAAAGTGGTGGGTCGTGAAGGATTCGAACCTTCGACCAACGGATTAAAAGTCCGCTGCTCTACCGACTGAGCTAACGACCCTTTAGAAGAGGTTGCAAGTTAAATGGTGGGTCGTGAAGGATTCGAACCTTCGACCAACGGATTAAAAGTCCGCTGCTCTACCGACTGAGCTAACGACCCTTAACGTTGCGTAACAGGCGCATATAATACGGATTTAAAAAAAATGGTCAAGCGATTTTTGGCAAAATTATCTTGTTTGAATGGTTTGTAAACGATTTTGATTATTTTTGAACAGAAGCGTAGCAAATAGGGATTTTTACGGAGGGTTTAGATAAAAAATAAAGCGGTCATTTGACCGCCTCATCTGAAATTATGCGTTAGCTTTTGTCACGTAGTCAATCGCTGATTGAACTGTTGTGATTTTTTCAGCTTCTTCATCTGGAATTTCGATATCGAATTCTTCTTCTAAAGCCATCACTAACTCAACTGTGTCTAAAGAGTCTGCACCTAAATCTTCAATGAATGAAGCTTCTGGTTTAACGTCTTCAGCTTTAACACCTAATTGATCAACGATGATTTTTTTTACGCGTTCTTCAATGCTCATTTTGTTTTTCCTATGTGAAATTCGCCTAAGTGCGAGAGTTAAATAGTGTAAAGAAAAAAACGCTAAATTCAACGCTTTTCAAGTAAGGTCAAACCAGCCTCAATTTCTCACACAAGAATTAAAATAGTTTATCCTGCTTAATCGGACAAAAAAGTGGTTGATATTCTAACACTATGAATAGCCTTTATCCATAGCGTATTATGGTTTGTGAGTGAATTTATCACCAACAGGCGGTCGATTTTGGTCATTTTTTTGCAAAATTACACCGCTTATTCGCCTACATTTGCGCTAATTCCGCACGCATTTGATCGATAACCGCTTTGTAGTCAGGTTGATCAAAAATGGCTGAACCCGCCACAAAAGTATCTGCACCAGCCTGTGCAATCTCTGCGATATTTTCGATTTTTACACCACCATCAATTTCTAAACGGATTGGATAACCACTTTTATCAATACGACGGCGTGCTTCTTGTAGTTTCTCTAAGGTTGCTGGAATAAATTTTTGCCCGCCAAAACCTGGATTTACGCCCATTAACAAAATCATATCCACTTTATCCATCACATAATCTAAGTAACTGAGTGGTGTTGCTGGATTGAATACTAAGCCTGCTTTACAGCCCAAATCGCGGATCATTTGTAATGTGCGATCAATATGATCGGTCGCCTCTGGGTGGAAAGTAATGTAATTTGCGCCAGCTTTGGCAAAATCAGGAATTAAGCGTTCGACTGGTTTTACCATTAAATGTACATCAATTTCAGCGGTAATTCCGTAATCACGCAACGCTTTACAAATGGCAGGACCAAAAGTGAGATTTGGTACAAAATGGTTATCCATTACGTCAAAATGAATAATATCGCCACCTGCTTTTAAGACTTCTGCCACGTCGTCGCCCAAACGAGCAAGATCCGCAGAAAGGATTGAAGGTGCGATTAAAAATGGTTGTTGAGCCATGTTTGTATCCTTAATAAATATAGTCAATCAAAATTGGTGGCTAGCCTATCATAAAATCGTTTAAGAAAAGGCGATCTAAGTCGCAGTTTTGCTATTTAGCTTAAAAAATCGACAAAAAATAAATATCCATAAAAAAATTATAGAAATAACAATAATTCTCAGCTAATATATAACCACTTTTTATTTATGGGAATAAATAAGCCTCTGGAGGATTTAACAATGAAAAAAGGGATTCACCCTGAAAATTACCGCGAAGTATTGTTCTATGATAGTTCGGTGCAAATGGGCTGGATTATTCGTTCTTGTGCAGCAACGAATAAAACGATGGTTTGGGAAGATGGTAAAGAATATCCGTTCTATCCATTAGATACTTCATCTGCTTCGCATCCTGTTTATACGGGTAAACGCCGTGAAGTGAATAACGAAGGTCGTGCAAGCAAATTTAATGAGCGCTTCAAAGGTATGGTTGGTTTAACGACTAAAAAATAAGGATAAAGAAATGAAAATCTTAAATTCATTAAAAACGGCAAAAACAAGACATCCAGATTGTCAAATTGTACGCCGTAAAGGCAAACTTTATGTAATTTGCAAAAGCAACCCTCGTTTTAAAGCGCGTCAGCGTTAATGATTAGCTAAATTTATTCGCGAGATTACTTGAAAAGAAAAACGCATATTCGTTATTGAATATGCGTTTTTTGTTGGAAGGCATAAAGCAAAATTCACTTGCAAAAAATTGCTGAAATTTACTCACAATCCTTATCAGGATTGTTTACGGTTTTACCACCGTTGGTAAAGCCAACGTTCAAAAAGCGTTGCTTTTTGTGACCGCTTGTTGGAAAAGCTATTCAGTTGGTGCAATTTCTTCGATTGGAAGTGATTGCTGATCTTCTGCCACTTCGGCTTTCGTATTTTCTGTTTTGGTTTTTTCTAACGAAATTGCTTCTAACACAGTTGGTTTACTTGCTTCAACCACATTACCTGCGCCTGTACAATAATGTTGTCCACGATCACGCCACATTGGAATCTGGCGGTTTGGATCACAATTAATCATACCGTAGCCATTAATCCCTACCCACTGTAAATTATTCGATTTCGGTAATTTAAATGCAGTAGGTAAAGCACGTTCTAAATATTGCTTATAAACAAATAAAGCTCCACTAGAACCTGTTAAATTGGTATCAGTATTATTATCTTTACCGAGCCATACGGTCGTCACATTTTCGCCATCAATCCCAACAAACCAGGTATCACGTGCGTTATTGGTTGTGCCTGTTTTACCTGCTAGACGCAAATGCGCAAAATCAGCTTGTAAGCTACGTGCTGTACCGCGTTCCACCACCTGTTGCATTGCATATAAGGTTTGAATCGCTGCCTCTGGTGCTAATACTTGCTGGCTAATTTCTTCCACGTTACGTTGATAAAGCGGACTACCGTCATGCGAGGTAATTGACTCTATCGTGGTCAGTGGGGTTTTTAATCCGCTATTGGCTAATACCTGATAAGACTTGGTTACATCGTACGGAGAAATAGAGTAAGAGCCTAATAACATAGACGGGTAAGCTGGAATATCCACTTTATCCCAGCCCATCTCTTTTTGCTTCGCAATTACTTTTTTCAAGCCAACTTTCATTCCGATATTCACCGTTGGAATATTTAATGAACGTACTAATGCATCCATTAACATCACTGAGCCACTGAAGCGTTTATCATAGTTTTTCGGCGTCCAAGGTGGCGAGCCTTTGGTATAAATCGTAATCGGTTGGTTTTGCACAGGGGTATTTAAACGGAAGTTTTTAGGATCCGATAGTGCAATCGCATAAATTGAAGGTTTGACCAATGAGCCAATTTGGCGTTTAGTTTGAATTGCACGGTTAAAACCTGCAAATTGAGTTAAACGGTCACCGACAATTGCACGCACTTTACCTGTTTTATACTCCGCAACCACAATAGCAGATTGCAAATCTTTGATTTTACTATTGGATTCTTCAAGCTTTTCTAAACCATCAATCACAGCTTGTTCTGCCGAACGTTGTTGCTTTCTATCTAAGGTAGTAAAAATTCTTGCACCTGAAAGCTGGGTGTACTTGGTTTCCCCCAGTTCTGCTTTTAGATCGAGAGTCAATGCCTGCATAAATGCAGGTTGTTGGCGATAAATACTACCTTTTTCTTTCACGCCCAGCGGTTGCTTTACCAGTAATTCATATTCTGGTTGGGTAATTGCCTCGTTTTCAAGCAATAATTTCAATACCACATTACGGCGTTCTAGTGCTGCTTGTGGATGACGCCACGGGTTATACAGCGAGGGTCCTTTTACCATACCGACTAACAGCGCCATTTGTGAGGGAGTGATTTCTTGAATCGGGCGCCCAAAATAGAACTGGCTGGCTAATGCAAAACCGTGTACTTGATAGCTACCATTTTGTCCTAAATAGATTTCATTTAGGTAGGTTTCTAAAATGCGGTTTTTTTCATAGCGAAAATCTAAAATCAGTGACATCAATGCTTCATTCACTTTACGCACAATGGTTTTTTCGCTGGTTAAAAACAGATTTTTCACTAGTTGCTGAGTAAGTGTACTCGCACCCTGTACCGTTCTCCCTGCTTGATAGTTCGCCAGTAGCGCACGCGCAATCCCAACAGGGCTAATGCCGTCGTGCTGATAAAAACGCTTATCTTCAGTAAGAATTAACGCTTGAATGAGAAAATAAGGATACTGCTGTAAGCGCAATGCTTGACGCTCTTCATCATTATCTGAATGGAGCATTGCAATTAATTTTGGATCTAATCGGAAGCGGTTAATTAATTTATGTTGAACTAAGTCTTCGATATATGCCAATTTGTCATTTTCAAAGCGCAAACGTAGTACACGTTGTGCCTCTGGTGTTTCAGGGAATGGAAAAGCACGTCGCAATAACACAAGCGTATTATTTTCTATTTTGAAATCGCCTGGTGTCGCAATTTGAGAGACTTGGCGATAGCCATTATCAAGCAACGCCTGTTTGGTTGCTTCAAGCGATAATTTGTCTTCAACGCTAATGCTTTCAATACGGCTATACACTTCTGCAGGCAATTGCCACACCTGACCGTCCATTTTGGCACGAATACGCCCGTCGAGATAAATTCCGTAGAATGCGGCAAAGCAAGCGCCGATCAAGCCTAATTTTAGGCAAGTCGGAATCAAGAACGATTTTTTCTTAGCTTGTATATTTTCTTGTTCTGGCGTTTGAGGTTCGGTTTGGGTATTTGACATAGAAAATTATTTGCAAAAAAGTCAGCGATTTTGACCGCTTGTTAGAGCCTCCCCATTGAGGGAGGCAACAGAAGGCGTAATTATGGATTACGTTTAAATTTACTGAAATCAGGTTCACGTTTTTCGTTGAAAGCGTTGCGACCTTCTTGACCTTCTTCCGTCATATAGAACAACATGGTTGCATTGCCTGCAAGCTCTTGTAAGCCTGCTTGACCGTCACAGTCCGCATTTAATGCGGCTTTTAAGCAACGTAATGCGATTGGGCTGTTTTGTAACATTTCACGACACCAACGCACAGTTTCTTTTTCAAGATCCGCATAAGGTACAACGGTATTTACTAGGCCCATATTTAATGCTTCTTGTGCATCGTACATACGGCATAAGAACCAGATTTCACGCGCTTTTTTCTGACCAACGATGCGAGCCATATAGCTTGCGCCCCAGCCACCGTCAAATGAGCCTACTTTCGGGCCTGTTTGACCAAATTTTGCATTATCAGCTGCGATAGTTAAGTCGCACATCATATGTAACACATGACCGCCACCTACTGCGTAACCAGCTACCATTGCCACCACTGGTTTCGGGCAAGTACGAATATCACGTTGGAACTCCAACACGTTTAAGTGATGTACACCGCTATCGTCTTTATAACCGCCGTAGTCACCACGAATTTTTTGGTCGCCGCCTGCACAGAATGCGTATTCGCCTTCGCCAGTTAATACGATCACACCAATTTTCTCGTCGAAACGTGCATCAGCAAAAGCGTGTATCATCTCTTTAACCGTTTGTGGACGGAATGCATTACGCACTTCAGGACGATTAATAGTAATTTTTGCAATACCGTCGGTTGATTTGTGGTAACGAATATCAGTATAGCCTTCGCTATGATCTACCCATGTAACGGGTGCATAAAGAAATTCTTCGCTTGGATATAACATTGGAGTTCCTTTTAGTATGTATAAAAAATTCGGGCAATTATAGCCGAATTGAGAGGGATTAACGAGAAAATAAGCGGTCAAATTTTGTAAAAAATTTACAAAAATCCACCGCTTATGTTGAGAGATGATTAAGCTTTTGCCACTCGGATAACACCGTTTACTTTGGTCAGCTTCTGAATCACGACGTAAAGATGTGCATTATCAGCAACGGAAATACGCATTTTCACTTGATAATTACCTGTACTATTTGGACGGCTTTCTACCGTACCGATATTGCTATTCATTGAAGCAATTGCATTGGTTAAACTCGCAAGCACACCTGGTTGGTCTTTGATTTCTAACTCAATATCAATATCCAAATGCTCTGGTTTTGCAACTTCATCCGTAGCGTTTTCTACATTTTCTGGATGTTTGAGTGCTGCACGAATTTTAGAACGGGCTTTAGCACTCACAACAAAAGTGAGCCAAGAGCTACTCGGACGTTTAGCAGAATCCGTTAAAATTTCAACGGTTTGTCCAGATTGTAACGGTTGTGAAATTGGGTAAGGGTTACGATCAACAATCGCCCCAACACAGTGGTCACCAATATCAGAATGCACCGCATATGCAAAGTCAATAGCGGTCGCTTTTGCTGGTAATTCTACAATTCGACCTTTTGGCGTAAACACATAAATATCATCTGAGAACAGATCTGATTTAACATTCTCAATAAATTCATCAGAGTTACCCGCACTTTGTTGTAGCTCAATAATACTGTGTAGCCACTGTTGCGCTTTTTGTTGCACGCTGGTTGCAGTGGTTTGATCTTCGGTATAACGCCAGTGGGCAGCCACACCAAGTTCTGCCATCAAATCCATATCTTCGGTACGAATCTGCACTTCAATCGGCACGCCTTTATGCCCGATCATTGAAGTGTGTAATGATTGATAACCGTTGCTTTTTGGTACGGCAATATAATCACGAATTTTATTCGGGCGAGGCTTATACAACGCATGCATTTGCCCCAACACACGGTAACAATTATCCAGATTCTCAACCACTACTCTAAATGCATAAATATCTAAAATGGAGTGGAAATGTTGGTCACGCTGCCGCATTTTTTCGTAAAGTGAATAGAGGTGCTTTTCACGACCGTAAACACGTCCTTTTATTCCCGCTTCGTCTAAGCGTGATTGAATCTCGTGTGAAATAGTTGAAATAAGATCCTGACGAGTACCACGTGCCATATCAATCGCCATACGCAGTACACGATAACGATGCGGGTGCATCGCCTGAAAGCACAAGTCTTCTAACTCATTTTTAAGGTGTTCAATGCCTAAACGATGGGCTAATGGACTATAAATCTCGAGTGTTTCTTTGGCAATACGGCGACGCTTGTCTGGACGTAATGCCCCTAGCGTACGCATATTATGGGTACGGTCGGCAAGTTTGATCAGTACCACTCGAATATCTTTGGTCATCGCCAAAATCATCTTACGGAAATTCTCAACTTGCGCTTCTTGGCGGGTGCGGAATTTCAATTTATCAAGCTTGGAAACGCCTTGCACAATCTCCGCCACACTTGCTCCAAATTCAGTAGCAAGCTGTTCTTCTGTATAAGGTGTGTCTTCAATCACATCATGTAACAGCGCAGCCATGACCGCTTCGTGATCAAGTTTCATCTCAGCAATAATTGATGCCACCGCCACAGGGTGCGTGATATAAGGCTCTCCGCTTGAGCGAGTTTGCCCTTCGTGCGCATCACGCGCAACCACAAAGGCACGTTTTACCAGCTCGATTTTATCAGCAGGTAAATAGCCTTGAATAATGCTATCTAACGGTTGAAAAAGATACACGGTACACCTCAAAATAGAATCAAAAAATGGATAACTGATAATAGATAGTACTACTATTTATTTTCAATTATCCATCAAAATTTTAAATAAAACTGATCTTAAGCGTTCGCTTGAACGTCGGCTAAGAAAGAGATCGCTTCTTGTTCAGCAACTTCTTGTTGGATCGCATCATTATTTTCTAATTGATCCATAATCTGACCGTTGATTAAACCTTTCTCGATCTCACGTAATGCGATAACCGTTGGTTTATCATTTTCTTCAGGCACAAGTGGTTCACGAACGTGAAGTTGTAATTGTCTTGCACGGCGCGCCGCGGTCAAAATTAAGTCGAAACGGTTACCGATTCTATCTGCTGCTTCTTGTACTGTTACACGAGCCATTTTGTTACTCCAGAGTTTTGCGAATTTTGTGTATAAAAAGACGATGGATTATACAGAAATTAGCACCTGCTTACAATGAATAAAAAAGTTGAACTTTTTTATTCAAGCAGTGTCGCTAGCACCTTGTTTTTTAAATTTGAATAGGGAATAGCCTATACTCTATATTGCTCATCCGACCTTAAACATTTAATTAACTGGAGTGCTTATGAAAAGTTCAACGATTGAACTAGCTTTTTCAGTGTTATATCACTATTTAAAAGTAGCTTTCGAACGGCAAAACTTACTTCTTCCTGACTTCCCTATTTCTTCCCAAGAAATTGATAAATCATTATTAGAGAAGGCAGAAAAAATGGCTTTAGGCAGAATGCCCGAAGATAACGGTAATTCGCTTAATTTACTTAGCCTATTTGAAGGGATTGAAAATAATAATAATCCGAAACAATTTTATTATGAATTTTCTTCACTTTCTCCACAAAGCATTTTTCCACAAAGTCAAAATCCAACTAAACGAGTTGTAGAGCATTTACAGGATTTTATTAAGGAAATCAATAAAAATAGAAAGTTAAAAGGAAATTATAAAATATCTATTGAGTTAGATAACGTTAATTTCTCTAGTATTCAGCAGGAACTATTAGCTCTACATTTGAAATAGACAAACCGCCCTCGGGCGGTTTTCTTTTTTAGAATACAAATTTGTATTTCCTTTTACTTATTTTCCCTCTCTCTATAATACGTCTCACCAAGCAAGCAGTCAGATTTAAATAGTATTTTGCAAAATGCTACAAATTTGTAATCTGCCGACAAGCAAATAAAAATTTCCTAAACTACATTTCAACAAATAAGGAGAACGCCATGCTAGAAAGTTTATTCTTAGCCATTTTAGCGGAAGCTCTCGAAGATATGTTCGAGGAATAGCGGAAGCGGGCGTGGTTGATGCCTTAAAATCAACCGCTTAATACAAATTTGCAAATTAAACCAAAAATATAGAAACAGCGTAATATTCACCACCATTAAAACAGTATAGGAGCAACAGAATGATTAAAGCCGAGAATTTTTACGACAACCTTGTTTTTTTACCGCCAGTGCGATTTTAAAGCAAGCAGTTACCCGACTGTAAAAAGGGCGTTGGCGAACGTAAACGCAAATCAGGCAATAACAACAGAGAGGAAAGCGCATGGATGAGTTAATTATCAAAATTTTAGAAATCGTCGTGGACGAGATGAAGAAGAAATAATTCTTCCCGCTGGTTGTGGCGGAAATCACAACCGAAGTAGAACATTAACCCAAATAGAGGAGCAAAAAAATGTGGGAGCGTATTGCAGAAGTAGTAGTGGGGGGGGCAGTAACAGAAATGGTGGATAAGCTAATGGAAGACTAATCCAACGGCTAGGCAAGTGCCGAAAACTTGCCAAAGACAAATCTAAGAGTAATAAGGAGAAAGCTATGTTAGAACGTTTAGCCATTGTGGCGATTGCTACAGCGGTGTCGAGAGTAATAAAGAACACTGCTTCCCGTTAATCGGGCGTTAGGTAGAGCCGCAAATCTGCCATATTTTGATTAACCATATAATAAGAGGAAAAAGCAATGGATGATTTTTTATTAAAAGTATTAGAAGCAATTCTTGATGAATTGAAGAAATAATGCTTCCCGCTCGCTGTGGCGGTTATCACAGTACACGAATATAAACAAAGTAGAGGAGTAAAATATGTTTATGCCACGTCCACCAAAATTACCTTTTCCTTTCCCATTTCTGTAGGGATGGTAGGGCTGCCTGCCGTAGCAGTGATACGGCATAAAAAAGGCTTAGAAAATATGTTCTAAGCCTTTTGTTTTACTGAAAAATCTCGGCAATGTGTTTAACTAAAGCCTTTTGTATCGCTTGCTCTTTTAAAAACGTAAATTCTTTGAGTAATTTATTGCCTATCACGCCATTATTTTGCAATACACTTCGAATAATGCGATCTGCATAATGATTTGGCATATCCACAAGATTTTTAATCGCTTCTCTTGCTTGCTCGTGTTGGCGGAGATATTGGGATTCTTCTCGCATATCGCTTTCAATAACCTTTTGAATTAAACCTGCTAAATAAATTACGTGTTTTGTTAAATTTGGATAACGCCACAGCGGTTCAGCAAGTGAGTATTCATTAAAATTAAGGTTAGATTGAATGCCATCAGCATAAGTATGGTGATGTTTGGTAAAAGTATATCGCCCTTGTAAATTTTCCATCAGAGGTTTAGAAAGTTCATCTAGCACATTGGCATAATTTAGGCGCTCGCTGGCGGATTCCGCAATCACACCTGAAATAGGTAGAATAACGGTGTCAGGTAAAACGCCATCGCGAACCAAAATATCATTAAATAAGAAACGATGTAGACGCCCATTACCATCTGCTAACGGATGTAAATAGACAAATCCAAATGCGATCACGGCACTACGTATAATCGGTGATTGCCCAGCTGTTTTTTGCCAAAACTGCAAAATACCTGACAATTTTTGTTCAAGCGTATCAAATGGTGGTGCAATATAATGCACGATTTCCTTGAAGCGGTAAGTTTGCCCAACAAATACAGGCGATTGCCGAATACCATAATGCTGAATCGCTTTACTTTCACCTAAAATATCTTGTTGTAAATGAGCCAACTTGATTTGTGTAAGCGGTAGATTCCCTTTACCTGTATGCCGAGCAATGACATCAGCAAAACGCTCAATACGGCTTACTTGGTTGCCCTCGCCTTCAATCGCAAAACTTGCCTTACTTTCTCGCAATGTGAGCCAAACGGACGAACGTAACAGCAAATCTTCGCCAAACTCGGTAACCAGCTCATTTAATAATGCACGAATATCAAGCGATGCGCTTTTTAAAAAGCGCTCGTTTTTTAATAACATCGGACAAAAATCAGGCGTGCCCGCTAAATTATTATTGACCCGCCAACGACTATTTTTTTCGATTTTTTCAGCACTTGCCGTAACCACAAACTGATCATTCAGCACATCAACATAATTTCCACCTACATTTTCAGGTACTTGCAATGGATTCCCCGTGAGCCATTCATATAAAAAGGCGGCTCGGCGTGCGTATTGTCCTGTTGGTTCCGCCACTACCCACTGCTGAATTTCTTGTTTCCCCACTTTTTCAAATAGTCGAGCTAAAAATTCTAAATGCGGGATCTCATGTTTTAAATGAAATTGCAAATGGGCAATAAAATCAGGGGATGGGCGAGTTTTTTCTAGGTAAAGCTCAACCCGAAAGCCTGTATCATTATTTTTTTCGGTTGAACGACGAGTTGCAATCCCACTTTTTACCATTAGTGGCAAAAAGGGAGAGACTTGATATTTTTGCATTAGCCATAATGCACCAATAGGATCGAAAATTTCACTCATTTTTGCCTCTCTTTTTGATTTTTTCTCATTGATTCTGGCAAAAAAGGATTTTTATTGCAACTTTTTAATTATTTTTAGTGGTTTTTGTAACTTTTTGATTATGAGTTTACAAATTTGTATTTCCTTCTACTTATTTTCCCTTTCTCTATAATACGCCTCATCAAGCAAGCGGTAGATTTGAATAACCTTTTGCAAAAGGTTACAAATTAAAGTAATAAATAGAGGAAATATATGTGTATATTAATTGGTGAAATTATTGTGGTATGGGGATTCATTGAGCTTTTTTATTATTTTAAAACAAATTGGAAAAATTGGTTTTCATAAATAACGTCATATCTAATTTGCCAGAACGATCCATCGAAAGATTCCGCCCTGCCTAAAAGGGATTTTGCCTTATACAAATTTGTATTTTGTTCTTTTATATCTTCCGCCGTTTATACTGCAAATCATAAAAATAATGGCTAACAAAGGAGGGTATCGTGGAGCTTATTTTGCAATTTTTAGATGCTTTATATAAAAGCCATGACTAGTGAAAACTAGCGGTTCGCAATCCGTAAAATTGCCACGTTATATGTAATATAAGGGAATTTTTATGGGGCAAGCTCGAATTCGTTATTTGGTGGCGTACGATATTGTTTGTTCGAAACGTCGCTATCGCATACATAAAAAATTATCAGCGTATGCGGTAGGTGGGCAAAAATCATTTAATGCTATGTTATCGCTAGGTTATACGTTGCTACATTCGGAAACAGTATTAGCACTTTATGGTGTGGGGCTAGATCCTTATGTTGGCTTTTATCATAGTTTAGATTATGGGCGAGAATCACTAGCCTGTGATGTAATGGAAATTTTACGACCGTAATTTGATGAATGGGTTGTTAGATGCTTTTCAACAGAATGTTTTTTCTGCGAAAGATTTTACGATTCATGAAACGGAAGGCTGTCATCTTAATAAAGCACAGCGGGTAATTTTTTTATAATGAGTTTGAAAAAATAGCAGAAAAATTGCGAAAAGTGCTCAAACTTCAATGCGCTGAGTTGGCTAAAATGATCAGAGAATATGAACTTGGTTATAAACCACAACAAAAAGAACACTCTGCAGTTGAAATATCTGCAGTAGCTTCAAAACATTTTGAAGATAATTATTTTAAACAAACATTATAACGGAGTAATTATGCAATGTTTAATCGGCGATGATATTAGCGATGAAAAACGCTTACAGCGTGCTTATCGCATAATGATAGAATTTGCGATGCCGTTACAATATAGTTTGTTTTTATTTGATGGCGCTAAAGAAGGCTTAGATGACGGTATTAAATTATTATTGAAGGTTATTAATTTAAAAGAGGATGATTTACGAATTTATCCACTTAGCAATCAAAAAGATAAATATTGGAATTTAGGTAAGCCAGTACTCCCAGAAGAAATATTTTTTAGTGCAGTTAAACTCTAGTTTAGCTGATGTTTTACAGGATAAGTAAGCGCTCAAAATTGCAAAAAAATTCGCAAATTTGACCGCTTGTTTGGTTAAGAAGCGTTTACAGCCAAGAGTAATGATTTTGCCTAAAACCTGCGCTTTAATTTGCAAGCTTGCATAATTGCCACAGCGAGTTCTTCGACCGATTGATGGGTGGTGTTGGTGTAGGGAATGTTGTATCGGCGGAACATAGCTTGTGCTTCCAATATTTCACTACGACAGGTTTTAATGTCGGCGTAATTGGAGTCAGGGCGGCGTTCTTGGCGAATATCGTGCAAGCGGTCGGGTTTAATGGTCAGCCCGTATAATTTATTGCGATAAGGTTTGATCATTTTCGGCAAGTCGGTACTAGCTAAATCTTCTGGTGTAAGCGGGTAATTTGCGGCACGAATACCATATTGTAAGGCGAGATAGAGGCAAGTAGGGGTTTTGCCACTGCGTGATACGCCGAGTAGAATGACATCTGCTTGTTTGAGTTCTTTATCTGAGACACCATCGTCATGATTGAGGGCAAAATTGACCGCTTCCATTCGTTCGTCATATTGGGCGACATTATGCACTCGGCTCACAATTTGGTGGCTGGCGTGCATCTCGAGTTCTTGTTCTAATACCGTTAAAAAAGTATCGAAAAAGTTAAGCAACACGCCTTTGCTGGTTTTAAGAATCTCTCGAATTTGTTCATTTACCACGCTCATAAATAGGATCGGCGGATGCGGTTGTTTTTCGGCAACCGTATTAATTTCTGCCACTAATTGATGTGCTTTTTCAGCAGTGTCGATAAATGGGCAAGTGGTACGTTTAAATGACACTTCAGCAAATTGTTCTAATAACGCATTACCAAGGTTTTCAGCGGTAATACCTGTGCGGTCAGAAATAAAAAAAGCATGGCGAGTATTTGGCATTGTTTATCCTTAGTGAGGAAAAACAAGCGGACTAAAAAAGCCGATTTTTTGCAAAGTTTTCGGTATTATGGCGTTGCTACCTCATTGAAACAAATTCGCACATTTGTTACATAATTTCGAAAGTTTTGGCAAAATTAGCCCGCTTGTTTGGCTTATGAGTGTTTAACGTTTTCGGCTAGATACAACCAAGTTTCAATGACGGTATCTGGGTTGAGCGAGATGGTTTCAATACCTTGTTCAACCAACCATTGTGCAAAATCAGGGTGGTCGCTCGGGCCTTGTCCGCAAATGCCAACGTATTTTCCTTGCTTGCGACAAGCTTGGATCGCTAAGCTTAGCATTGCTTTTACCGCTTCATTTCGTTCATCAAAAGTCGCGGCAATAGCACCACCGCTATCACGATCGACTCCAAGCGTGAGCTGGGTCATATCGTTTGAACCAATTGAGAAACCATCAAAATAGGCTAAGAATTGTTCAGCTAATAGTGCATTGCTTGGTACTTCGCACATCATAATCAGACGTAAGCCATTTTTGCCTCGCTCTAAACCGTTCGCTTTTAAGGTTTCAATCACTTGGTGGGCTTCTTGCAAGGTACGCACAAACGGAATCATCACTTCTACATTGGTTAGCCCCATTTCATCTCGTACACGTTTAATCGCTTGGCATTCAAGGGCGAATGCTTGGCTGAATTCTGGCGAAACATAACGTGCTGCACCACGGAAGCCGATCATTGGGTTTTCCTCATGTGGTTCGTATAAATCACCACCGATAAGCCCAGCGTATTCATTAGATTTAAAATCAGACATTCGTACAATCGCTTTACGTGGATAAACCGAAGCGGCAAGCGTTGCTACCCCTTCAGCAATTTTATCGACATAGAATGCAATCGGCGACGCGTAACCGCTTATCCGTTCTTCGATTTCAGCTTGCAAGTCGCTATCTAAGCGGTCAAATTCAAGCAACGCTTGTGGATGCATTCCAATTTGGCGGTTGATAATAAATTCCATACGAGCTAAGCCAATTCCTTCACTTGGCAATTTTGCGAACGAGAACGCTAGCTCTGGATTGCCAACATTCATCATAATTTTTACAGGTGCTGTTGGCATATTATCAAGCGCAATTTCATCGCGTTGTACATCTAGTAGCCCTTGGTAAATCAAGCCTGTATCACCTTCGGCGCAAGAAACCGTAACTTTTTGCCCGCTTGTCAGTATTTCAGTCGCATTACCACAGCCTACCACCGCAGGAATGCCGAGTTCACGCGCAATAATTGCCGCATGACAAGTGCGCCCGCCACGGTTGGTGATAATTGCCGAAGCACGTTTCATCACAGGCTCCCAATCTGGATCGGTAATATCCGCTACTAACACATCGCCCGCTTGTACTTGATCCATTTCTGAGACATCTTTGACTAAGCGCACCGTACCTTGCCCAATTTTTTGTCCGATTGCTCTACCTTTAATCAGTACTTGGCGATCACCTGAAAGGGTATAGCGTTGTAACATATTGCCTTGTGCTTTTTCTTGCGATTTCACTGTTTCAGGGCGGGCTTGCAGAATGTAAAGCTTGCCGTCAACACCATCACGCCCCCATTCAATATCCATTGGCTGACCGTAATGTTGTTCAATAATTACGGCGTATTTTGCCAGCTCGGTGATTTCTGCATCAGTAATAGCAAATTGGCGACGTTCTGCAACAGGCACATCTACCACCTGTACTGATTTACCCGCTTGCGCTTGCTGGCTGAAAATCATTTTGATCTGTTTTGCACCTAATGTTTTGCGTAAGATAGCAAGGCGGTTTGCGTTAAGTGTCGGCTTATGTACATAGAATTCATCAGGGTTTACCGCACCTTGTACCACTGTTTCACCCAAACCGTATGAAGCGGTGATAAAGACCACATCTTCAAAACCACTTTCGGTATCAATGGAGAACATCACGCCTGCGGCACCACTGTCAGAGCGTACCATTCGTTGTACCCCTGCTGAAAGTGCTACTACATCGTGTGCAAAACCTTTGTGTACACGGTAAGAAATGGCACGATCATTATAGAGCGAAGCGAATACGTGTTTCATTGCTTCTTTTACATTTTCTAATCCATTGATATTTAAGAAAGTTTCTTGTTGTCCTGCAAACGAAGCGTCAGGTAAATCTTCCGCTGTTGCAGAAGAACGCACTGCGACTGAAATTTGATCAGAGCCTGCTTGCTCGACCATGGTTTGCCATGCTTGATTGATCTCCGTATCCAATTCCGCAGGAAACGGCGTATCTAAAATCCATTGTCGAATATTTTTCCCAACCTGCGCAAGCGCTACCACATCATCAACATCAAGTTGTGCCAGCGCATCCGAAATTCGTTTATTTAAATCATTATGCGCTAAAAATTTACGATATGCGCTCGCTGTGGTCGCGAAGCCATTTGGCACTCGCACGCCTTTTTCGGTGAGCTGGCTAATCATTTCACCTAATGAAGCATTTTTACCCCCGACGATTTCAACGTCAGTCATACGTAAATTTTCGAACCAGATAATGTTGTTGTTTGACATGGCAATTTCCCTTTAGAAAGTTATTTAATTGTTAATTTAAAGTGAACATAAAGTAAACTTAAAGTGAAGAATAGCACCATTCTAGGAAGCAAAAATTTAAAAGTCATCAGTTTTTTGGCGTAAAATAATAATTTATTTTTTTAATAAAATATCAATTGGAGGAGTAAAAAGAAGCGTGTTGATCTATAAAGGAAAATTATAATTTTAAAAATTCTCCATTTAATCGTTTGCAAAGAAGAAAAATAGCCATTTTTGAATATAAAATATACTTTTGTTGGTTTTTTGTTCTCTAACTTTTGAAAAGCTTTTACATTTTTTTTCAAGTGAAAAATATGGAGTAAAAATTCAAATGTGAAGAGTTTTCGATTACATTTTTTGACAAGGGCGGACACATCAGTCCGTCCCTACCGATCAAATTGGCATTGGGTTGTATCAGATCCCTTCTTTTGCAAAGAGAGGGGAGATTTGATGGCGATAGCGATTAGGTACAAGCGGTTAGATTTCCCGAAATTTTTGACCGCTTATAACATTGCTTTTAATGCTTCGGTAAGTTGTTGATAACGCTTATATTTGTGTTGATATGCCTCGAAAGTATCAGGATTTGGGTTGATTTTTTTCATTTCGGCATTCAGGGCTTGGACTTGGGCTATTTCTGCTCCTGTGCCTTGCATTGCCATCAGCGCTGCACCTAAACAGCCTGTTTCTTCCACCTGTGGGATTTCTAATTGCATTCCCGTCAGATCTGCAAGCATTTGTAACCAAATCGGCGATTTTGTCGGCCCACCTGTAACACGCAATACGTTAGCCTTCGGGAAACGTTGTTTCATTCGGTTTAAGTGGTGCATAAGGCTGAATAACACCCCTTCATAAATTGCTTGTAACAAATGTGCTTGGCTGTGGTGGGCTTGTAAGCCATAAAAACCTGCTTGCATACCTAAACCCGCATTTGAGCCGTATAAAAACGGCACAAATAGTACCGAGCTTGTGGCAGGGGCTAGGCTTGCTACTTGCTGATTGATTTGGGCGTAATCTAAATTCCACTGCTTTACAAACCACTCTAAATTGCCTGCGGAAGTTGGGCTTGCCTCGTGGACGATAAATTTGCCAGCATCCGCATAACGGCCATACACGAAAGGCAAGGTTTGGTTTGAATCAATCGTATCAGTAATGCCACTTACCACCGACCAAGTACCAAGCACTGCATTCAATTTACTTTCATCATCCAAATTAGCACAACGGGCGGTTGAGACCACATCAAATAGCCCCCCGACCACTGGCGTACCTTTTGCTAATCCTGTGAGTTTAGCGGCGACTTCGGTAACATAACCTGCGATTTGATTTGGCTGAATTACAGGCGGTAATTTTTCCAAAATATCGGGCAAACCGAGTAAATCCGCCAGTGTCTGATCGTATTGGCCCGTCGCCATATTGTAGAGATTACTCTCAGAAATATTCGTTTCTTCCGCAAATAATTTGCCCGTCAGGCAAAAGCGCAAATAGTCGTGCGACATCAACACTGAACTCATTTGTGCATAACGCTCAGGTTCATTTTGTTGTAGCCATTTTAAGATCGAAACAGGATGCCCAGTCCACAATGTTTGGCGGGTAATCGGATAAAGCTTTTCAGGAATACCATTCGCTTGCCATTGCTTCACAATCGAAAGCGAACGTTGATCAGAAGATAAAATCGCACGCCCAAGTGGCTGATTTTGTTTATCAAGTAAAAATGCGCCCTTACCCTGTGCAGAAATCCCCACTCCTTTGATAGCGGTCGAATGTATACCACTTTTCGCAATTGTCTGGCGTACTACCTCAGCGCACACTTGCCAAAGCTCTGACATATCTCGCTCGGCATAGCCTGCCTGCTCACTAATCACCGCCACATTTTCACGATGAATGCCATGCAGTTCGCCTGTTTGATCAAAGAGTGCGGCTTTAACAAAAGTACCGCCACAGTCTATGCCTAGGTAGTAGTTCATTTTTTGCTCCAATAATTCAAAATTCCTCGGTAGGATGGAGTTTAACCCATCCTACGTTCTACATTTGTAAATAAATTCATCTTTAGGGTCGGACGAATATGCTCGATCATGCTGTCTCAATACATTTACGGGCACATTGATCTGGATTCTTCAACAGCTCATAATTGCAAAATTTTCTGCAAATCTGACCGCTTGTGGTTAGTTTGCTAATGCATCAATTTGATTGATTAGGCTGTCGCCGTTTTTCTCAATAAATGCTTTACGAGTTTCAGCTTCCACCGCTGCTTTAAATGGGGCTGTGTCGAGGGTTTCGACAAATTCAACGCCCGCTTTTTTCATTTTTTCGATAATACCTTGTTCATTATCTAAATTAAGTTGGCGTTGATATTTACCTGCCTCAATCGCAGCTTCACGAATCGCAGTTTGTTGTTCTGCGCTTAATGCATAAAATTTAGCTTTGTTCATCACTACAATCAGCGGAGTGTAGCCATGGTTAGTCGGACTGAAATATTTTTGTACTTCGTAGAGTTTTGCCGACCAAACAATGCCAATCGGATGTTCTTGCGCATCTACCGCTTTAGTTTCTAATGCGGTATAAAGCTCAGAAAGTGGCATTGGCACTGGGTTCGCACCTAAAATGGAGAACGCTTTGATATACATTGGGTTTTGGTTGGTGCGCACTTTCAAGCCTTTAATATCGTCGGGCTTGGTAACAGGATGTTTAGAATTGGTAAAACCACGGAAACCCACTTCCCAAAATGCTAAGCCTTTTAAACTGTGCGCTTCAAGTTGATCTAGCAGTTTTTGTCCAATTTCGCCATCAAGCACTTGGTAAGCGTGTGTTCGATCTTTAAAGATAAACGGAATATCAATCACGTTCAGTTCTGAGGCAAGCCCTGTAAAATTAGATGAACTCGACATTGCCAAATCAATTGTACCACCCCGCACACCACTAATTGCGGTTTGAGCGTTGCCAAGAGTACTGTCAGGGAAGAGGCTCAGGTTCAGCGCTTTGTTTGATTTTTCTTGCAAGAGCTCATTAAATTTTTTAGCAGCAATATGCTGGCTGTCGGAACGCGGTGCTTCGTAGCCAAAGCGGAAAGTCGTTTGTGCCTGAGTTGTGGCGGTGAATAATGAAAAACTGGCGATCAATATCGCAAGCGTTTTAAGAGTTAAACATTTCATAAAGTTCTCCTAATTTTTTACCTAGTGCAAACGTGCTGGTGCTGGTTACGTTACACCCTCGCTCCTTGTAAGAGAAAGGAAGCGGTCAAATTTGCAAAATTGCTTGCAAATCCAACCGCTTGTTGATTACTGCGCTAACGCATCTACTTTTTCGACTAATTCTTTGCCGTGTTTTTCGATAAAGTTTTTGCGAACTTCCGCTTCAATGACTGCTTTAAACGGTGCGTTGTCCACTTGTTCGATTACTTCTACGCCCGCTTTACGAAGTTTTTCGATAATCTCTTTTTCATTTTTTACATTGAGATCACGTTGGAATTGCCCCGCTTCTTTTGCTGCTTCTAATATGGCTGTTTGTAATGCTGGGCTTAAGCTATCAAATTTCGCTTTGTTCATCACTACGATTAACGGTGTATAGCCATGGTTAGTTAAGCTTAAATGTTTTTGTACTTCGTAAAGTTTTGCCGACCAGAAAATCCCGATTGGGTGTTCTTGCGCATCCACTGCTCGGGTTTCAAGTGCGGTATAGAGTTCTGACAGTGGCATAGGCACTGGGTTAGCACCCAATAAGCTAAATGCTTTGATATACATTGGATTTTGGTTGGTACGTACTTTCAAACCTTTGATATCTTCAGGCTTGTTTACTGCATGTTTGGAATTAGAGAATGCACGGAAGCCAACGTCCCAGAACGCCAAGCCTTTTAAGCCTTGTTTTTCAAGGTCGGCAAGCAAGCCTTGCCCAATTTCGCCATCGAGTACTTTGTAAACGTGTTCACGATCTTTGAAGATAAATGGAATATCGATTACGTTTAATTTTGGTTCTAAGCCTGTGAAGTTTGGTGAACCAGACATCTCAATATCAATCGTACCGCCACGCACACCGCTGATCATCGTTTGTGCGTTACCGAGCGTGCTATCCGGGAATAATTTAAGTTTAATTTCCCCTTTGGTTTTATCTTTTAATAAGTCATTAAATTTTTTCGCTGCCACGTGTTGGCTGTCTGAACGAGGTGCTTCATAACCAAAACGAAGTGAGATTTCTGCACTTGCTACGCCTGAAAATGCCACTGCACTCGCCACAAAAGTCGATAAAGTTTTGAGATTAAAAAATTTCATAGGATTCTCCTAAGTAGGTTGGGAATTTGTTTTCTAGTTCCCCTCTTTAGTGAAGAGGGACGTTATGATTTACTGCATCCAGCTTAACGGTACTAAAATTAAATCTGGCACGAATACGAACAGTAGTAATAAGCTAATCATCATAAATAGATACGGCATAATGCCTTTTGCAGCTTGGTCAAACGGCAATCTTGATACACCCGTAATTACATTTAACACATTGCCCACAGGTGGGGTAATTAAGCCGATTGAAGTGTTAAGAATAAATAGCACGCCGAAGTAAACAGGGTCGATACCAGCTTCTTCTACCAATGGCATTAACACAGGGGTTAAGATTAAAACTGTTGGGGTTAGGTCCATTACCATTCCGATCACAAACACCGCGAACATAATTACGATCAATAGCGTCGTTGGGCTGCTGATGAGTGGCTCAAGTAATTCAGTCAGCATGGTTGGTAACTCCGCCACAGTAATTAACCAGCCTGTTACGTTTGCTGCCGCCACTAAGAACATTACCACTGCAGTCGTTTTTGCTGCAGCTAGAATCACTTTGTAGAGATCTTTGAATTTCATTTCACGGTAAACAAACAGTGATACCACTAATGCATAGAAGGTTGCCACCGCCCCTGCTTCAGTTGGGGTGAACATGCCTGAACGGAAACCGCCAATAATGATCACAGGTAGCATTAACGCCCAAACACTGTTTTTGAACGAAATGCAAAGTTCTTCTTTGGTTGCTTTTGAGAAGGTCATTAAATCAAGGCGCTTTGCCTGCCACCACCAAAGTGTGGCTAAACAGATCCCCATCATAATGCCAGGGAAAATCCCTGCTAAGAATAACTTGGTAATGGATACGCCACTTGCCACGCCGAACACAATAAACGGAATACTTGGCGGGATAATTGGCGCAATAATACCCGCTGTACCAATTAAACCTGCAGATTTATCAATTGGGTAGCCAGTGGTTTTCATCATCGGTAACAACATCGCTGCCACCGCTGCCGTATCGGCAACAGCAGAGCCAGAAAGGCTAGCCATAATCATTGCTGCAAGAATCGCCACAAAGCCTAAGCCACCACGTTTATGACCGACCAATTTCATCGGTAAATCAATAATACGTTTAGAAAGCCCGCCTTCATTCATAATTTCGCCTGCAAGAATAAAGAACGGAATCGCCATTAGCGAGAAACTGTCCGCACCACTGACAATTTGTTGGGCAAGAATTTGCGCATCGAATAAATCAAGATGAAGCATTAACGCCACGCCACAAATCAGTAACGCAAACGCTACGGGCACACCGAGAATAATTGCGCCGAGTAATACAGAAAGGAAAATTACGACAGTCATTGGATTTCTCCTTTAACTAAAGCGGTCAGATTTGCGCCGATTCTTGCAATAATTAAAATGCCGATAAGCGCGCCAGCTACTGTGCTTGCAAGGAAGGTAATCCCTTGTGGTAAGCCTGAAATTGGTGCGAGGTTGGCGAGGTTAAGTTGGAATTGAATCCAGCTACCATCGACAATTAAATAGCAACAAAATAACATAGCGGCATCGGTGAAGAGTTTAAGAATATGACGACCGATAGGCGAGAGTTTATCCGTTAAAACAGTGACGCTAACGTGTTGATTCTCGCTAAAAGCGAGTATTGCGCCTAAAAACGCCAGCCAAACAAACATATAGCGAGACACTTCTTCGGTTACGCTGATACTGCTATTAAAGCCGTAGCGCAACACCACATTCAGGAAAACCAAAATCGACATTGCCGAGAGAATAAGCACAACAACAGCTTCAATCGCTTTTCCAACATATTGGGCTAGAGTTTTCATTGTTCACCTCAAATTTCACTCATTGCAATTTTTACCACCACTTTGCGAATAGTTGGTGTACCGTGAAAAATCGCTGTTCGATGGCAGTCTTCAGGGAGGAATACGGCAAAATTGCCTGCCTCACAGGTAAAAATTTGCTCATTTTCGACCGCTTGATAGTACTGAATATCTCGTTCAGGCAGATAGGCTGTGTGAACAGGGTAATGACCGTTATCTACGGCAAATGCCATTTTCTCTTTACCTTGGTGAAGGTATTGCACATCTAAGTAATTGTGATGTACTTCGGGTTGAAAGGCTGAAATGTCTTTAGTTTCCAAATCCAACACTTGGACGTAAATCTTTTTCCCTTTTAACTCGTAAACGCCCGCTTGCATTGCATCAAAATCTGTGCTCTTTAAATACTCCAATGCAAACGCAATTGCGGGTGGATACTGTTTGGGGTTGTAGTTTGAAATGTGTCCGAAAAACATCGTTTGTTCCTCGTAAAATTTTTGAAAAATTTGACCGCTTGTAAATCGTTACGTAGGGACATGTTGCTTCGTATCCGATTAGGATGCTAAGCGTGGCGTCCCTACAATGGCTTTACAACGATTTCAGCTTCGCCCAAACGGTGTCATCAACTGGAATACCGTTAGCTTTGTTGTCGGCAAGAATTTGAGTAAATTCGTGACCTGGTAAACGAACTGCAACCTCTGGATCAGCACGCTCCGCAGTGCGAACGTAATCCATAATGCGATTGAGTTTTTCATCTTTAGTTTTACCATCGATTAAGCGATCTACTTCAATTGCGATAAACACTTGTGAAACGCAGTATTCATCATCTTTGTCTTCGGTTACTGCTACAGTAGATTCACCGTTAGAAAGAAGGGTGGCGATCATATCTAACACGATAGATAAACCTGAACCTTTCCAGAATCCCATTGGCATTAAACGGCGGTTTTTCTCAACGGTTGCAGGATCACGTGTTGGATTACCGTCATCATCAAAACCTGCATCGACAAAGGTTTGGCGACCTTGTAAGCGGTGTACTTCAAGCATTCCGTAGGAATACATTGAGCAAGACATATCCACCATAGTGATGGGGTTAGTTGGCACCGCAATAATTAGTGGGTTTGTCCCCACACGGCATTCTTTCGCCCCCCAAGGTGGCATTACCGCTAGCGCATTTGTCCAGCAAATACCGATATAGCCTTTTTCTGCTGCTTGCCAGCCGTACGAGCCACCTCGCATCCAGTGATTTGCATTGCGCAATGCCACTACCCCAATACCATTTTGTGAAGCAAGTTCCATGGCTCTGTCCATCATTTTTTTCGCAGTGAGATTACCAATGGCTTGATGAGCATCCCATTGCTCAATCGCCCCCAATGAAAGTACTTTAGTTGGTACAGCTTCTGGTACAATATCGCCATTTTCTAGCTGCTGAATAAAACGCGGAAAGCGATTTACTCCATGTGAATAAGCTCCCGCTTGAGTAGTATCCGCAAATACGGTTGCACACTCTTCGGCAATTTCTTCACGTACGTTACGCGCTAATAAAACACGCTTAAATTCAGCTTTTAGATCTTGATAAGAAACTCTCATTGGACACCTCTCGTTGCTAGCGTTTCAAATAGTAAAATGATGTTTCATAAGTTACGCTTCACGACGGAGGATGTCAATCAAACCATAAAAATAAAAGTGTTTTACAATCAATAGGTTATAAAGTTTTTTGTCAATTTGTGACAGAGATCTCACTTTAAAAAGTGTATTTTTTAGGCTAAATTAGCTAGTACGCAAACGTTTTCTATATAAAGGAGAATGTATGAAAAAGATTTATATTACACATGGCTATACTGCCAATCCCACACGAAATTGGTTTCCGTGGCTTCAAAATGAATTGGCAAAGCTGGGGATTGCATCGGAATGTTTAGCTATGCCAGATCCTCATCACCCTACCCCGCAAGATTGGCTAGCGCACCATCAAAAAGCACTAAAATTGGACGAAAATACGATTTTTGTAGGGCATAGTTTGGGGTGTATTGCGTTACTTAATTATTTAGCGGTTACGCAACAAACAGTGAATACAGCGATTTTTGTTTCTGGTTTTTATGAAAAATTGCCGACTTTACCAGAACTTGATCCATTTGCAGATTTTTACTCAAATCAGACCGCTTGTTTACCACGTAAGTCTTATGTGATTTCTGCGTTAGATGATGAAATTGTGCCGCATTTATTTAGTGAGAGCTTTGCACAATATTTGCAGGCAGATTATATTCGTTTGAATGAAGGCGGGCATTTTATTGATCGAAATGGGGTAACCGAATTACCGATCTTACTGATGCTATTAAAGCAAATTTTAGCTGAATAGAAAGGTAAAATGGCACAAGCAGAAACTTGTGCCACAGCATTGCCAATTATTGGCTAACAGAGAAAATTTTATGATTTAGGGCATTATCTTTAAGCACAAATTGCACCGCATTTGCCAATGCTTTACGGCTCATATAAGTTGTGGGCAATTCTGTCGTATTTTCAGCTAAACGGAAAGTATTGCCTTCGCTCGTGTTTAGCCCGCATGGACGAAGAATGGTCCAATTCAGTGCTGTTTTACGCAATAAATTTTCTGCTTGCGTTTTTTCTTGTAATGCTTCACCTAGTACTTGTTTTACTGGCTCTGGCAAAAACGTCCACTGTTCACCACACCCCATACTGGTAATAAAAATAAAGCGAGCTTCGGGAGCGTGTTTCTCTAATGCTCGAATAAGATTGATATTACCCTGCGCATCACTACGCACACCGTCTTTCTTGCCACCAATATAACTGATCACCACTTGTGGTGAGTATTGCTGAATCACCGCCTCACAAGCTGCTAATGACATCACGTCCGCCACTGCGGTTGGGCGTGTAGCAAAAAACGGATCTTCTGATGGCTGGCGTAATACTGAAATCATCGGTTGATCAGTCACTTCAAGTAACGCACGTCCCGCTAAACCATTGGCTCCGAATAGTAAAATCATTATTCACCCTTCACTAATTGGCGCATAAAATCAATTTGGTTTTGACGTAAGTTGCGTGCTTCATCACGTCCAACAAAGATTTTAAACATTGCACCACCTTGCTGGTTAATAAAGTTAAGTGATACGGTTTGTTTGCCCATAAATGGACGTTCAAGTAAGTAAATTGCCGCACAGTTTTCATAACGTAAATGACCGTGTACGCCACCTTCATGGCCGTGATCGAAATTGTAAAAACCTCTACCAATTTGACCGCTTGGTAACTTACCTGTCACTTCAACGACGGCATCTGGTGTATGGACGATAAAGGTTACCGCATCCTCTAAAGTTGCTAATGCTTGCATAATTTCAACAAAGCGTGCACCGTCGGTTTTGGTTACCATTTCGGTAGGTAAACAACTAATCACTTCTTCAAGGCTACATTGTTTCATACCTGCTACCATTTCTAAAATTTGTCCTGGGTTTTCCGCAAGTGATTGACGTAATTCAGCTAATTGTTGTTCACTTAATTTAACCATATTGTTCTCCTTTTGATCTTCTGTTGGTAAGGTGAGCATTAATTTTCGGATCAAAATTGGTGACCAATAGCGACCACTAATATTTAGTCGGGCTATGCCATCTTGATCAATGTTTAGTAGCGATAATTGCTGCCATTGCATCAGCAATTTCATTGCTTTTGGGTTGTTTTTGAATAATGTAATATCCAAATAACCTAATTCTAAATCGTGTTGAACCACGCCAAGTAATGGCTTGTTTGGGCCATGTTTACTTAAAAAAGATAACGCTTTTTGATCAGCTGGCGTATCTAAATAGGTTTGTAGCGTGGAATGTACTTGGAAGCTATAGCCGCCAAAATTGCCACCCGCACCAGAACCAAATGCCAAACATGGCATATTGGATTTTACTAAGCTGTTATAGCGATTGCGTTCGCCTCGATTTGGGAAGGCAAAGTGATTGTTACTCACTTGATTCCAGCCAGCGTGGAGTAAATTTTCTACCGCATACGCATAATGTTGCGCTTGCACTTCAAAACTAGCTGGCGCTGGCAAAGCGCCGTGTTCGATCATTTTATTGATTGGTAAAAACGGATAATTATTAAATGCGTAAATATCTAAACCAGATAACGGCAAACTGCTTGCAACTTTAATATCATTCGCCCAAATTTCATCGGTTTGATTCGGCAAGCCAAAAATTAAATCAGCAACGATTACCGCATCTAATTCACATAGCGCTTTGAGATATTCATAAGCTTCTTCACCGCTGTGTTTGCGTCCTAAACGTTTACGAATTTTAGAATTAAAGGTTTGAATCCCGATTGAAATACGGTTCACGCCCGCTTCTACACAAGCGTGTGCTTTTTCAATATCAAAATGGCTAATACGCCCTTCAAGGGTAAATTCGCAATCATCCGCCAGTGGTAAATATTGGTAGCAAGCTTTGATTAAGCGCACCAAATCTTCGGTATCAAGTGCGGTAGGCGTACCGCCACCAAAATAAACCGCTTGGATTTTACCGTTGCCTTGACGAATACTCGCTTCATAAGCCAGTTCGTCAATTAATTTATCGGTATAAATTTTGCTGTAGTTTTGTTTCCACGCATTGCGATAAAACCCGCAGAAAATACAGTGGCTAGCACAAAAAGGAATATGGAAATAAGCTAAACCATCTTCTTTAAGTGCGTGAATGACAGCCTGTCTCCACAAATGCTGCCATTCTGGTTGTGGCACTGACTCACCGCCCCAAATTGGCATTAGTGCCTGACGTTCAGGAAATGCTTTGGGTGCGGCTTGAGTTGCTTGCCAAGCTGTTGTTGTAATCATAATCACTCTCTCAATCTGTCACAGAATAAGGGAGGATTTATACCGAATTTAATTGTGAATGATATTGATTTTTATCAATTTTTGTCAAGTTAATGAAAGTTACTCGCATAAAAAAAGCAGAGATAAACTCTGCTTTTGGACAGACTAATTAGAAAGGATTAGCCTTTTAAGCCTTCTGTAATACGCACAGCATCCACACCTGCATTTGCTTCGACACGTTGCATAAACGGTGAAAGTTGTTCAAGGTGTGAGAAATCTAACCCTAAAATGCGGCACCAATTTAACATGATATAAAGATACACATCTGCCACTGAAATATTCTCACCAAAGAAAATATGGCTTTCTAAATGTTCGTTTGCCACGGCTAATTGATCTAATAGCTGTTCTGCAGCTTGTTGGCGAATCACTTTCGTCAGCTCCTCATTACCTTCTGCATAGCTCGGTAGGCGGAACAATGGCGTAAATGACTTATGTACATCACTATTGAAAAACGCTAACCAGCGAGAAGCTCTTGCTTTATCACACAATGTTTTGCTACCGAATAATTTAGCTTCTGGGTACTTCTCATCTAAATAATGCAAAATCGCTTGGTTTTGTGAAAGCACCAAATCGCCATCCACTAATAATGGCACTGCACCACGAGGGTTTAATGCTAAAAATTCTGCTGATTTGATAAATTCACGGCTTACTAATTCTGCTTGATATTCTGCGCCAGTCCATTCTAATGCCACGTGTGGTACAAACGAACAAGCACCTTTTAAACCATAAAGTTTCATTACTTTCTCCATTAATATTTGCGGTTAAGGCAATAATTTTTCTAAACGCCATAAATCGGCAAAACTTGCACGTGCTTTAATTAGATGTGCTTGGTTGCCGTCCACCATAATTTCGACCGCTTGTGGGCGGGAATTGTAAGTCGAAGACATTGTCGCACCATAAGCCCCCGCTGAGCGCATTGCAATTAAATCACCTTGCGCAATCGCTAATTCTCTGCCTTTGCCTAGAAAGTCTGAGGTCTCACAAATTGGGCCTACCACATCATAAATCGCTTTTTCACGGGTAAGCGACTGATCTACTTCGATAATTTGCATATAGGCTTCATATAGCGCAGGGCGGATCATATCGTTCATACCTGTGTCCACAATCGCAAAATTACGATCTTCATTTGCTTTCAGGTATTCTACTTTTGTGACTAAGATTCCTGCATTGGCGGTGATCGCACGACCTGGCTCTAAAATTATCTCAAGATCTGGATAATCGCTTAATTTTGCTAATAACGCTTGTGCATATTCAGTTGGGTGTGGTGGCTGCTCACCGTTGTATGTCACACCTAAACCACCGCCTAAATCTAAATGATGAAGCTCAATACCGTCTTCTTTAAGCTGTTCCATTAATACGATTAAACGATCAGTTGCGTCTAAAAACGGTTGTAATTCAGTTAATTGTGAGCCGATATGACAATCCATACCTGTGATTTTTACGTTCGGTAAACTTTTTGCTAAGCCATAGACCTCACGTGCTTGAGTGACGCTCACACCAAATTTATTTTCTTTTAAACCTGTTGAAATATAAGGGTGAGTGTGTGCATCTACGTCTGGGTTTACGCGCAATGAAATAGGCGCAATTTTGCCTAATTGACCTGCGACTTCATTAATGCGATGTAATTCCGCAATTGACTCAATATTAAAGCAACGAATGCCAACTTCTAGCGCACGCTGGATCTCGGTGTGTGATTTTGCTACGCCTGAAAAGACGATTTTGCTCGCTTCACCGCCCGCGGCAAGCACACGTTCTAGCTCACCTTGAGAAACAATATCAAACCCCGAGCCAAGACGAGCCATCACATTTAATAATGCAATATTTGAATTTGATTTTACTGCAAAGCAGATAAGGTGTGGGTGTGTGCCGAACGCTTTATCAAAAGCGTGCCAGTGGCGCTCAAGTGTTGCACGAGAGTAGATATAAGCAGGTGTACCGTACTGATTAATAATGTCTGAAACAGAAACATCTTCTGCGAAAAGTTGTTGATTTTTATAGTCGAAATGATTCATTTAGTTATCCGTTGTGTTTGAAAATCACATTCGCAAAATATTTGCAAAAAAGCACTCAAATTTGACCGCTTGCAATACTTATTTTGCTTTATTGTGGCGAAAGCTTATTTTGATTGTTGTTGAGCAGGCGCTTGCTCAGGGAAATAAAGTGGGCCTTTCACGCCACAAGCGGTTAAGCCTAATGCTGCAATAAATGCCACCAAAAATAATTTTTTCATCATAAATCCTTGCGAGTAAATACAGTCTGCTGATTCTAAAACAAATCGCTGTCCTGAAAAAGCAAAAAAGCCATTTCTCCGCTTTTTAGAGAAATGACTTTTGCAAAATATTAGGTAAATTTGACCTCTTGTGGTGGCTTTATTAGGTTAATGCCGCTTCTGCTGTGACATAAGGAAGCCCGAAAGCATCACTCACGCCTTTGAAAGTACAATTGCCGTTATAAGTATTTAAGCCTTGTAGCAATGCGCTGTTATTTAAACACGCTTGACGTACCCCATATTGCGCAATCAACAGACCATATTCAAGGGTAGAATCGGTTAGGCCAAGTGTGGCAGTGCGAGCAACGCAACCTGGCATATTTGCCACACAGTAATGAATAATGCCATCTATTTCATAGATTGGGTCATTGTGTGTGGTTGCTTTTGACGTTTCAAAACAGCCGCCTTGGTCTATCGCCACATCCACCAACACTGCACCTTTTTTCATCAGTTTAAGATCTGCACGACGTAATAAATGTGGCGCTTTAGCACCAGGAATGAGTACTGCACCAATCACAACATCTGCTTGCGATAAGAGATTGAGAAGATTGCCTCTTGAGCTGGTGAGCGTTGTGATTTGCATACCAAACATTTGGTCAATATAAGCTAAACGAGTGGCATTAATATCTAAGATGGTTACATCTGCACCAATCCCCATTGCAATTTGTGCGGCATTTAACCCTACTACACCTGCGCCTAAAATCACCACTTTGGCTTTTGGTGTACCCGCAGTACCGCTTAATAACGTGCCTGTGCCACCAAAGGTTTTTTGGCTAAATTTTGCTGCTTCTAATACGGACAAACGCCCTGCAATCGCACTCATTGGCGCTAAGCAAGGTAAACCTGCTGGTGTTTTAATGGTTTCATAGGCAATGGATTGAATCTTTTTAGCTAATAACATTTCGGTGAGCGGTTTATCTGCCGCTAAATGTAGATAGGTATAGAGGATTTGATTTTCACGGAAGTAGTGGTATTCACTTTCAATCGGCTCTTTCACTTTTATAATCATCTCACTGTTAGCAAACAGTGTCGCTTTATCCGTTAGCGTAGCACCAGCCATCTGATAAGCTTCATCACTAAAGCCAATTTCTGCACCTGCACCATATTCAATATACACCGTATGACCCGCCTCTACATAAGATTGGACATTAGCAGGTGTTAAGCCAACACGATATTCTTGGACTTTCACTTCTTTTGGGCAACCAATAATCATAATGTTCTCCTTAAACACAAGGTTTTGCTCGACAACATCCAAAGTGCAATTTTAACAAAATTATAACTTTGTTGATTATTATGCAATCTCTACGCAAAAATTTATGTGAAGCCTCTCACAGTTTTACAAAATTTTGCTTTTTTGCACGGACATTCACACCAAGGATTCAGACTTGCAAAATGGCATGCAAATTTAACCGCTTGTTAGCGTTCGGATGAGGAGAATGCCTAAGAGCGTGCAAATAATTCCACCAAGTAAGTGAAGGCTAATGATGCTTAGTGCTTGCCAATATTTATCAGCGAGTAGCTTTTCGCTTACTTCTAAAGAAAAACTCGAAAAAGTGGTAAAACTGCCTAAAAAGCCCGTGATAAATAATAATTTCTGGCTATCATTCAAGTTTAGCCCAACAGCGACACCAATTAACAAGCAGCCGATCCAATTTGCTAGCAAAGTGCCGAAAGCGAATTGGCTTAACCAACCATTAAACCATACGCCCAATTGCCAGCGAGAAATAGCACCGAGTACCGCTCCTATCGTAATCAATAATAGCTTCATCACTACACCAAAAATAAATGTGGAATCAGATTCATCACCACCACGGTCGCAACCGAAAGTAGCAAACGTGAAGCACCAAAAATAAAGCCCCGATTTGTGCCATTATCAAATTTCACCAATAAATTCGCCATTGCTGTTAACGCATACACTTCAATCACGGTAAAAATCACCAAGTACAAATAAGCAGAAAACAGCGAAATATAATGGAGTGTGATGAACCATGGCACAATAATGCCAACTGCTAGTAGTGGTGCAACCCAAATAGTTTGCTTTGTGGTTAAATTAATTTTGCGTGAGAAATAGCTTTGTAATGAAACCGTCATTAAGCCATTTACAAACAGCGCAATTGGGCTATGTTCTGGCGCAGCTAATTTGTTATCAAACAAAAACGGGAAAATCACAAAAAATGAAGTAGCAATTGACAGCGGAATAAACAACATCAAATGCACAAATAAAAATTCTTTAGTGATAATTTCTCGAATCTGCCCAAAGCGGAATTTCACCAAGGTTTGTAGTGTTTGAATTTGATAAAACGGCTTCACCATTAATGCAAATAACACCGCTTCCATTGCAAAACAAACCCAAATCAACAACGCAATTTGATCAAATTTAATAAATGGAATGACTAACAACGGCGCAAACATCGATGACATACTGGTGACTTTCAAATACTTGCCTTGTAAGCGTGTTTTCTCCGCATATTCCTCACCCGCAAGCGCCAATAAACAGGCTTTCGCATTGGTACCGAACAAACAGCTTCCCAACCCAAAGCAGGTTGTTGCCAGCAATAACAGCCAATAACTTTCTGCCGAAAGAAAGAAAATATACGCCAATACATCTAACAAACAGCCAAGCAACATCATTTTAGCTAAGCCGTAGCGATCGCCCCAAATGCCCGCCAGAATAGCCAGTGCTTGATTACAGAAAAAGAGTAACGAAAGTGAAAAAGCAATTTCGCCATTGCTTAATCCTTTTTTCTGAAGATAAATAAAAAAGACCGTCTGCATTGAAAAAAATGCAAGAGTGGAAAAAAAGCGTCGAGTCAGTAAAAGTTTTTGTAGGTTCATAAGTTGGTAAATTTGTAAAAATCAGCCGAGATCTTACCGCTTTTAGGCGGTATATTCGATATAATTCAACAAATTTTCCTGTTCTCTTAACTTATGACTAAAAATCTCTATCTTGGCGTAATGTCTGGCACAAGTCTTGACGGTGTCGATCTTTGCCTAATGGATTTTGCAAAAAATCCACCAAAATTAACCGCTTGTGGCTTTATCCCCATGCCTGAAGAGTTGCGTAGATCGTTATCCGCATTGCTAAAAAGTGGCGAAACTTCATTGCAAAACCTCGGGGAAATTGATCATCGCTTGGGCTTACTTTATGCAGAAGGTATCAATCAATTTTTAGCTGAAAATCAGCTAACCGCACAGGATATTCAAGCGATTGGTTGCCACGGGCAAACTGTATGGCATTCACCCAACAGCCGTTTTCCGTTTACGATGCAAATTGGCGATATGAATTTGGTTGCAGCTAAAACGGGGATTACCACTGTGGCGGATTTTCGTCGTAAAGATATGGCGGTTGGCGGGCAAGGCGCACCACTTGTACCTGCTTTTCATGAAGGTATTTTTGCTTCAGCAGAACGCTTAACTGTAGTGCTAAATATTGGCGGTATCTCGAATATTTCTGTGTTAGCACCAAATCAACCGACGATTGGTTATGATGTAAGTGTTGGTAATGCTTTGATGGATTCTTGGATCGAACTGCACCAAGCAAAACGCTACGATAAAAACGCTGAATGGGCAAAAACAGGCACGTTAATACCCGAATTATTGGCGTGTTTGTTAGATGAAACATTTTTCCAATTGCCTGCACCGAAAAGTACGGGGCGAGAATTATTTAATCTCACATGGCTGGCAGAAAAAGCGAAGCATTTGAATGCTTATCGCCCTCAAGACGTACAGCGTACACTGGCCGAATTTACCGCACAAAGTGTCGTAAATGAACTAAATACGCTTAAAAGTGAAAAGCAGTGCTTATTACTTGTTTGTGGTGGTGGCGCACGTAACCCATTGTTAATGCAACGTTTTTGTGAATTATTGCCGAGCTGGACGGTTGCCACTACCAGCGAGTATGGGCTAGATATAGATTATGTAGAAGCAGCGGCTTTTGCATGGCTTGCCTATCAACGTATACATAACTTACCGAGCAATTTACCTCGTGTGACAGGTGCAAATCAATCGGTAAGTTTAGGAGTGATTTATCCCAAATAACGCTTTTTTGAGTGATACATATCTTATGGTTTCATGAGTGAAGGAAATAAAATGTCAGAGAAAAACCTATTAATAAATGTGCTGTCGCAAATGATTACCGAACAACGCAATCCCAATTCGAGTAATATCGATCAACTATCGGCGCTTGAACTAGTTCAAGTGATTAATAATGAAGATAAAAAAGTGCCATTAGCAGTGGAAAAATGCTTGCCACAAATTGCACAAGCGGTCGAAAAAATCGTACAAGCGTTCCAAAAAGATGGGCGATTAGTCTACGTAGGCGCAGGCACAAGTGGACGTTTGGGCGTGCTAGATGCTTCTGAATGCCCTCCAACTTATGGTGTTGCGCCTGAAATGGTGGTTGGCATTATTGCGGGAGGAGAACGTGCATTACGCCACCCAATTGAAGGTGCGGAAGATAATCGAGAGCAAGGTAAAGCCGATTTACAAGCGGTCAATTTTAATCAAAAAGATGTGTTGGTGGGCATTGCTGCAAGCGGACGTACTCCTTATGTGATCGGTGCGTTGGACTATGCCAAATCGCTTGGCGCAACCACCGTTTCTATTGCTAGCAACCCAGCATCTGCTATGGCAAAAATTGCTGATATTGCGATTGATACTGTTGTTGGCGCAGAGGTGCTTACAGGTTCAAGCCGAATGAAATCGGGTACTGCACAAAAACTGGTGCTCAATATGCTCACCACGGCTTCAATGGTGATGATCGGCAAATGTTACTCAAATTTAATGGTCGATGTGCAAGCCAGCAATGAAAAACTCAAAGCCCGTGCAGTTAAAATCGTGATGGAAGCCTGTGAATGTGATAAAACTACTGCCGAAGATGCGTTAAAAATCGCTGAAAATAATGTAAAATTAGCGATTATGATGATCCTAAGTGGCTCCGATAAAACCACTGCCGAACAATTACTTACAACACACCAAGGAAAGCTTCGTCAAGCGTTAGCACGCTCAATATAAGCAATGTCTTCGGGTTGCATCATTAGACGAGGGGAGATTTGATCGCGATATTGATTAGATATAAGCAATAAGTGGTCAAATCCCTCTGAAATTTTGCAAAAAATCTGAGAAAGTTGACCGCTTATCAGGTGTTAGAATCAGGCTTAACGCTTACCACCAAACATTCCGCCTAAGCCAGCGAGGCCGCCTAAACCGCCTCCGCCCATTAAGCCTTTCATGCCTCGCATCATTTTCGCCATACCGCCTTTGCGCATTTTTTTCATCATTCGTTGCATTTCATCGAATTGTTTCAGCAATTTATTTACATCCTGCACTTGAGTGCCAGAACCTAACGCAATACGACGACGGCGTGAGCCTTTGATAATTTCTGGGTTTGCACGTTCTTTTAGTGTCATGGAATTGATGATCGCTTCCATTTTGACAAACATTTTGTCGTCCACCTGATTTTTTACATGGTCTGGTAAATTTTTCGCACCAGGTAATTTATCAAGCATTGACATCATGCCTCCCATTTTCTTCATTTCGATCAACTGTTCACGGAAATCCTCAAGGGTGAAATCGTCCCCTTTTTTGAATTTCTGAGCCATTTTTTCCGCTTTTTCTTGATCGACAGAACGTTGTAAATCTTCAATTAATGAGAGAACATCGCCCATCCCTAGAATACGAGAAGCAACACGATCTGGATGGAATGGCTCAAGTGCATCGGTCTTTTCGCCAACACCGAGGAATTTAATCGGCTTGCCTGTAATTTGGCGGATAGATAACGCGGCACCACCACGTGCATCGCCATCTACTTTAGTTAGAATCACACCCGTCAGCGGTAGCGCTTCGTTGAAGGCTTTTGCTGTATTGGCTGCGTCTTGACCTGTCATCGCATCTACGGTGAACAGGGTTTCGATTGGATTTAAAACGCTGTGAATTTGCTGGATTTCTTGCATCATCTCGCCGTCTACATGCAAACGACCCGCTGTATCGACAATCAAGACATCAAAGAAATTTAATTTGGCGTGCTTAAGTGCAAGTTCCGCAATTTCAACAGGCTTTTGGCTGGTATCAGTTGGGAAAAAATCCACTTTGAGCGCTTCAGCTAAAGTTTGAAGCTGTTTAATCGCAGCAGGGCGGTATACGTCCGCTGAAACAACTAAGACTTTCTTTTTATGGCGTTCTTTAAGGAATTTAGCTAGCTTGCCGACCGAGGTGGTTTTACCAGCACCTTGTAAACCAGTCATTAAAATTACCGCTGGCGGTTGAGTGGCAAGGTTTAGCTCTTCATTCGCTTCACCCATCGCTTTCTCAAGCTCACCTTGTACGATTTTAAGAAATTCTTGACCTGGCGTTAGGCTTTTATTTACTTCTTCACCAATTGCACGCTCTTTTACTTTATTGATAAATTCACGTACTACAGGTAATGCTACATCGGCTTCTAATAACGCCATACGCACTTCGCGTAGCGTATCTTTAATATTATCTTCAGTTAAACGACCTTTACCCGTAATGTTGCGTAGGGTTTTCGATAGTCTGTCAGATAGGTTTTCAAACATAATTTTCTCTTTGCAAAATTTTTCTAAAATTCGACCGCTTGTCTTTTGAAACTAAATAAGAACAAGCGAAAAATTGTTTTTATTATACAAAAAATCCACCTTTATAACAGGATAAAAGGTGGATTTTTAGGTATAAAAAATGCGACATCACTCGTATTAAAAGTGATGTCGCAAAATTGACGATATTCGAGGAATCATTTTTTATTGTTTCACTAATGATACTCTTTCTGACGAGATTTTGCGAAGAGAAATTTCAAGTTTTTTTAAAAAATTGGAGAGAGATCACAAAATTTCGGCAATAGTGTCAAAATGAGTGTAAATGAAAGTGATAGGAGATAAAAGGCAAAACCCTGACAGTTGATTAACTATCAGGGCTTTAGAATATGGCTCCTCCTGCGGGACTCGAACCTGCGACATATGGATTAACAGTCCACCGTTCTACCGACTGAACTAAGGAGGAATAGATGGTGCCTCGAGGCGGAATCGAACCACCGACACGGGGATTTTCAATCCCCTGCTCTACCGACTGAGCTATCGAGGCATCGCATTGATTGCGAATGATTTATTATGCAACTATTTGAGTTTATCGTCAAGTTAGCAAACCAACTTTTTCTGGTTAAGCTCAAGATTGCTCATAAATTTAAGCCCTAATGAAAATCATCAGGGCTTTAGAATATGGCTCCTCCTGCGGGACTCGAACCTGCGACATATGGATTAACAGTCCACCGTTCTACCGACTGAACTAAGGAGGAATAGATGGTGCCTCGAGGCGGAATCGAACCACCG
>NZ_CABFJY010000008.1 GCF_901687125.1 Actinobacillus vicugnae
TTTAGCGACCTCACGAATACCCAAATCCTGTTCGGTCACTTGTTTGATAATGTTTAAACGAAATTGATAAGAATAAGACATAATCTGCACCTCAAATTAGGTGTCCAGGTTTTGGGGTGCAGATCATTTTTATATACACGGGCAAGCTACTAAAAAGATAAATGGACATATAAAATCAATGAATTAGCACCAAATTTATTAAATTTTCAACGCTGTGATCTTTTTTTCATCATTTGAAATAAAATAATGAAATTAGTGTTTGACATAGTTCTGGAAATCCGTAAAATGCACCTCGTTCCTTACGAACAACGAATCAAAGCGGGAATAGCTCAGTTGGTAGAGCACGACCTTGCCAAGGTCGGGGTCGCGAGTTCGAGCCTCGTTTCCCGCTCCATTTTATCTCTTCAATATGGCGTGTTAGCAAAGCGGTTATGCACTGGATTGCAAATCCATGTAGATCGGTTCGACTCCGGTACACGCCTCCATTAAATTACCATTTCAATTACTTCTTTCATTAAGTTTGAATTATTAATTTTATTACGCTATTTCTTGATCTTTTTTATTGGCAAAATGGAAAATTTTCAGAAAATTTGACCGCTTGTTTCCTACCAAAAAGCTGTAAAATCACGTATAATCGCATTCATTTTTCGAATTTATCAAGCAAAAGGTTAAAAGATGTCTGAAGTTGAAAACCAAGAACTAGATCTTAATGGCGAAATGTTAGCGCGCCGTGAGAAATTAGCAAAATTACGTGAACAAGGTAATCCATTCCCAAATACTTTCCGTCGTGATGCTTACGCAGAAAAATTACACGCACAGTACGATGAAATCGATGGCGAAGCGTTAAAAGAACAAGATATTCAAGTGAAAGTTGCTGGCCGTATTATGCTTAAACGTGTAATGGGTAAAGCCTCTTTCTTTACCATTCAAGATGTAAGCGGTCAAATTCAGCTTTATGTTGCACGTGATAACCTTGCCGAAGGTGTATATGCAGATAAAGTGAGCATGTGGGATTTAGGCGACATCGTAGGTGTGTCTGGTACGCTTTTTAAAACCAAAACAGGCGAATTAACCGTGCGTTGTTCAGAAGTGGAATTATTAACTAAATCTCTTCGTCCGTTACCAAACAAAGTGCAAGGCTTAACAGACCAAGAAACCCGTTATCGTCAGCGTTATTTAGATTTAATTTCTAACGAAGAGTCTCGCCGCACTTTTATGATTCGTTCAAAAGTGGTTTCTGGTATTCGCCAATTCTTCTTAGAAAAAGACTTTATTGAAGTTGAAACGCCAATGTTACAGGTGATTCCAGGTGGTGCGGCAGCAAAACCATTCGTAACACACCACAATGCATTAGACGTTGATATGTATTTACGTATTGCGCCAGAGCTTTACTTAAAACGTCTAGTTGTGGGTGGTTTTGAGCGTGTATTCGAATTAAACCGTAACTTCCGTAACGAGGGTGTTTCAGTACGCCATAATCCTGAATTTACCATGATTGAATACTATCAAGCCTATGCGGATTACCACGATTTAATGGATAACACCGAAGAGTTATTACGCAAATTAGCGATTGATATTCTTGGCACAACAATAGTTCCTTACGGTGAATATGAATTTGATTTCGGTAAACCATTTGAGCGTATCACTATGCACGATGCGATCGTGAAATACGGCAACGGTATTACCCGTGAAGATTTAGACAGCTTTGAAAAAGCGGTTGAAATCGCAAAAGGTTTACATATTGAAATCCAAAAATCATGGGGTTTAGGCTCTGTTGTGAATGCGATTTTTGAAGAAGTAGCGGAACATAAATTAATTCAACCAACTTTCTTAATGGCACATCCTGCGGAAATTTCACCGCTTGCACGTCGTAACGACGAGAACCCTGAAGTAACAGATCGTTTTGAATTATTTATCGGCGGTCGTGAAATCGGTAATGGTTTCTCAGAATTAAATGATGCAGAAGACCAAGCTGAGCGTTTTGATGCACAAGTTGCAGCAAAAGATGCAGGCGATGATGAAGCAATGTTTAAAGACGAAGACTTCGTTGTGGCATTAGAACACGGTTTACCACCAACAGCGGGCGAAGGCTTAGGTATCGACCGTTTAGCAATGATTTTTGCTAACGCACCATCAATTCGTGATGTGATCTTATTCCCTGCAATGCGTCAGAAATAATTTCAGTAGATACAACAAAGGCACACTTTCGAGTGTGCCTTTTTACTGTTACAAGACTGTTACAAGCGGTTAGAATTAGCTGTTTTTTTACAAATTAACTTTCGCGTTTCACGATAAAATCAGCGAGTTCTTTTAGTGCGCTAGTATCAAATGGCAGTTCTGCCAGTGAGTCTAATGCGATTTGGTATAAATCTTGCGCTTTCTTTTGTGCGCCTGCTAAACCAAGTAATTTCGGATAAGTGCTTTTATGCAAGTTTTCATCTGAGCCGACAGTTTTACCGATTTTATCAGTTTCACCAATCACATCTAAAATATCATCCTGCACTTGGAATGCGAGTCCGATAGCTTGTGCATAGCGTTCAAGCGGTTGTTTTATCGTTAAATTTTGCGAATATTGCGAGAGATTAAAACCCATTAATACCGAAGCAACAATTAATGCGCCTGTTTTATTGCGGTGAATCAATTCTAATTCTGTTAAGGCAACCGACTTATCTTCTGCTAATAAATCTAGACTTTGTCCTAAGCACATTCCTCGTGCGCCAGCTGCCTGCGCAAGTGCTTGAATTTGTGATATTTTTTGAGAATCGGTAAGCGAAGTGTCTTGTGCAATTAATTCAAACGCAAAACTTTGTAACGCATCGCCCGCTAAAATTGCGGTGGCTTCATCAAATGCAATATGACAGGTCGGTTTACCTCGACGCAGTTTATCATCATCCATCGCAGGTAAGTCATCATGGACTAAAGAATAAGCGTGAATCGCTTCCATTGCGCCAGCACTGTGATCTAATTGTTCAAGTGAAACACCTAACATTCTACCCGTGGCATAAATTAAAAATGGACGAACACGTTTTCCACCTAATAATACAGCATAAGACATGGCTTCAATCAATGGTGAGCCATAAGTAGGGTAGCTTTGCAATTTCGTACTTAAAAAATCGTTAATACGTTGTTGAATAGCGGCAAGATCGGTTGAAAGAGAGTAGCTCATTGGTCGTTTTATTCGTAATCAGAAAGTACAGCTTGTTCGTTTTTATTGAGTAGAATTTGAATGCGTTGTTCAGCTTTTTGTAAGCGTTCTTGCCCTTGTTGAACAAGTTTTACCGCTGTTTCAAACTCATTTAATGCTTCTTCTAAAGGCAAGTCGCCTGTTTCTAAGTGGCTGATAATTGCTTCTAATTCCTTTAGGGTCGATTCAAAATCTTGCGTGGGTTTTTTAGCCATGTTAATTACCTAATTAATTACCTAACGATTGCCTAAAATATAGGGCGAGAAATGGGGCTAAGTTTAGCTTTTCCATACTTTATTTGCAAATTCCTTTTACTTTTTACCTGTTTTTGGGTATCTTGCCAACGTTTTCTCACAAGCGGTCAAATTTTAAGGAATTTTTACCCATGAAAGTCACTCAATTAAATCTTTATCCGATTAAATCAACTCAAGCATATCGGGTAGAACAAGCCTTTGTGGAGCCCAAAGGATTGAGTTTTGATCGAGAATTTATGATTACCGAAACAGACGGTACTTTTATGACGGCACGCAAAGATGCTGAACTATATAATTTAGCGGTGTTCCCTTTTGCAACGGGTATTATGATTTGTCATACAAGCGGTCAAAAATGTGTGGTGCTTTACCAAGATTTCCAACGGCTACAGACGAGTGAAGTTTGGGGGACGCACTTTAATTCTTGGGTGGCGAAAACAGAGGTAAATCAATGGCTAAGTGAAATTTTGGGGCGAGCAGTTCAGCTTCGTTGGTTGGGGGTAAATAGCCAGCGAGAAGTGGTGGATTCTGCAAATCACCCATTAAGTTTTGCCGATAGCAATCCTGTGTCGTTGATGACAGAAAAGTCGCTTGAACAAGTACAACAATGGTCTCCAGTATCTATTTCAATGGCTCGTTTTCGCCCGAATATTGTAGTGGATGGACATTATGCGTTTGAAGAAGAACAGTGGGAGCAGGTTCAAATTGGTGAGGTTTTATTCTCCAAGTCTGCGCTATGTACACGCTGTGTGATGATCACTCGTGATCTTAATACGCTGGAACTCGACCCAAATCTTGAGCCTTTCCGTACACTTAAACAAAAGCATACTAATGAAAAAGGTAAACCTGTTTTTGGTATTCATTTAGTGCCACAAAATAGCGGAATTATTCGCGTAGGCGATCAAGTCTTAATAAAATCTTAATAATTATTCTGTACTATCCGCGCAGGCTATTTTTAGTCTGCGCTTTATTTTGAAATTTAAAAGGAGAAATTATGGAACAACGTCGTTCTATGTTGTTCCCAATACTGTTTTTTGTTGGGATCAATCTGCTCATACTGTCTTTATCTCGCCTCGGGCTTAGCCTGTGGCAATCTGAACGTGTTTCCGCCGTTGATGGCTGGTTACCGCTTTTCTTACAAGGTATTCGCATTGATATTTCCGCACTTTGCTGGCTTTTCGGCTTACCTGCGTTATTTACTGCATTACTCTTCAATAACAATAAATTAGGTGCTATCTGGCGTAATATTTTGCGTATTTGGCTTACGATTGGTTCTGGCTTCATCTTATTTATGGAAGCAGCAACCCCTAACTTTATTGAAACCTTTGATTTACGCCCAAATCGACTTTTTATTGAATATCTGGTTCATCCCAAAGAAGTTTTTAGTATGCTGATTAATGGGCATTTAACGTCGGTAATTGTGAGCTCATTATTAGGTGTGAGTTCTTTTGTACTGTATTGGAAACTTTCTGGTTGGGCAACGAATAATATTCGTTTTCCAAGCTGGAAATTCCGTCCATTAATTGCGTTGCTAGTGGCCGCATTTGTATTTATTGGCGGACGTTCTTCATTTGCACACCGTGGTATTAACCCCGCAATGGTGGCATTTTCGAGTGATCCATTAGTAAACTCATTGGTGCTGAGTTCAGGCTATTCGGTACTTTATGCGGTACAGCAATTAAAAGATGAAGACAAATCTTCCGAACAGTATGGCAAAATGTCTGAAGCTGAAATGTTCGCATTAGTTAAACAAGCTAGAGGTAGAGCGGATTCTGACTATATTTCAGCAGAAATTCCGACTTTAACTTATAACCAAGCAAGCTATCAGGGTAAACAGAAAAATATTGTGATTGTGCTAGAAGAAAGCCTTGGTGCTCAATTTGTCGGCATACTCGGAGGAAAACCGCTCACACCAAATTTTGACCGCTTGGCTAAAGAAGGTTGGTTATTTGAAAACTTATATGCAACGGGAACTCGTTCGGTACGAGGTATTGAAGCTGTCACCTCTGGTTTTACCCCAACGCCTGCTCGTGCCGTGGTTAAATTAACCAAAAGTCAAAACAACTTCTTTAGTATTGCCGAGTTGTTACGTCGTCAAGGCTACGATACCAGCTTTATTTACGGTGGCGAAAAGCATTTTGACAATATGGCGAGCTTTTTCTATGGCAATGGATTTACTCGCATTATTGATGAAAAAGATTATAAAAATCCAAAGTTCAAAGCAACTTGGGGAGTGAGCGATGAGGATTTATTTAATAAAGCTAATGAAACCTTCAATCAATTGCACAAAGAAGGCAAACCGTTCTTTAGCTTAGTATTTAGCTCAAGTAATCACGATCCGTTTGAGTTTCCTGATGGCAAAATTGAATTGTATGAACAGCCGAAACAAACCCGTAATAATGCCGCAAAATATGCCGATTTTGCGATTGGACATTTCTTTGAATTGGCGAAGAAATCTGATTATTGGAAAGACACTATTTTCCTTGTGATTGCAGACCATGACTCTCGTGCTGTAGGTGACCATTTAGTGCCAATTCAGCATTTCCAAATTCCCGCATTGTTTATTGGAGCAGGCATTGAAGCAAAACGAGATGGTCGCTTAGTCAGTCAAATTGATATGCCAACCACGTTATTATCGCTAGCAGGCATTAGTGGTGAATATCCAATGATTGGTTACGATCTCACTAAAGATGTCAATCCAAATCGGGCTTTTATGCAATATGATGCAACACAGGCGATGATGAAAGGTGATGGCTCGGTGGTGGTAATGCGCCCGAATATGCCCATTCAAGGTTTTGTGTATAACAAAGCAGAGCATAGCTTAACGTCACAAGAACAGCCTGAGTTGATGAAAAAAGAAGCACTAGCACACGCATTGCTTGGTAGTTATTTATATAAAAATCAGCTTTATAAATTACCCAAAGTAGAAAAAGAATAAGCAGTTTACTCAATAAGCGGTCGAATTTGTCTTTAATTTGCAAGAGCGGATTTCAGATAAAATTTGACCGCTTGCTTTTTTAGAGAGAACTGAAGGCATTTTAGAATATTTGGAATAAGAGACAGGAGAAAAAGGGTGGGGCATTACCAGCAACCCTCGGCACACAGAAATTTCAACCCAAGCTGCTTTCTTCCGAACCTGACTAAGTAAGCTGAACACTGTTGCGAGGAACCAATAACGCCCCATCGGATTACACATCTTTTTAAGTGATGTGCAAGGATTTCTATTATAAAGAAATTTTATGGCAAGGCAAGCGATTATTCTTAATCACTCGACAAGCGGTCAGATTTTGTTAGTTTTTGGGCAAATTTTACCGCTTACTCGAAACCAAAAGAAAACCCGACAGTATTGTCGGGTTGTTCAATATAAAGTGCGAATTCTTAGAATGGAATATCGTCGTCAAAGTTATCCATTGGCGGTTCTGCTTGAGTTGGTTTTGCTGCTTGTGGAGCAGGGCGACTTGCCGTTTGATCGTAGCCATAACCGCTGTTGCCTTGGTTATAGTTTTGTTGTGGAGCGGGTGCAGAGTTACCCCAACCGCCTTGATTACCACCGAAATCACCACCTTGATTACGACCGCCTAACATTTGTAAAACGTCGCCTTGGATTTCTGTAGTGTAGCGATCTTGACCGTTTTGATCTTGCCATTTACGTGTTTTTAAACGACCTTCAACATAAACCTGAGAGCCTTTACGTAAATATTGACCAGCCACTTCAGCTTGGCGACGATAAAATACAATGCGATGCCATTCTGTAACTTCACGACGTTCACCTGTATTTTTATCAGTCCAACTTTCACTGGTTGCTACGCTAATATTTGCAACGGCTTCTCCGTTTGGCATAGTGCGCATTTCAGGATCATTACCTAAATTACCCACGATGATAACTTTATTAATACCTGCCATAAAATCCTCTTGTTTATGAATTAAGTGCTGTGAAATTTGTGCGGTATTCTACCTGAAATTCAAAAAAATGCACGCACTAAAACTGATATTTTGTACAGCTAATTAAAATATGCGATAATAAAAACAATTTTTTAGTGAGAGCAACTAATTATGCAGTACATTGATGTTCGTGGGGCAAGAACCCACAACCTTAAAAATATCAACTTAATTCTCCCTCGTGATAAATTTATTGTGATTACAGGCTTATCTGGTTCAGGTAAGTCGTCTTTGGCGTTTGATACGTTATATGCGGAAGGGCAACGTCGCTATGTGGAATCGCTTTCTGCTTACGCTCGCCAATTCCTTTCTTTAATGGAAAAGCCAGATGTTGATCATATTGAAGGGCTTTCGCCAGCGATTTCTATTGAACAAAAATCTACTTCGCATAACCCTCGTTCCACGGTTGGTACAGTTACCGAAATTCACGACTATTTGCGTTTATTATTTGCTCGTGTGGGTGAGCCTCGTTGTCCAGATCACGATTTACCATTGGCGGCTCAAACCATCTCGCAAATGGTGGATAGAGTGATGGAAGAGCCAGAAGGCAAACGCTTGATGTTGCTCGCGCCTGTAGTGAAAGAGCGTAAAGGTGAGCATGTAAAATTATTGGAAAATTTGACCGCCTCTGGTTATATCCGTGCGCGTATTGACGGTGAAATTTGTGATTTATCTGATCCGCCAGCGTTAGAATTACAGAAAAAACACACGATTGAAGTGGTCGTGGATCGTTTTAAAGTGCGAGAAGATATTGCAACTCGCTTAGCAGAGTCGTTTGAAACCGCATTAGATTTATCGGGTTCGACTGCAATTATTGCGGATATGGACGATCCAAATGCAGAAGAAATTGTCTTTTCATCTAGCTTTGCTTGTCCGCATTGTGGCTATTCACTGCATGAATTAGAGCCTCGTTTGTTCTCATTTAACAATCCAGCGGGTGCTTGTCCAACTTGTGATGGTTTGGGCGTAGAGCAATACTTCGATCCAAATAAAGTGGTGCAAAATCCTGATGTGTCGCTGGCAAGTGGTGCAATTAAAGGTTGGGATCGTCGTAGTTTTTACTATTTCGGCTTATTAAAATCGGTGGCTGATCATTATGATTTTTCGCTCGATACGCCATTTAAAGAACTGACCAAAAAACAGCGTGAAATTATTTTAAACGGCTCAAAAGACGAGATTGAATTTGTTTATGTGAATGACCGAGGCGATAAAGTAAAACGTAAGCATGCTTTCGAAGGTGTGCTAAATAATATGGCACGTCGTTATAAAGAGACCGAATCTAATTCGGTACGTGAGGAATTAGCGAAATATATCAATAATCGTCCTTGTTTAGAATGCGAAGGTTCTCGCTTACGTCGTGAAGCTCGTTATGTATTTTTAGATAAAACCAATTTGCCGATGGTTTCTGAAAAATCAATTGGCGAAGCCCTAGAATTTTTTGAACAACTGGATTTAGCTGGACAAAAAGCGAAAATCGCTGAGAAAATTTTAAAAGAAATTCGTGAACGTTTGCAGTTTTTAGTAAACGTGGGGTTGAACTATCTTTCGCTTTCTCGTTCAGCAGAAACGCTATCAGGTGGCGAGGCGCAACGTATTCGATTAGCCAGTCAAATTGGTGCAGGTTTAGTGGGGGTGATGTATGTGTTGGATGAACCCTCTATCGGTTTGCACCAACGTGATAACGAACGTCTACTGAATACACTTATTCACTTGCGTAATTTAGGCAACACCGTAATTGTGGTTGAGCATGATGAAGATGCCATTCGAGCCGCTGATCATATTGTGGATATTGGACCAGGTGCAGGCGTGCATGGTGGGCAAGTGATTGCCCAAGGCACGGCAAAAGAGATTATGCAAGTGCCAGAGTCGATTACAGGGCATTTTTTATCAGGCAAGCAGAAAATTGAGATTCCAGCCAAACGTGTGCCATATAATGCAGAAAAACTACTGACATTAAGTGGTGCAAGTGGTAATAATTTGAAAAATGTGAAGCTTGAAATCCCCGTTGGCTTATTTACTTGTATTACAGGGGTGTCGGGTTCAGGTAAATCGACTTTAATCAATGATACGCTTTTCCCACTCGCACAAAATGCACTAAACAGAGCAGAACGCACCGATGTGGCGCCTTACAAATCTATTGATGGCTTGGCGCATTTTGATAAAGTGATTGATATTGACCAAAGTCCGATTGGGCGTACACCTCGTTCAAACCCTGCGACTTATACAGGGCTATTTACGCCGATTCGTGAATTGTTTGCGGGGACGCAAGAAGCGCGAGCAAGAGGTTATAATGTTGGGCGTTTTAGCTTTAACGTGCGTGGCGGACGTTGTGAAGCCTGCCAAGGTGATGGCGTAATTAAAGTCGAAATGCACTTTTTGCCTGATGTGTATGTGCCTTGTGATCATTGTAAGGGCAAACGCTATAACCGAGAAACACTTGAAATCCGTTATAAAGGCAAAACGATTCATCAAGTGTTAGATATGACAGTGGAAGAAGCGAGAGAGTTTTTTGCACCTGTGCCAGCGATTGCTCGTAAATTGCAAACATTGATGGATGTAGGGCTTTCTTATATTCGTTTAGGGCAATCTTCAACCACTCTTTCAGGTGGGGAAGCACAACGAGTGAAATTAGCCACTGAGCTTTCAAAACGTGATACAGGTAAAACGCTTTATATCTTAGATGAACCGACCACAGGTTTGCATTTTGCTGATATTAAGCAGTTACTTTCAGTGCTACATAAATTGCGTGACCAAGGCAATACTATTGTGGTGATCGAACATAATTTGGATGTGATTAAAACCGCAGACTGGATTGTAGATTTAGGTCCTGAAGGCGGCTCGGGCGGTGGACAAATTATCGCAACAGGCACGCCAGAAGAAGTGGCGCAGGACAAACGCTCACACACTGCAAGATTCTTAAAAGAAATCTTGGCAAAAGGTTAATAAGCGGTCGGGTTTTGGCAAAAATTAACCACGAAATGTACGGGGTTTATCCTATTCTCAGTGCACTTCGTGGTTTTTTTATTTGTTAATCAATTTGCCAAGTTATCACGATATTTAGCGGTAAAATTTTGAGGGAATTTGACCGCTTGCTACTTGCTAATTTCTCCCTTTTCAACAAACTTTTAATGGTTTTCATTTTTAAAAATTACTTTTACAAAGCGTAAAATTTATTGTAAATTTGTGCGCTTTTTATTGAGGTCATACCACTTTTGTGGTGTTTAAGGGGTCTATCGAATGCTTGATAGACGTTTGGAGTAGAAATGAAACAACTAAAATTAACATTATTCACAGCGGTTCCTTTCTTACTCAGTGCTTGTGGCGCGGCTGATTCTCAAACCGTGTTAGAAGATCTAAGTAATTTAGGAAAACTGTTCAAAGCAGAACAGCGTCAAGGTGTACAAGTCACAAAAGGCTATCCAGAGCCAACTGCAGTTACTTATACGCAAACACAAAAACAGCCCAAAACAGCGGTAAAATCCACCGCAAAACATCGCAGAATCAATACCACACAATGTCATGATGCTGATGATTGGTATTTGGATGGCTACCGAGTTGGCTATTCTTTTACGAACCAAAAAGAGTCGATGTATCAACAGCGTGTGAGTTATTGCAAGGGAATACTTTCCAACGCAAACCAATTCCAACAAAATTGGGAAAAAGGCTTTAAAGTTGGGGTAAAAAAAGCATAAAATGGCGCGGTTCAATTTAGGGGCGAAAGTCCTACGATAAACGTCATTATTTAAGAGTATCCAATATGGCACAATATGCATTCGCCCAAAGTAAAACAGGGCAAACAATTTCATTAAATTCTAAAATGGCAAACCGTCACGGCTTAATTGCAGGAGCAACGGGAACGGGTAAAACGGTTACCTTGCGCAAATTTGCAGAGGCATTCAGTGATGATGGAGTGCCTGTATTTTTAGTCGATGTAAAAGGCGATCTTTCAGGTATTGTACAAGCGGGCAGTTTTTCAGGAAAAATTGCAGAGCGTATTGAGCAATTCCAATTAGGCGGTGAAAGCTATTTAAGTGGCTATCCTGTTTCATATTGGGATGTATTTGGTGAAACGGGCATTCCGTTACGCACTACTATTTCAGAAATGGGGCCAATGTTACTTGCTCGTTTATTAAATTTAAATGAAACGCAAGAAGGCTTGCTTAATCTTGTTTTCCGTGTAGCGGATGATCGAGGTTTACTGCTGATTGATCTGAAAGATCTACGTGCGTTACTAAAATTTGTGGCAGAAAATGCCAAAGAATTCCAAGTGGAATACGGCAATGTTTCAGCGGCGAGTGTTGGGGCAATCCAACGTGCATTACTTGCACTTGAAAATGAAGGCGCAACCAATTTATTTGGTGAACCTGCATTAAATCTACAAGATTGGATGCAAACACGTGACGGTAAAGGCGTGATTAACGTACTTAACTCTGAAAAACTGATCAATTCGCCTCGTATGTACAGTGCATTTTTATTGTGGTTTATGGCAGAGTTATTCGAAACTTTACCTGAAGTGGGCGATCCTGAAAAACCGAAATTTGTGCTGTTTTTTGATGAGGCACATTTATTGTTTGATGGTGCACCAAAAGTATTGGTCGATAAAATTGAGCAAGTAGTACGTTTAATTCGTTCTAAAGGTGTGGGTGTATATTTTGTTACGCAAAACCCATTAGATTTACCTGATTCGGTCTTAGGTCAGCTAGGTAACCGTGTGCAACACGCTTTACGTGCGTTTACCCCACGTGATCAAAAAGCGGTCAAATCTGCGGCAGAAACATTTCGAGCCAATAAAGATGTGGATGTGGTTGAAGCAATCACTCAGCTTGGTGTGGGTGAAGCGTTGATTTCGGTGTTAGATGAAAAAGGTATGCCAACACCTGTTGAAATTGCCTATATTTATCCACCGAAAAGTCAATTAACACCACTTGAAACGGCTGAACGTGCGGCGCTGGTGCAACAAGATGATTTATATGCGTATTACAGCCAATATGTGGATAACGAATCAGCATATGAATTATTAAATGCACAAGCGGCTCAAGTAGAGCAAGCACAACAACAAGCGGAAGCAGAAAAAGCAGAAGCAGAGAGTGATTTCTTTGGTGGGGTGATTGCTTCAATTTTCGGCAGGAAAAAGAAAAAAGATCAAACCATTACTGAACAAGTTGTGAGTGAAGTAACTAAATCAGTGGCAAAAAAACTCACTAACCAAGTTTCGAAACAAATTATGCGGGGCATCTTAGGCGCAATTACTAAATAGCGGTCTGCTTTGCCTGATAAGCGGTTAAGTTTTTCCGAATATTTACCACGGAACCATTGCTTACACGAACAGTGTAAGCAATGGTTCCGTGGTTTTTATTTTGCTATTGTAAATCTGACCTTATTAAAATCTTGATTTCTGACACTTTAAATCATGTCTGTTTATCTTGAGAATGACGCATATTTTTCACAAACTAAAATAAAAGGATAACGAGAATGAAAGCAAAACTAAAGGCGTTAGCCATAACTGCTACGGCAACATCGGCATTATTCAGTGTAAACAGTGCGCAAGCAGAAGGACGCTTAACCGTTTACTGTACGGTACAAAATGAAGTGTGTGAAAATTTAACCCAAAAATTTGCTAAGCAATTTCAAGTGGAAACCCAGTTTATTCACGGTGGTACAGGTACAATTTTCGGTAAAATTAAAGCGGAAAGAGACAATCCTCAAGCAGATATTTGGTTGGGAGGCACCATTGAACCGCATTTCCAAGCAGGAGAGTTAGGTTTATTAGAAAGCTATCGTTCGCCAAAACAGGCGGAAATTTTGCCTCAATTTAAATCGCTGATGGAAAAACGAGGTGATAAAACCTCGGTTATTTATATGTTGGTGCTTGGTTTTGGGGTGAATCAGGAAAAATTACAAAAATTAGGTGTAACAGCGCCACAAACTTGGCAAGATTTGCTTAATCCTAAATTTAAAGACGAAATTCAATTGCCAGATCCTCGCTCATCAGGCACGACCTATACAATTATGGCAACGCTTATTCAAACATTGGGTGAACAAAAAGCCTTCGAATATCTCAAGCAATTAAATGAAAATGTCTCACAATATGTGAAAAGTAATTTAGTGACTGCCAATCTTGCTCGAGGGGAAAGCACGGCAAGTATTGGTTTTGTTCATGCCTATGCGACTGAAAAGGAAAAAGGAGCGCCTGTGGAAACGGTAATTCCTGAAGGTAAAGTAGGTTATGCGCTTGGTGGTGCGAGTATTATTAAAAATGCTCGTAATTTAGATAATGCCAAACGCTTTATGGATTATATTCTCAGTGCGGAGGCACAAGAATTGCCATGGCGTGAGCATGGTGTGTACCAAATTCCAACCAATGTAAATGCGAAAGCTTCGCCAAATTCAGTAGATCCGAAAAAATTAGATTTATTGGATTTTGATTTTGATAAATTTGGTTCAAGTGCAGAAGGTAAACGTTTGATTGATAAATGGCTTACTGAAATTAAATTAGCTAAATAGTTTTATATATTCTGATGCAAGCGGTTAAATTTCGCGAGAAATTTGCAAATTTTTCAGGAAATTTGACCGCTGGTAAACTTCATTTCAAACCCTATGTTACAACGCCTTTCTCATCATTATTTTTGGATCTCAATCGCTTTTTTAGCATTTATTTGCCTACCAACATCCGCACTTGATTACGGATTATTTGGCGCTACGCAGACGGAATTATTAGTGGCAATGGGCTGGAGCCACCCGAATATTAGCTGGCTTTGGTTTGGTGCTTTACTGATTTTTCCTGTACTTGGTTATATTACGAATCTTAATTTACGTAGCCGAATTGAATTAGCGTTGGTATTGCTACTCGGACTCTTTTTGTTAGCTTCTGCGATTTATCTGAAATTTCGTTTTGGTTATGCGCTGATTTTTTACGTGTTTGCATTGCTGGCAATGAGTAGCAATGCCTTAGTAAACTTAAAAGTGTTGCAAGGCGATCGATTTATGATCGTCAGTTTACTTACTGTATTGGCAACCGTAACATTATTTATCTTGTATCCGATAGGTGCTATTTTTAGCAATATGTTCAGTGCAGAAAATAGCTTGGCGGTACTTAAACAACACTATCTATTCAATCTGATTTGGAACTCGCTTAGTGTGGCTATGACGGTTGGTGTGCTATCTACCATGCTGGGCTTGTTATTCGCACTGTATACTACCCGTATGGCGAATGTTCGTAGCCGTATGTTAAGCCGATTTTTTTCTATTTTGCCTATGGTGACACCGCCTTTTGTGGTGAGCTTGGGTATCAGCTTAATGCTAGGGCGTTCTGGTTATATTACCGATTTTCTGGTGACGCATTTTGCCTTTAATGCTAATTGGCTATATGGCTTTACGGGGATTACGCTCTCTCATACCTTAGCGTTTACTCCAATGGCGTTTATGATTTTAGAAGGCGCATTAAAATCATCGAATCTGACACTTGAAGAAGCAAGTTACAGTTTGCGGGCGAATGGTTACCAAACTTTCCGTTTTGTACTACTTCCGTTGTTAAAGCCTGCGCTGGCAAATTCTTTTTTAGTGATTAGTGTGCAATCGTTAGCGGATTTTAGTACACCATTTGTACTGGGTGGCAATTTTGATGTATTGGCGAGCCAAATTTACTTTTATATTGTGGGGACACAATTAGATTATGGCGCAGCCAGCGGTTTAGGTACTATTTTGCTTAGTTTTTCCTTGCTGTTTTTTCTGATTCAGTATTATTGGATTGGTAAAGGTTCGTATGTCACCCAAGTAGGGAGAGGTTATCAAGCGCATTTTCAACCGCTACCAAGCGGTCTAAAAAGGCTCATTTTTTGCATACTCACGCTGTGGATTGGTTTTACGACTTTATTGTATGGATCGATCTTTTATGGCAGTTTCACGCTAAACTGGGGGGTAGATCATAGCTTTACGTTTGAGAATTATCGTAAGTTATTTGGGCAAGGTTTGGATCAAGGTGCCTTTCCGTCGCTGATTCAAACGGTATTATTTTCGTTAATTGCCGCACCTATTAGCGCCACTTTGGGCTTGTTGATTGCGTATTTGATTGTGCGCCGAAACTTTGTAGGAAAACAGATGCTAGAATTTATTACCTTACTTTGTTTTGCGGTACCAGGTACGGTGGCAGGGCTGTCTTATGTGTTGGCATTCAATCATTCGCCACTTTATCTAACGGGAACAGGCGCTATTATTGTGTTATCTATGGTTACACGCAATATGCCAATTGGAATGCGTGCTTGTATGGCTGCACTTCAACAAATTGATAAATCACTAGACGAAGCTTCATTCTCATTACGAGTAAGCTCACTAAAAACGCTATGGTTTATTAGCCTGCCATTGCTAAAACCAGCATTTTTATCTGCGCTAGTAACGAGTTTTGTGCGCTCAATGACCACGATTAGCGCTATTGTGTTTTTGGTATCGCCTTCAACGAGCGTTGCAACTTCTTATATTTTTAATCGAGTAGAGGATGGTGCTTATGGGCTAGCAGTTGCCTACGGTGCAACGTTGATTGTGGTGATGATGTTGATTATCGGCTTATTTAGTTGGTTAATGAAAGACAAACCACGGATTTAATCCATTTACATATTACAAGCGGTCGAATTGTTCATAAATTTTGCAAATTTGAACCACGCAATACTTTCATTACACGAGATTTTCTTACGTGTAATCAAGCGGTTGCGTGGTTTTTATTTTGCCAATTAATTTGTAAATAAAAATAAATAATTATCGATTAAAGATGATTTCTATGTGAAACATATGTATGATAAAACTATATTATTGATAATGATTTTCAATAAATTGTATCTATCAATTCTTGATTTTATTAATGATTTTTATGGATGTATCAGTATGAAATTCAAACACAGCATCATTTATAGCGCATTATTTGCGTTACCTACTCAAGTATTTGCTGAAGACATAACGTTGGAGCAGGTTAATGTGAGTGCGCAATTTGAGAGAGCAAAAGCAGCAGGCGATAAGCAAAAAGAAATTGTGAATTTAAGTTTGCTCGGTAGACAAACCGCTTTTACTTCACCGATTTCGGTGGTGAATTACGCTGAAAATGCGTTTGAAGATAAAGCACCTCGTAATGTGGTTGATGCGATTGCTAAAACAGATGCTTCGGTGATGAATTTTGGCGGTGAAACCAATACCTTATCAGGTGTGTATGTGCGTAATCTTCAATTAGACATGCGCCAAGTGAGTGTAAATGGTTTGGCAGGGTTATATTCGACTTATCATTCTCCAACCGTGGCGGTGGCTTCAGCCCAGCTAATTAAAGGTGCTTCAACGGTAACAACGGGCATGGATCCTGAAGGTTCTGCTGGTGCTTCAATGAATATTGAAACCAAACGTGCCACCGATGAAGATATTAATAAAATTGGGTTTGGTTGGTATAGCAATAATCGTTTACAAGAATCGTTTGATTTCGGGCGTCGTTTCGGAGCGAATAAAGAGTGGGGTGTGCGTGTCAACGGTAAATATCGTGACGGCAATACTGCCCGCAATGATTATGATGAAATGAATAAAGAATTTGCTATTGGTGTAGATTATCGCGGCGAGCAATGGCGTGTTGGTGTGGATTATATGTACAGCAAACGTGATACCGATGGCGGGCGGGCGCGCGTACAAGATATGCAAAATCTGGCTTATACTATTCCTTCAGCGCCAAATGGCAAAACCAATTTAAATCCACATTGGATTGGGCAAACCACTGAAGACGAAATGATTATGGGGACATTCGAATACGATCTACCATTTGGAATGATGTTATCGGGCGGCTTGGGGCATATGGAATCTCGTTATTCAGGTGCATTTGGGCAGATTACTGCTCTGCGCCAAAATGGTACTTTTAGTGTTACTGGTATTCGAGGAATCGATTTCCGCTCTCGTACTACAAGCGGTAATCTAAAGTTACAGGGCGATTTTGAAACAGGTTCAGTATTGCATAACTGGAATTTAGCGTTTGACTCGGTGGTGCGTCAACGAGATCACGATCAAAGCCGTCGTACTAATGGTTCAATTACAGGCGGCTCGATTTATGCACCAACGTTTAGCGAACTCACTGACTTTGATTTAAGTGCTAATACGCAAGGTACAGATTCAAAACTAAGTGCGCATAGCTTGGCTTTTGCCGATACATTAGGTTTGGTTGATAACACCATTCGTTTAACGTTAGGTGGTCGTTTTCAATGGATCAAACAACAGGATCGTAAAGCTGACACAGAAGTGAAAAAAGACCGCTTTAGTCCAATGGTGACATTAGCTTATGTGCCAAATTCAGATTTAGTACTTTACACCAATTATTTAGAAGATTTAGAACCAGGGAAAATTGATACAGAAACGGGGGAGATGAATAGCCCTAGAGTGAGCAAACAAATTGAAGTCGGTGTGCGTAAAAACTGGGATAACTGGCTAACCACGACATTAAGTGCTTATGAAATTCGTCGCCCAGGTATCGTGCGTGGTAATACTGCACGATTGAGTGCATTAGCAGGTAAAGAACACGGTAAAGAGCGTAATCGTGGTATTGAATTTAATACTTATGCAAGTTTGCTAGATAACAGCCTACGTCCTTCCTTAGGTTTAACTTATAATCAAGCGAAAGTATTTGATTTTCCAACCTATGCAGATCAAATTGTAGATGGTGTCCAAGTAACTAGCCCACGCTGGATGGCAAAAGCAAATGTAGAATGGGATACTCCGTTTATGCGTAATTTAACTCTGAATGCAGCCTTACAATACTATGGTAAATCGTATCAAGATACGAAAGCCAACTATCGTTTACCATCTTACACCACCGTCGATTTTGGCGCGAAATATGTGGTGAAAGTTGCTGATAAACAAACTTTGACATTACGAGGTGGGGTAGAGAATGCCTTTAATAAACACTATTGGCAGATCCAACGTGGTTTGTATGATCGGAGCTTCGCAGTGTTAGGTATGCCACGCACCTATTGGGCAAATATGGAATATTCATTCTAATTCATCATTTACAAGCGGTCGGATTTTGACCGCTTGTCTTTTTTTCAAAATAGCATTTTTACGCTTCAATTTTTACATGAACTGGCAAACAGAATTAAATAATAGTTTTTTATGGCTTTTCAGTGCGCTCGCTTGCGTTTCAATTGGGCTACTGGTTACGGGCTGGCTACTCAAACAAACGGAATTTGGGCAACGTTTTTGGCACATTACTCGACCTTGCTGGCAAAACAGTAATAAAGTCAAGGCGCTCAGCTTACTACTATTGCTGATCTTTTTGATCCTACTTGAAGTGCGTATTAGCGTACTGAATACGTTCTTTTACAATGGGTTATATAAATCTTTGCAGGATAAAGCGGTAGAAGCATTTTGGTTTTTTGCAGGGATCAACGCTCTATTGGTGATTGTGAAGATTATTCACTCGATCATTAATTATTTTGTCACGCAAGCATTTGAAATTAAGTGGTTAGAAAAGCTGAATCATGAAATGTTAAATCGGTGGCTAGAAAATAAAAATTACTACTTATTACAATATGAAAAAGAGTTGCCCGATAATATTGATCAACGTATTGAACAAGATGCAACCGCTTTTGTTTCTGGCACGGTGGATGTGACTCGTGGCGTGATTAATTCGATTGTTGCAACGATTGAATTTACTATTATCTTATGGGGATTATCTGGCTTGCTTACTTTGTTTGGTGTTGATATTCCAAAGGGAGCGGTGTTTTTTATTTATCTCTTTATTATTGCGGCTACCGCATTATCCGTTTGGATTGGGCATCCGTTGATTCGCTTAAATTTTAATAAAGAGAAACTACAAGGAGATTACCGCTATTCACTTATTCGAGTGCGTGATAATGCTGAGAGTATTGCCTTTTATTCAGGTGAGGCAAAAGAACAGCAAAATTTAAGTCGCAAATTTGATTATATTATTGCTAATCGCTGGAAAATTGTGCGCCAAATGTTAGGGCTAGATGGCTTTAATACTGGGGTAACGCAAGTAGCAATGATCTTACCCTTGATGTTACAAGCACCTCGCTTTTTTGCAGGGCAGGCAACATTAGGTGATATGCACCAAACCGTACAATCTTTTAACCGCTTAATGCGGGCATTGTCGTTTTTTCGCTTGTTTTATGAACAATTTACATTGTATCAAGCCCGTCTAAATCGTTTATATGGGTTTATGACTACGTTGGATAAACTTGACCAAATGCCAGTGAGCACACCATATCCTTGCTCAACAGGGTTTACCTTAAAAGACTTTGGGATTAAAGATGCAAGCGGTCAAATTTTGCTGAAAAATATCAATATTGAATTACAAGCAGGGGATTCGCTATTGATTCAAGGGGCATCTGGTACAGGTAAAACAACCTTATTAAAGGCGTTAGCGGGGATTTATCCATTCGAAACCTTTGGTATAGCAGAGCGAGCTTGTTTAGAACAACCACTGTTTTTACCGCAACGCCCATATGTACCACAAGGTAGCTTGCGTGAAGCGATTTGTTACCCGAATTTATCGGTAACTGACGAGCAGTTAAAAGCGGCGATGTTGCAATGTTGTTTGCATAAATATGTAAATGCATTGGATTTTGATACCGATTGGCAAGCAACCCTTTCGCCAGGGGAATTACAACGAGTGGCTTTTGTACGCATTTTATTGGCAAAGCCGGAATTGATCTTTTTAGATGAAACTACCTCAGCGCTAGATGAGCCGACGGAGGCTATTTTGTATCGTATCATTCGTGAACAATTGCCAAATAGTATTATTATCAGCGTAGGGCATCGTTGTACCTTACAGAAATTTCATAATAAGCAGATCAATTTAACCCATAGCGATAAATGTGACTGTGCGAATTTAGGCTAAACAAGCGGCCAAATTTGCCGATCTTTTTGTAAAAAATCGCTAGTAATTTTGTCCGTTTTTTGGCATAATTTGCCCCGTTTTTTGTCTGAAGAGTTTTAGTCAGAAAACGTACATTTTTATTTTTTAACACTAAAACACACACATATCATAAGCTAATGGTCGGGGTGCTACGTAAGTGGTTGATTTATTAGGATATGTGGAGGCTAAACCCCGCTTTGTCTTTCATAAGTGACAAAGCAAACAACATTTAAGGAAAATTCTTATGGCACAAGTTTCTATGCGCGATATGCTTAACGCAGGCGTTCACTATGGTCACCAAACTCGTTACTGGAACCCAAAAATGAAACCATTCATTTTCGGTGCTCGTAATGGTGTTCACGTAATCAACTTAGAAAAAACTTTACCTTTATTCAACGAAGCTTTAGCGGAATTAACTCGCATTTCAAGCAACAACGGTAAAATTTTATTCGTTGGTACAAAACGTGCAGCGTCTGAAGCAGTTAAAGCAGCAGCAGTAGATTGCCAACAATTCTACGTAAACCACCGTTGGTTAGGTGGTATGTTGACTAACTGGAAAACAGTACGTCAATCAATCAAACGTTTAAAAGATTTAGAAGCTCAAACTCAAGACGGTACTTTTGACAAAATCACTAAAAAAGAAGCGTTAATGCGTACTCGTGAGTTAGAAAAATTAGAGTTAAGCTTAGGCGGTATCAAAGATATGGCTGGCCTTCCAGATGCAATTTTTGTAATTGGTGCTGACCACGAACATATCGCAATCAAAGAAGCAAACAACTTAGGTATTCCAGTATTTGCTATCGTTGATACAAACTCTACGCCAGACGGTGTTAACTACATCATCCCTGGTAACGATGACGCAACACGTGCAATCCAACTTTACTTAGATGCAGCATCAGCAGCAGTTAAAGAAGGTCGTGGTTCAAACGTTGAAGCTGAATTAGAAGCAGCAGCTGAATAATCGTTATTAAGGCATAGCCCTTAAATCACTTTGGAGCAGGGGCGATTTTATCCCCCTGCTTTTCTTATCTAATTTAACCTTAGAGGAATACAAAATGGCTGAAATCACAGCATCACTCGTAAAAGAACTTCGTGAACGTACTGGCGCAGGTATGATGGAATGTAAAAAAGCGTTAGTTGAAGCAAACGGTGATATCGAATTAGCAATCGACAACATGCGTAAATCTGGTCAAGCTAAAGCAGCTAAAAAAGCAGGTAATGTAGCAGCTGAAGGCGTTATCTTAGCTCGCATTGCTAATGGTTTTGGTGTGTTAGTTGAAATGAACTGCCAAACTGACTTCGTAGCAAAAGACGCTGGTTTCTTAGAATTAGCAAACGAAGTTGTTGATTACGCAGCAGCAAACAAAGGTATTTCAATTGAAGCATTAGCAGCACAATTCGAAGAAAAACGTGTTGCATTAGTTGCTAAGATTGGTGAAAACATGAACATCCGTCGTGTTCAATACTTAGATGGTAACGTAATCGCACAATACTTACACGGCGCGAAAATCGGTGTGTTAGTAGCTGGTGAAGGTTCAGAAGAAGAATTGAAGAAAGTTGCAATGCACGTTGCAGCATCTAAACCTGAATTTGTAAACCCAGAAGATGTTTCTGCAGACGTGGTAGCTAAAGAGCGTGAAATCCAAATTGAAATTGCGATGAACTCTGGTAAACCAAAAGAAATCGCAGAGAAAATGGTTGAAGGTCGTATGGCTAAATTCACTGGTGAAGTTTCATTAACTGGTCAAGCATTTGTAATGGATCCTTCACAATCAGTAGGTGCATACTTAAAATCCGTAAACACTTCAGTATCTAACTTCATCCGTTTAGAAGTTGGTGAAGGTATTGAGAAAGTTGAAACTGACTTTGCTGCAGAAGTTGCTGCAATGCAAAAAGTTTAATTTCGGTATGAAATAGAAAAAGCAGGCAAAAGCCTGCTTTTTTTGTCTCTACTGACTTGCGGTAAAGCGGTCATATTTACTGTAAATTTGACCGCTTGTTTGTTGCTATTTGGTTGGAATTACAATCGCAGGATCTGCTTTGTTTGGGATTTTATCAATCAATTTTTGCAAACCGTAATCATCTTTATCGCTTTGATTACTAAATAAATCTGCTGCTGGATTTAATTTCTCATTATTGATTCCAATCCATTTTCCAATACCATCCGTAAAGTTTAAACCTGATTTAAATACTTTATAAACATGGCGTTCACTATCATCACTTGAAATTTTAAATAACGGAACATCAAAATGTAATTTGCTTTTCCCTGTATTTAAAATATGAATCCCTTTTTCATCTTCGCTATGAATCAAACCATGATCAGAAAAATAAACCATGGAGAAACTTCTGCCATTTTTTGCTTTATTTTGATTTAGCTCATGATAAAGCTTTTCAAGTAATTCATCGGTTTTCTTTATTGAAGATAGATAACAGTTTACATTGTGGTATTTGCTAGCAATTTTGGCATCATCTAACATTTTGGGGTAATCGGTTAGACGATCACAAGTGATAGGGTGTGAACCATATAAATGAACAGCAATAAAACGTTTTCCTTCGCTCGGTTGTGAAATCACTTGGCTAAATTTAGGAAGCAATGCAAAATCACTAATATTTTGGCTAAAGGAATCTCCCGATTTTAAAAAGATTTTTTCATCACTTTTATTGGCAAGCGAAGAAATTGGCGTATCAAATCGCCCTAAATAACCTTGATTTGAGATCCAATAGGTTTTAATTCCTGCTGATTTAACCAAATCCACCAAATTTAAGCGATAATTTCCTTCCCAAGTTTGGGTGTTTGGTTTAGTTAGCAATAATTTTAATGATGAGATGGTGTTAGTCCCGCCAGCGGTAAAACCGTCAATCACTGTGCCGTTGGCACTACTCATAAACGGTGTGTTAGCAATCGGATAGCCGTAAGCATGATGATAGTCCTTACGAGCGCTTTCACCGATAACTAATACATAATCATCATATTTTGTATTAGCAGAAAGGGTGGAATTACCCCATTCAGACGGAATTGCAACACCGCTATTTAATGCTTTGAGTTCGCGTTTTACTTTTAGACTTTCACTAAAAAATTCATGGAAAAATTTAAACGGTGAAAGGCTAAACAACGAAATCAGTAAAGCGCTGATAATAAATGTGCGATTGTTCAGGAAATTAATTTGATTTTGTCGGGTGATTTTTCTGAAAAAAATGACCGTAAGTAAGATAGTAATGGCGATCAGATAATTGCTAATTGGTAATTGTGTTAGGAATTCTCGCCCTTCTAGCAGATCGGTGGCAAATAATGATGCAATGTACTGGTAAGACGGTGCACCGAATGATAAACCAATCGGCGTATATAACATATAACCAATAGTGATCGGCAATAATAGGGCGTAGTAAGAGAGTTTAGAACTACCTAATGCAATAATAAGAATTACGGCACAAAGCGTTTCAATCAGATTTGGTGAAGGGAAAAAGCCAGAACCTTTGAGCATAAAATAGCCCGCAAAAACCGCTAAAAATAGCGCAATAAAAGTAGATATGACTTGTTTTTTTGTCAATTTATGTGTCATTTTTTATTCCAAGAAGTAAATATAATAGGTTGCTATTTCCTGATTAAACAGGATGTTCTATAATAGCGCAATTTTGTTTTTAGTCCATATAGCATAAGAGGCAATTAAAATGAGTAAACCAATCTACAAACGTATTTTATTAAAATTAAGTGGCGAAGCATTACAAGGTGATGAAGGTTTCGGTATTGATCCATCAATTTTAGATCGTATGGCGTTAGAAATAAAAGAATTAGTAGAAATGGGTGTAGAAGTTGGTGTTGTGCTTGGGGGCGGTAACTTATTCCGTGGCGCAAAATTAGCAAAAGCGGGTATGAACCGTGTAGTAGGTGACCATATGGGTATGCTTGCGACGGTAATGAACGGTTTAGCGATGCGTGATGCATTACACCGTGCAGACGTGAATGCAAAATTAATGTCTGCGTTCCAGTTAAACGGTATTTGCGATACTTATAACTGGTCTGAAGCGATTAAAATGTTACGTGAAAAACGCGTAGTTATTTTTTCAGCAGGTACAGGTAGCCCATTCTTCACTACGGATTCAGCAGCTTGCTTACGTGGTATTGAGATTGAAGCTGATGTGGTATTAAAAGCAACTAAAGTAGATGGCGTGTACGACAAAGATCCTGCAAAATTTGCCGATGCAAAATTACACAATCAATTAAGCTATGCGGAAGTTATTGAACAAGAATTACAAGTAATGGACTTAGCCGCATTTACCTTAGCACGTGACCACGGTATGCCAATTCGTGTCTTCAATATGGTAAAACCAGGTGCATTAAAACAAGTGGTAACAGGTACAACTGAAGGTACTATTATTTCTTAATAATCTCAACCCTAACAAGCGGTCTGTTTTCTTTAAAACTTTGCAGAGAGAAGCAGACCGTTTTTATTGCGAGTAATTTGGGCTTAGGGCTATGAAAATGAAAGGGATTTAGGTAAAATTGACAAGATTATTGACACAAATATTGAAAGGAACAACAAATGATCAACGAAATTAAAAAAGATGCGCAAGATCGTATGGAAAAAAGCTTAGATGCACTAAAAAGCCATATTTCTAAAATTCGTACAGGTCGCGCGCAACCAAGCCTTTTAGATGGTATCCAAGTTGAGTACTATGGTTCTGCAACACCTCTTCGCCAAGTAGCAAACGTTGTAGCAGAAGATGCTCGTACATTAGCGGTAAACGTATTTGACCGTTCTTTAATTAGCGCAGTAGAAAAAGCGATTTTAACTTCTGATTTAGGTTTAAACCCATCATCAGCTGGCGCAACAATCCGTGTTCCACTTCCACCATTAACAGAAGAGCGTCGCCGTGATTTAATTAAAATCGTAAAAGGCGAAGGTGAACAAGGTAAAATCGCAATCCGTAATGTACGTCGTGATGCAAATGATCAAATCAAAGCGTTATTAAAAGACAAAGAAATCAGTGAAGATGAAGAGCGTAAAGCACAAGATGAAATCCAAAAAATCACTGATGGTTATGTGAAAAAAGTGGATGAAGTATTAGCAGCAAAAGAAAAAGAATTATTAGATTTCTAATCTGAGCTGAATAAATTGAGGCACGTTGATACGTGCCTTTTTTGTAAGTACGAACGGTATTTGCCCACATAAAATTTTGTGTGTTTACGGGCGGGCACATCGCCCTACATCATTGAGACAAATTTGCACTTTTGTGTATTTGTTATATAACAACGAAAAAAGCGCGAAATTTGATCGCTTATTCAGTTGCAATTTCCCAACACGCTAATAACTTATTTAGCCCTTCTCGCAACTGCAGTTCACTTAAATGTCCAAATCCTAAACTAAATAATCGTCGTCGTTGCTGTTCAATCGGATAAACTTTAATTTTTTGTGCTTTTGCTAATTCAACTAATTGGGCAGATGTACGATCCTCATTTAATAATTCGATCAATAAATAAAAGCCTGAATGTTCGCCATAATATTTAATTTGTTGAGCGTAGGGCGAGAGCAGCTCACAAAGGCACTCCATTTTTTTGCGATAGACTTTGCGCATTCGGTTGATATGTTTTTCAAATTCACCTGATTGAATAAATTTTGCCAAACGTTGTTGCTCAAAACGAGACACAGAGGCATTAAAAAAGGCACAGTGTTGCTGATATTCAGCCAATAAATTACGTGGTAGCACTAAAAAAGTAATACGTAAAGAGGGCATCAATAGTTTAGAAAAAGAACCTAAATAGATCACTTTATTTTGATTATCTAAACTTTGTAGCGAAGGAATTGGCTTGCCTGTGTAACGAAATTCGCTATCGTAATCGTCCTCAATAATATAGCGTCCGTCTTGTGTTGTCGCCCATTCCAGCAATTGTTGGCGTTGCCCTATTGTTAAAATATGACCGAACGGGTATAAATGTGACGGCGTTAAATACGCGACATTGATTTGATTTTTAAGCAAAAATTCAATATCTAGCTGATAATTTTCAGAACTGAATGGTAGTTTGAAAATCGGCTTGTGATAGAGGGTTAATAATTTTTCTACCGTAGGGTAGCCATAAGATTCCATCGCCCAGTTCATATTGGGATTTAATTGTTGAAACAATAAAATAAGTTGCTGTAAACAGCTTTCCACGCCAGCGCCAATAACAATTTGTTCAGGCTCACAATGTACTCCTCGAGAAGCTAATAAATATTGCGAAATCTGTTGACGTAAATTCAAATCGCCTTGCTTATCTCCCATATTGAGCCAATCTTTATGTTGCCAAGTGGCTGATTTTTTCCAACGGTCAAAGGGAAAATGACTAACATCAATTTTATTCGGATTGAAGTCGATTTCATAACGGCTAGAAGCGGTCGAATTTACAAAATGTTTTACCGCATTCGAACTTGAATAAGCTAACTCAGCCTGAAAACAAACAAAAAAACCACTGCGAGGCTTTGATTCAATATAACCTTCTGCCAATAGCTGAGTGTAAGCACTTTCCACCGTATTTTGGCTAATTTGCAAATGTTCGCATAACTGTCTTTTGGACGGCAATTTATCACCAAGTTGCAATTCTTGGCTATGAATTGAGTGCTTTATTTGCTGATAAAGCTGTAAATAGAGTGGGGTTGATTGTTGTTTATTGAGAAGATAGCTGAGCTTTTTCACTGCAATTTATCCTAGAAATTAGACCGCTTGTTTTTGTTGCTTTTGTTCTTTACGACGGCGTTGAAAGAATTGACTGATTTTTTTGCTACAGTCTGTTGCCAATACGCCCCCTCGAATTTCTAGCAAATGATTCATTTTATAGTCTTCAAATAAATGGAAGCGAGAGCCAATTGCTCCCGTTTTATAATCACTCGCACCAAACACAAGGCGTTTGATACGGCTATGTAAAATTGCACCTGCGCACATGCTACAAGGTTCTAACGTTACGTACAGAGTACAATCTAGTAAGCGATAATTGTTGAGCGCTTTACCCGCTTGACGAATAGCAAGTATTTCAGCATGCGCACTTGGATCAGACAGCTGAATAACTTGATTCCAACCTTCGCCAAGCATCTTACCATTGCTATCTACTAAAACTGCCCCAACGGGGATTTCCCCAATGGCTTCAGCTCGGTCAGCTAGTGCTAGAGCCTGCTGCATAAAATGGATATCTTGCTCGGAAATAGTGAGCGAGCAGTGTGTGGTTTGAGGTTTGATAAACATAATGTAAAAATTAACAGAAATTTGACCGCTTGTAATTGAATCTCGTATAGCAAAATGCCCCAAGATTGGGGGCATTAATTAAAAGAGTGGATTAGTCGCGACGACCACGGCCTTTATCATTGAAGCGCTTTTCTTTAAAACCGCCTTTTTTACGGTCATTGAAACCGCCATTATCACGACGGTCACGTCCGCCACGATCTCCACGGCGGTCATTACGATCGTTACGACGACCGCCACCACGGCGCTCTTCAAATGGCTGGCTATTCACGCCACCTGCAGGGCCTAATAAAGACATCTGCATTTGTTTGTTTAATACACGTGCTTTTTGTGCGAAGTGTTGCACGATATGATTTGGCATACCTTGTGGTAATTCAATAGTTGAATAAGTGTCGTGTAATTTGATATGACCGATATAACGGCTACTAATATCGCCTTCATTAGCAATTGCGCCGACGATATGACGTACTTCAACACCGTCTTCACGACCTAATTCAATACGATATAAATCCATTGCTACGCCGTTATTTTCACGGTGTTCACGACCTCCACGACGATCGTCACGTCCGCCACGGCGATCATCACGGTCTCTACGACCACGTTCGCCTCGGACTGCGCGAATTTCAGGATCTGGTGGAAGAATTAGTTTTTGTTTTTCTTGCAACATCATCATCATTGCTGCAGCTAATTCTTCGTGGTCTTGATCTGCAGTGAATAAATCTTCAAGTAATTCACGATATTGTTCTAAATCGTGATGTTCAAGCTGTGCAGAAACACGTGCTTTGAATTTCTCACGGCGTTTTGCCATAAGAAGTTCATGATTTGGAATTGCCACTTCATCAATCGGTTTTTTCATCAAATGTTCGATATTACGAAGTAAACGACGTTCACGAGGTTCTACGAATAATAATGCACGACCCGAACGTCCCGCACGACCTGTGCGACCGATACGGTGTACATACGATTCTGCATCTAATGGAATATCAAAGTTTACCACTAAGCTGATTCGCTCAATATCAATACCACGAGCTGCAACATCGGTTGCCACTAAAATATCTAAACGACCAGATTTTAATTTATCTAATGTTTGCTCACGAGCTTGTTGAGTCATATCACCGTTTAACGCTGCTGCACGGTAGCCGTTACGCTCACATAATTCAGTAATATCAATGGTACCTGTTTTAGTACGAGTAAAGATAATTGCTGCATCAAACTCTTCTACTTCTAAGAAGCGAAGTAGCGCATCATTTTTACGGAAACCGTTTACTAACCAGTAGCTTTGTGTAATATCTGGCGCAGAACGTTGAGTCGCTTGAATTTTTACTTCTTGTGGATCTTGCATAAAGCGACGAGTGATTCGACGAATTGGCTCAGGCATTGTTGCTGAGAATAACGCAGTTTGGTGATTTTCTGGTAACTCCGCCATTACCGTTTCAACATCGTCAATAAAGCCCATGCGTAACATTTCATCTGCTTCATCTAACACGATAGATTGCAATGCTGAAAGGTCTAAAGTACCACGGCGAATGTGATCAAGAATACGACCTGGCGTACCCACAACTACTTGTGAACCTTGTTTTAAGGCACGTAATTGGATGTCATAGCGCTGACCACCGTAAACGGTTACTACACGAATGCCTTTCATATTTTTAGTAAATTGTTCGCAAGCATCAGCAACCTGAATCGCTAATTCACGTGTTGGTGCCATTACTAACATTTGAGGGTGGCGTTGTGTAGGATCGATTTGTGCAAGTAGAGGTAAAGAGAATGCAGCTGTTTTACCACTCCCTGTTTGTGCCATACCAAGTACGTCACGACCTGCTAATAAATGTGGGATTGTTTCTTGTTGAATTGGCGATGGGTTTACAAAGCCGATTTCATTTACTGCGTCAAGGATTGATTGTGGAAGACCTAAGTCTGCAAAAGTTAAAGCGTTAGTTGTCATAAAAAAACCATAAGTAATGGATAATGGCGAACTCAGACAATTTGTTGATGTTTGGTACATAACAAATTATCTCAATCAGCCATTATCAATTGATAATAAATTGTTGAGTTTAGGAAAGAAAAAATAAAGTAATGAAGCAAATCAAATGCTTTTAACAATTTGTCCCAAGAGTACAAGCGACCTATTTTTACAAGAAAATTGCAAAATTAGACCGCTTAAATCGTCCTAATTATTCCCAACAACGGGAGTTATTTGAGTTGCAGCGTTGTTACTACGTAGCTGAGAAAGCTCAAATAAGGCAAAACGATACTCAACAAAGTTAAACACTTGATTTGCAAGAGAGAGACGGAAAAGCGTGATTGCTTCGTCCGTTTTATTTAGTTTGAGTTGTTGTTTTGCTAGATAAAAATATGTTTCGGTTAGAATTTCCGCATAAGAAGCAGTATTTGGTTGTGCCTCTTTTTCTATTCTATCACGAAGTTGACCAAGAGTTAACTCCCCTAAGAAATAATGCACAACATTTGTTCCCCAATAATCAGGTGAAAGTGCTTGTGAGCGCATAATTAAATTTGCTTTTGCTTCATGGGGCTTGAGTTCTAACTCATTGAAATATAACCATAATGCACGGTATGGATCTTGCTTTTCTTCTTCATAAAAGCGTAATAAATCACGTTCTGCTTCGGAGTAGCGCCCACTATAATAAAACGCTAAGCCGCGATTTAAGTAGGTATAATTATAATGAGGATCCAATTCTAAAACGGCATTAAAGGCATCAATAGCGCTGTCGTAATCATCTTCAAGTAATAGATATAGACCCATATAGTTATAGGCAGCAGCCATTTTTTGGCTGAGACCAATAGCTTGGGCAAAATCATAACGAGCAAGTGACCATAAACCTAAGCTGTCGTATAGTACACCTCGTTCGAAATGAAGATCAGCACGTTCAGCTTGGCTTAGTTTTGCTTCTTGTAATACTTGGGTTAAACGAACCACCATCACTTCTTGTTCAAAGCGTAGTTGAGGGTTTAACTCGGCTAATGCTAAATGATTTGACGACACCATTTCTGAAGCATTGCGGTTTGCACAACCAGTCAGAAATAAGAAGGTGAAAAAATTCAGCATTAAGAAGCGAATATGAAACACTTTAAATATCAGTGAAAACATTAGATAAGCAGCCTTCAAGAGAAATATCTACCCTCATTTAAGAGGGTAGATAGTGCTATTAGATCTCAGTTGGTTGTTCTTGAGGTTGAACTTCAGTTTCTTCTGTTGTTGCAACTTCGTTGTTGATATCTTTCATCGTTAAACGGATACGATTTTGACGGTCGATTTCAACAACTTTCACTGTTACTTCTTGACCTACGCTTAAGTAGTCTGCAACACGCTCAACACGTTCATTCGTAATTTGTGAAATGTGAACAAGACCTTCTTTACCGCCTAAGATTGAAACAAATGCACCGAAATCTACTACACGAGTGACTTTACCTTTGTAGATCGCATTTACTTCGACTTCTGCCACGATATCTTCAATGCGAGCCATTACTGTTTTAGCCGCATTGTTGTCTGTTGCAGCAATTTTCACTGTGCCATCATCATCAATATCAATAGATGTGCCAGTTTCTTCGGTTAAAGCACGAATTACAGCGCCACCTTTACCAATCACATCTTTGATTTTCTTCGGATCGATTTTCATTGTATGAATGCGAGGTGCGAAGTCAGAAATATCTGAACGAGGTGCTGGAATTGCTTGTTCCATCACACCTAAAATATGCATACGAGCACCTTTCGCTTGATTTAATGCAATTTGCATAATTTCTGGTGTGATACCTTCAATTTTAATGTCCATTTGAAGTGCTGTCACACCTTCACGTGTACCTGCCACTTTAAAGTCCATATCACCTAAGTGGTCTTCATCACCTAAAATATCAGAAAGTACCACAAATTTTTCATCTTCTTTTACTAAGCCCATTGCAATACCTGCAACTGCTGCTTTGATTGGCACGCCTGCATCCATTAACGCAAGGGACGCACCACACACTGAAGCCATTGAAGATGAACCGTTTGATTCTGTAATTTCAGATACCACACGCACTACGTATGGGAATTCTTCTGCAGTTGGCATTACAGCTAATACACCACGTTTTGCTAAACGACCGTGACCGATTTCACGACGTTTTGGCGAACCAATACGACCTGTTTCACCCACAGAGTATGGCGGGAAGTTGTAATGGAATAAGAAACGATCAGATTTTTCGCCTGTTAATTCATCAATAATTTGTGCATCACGCTCTGTTCCTAAAGTCGCTACCGCTAGAGCTTGCGTTTCACCACGTGTGAAAATGGCAGAGCCGTGGGTGCGTGGTAATACGCCTGTGCAGATGTCTAATGCACGTACAGTATCGACTGTACGACCATCAATACGAGGCTCACCTGCGATAATACGGCTACGTACGATTTGGCTTTCAAGCGATGTGATAATATCAATGATTGCACCTTCAGAAACCGTTTCATCTTCTGCAGTTAATTGGGCAATAACATCTGCTTTGATTGCGTCAATTTGCTCGTAACGAGCTTGTTTTTCAGTAATACGGTATGCATCGCCAATACGAGCTTCAGCTAATGCTTTAACTTGATTGATTAATGCCGTATTTGGTTCTGGAGCAACCCAATCCCAACGTGGTTTGCCTGCTTCTTTAACAAATTCTTTGATATTTTCAATCACAACTTGTTGCTGTTGGTGACCAAACACTACTGCCGCTAACATTTGTTCTTCAGAAAGAATATCAGCTTCAGATTCAACCATTAATACGGCTTTATCTGTACCAGCTACGACTAAATCTAAACGGCTTTGTTTTTGTTCTGAAATAGTTGGGTTAAGCACGAATTGATCATTAATAAAACCAACACGTGCAGCACCGATAGGACCATTAAATGGCACGCCTGATAATGAAAGTGCGGCAGAAGCACCGATCATTGCAACAAGGTCTGGGCTGATTTGTGGATTAACGGAAACCACAGTGGCAATCACTTGAATTTCGTTGAAGAAGCCTTCTGGGAAAAGTGGGCGTACAGGACGGTCGATTAAACGCGCGATTAATGTTTCACCTTCAGATGGACGACCTTCACGTTTGAAAAAACCACCAGGGATACGACCTGCCGCATAAGTACGTTCTTGATAATCTACAGTTAATGGGAAGAAATCTTGGCCTTCTTTTACATCTTTTTTAGCCACTACGGTAACGAATACGGTTGTATCGTCCATACTTGCCATTACTGCGGCTGTTGCTTGGCGTGCGATAGCACCTGTTTCTAATGTTACGGTATGCTGACCGTATTTAAACTGTCTTACGATTGGGTTCATTTTAAAATCCTATAAATAGTTGAAATTTCGTTTTATTCCTTATTGCGACTAGCAAAAAACCTCTTATTTTTTAGGAGATTAGCATAGGCTCTGAATTAAAAAGCTTTTTGATAGCCGCCTCAATCTTTTGCACTGAAATGCGAGAAATAAAACGTCGGCATTATACAGATATTTTCGGTGAAAATCGCCTATTATTTTATAGCTTGTCATATTTTTACAAAATTAGACCGCTTGTCTTTTTTAAGTTGGACAAATATCCATAAATCATAGAGAATAAGCGGTCTTTTTTACTAAATTATTTGCAAAAATGAGTACAGAAATTAATTACGAAGGTGTCGAACAAATGCCAATTAAGCGTTTTACCGAAGACGCTTACCTCAACTATTCGATGTACGTCATTATGGACCGTGCTTTGCCATTTATTGGTGATGGTTTAAAACCCGTACAACGCCGTATTGTTTATGCGATGTCTGAATTAGGCTTAAATGCCTCGGCTAAATATAAAAAATCTGCGCGTACTGTCGGGGACGTGTTAGGTAAATTTCACCCGCATGGTGATAGCGCTTGTTATGAAGCGATGGTGTTAATGGCACAGCCGTTCTCATATCGTTATCCATTGATTGACGGGCAAGGAAACTGGGGCGCACCTGATGATCCTAAATCGTTCGCTGCTATGCGTTATACCGAATCTAAATTGTCAAAAATGGCAGAAGTATTGTTAGGCGAATTAGGGCAAGGTACAGTGGATTATCAACCAAATTTTGATGGTTCATTGGAAGAGCCCAAATATCTGCCTGCACGTTTACCCCATATTTTATTGAATGGCACAATGGGGATTGCGGTGGGAATGGCGACCGATATTCCGCCTCACAATATCAATGAATTAGCCGATGCAAGCGTAATGTTATTGGAAAATCCGACCGCTTCACTTGCTGATTTAATGACGGTAGTGCAAGGTCCTGATTATCCAACTGAAGCGGAAATCATTACCTCGAAAGCCGATATTGCAAAAATGTATGCGCAAGGCAAAGGTTCAATCAAAATGCGCGCGGTTTGGAAAAAAGAAGAGGGCGAAATTGTAATTTCTGCACTGCCACACCAAGCCTCACCATCTAAAATTATTGAGCAAATCGCCACCCAAATGCGAAACAAAAAATTGCCAATGGTAGATGATATTCGTGATGAGTCTGATCACGAAAACCCGATTCGTATTGTGATTGTGCCACGTTCAAATCGCATTGATTTTGAAGCGTTAATGGATCACTTATTTGCGACGACTGATCTCGAAAAAAGTTATCGAGTCAATATGAATATGATTGGTTTGGACGGCAAACCAGCGGTTAAAAATTTACAGACGATTTTAACTGAATGGTTAACGTTTCGCCGTAGCACAGTAACACGTCGTTTAAACTACCGTTTAGATAAAATTTTAAACCGCTTACATATTTTGGAAGGCTTAATGATCGCTTTCCTGAATATTGATGAAGTGATTGAAATTATCCGTAATGAAGATGAACCCAAAACGGTACTAATGGCACATTTTAATTTGAGCGATATGCAAGCAGAGGCGATTTTAAACTTACGTTTGCGCCATTTAGCTAAATTGGAAGAACACGAGTTACAAGCAGAGAAATCACAACTTGAAAAAGAACGCGATGAATTGCAATTAATTCTAGGCTCAGAACGTCGTTTAAATACGCTGATTAAAAAAGAAATCCAAGCCGATGCTAAAGCATTTGCCAGCCCTCGCCGTTCACCATTAGTAGAACGTGCGGAAGCAAAAGCGATTGCAGAAAGCGATTTAACCCCAACGGAAGATGTGACGGTTATTCTTTCTGAGAAAGGTTGGGTACGTTGTGCGAAAGGGCATGATATTGATGTGCAAGGCTTAAGCTATCGTGCAGGTGATGGTTATTTGGCACATGCACATGGTAGAAGTAATCAACCTGTAGTTTTCTTAGATAGCACAGGTCGCGCTTATGCGTTAGATCCAACGTCATTACCTTCGGCACGCTCTCAAGGTGAGCCACTCACAGGTAAAATTAGTTTGCCTGAAGGCGCAACGGTACAGCAGGTATTAATGGCAAATTCAGAAGCTAAAGTGCTAATGGCATCAGATTCTGGTTATGGTTTTATCTGTACTTTTGAAGATTTAGTTTCGCGTAATAAAGCGGGTAAAGCGGTCATTTCTTTAACTGAAAATGCAAAAGTATTACCGCCACAATTGCTAGCAAATGAAGAGGAACTATCTTTGGTTGCCATGAGTAGTGTAGGCAGAATGTTGGTATTTCCAATCACTGAATTGCCACAGCTTTCAAAAGGTAAAGGCAATAAGATTATCAATATTTCAGCGCAAGCTGCCAAAGAAGGTAACGAACTGCTGGCGCGTTTATTGCTAGTTACACCAACACAATCACTGGTGTTTGTTTCTGGTAAGCGTAAAATTACACTTAAACCAAGTGATATTGATAATTACCGTGGTGAACGAGCGCGTAAAGGTTCACAGCTGGTGCGAGGCTTGAGTGCAACTTCAACGGTTGAGATTGTGGATGAGTAAATTTTCAATCTAGATGGAAAATAGAAACGTAATTTTTCTATATAAGGCAGTAAGATCGTGCATGGAAATATGAGGAGGTACGTATGTATAATCTATTTCGTAAACTTATTGAAAAAACGTCACTTGAATCTTGGGCAAAAGTTTAAGATGATATTGCTAAAGTTACTATTCTTGCATTCCCTGTTATTTTATATGGAAAAGATTTAGTATCTTGGAAGTTAATCAAGTTATTTTTCTTAATCTTAACTATATACTCGTTCCTAGTCGTAGGTCGTATAATTACATAATTGATACTACAAGCGGTCAAATTTCGTAAAATTTTTGCGGAATTTGACCGCTTGCTTTTTTGATTTCATTCCTATTTGACTCACATTCCTGTACAATAAACCCCATTTTTCATAAACAAACGATAAAGCTGTATGCAAAACGAATTGGCACAGACAATCCCTGAACTGATCAACTGGACGAAAGAGCGAGAATTTTCGCTTTCGTTGTCTTCTAAGCGCCTTGCCTTTCTCTTGGCGATTTCTATTTATAATAATGAACAAACAGATGGAGAGCTGTTAGAAAGCGATCTCGTCGATCTTTTCCGCTATGTTTCCGAAACGTTTGAGCAATCGGAAGCAACGCTTGTACAACGTGCCAATAATGCCATTAATGATTTAGTGAAACAGCGTTTTCTTAACCGTTTTTCCAGCGAATTTACTGAAGGCTTGGCAATTTATCGTGTAACACCGCTAGGCGTTGGGGTGGCAGACTATTATGTGCGTCAGCGTGAGTTTTCAACTTTACGTTTATCGATCCAGCTTTCAATTGTGGCAGATGAAATTCAGCGAGCTTCATCAGCAGCGGAAGAAGGTGGCGATGAGCGTTTTTGGCGTAATAATGTTTTTGCGCCACTTAAATATTCAGTGGCAGAAATTTTCGATAGCATCGATCTTTCACAGCGTATGATGGATGAAAACCAGCACCAAATTCGTGAGCGGATTGCTGAACTATTGAGCCAAAACTGGCATGAAGCCATTCATAGTTGTGAACAACTACTAGATGAAACATCAGGTAATCTGCGTGAATTACAAGATACACTAAATGCAGCAGGCGATAAGCTTCAAGCGCAATTGTTGCGTATTCAAAGTTGTTTAATTGGGCGTGATGATTTGGATTTTGTTGATCAGCTGATTGTGAATTTACAAAATAAATTAGACCGCATTATCAGCTGGGGGCAACAGGCAATTGACCTCTGGATTGGCTACGATCGTCACGTGCATAAATTTATTCGTACTGCAATTGATATGGATAAAAACCGTGTGTTTGGTCAGCGTTTACGCCAATCTATTCAAGATTATTTCAAGGCACCTTGGTTGCTTTATACCGCTAAAGCAGAGGCATTATTAGATCTGCGTGATGATGAAGCGATGCTGAATGAAGCTGAAGCGGTGGGTGAATTACCAAGCGAATTAGAATATGAATCGCTTTCAGATGTGCAAGAACAAATTATTAGTGTAATGCAAGCGCATTTAGCGCCGTTTAGAGCAGAAGGCAAACCGATTGATTTAGGTGCAGTGTTACGCGAACAGCTTGCGCTTTATCCGCAATCTCGCCATTTTGATGTCGCACGAATTATTGTGGATCAAGCAGTAAAACTCGGTATGGCGAGCCTCGACAGCCAAGCGGTTTACCCAGAATGGCAAGCAATTAACCAAACGGGCGCAGAAGTTCAAGCGAACGTGATTGATCAGTACAATAAATAGCAAGATAGGCTTTACCTATCATTCGAAACAAAAGATGTAATGGTGGGCTAACAGCCTAGCCTACGAGAGTAAAATATGACAGAGCAAATCCAAGACGTTATTTCTCCAAAATTGGCAATTGCAATTGCCAATCCAATTTTTCCTGAGCTTGATAGCCAATTGCGTGCGGGGCGCCATATCAATACCGAACAGTTAGACGAACATGCTTTCTTAATGGATTTCCAAACCGAGTTAGAAAGTTTTTATCGCCGTTACCATGTGGAATTAATTCGTGCGCCAGAAGGCTTTTTCTATTTACGCCCAAAAGCTTCCACACTGATTGCGCGTGCGGCAATGTCGGAAATGGAAATGTTAGTGGGTAAAGTGCTTTGTTACCTTTACCTCAGCCCCGAGCGTTTAGCGCAACAAGGTATTTTTAGCCAAGATGATGTATATGAAGAACTGATTAACCTTGCGGATGAAAGCAAATTATTAAAAGCGGTAAATCCTCGTTCAACGGGTTCTGATTTAGATAAAGCCAAATTAGCAGAAAAGGTGGGCGGTGCATTACGTCGCTTAGTGCGTATCGGCATTATTACCCGTATTGGTGAGCAAAATAGCAAAAAATTTGTGATTTCAGAATCGGTATTCCGCTTTGGAGCGGATGTCCGAGTGGGCGATGATCCACGTGAAGCGCAATTACGTTTAATTCGTGATGGTGAAGCAACTACTCCAGACATGCTCGCACAACAAGCGGTCGAATTTGCAGAAAATTCTGCAAATGCTGAATTAGAAGATGAAACAGAATAATAGCTAACGAGATAAAGCAAATGACAGATACAAACGAACTATTTGAAGATCAAAGCGCAGCGTTGCAAAATTCTGCACAAATTGCACCGCTTGTGGTGAATCCGCATACGGTGAAGCGTGGTAAATTTCGTTCACTTACCTTAATTAACTGGAACGGTTTTTTTGCTCGCACATTTGATTTAGACGAGTTAGTGACTACGCTTTCGGGCGGTAATGGTGCGGGTAAATCAACCACAATGGCAGGTTTTGTGACCGCATTGATCCCCGATCTTACCCTTTTAAACTTCCGTAACACCACCGAAGCGGGTTCAACCTCTAGCTCTCGTGATAAAGGCTTATACGGTAAATTAAAAGCGGGCGTATGTTATGCTGTGCTGGAAAGCGTAAATTCACGTGGACAACGTGTGATTACAGGAGTGCGTTTACAGCAAGTGGCAGGGCGAGATAAAAAAGTAGATATCCGCTCGTTCTCGTTACAAAACGTATCGGCTAGTGCTTCAATTATCAGTATTCTAACTGAGCAGGTGGGTGAAAAAGCACGTGTACTACCATTAGCGGATTTAAAAGATAAATTTGATGGTTCAGAAGTAGTATTTAAGCAATATCATTCGATTACTGATTACCATAGCTTTATGTTTGATTTAGGAGTGATTCCTAAACGTTTACGTTCTTCGGCGGATCGCAGTAAATTCTATAAATTAATCGAAGCTTCACTTTATGGTGGTATTTCTAGTGTGATCACCAAATCATTGCGCGATTATTTATTGCCAGAAAATACAGGCGTACGCCAAGCATTCCAAGATATGGAATCAGCACTACGTGAAAACCGTATGACATTAGAGGCGATCAAAGTGACGCAGTCTGATCGTGATATGTTCAAACGTTTAATCACCGAATCAACCAATTATGTTTCGGCAGATTATATGCGCAATGCAAACGAGCGCCGTGGTAACGTACAAATGGCATTAGAACAACGTCGTGCGTGGTATGCATCTAAATCAAAATTGGAATTAGAACAGCAACGTTTGATCGAATTTAGCCGTGAAGTGGCGGATATTGCAGAAAATGAAAGCAGTTTAGAGGCGGAATATAATTCGGCGAACGATCACTTAAATTTAGTGATGAACGCTTTGCGCCACCAAGAAAAAATTGAACGCTATCAAGATGAAGTTGCAGAGCTGAATGAAAAAGTAGAAGAGCAACAAATTGCACTAGAAGAAGTTTCGGAACAAGTAGAAGAAGCACAAGCTCGAGCAGATGATGCAGATGATCAAGTAGAAGCGTTACGTTCACAAATGGCGGACTACCAACAAGCACTTGATGCGCAACAAACACGAGCCTTGCAATATCAACAAGCGATCGCAGCGCTTGAAAAAGCAAAACAACTTTGTGGCTTACCACATTTAGATTTACACAATGTGGAAGATTACCATGCGGAATTTGCTGCACAAGCGGAAGATTTAACGGATCAAGTATTTGAACTTGAACAGCGTTTATCCGTTTCGGATATGGCAAAAACACAGTTCGAAAAAGCGTATGATTTAGTTTGCAAAATTACTGGTGAAATTGAGCGCTCACAGGCTTGGGATGAAGCAAGAACGTTATTGAATGCTTTTGCAGACCAAAAAATGCAAGCATCACAAGCGGTCGTTTTACGCCAAAAACTTGCAGATTTAGAACAGCGTTTACACCAGCAACAAAATGCAGAACGCCTCTTAGCGGAATTTAGTCAAAAAGCACAAACGCAATTTGATTCAGCGGAAGCGTTAGAAAATTATTTCGAACAGCAACAGGCTCACCTTGAAGATGTTGAAGCGAAATTAGCGGAATTTGTTGAGATGCGTTCAGCTCAACGTCAGCAACGTGAACAGCTCAATCAACAATATAATCAGTTAGCGAAAACTGCACCAGCATGGCATACCGCGCAATCGGCATTAGCTCGTTTAGAAGAGCAATGTGCGACAAAATTTGAAGCCAGCCAATCGGTGATGCAATTTATGCAAAATATGCTGAGCAAAGAGCGTGAAGCTACCTTAGCTCGTGATGATTTAGCACGTCGGGAAGCCGAATTAGATGCACAAATCACTCGCTTAAGCCAGCCAGATGGCTCAGACGATGCTCGCTTAAATCAGTTGGCGGAACGTTTCGGTGGCGTATTGCTTTCTGAATTATATGATGATGTTTCGATTGATGATGCGCCGTATTTCTCGGCACTTTATGGCGAAGCTCGTCATGCGATTGTGGTACGTGATTTAGAAAGCGTAAAAGCCCAATTAGAAAAACTCGATGATTGCCCAACCGATCTTTATTTAATTGAAGGCGATCCTACTGCATTTGATGATGCGGTATTTAGTGCGGAAGAGCTTACAGAAGGGGTGGTTGTCAAGGTTTCTGAGCGTCAATGGCGCTATTCAAAATTCCCTGAAGTACCGTTATTTGGTCGTGCGGCACGTGAGAAACATCTAGAAACCTTAAAAGCAGAACGTGATGCAGTGAGTGAACAACACGCAGAACGTGCGTTTGATGTACAAAAATGTCAGCGTTTACATCAGCATTTAAGTCAGTTTGTCGGCACACATTTAAGTTTAGCATTCCAGCCGAATCCTGAAATGCAAATGCAAGAAATTGTGGCAGAACGCAGTGAGCTCGAACGTGGGCTTAATCAAGCAGCGAGCAATGAACAGCAATTACGTGTGCAACTAGATGTTGCAAAAGCTAAATTGCAAATGTTGAACAAAATTCTACCGTTTGTTAGCCTACTAGAAGATGAAACTTTAGCGGATCGTGCGGAAGAATGCCGTGCGCAGTTAGATGAAGCAGAAGAAGATGAGCAATTCATTCGCCAATTCGGTAATTATTTAACTCAGTTGGAGCCGATTGCGGCGAGTTTGAAGAGCGATCCAACCAAATTTGAGCAATTAGAACAAGCTTATCAACAAGCTAAAGTGGCGCAAAAACAAGTTCAACAAAAAGTCTTTGCGCTATCTGATGTGATTCAGCGCCGTGTGCATTTTAGCTATGAAGAAGCAATTGGCTCGGAAGGTTCAGCGCTTACCGAACAATTACGTAGCCGTTTAGACAATGCGCAACGCGAACGTGAGCAAGCACGTGAACAGCTTCGTCAGGCGCAAGCACAATTTACGCAGTACAACCAAGTGCTAACAGGCTTACGCAGTTCGTGTGAGGCAAAAACACAAATGCTACAAGAGCTGATTCGTGAGATTGATGATTTAGGCGTGCGTGGTGATATTGGTGCGGAAGAGCGTGCAAGAGCGCGTCGTGATGAGTTACAACAACGCTTGAGCCAACAACGGTCACGTAAAGGTTACTTAGATAAACAATTAGGTACGATTGAAGCTGAAATTGATAATCTTACTCGCACGTTACGTAAAGCGGAACGTGATTATCACACGCAACGTGAGTTAGTGGTACAGGCTAAAGCAAGTTGGTGCTTGGTGCTTCAACTTTCACGCAATAGTGATGTAGAAAAACGTTTAAATCGCCGTGAATTAGCCTATCAATCAGCGGAAGAATTACGTTCGATTTCAGATAAAGCGCTAGGTGCATTGCGCACTGCAGTGGCGGATAATGAATATTTACGTGACAGTTTACGTGCTTCGGAAGATAGCCGTAAGCCAGAAAATAAAGTGGCATTCTTTATTGCAGTTTATCAACACTTACGTGAGCGTATTCGTCAAGATATTATCAAAACAGATGATCCAATTGATGCGATTGAGCAAATGGAAATTGAGTTATCTCGTTTAACTAACGAATTAACCAGCCGTGAGAAAAAATTAGCGATCAGTGCAGAATCTGTGGCAAATATCTTACGTAAAACCATTCAGCGTGAACAAAATCGTATCTTACAACTGAACCAAGGCTTACAAAATATCGCTTTCGGTCAGGTGAAAGGCGTTCGTTTAGTGGTGAATATTCGTGATACGCATGCGATTTTACTTAATGCATTAAGTGATGGTCGTGAAGAGCATAAAGATTTATTCGACAGCCAAAAACTGAGTTTCTCAGAAGCGTTAGCAATGCTTTATAAACGTGTAAATCCACACATTGATATGGGACAACGCACGCCACAAACGATTGGTGAAGAGTTATTGGATTACCGTAACTATTTAGATCTTGAAGTGGAAACCTTCCGTGGTGCAGATGGTTGGATGCGAGCTGAAAGTAGCGCGCTTTCAACAGGTGAGGCGATCGGTACGGGTATGTCAATTCTCTTAATGGTGGTGCAAAGCTGGGAAGAAGAATCTCGCCGTATGCGTGCGAAAGATATTTTACCAAGTCGTTTATTGTTCCTTGATGAAGCAGCACGTTTGGATGCAACCTCAATTAATACGCTATTTGAATTGTGTGAACGTTTAGATATGCAGTTATTAATTGCCGCCCCAGAAAATATCAGCCCAGAACGCGGTACAACTTATAAATTGGTGCGTAAAATTACCAATAATCAAGAGTATGTACATGTAGTTGGTTTGAAAGGATTTGGGCAGTAATAACGTATAAAACTATACAAGCGGTTAGATTTGCAAAAAAGATTGCAAATTTGACCGCTTAATTTTTTAGGAAAGCAAAATGATTACCAAAGCAAAATATCGAAAACTTGCCTTTTTACGAGTGTTAGTTTTTTCATTATCGGCATTTATTTTCAATACTACCGAGTTTATTCCTGTTGCGTTGTTATCGGACATTGCGCAGAGTTTTGATATGGAAACCGCCAGTACAGGGTTGATGATCACCGTTTACGCCTGGGTGGTATTTTTAGCTTCACTTCCTTTTATTTTGCTCACAGCTAAGCTAGAACGTAAGCGCTTATTACTGACGATATTTAGTGTATTTGTGGTGTGTCATGCCATTTCATATTTCGCAACCAGTTTTGTAATGTTGTTGATTTCTCGAATTGGCATTGCGCTTACCCACGCCATTTTCTGGTCGATTACTGCTTCTCTTGTAGTGCGAGTTGCTCCAAAAGATAAGAAACAGCAAGCGGTTGGTTTATTGGCGTTAGGCAGTGCGTTAGCGATGATTTTAGGTTTACCGCTTGGGCGAATGATTGGGCAAGCATTTGGCTGGCGAGAAACTTTTGCATTGATTGGTTTGATTGCTTTAGGCGTAATGCTGATTATGTGGAAATTATTACCGCATTTACCAAGCAAAAATTCTGGGTCGTTAGCGAGTTTACCACTGCTGATCAAGCGCCCAATGTTGATGGGGATTTATTTGCTCACCGTGGTAATCATTTCGGGGCATTTTACAGGCTATAGTTATATCGAACCGTTTATGGTGAATATTAGCCAAGTTAGCGAACAAATGGGTACTGCAATTTTGCTGGTGTTTGGATTGGCTGGTGTGACAGCAAGCTTTCTCTTTGGGCGCTTATATCCAAAAGCACCGAAGAAATTTATCGTGGCAAGTATATCGCTCATTCTATTTATGCAACTTTGCTTATTACCATTAAGTGGTCATATTTTGGCAATGTTTTGCATTGTCTTTATTTGGGGCATAGGCATTACCGCCATGAGTATTGCGTTACAAATGCAAGTATTAGAGCTTGCGCCCGATGCAACTGATGTGGCAACTGCTATTTATTCGGGGATTTACAATGTAGGTATTGGTGCTGGGGCGTTAATCGGTAGCCAAGTGATTCAACATATCGGTTTGCCTTATATTGGCGTTATCGGTGGCGGGTTAGCGTGTGTTGCGATTTTATGGTTTGTGTTTATTTCGTTGCGTTATCGCACGTTACAACCAAGGGTTTAACGAGAAAATAAGATAAAGAAAAGTGGGCTTTTTAGCCCACTTTTTATATGTTTAAACAGCAGTTTGGAAAATCACACTTTCTGCTTTTTGTACATAATTTGGTAGTTGATCAAAATTAAGATAGCGATATACCTCATTATGTTGTTCATCCAGTGTCACAACAGCTTGTTGATATTCTTCAACCGTTGGTAAACGACCTAAAATGGCTGCTACAGATGCCAGCTCCGCAGAAGCAAGATAAACGTTAGCGCCTTGTCCTAAACGGTTCGGGAAATTTCGGGTTGAAGTTGAAACCACCGAAGAATTAGCACGAACACGCGCTTGGTTACCCATACAAAGCGAGCAACCAGGCATTTCAGTGCGGGCGCCAGAGCGTCCATAAATGTTGTAATAACCTTCTTCGGATAAACGTGTAGCATCCATTTTGGTTGGTGGTGCTAGCCATAAACGTGTATTGATTTCGCCACCTACTTGATTCAATAATTTACCCGCAGCACGGAAATGTCCAATATTGGTCATACAAGAACCGATAAAGACTTCATCAATTGGATTGCCTTGCACTTCAGAAAGTAGACGTGCATCATCAGGATCGTTTGGTACACAGAGAATCGGTTCTTTGATTTCATCTAAATTAATTTCAAGCACTTCGGCATATTCTGCATCAGGATCTGCTTCCAACATTTCAGGATTTGCCAGCCACGCTTCCATCGCTTTAATACGATTTTCAAGGGTTTGAGCATCGCTATAACCGTCCGCAATCATCGTTTTGAGCAATACAACGTTAGAGCGTAGGTATTCTTCAATGGAGGATTGACTTAATTTAATGGTACAAGCGGCTGCCGAACGTTCTGCGGTGGCATCAGAGAGCTCAAAAGCTTGTTCTGCGGTTAAATGTTCTAGCCCTTCAATTTCGATGATACGTCCAGAGAACACGTTTTTCTTATTCGCTTTTTCAACGGTGAGCAAGCCCTGTTTTATTGCATAATAAGGAATCGAGTGTACCAAATCACGTAGGGTAATACCTTTTTGCATCGTGCCTTTGAAACGTACTAATACTGATTCTGGCATATCCAAAGGCATAATGCCTGTTGCCGCTGCGAAGGCAACTAAACCTGAACCAGCTGGGAAAGAAATTCCAATTGGGAAACGGGTGTGAGAATCCCCACCTGTCCCTACAGTAAATGGCATAAGCATACGATTGAGCCATGAATGGATAACACCATCACCAGGGCGTAATGCAACACCACCACGGCTAGTAATAAAGTTAGGTAAGGTTTGATGTGTCATCACATCGCTTGGTTTTGGATAAGGTGCAGTATGGCAGAATGATTGCATAACTAGCGGAGCAGAGAATTTTAAGCAAGCGAGATCTTTTAATTCATCACGGGTCATAGTACCTGTCGTATCTTGTGAGCCAACAGAAGTCATCGTTGGTTCACAGTATTGCCCTGCTCGAACTCCTTGCAAGCCACAAGCTTTGCCTACCATTTTTTGTGCAAGGGTATAGCCCTTGCCTGAGTCAGCCACGTCGGCTAGTTTGGCAAATATATCACTTTCTGTTAACCCCAATTCTACACGTGCCTTAGCCGTAAGGCTTCTGCCAATGATCAACGGAATTCGACCGCCAGCACGTACTTCGTCCAGTAATACATTGGTTTTATAAGCAAAGGTAGTAATTACCTCATCAGAATTGTGCTTGCACACTTTGCCTGCATAAGGGTAAAGATCGATAACATCGCCCATATTAAGTGTAGTCACGTCTAATTCAATAGGTAATGCCCCCGAATCTTCTGCGGTATTAAAGAAAATGGGTGCAATTTTGCCTCCAAACACAAAACCACCAGTGCGTTTATTTGGAATATAAGGAATATCGTCGCCCATATGCCATAACACCGAATTAGCGGCTGACTTACGAGATGAGCCTGTCCCAACCACATCGCCAACATAAACTAACGGGAAGCCTTTTGCTTTTAATGCGGCCAATTGTTTTAATGGACCAATTGCGCCATCTTGATCTGGTTCGATCCCTTCACGCTTCATTTTGAGCATCGCATGGGCATGCAAAGGAATATCGGAACGGCACCATGCTTCTTGAGCAGGTGAGAGATCGTCAGTATTGGTTTCGCCTAATACTTTAAAAACAGTAAGAGTGATTTTCTCTGCGAGGGCTGGGCGAGAGGTAAACCATTCTGCATTTGCCCACGATTGTAAGACTTGTTTGGCATAAAGATTGCCTTGTTTCGCTTTGTCTGCAATCTTTTTAAAACTATCAAAAATCAGTAACGTATGAGAAAGTGCATTAGTAGCAAGCGATGCTAATTTGCTATTTTCGAGCAAATCAATCAGTGGTGCGACGTTATAACCTCCGCTCATTGTGCCAAGCAATTTTACTGCATGTTCAGGCGAAATAAGCGGCGTAGTTGTGATACCATTAGCAACTTTGGTGAGAAACTCAGCTTTTACTTTTGCAGCATCATCTACACCTGCTGGAATACGTGTTTCAAATAGCTCCAGTAATTCCGCTTCTTGACCAATAACTGGCGCTTGTAACAATTCAATCAGTTGGATCGTTTGTTCTGCATCTAACGCCTTTGGTACAATACCGATTGCGGCTCGTTCAGCTACGTGTTGATAATATGTTTGAAGAAAATTAGACTTAGACATGGCTATCACCCCACAATAAAATAGAAAAGATAAAAACCTATAAACATATAGATGACTATATGTAAAACACTACTCATTTTTCGGTAATGGGTCAATTTATTTTGAGAGAAATATATTAATGTTTAACAATGATCAAAAATATATCGAATTAAGTAAGATTCCACGCTATCTGCAAATTAAGTATGAATTACAAAAATTTTTAGCAGAAAATAGCTGGAGTTTTGAGCAAGCAATTCCAAGCGAACAAGAGCTAGCCAGCACTTATGATGCTTCTATTGGCACGGTGCGTAAAGCAGTGGAATGTTTAGTGGAAGAAGGAGTACTGATTAAACATCAAGGCAAAGGTACATTCCTCAAACATCCCGCTTTTGTTGAATCATCAATCGTGCGTTTTTACTTACGTAATGCAAAAGAAGGCAAACCTGAAATGCCGATTGGGGAAATAAAATGTGTGAAAAGTGTGAAAGCAAATCCAAGGATTAATCAGTTATTGGGTGAGCCAGTAGAAAATGAATTGATTTACCTTGAACGCGTGCGTTCTGCGGATAGCAAAGTGATTGTGAGTGATAAAATCTGGCTTTCTCCAGAGAAATTTGCACCATTAAGCGAGCTGAAACCTGAACAATTTGAGAATTTACTTTATCCATTTTATTTCAAACTGTGCGGACAATTGGTGGTTTCAGCTAAGGAGCAAATGACGATTTTGCTTAATCATTGCGATACTTATTTAACCGATGGGCAAGAGAAAGCAGTGATTAAAGTTTGTCGCGCGGCTAAAGGATTAGACGGCAGTATTATTGAATACCGTGAATCTTATGGTTTAGCGGAAGATTTTTATTATGAAACCATCATTACTTAGTTAAACAAGCGGTCAGATTTTATAAAAAAATTGCAAATTGAATATTAATAAGGGCAAAGCGTAGTCTTTGCCTTTTTTATGATTTATCTCAAAGTTTTGTAGGATCAATACTTGTAAGCCTAAATACAACTAGTTATATATATAACTATACGAATTTATACTTATAATGAGGTATTAACTATGAACCCTAAAAAACTGCTGCAATACGCTATTATCTTGGCTTGCCCAATAGTCACCTACTTATTTCCTGCACCTGAGGGATTATCAGTAATCGGTTGGCATATTTTAGGTATCTATATCGGTACGATTCTCGCTCTTATTCTTAAACCTTTCCCCGCTCCTCCAATTTTACTCGCCGCCGTAGCGCTTTCGGCAATTATTATTGGTAATACACCAGTGGAAACACTCAACGGTACAAAAATTGCATTAAAACAATCTTCGGTACTTGACGGTTATAAATCGGGTACAACTTGGTTGGTATTTGCTGCATTTGCGATGAGTACAGCGTTTGTGCAAACAGGTTTAGGACGTCGAATTGCTTACAAAATGATTGGTGCATTTGGTAGTACAACATTGCGCTTAGGCTATGTGAATGCGATGTTGGATTTATTGATCTCACCTGCGATGCCTTCTACTACCGCACGTGGTGGTGGCATTATGGCACCGATTATGCAATCTATTGCGGTTTCACTTGGTTCTGAGCCTGAAAAATCGCCTCGTAAAGCAGGACATTATTTGTTGCTTAACACCTATATGGTAGTAAAAACAACAGGTTATATCACTTTAACGGGTATGGCACCGAATGCAGTAGCGCTCGAACTGATGCGCCCGATTTTACATATCAATATTAACTGGACTCAGTGGTTTATTGCCGCATCAATTCCAGGTTTAGTCGCTTTAATTTTGTTACCTTTTGTCACTTATATACTTTACAAACCTGAGCTAAAAGACGTTGATAATAAACAAATTGCCACAAAAGGCTTAGCCGAAATGGGGCCGATGACCAGCAAAGAAAAAACGTTAGCAGTGTTATTTGTTTCAGCAGTATTAGGCTGGGTATTCTCTGGCGTGCTTAATTTATCCGAATTTACCGTGGCAATTGCAGCAATGGCGCTGATTATATTAACGTCGGTGTTAAGTTGGGACGATGTGTTAAAAAACAAAGCAGGCTGGACAACATTGACTTGGTACGGTGGTTTATTGGGGATTGCAGCGGTATTAAGCCAAGCTAAATTTTTTGATTGGTTATCTGCAACGATGAGTAATCTTATTTCCAGTGGTGATACTAACTCAATTGTGATTACTGTCTTTATTCTTATTTTAAGTGTCGCAGTGCGTTACCTATTTGCTTCAGGTGCAGCGTATGTTGCTTCAATGGTACCAGTATTCTCTGCGGTAGGTATGGCGGCAGGTGCTGATCCATTATTCCTTGCACTTGGTCTATTGTTCTCAAATAGTTACGGCAGTATGGTAACACACTATGGTTCAGCTCCAGCAGCAGTGATCTACGGCTTAGGCTATCACGATCTTAAATCATTCTGGATTACAGGTGGTGTATGTGCCGTAGTGACATTATTGATTCATACTACAATTGGTTTTGCATGGTGGTCTATGCTTCAATCTATGGGTATTTTTGCAAATTAATTAAGAAAAATGACCGCTTGTGACCAAAATTGTAGAGACAAGCGGTCGAGTTTAACTGAAGTTTTACAACGGTGGAAAAGATGAAAAAAGTTCCTTGTATGATTATTCGTGGCGGTACATCAAAAGGCGTGTATTTTTTAAAAGATGACTTGCCGACCGATGTTGCAGAGCGTGATAAGTTTTTAATGACCATTATGGGGTCTGGTGATCCTACTCAAATTAATGGCTTGGGTGGCGCAACTAGCGTAACGAGTAAGGTAGCAATTGTTTCTAAATCTGAAAAAGAGGGCATAGATTTAGATTATTTATTTGCACAGGTTGGGATTGGACAAAAAATAGTAGATACCACACCTTCTTGCGGTAACATTTTATCGGGTATTATTTGCTTTGCCAGTGAAAAAGGCTTAATTGAATTGCAAGACGGTATCACGCGTGTAGTGGTAAATAATGTTAATACTAATAGCATTATTGAAGTTTCTGCTGAGTCACCAAATAAACAATTGAAATATACGGGTGATGCAGAAGTATCGGGCGTACCTGGTACAGGTTCCCCTGTGAATCTAAATTTCAGCCAAATTGAAGGTGCTAAAACAGGCAAGGTATTCCCAACGGGCAATAAGCAAGACAATATTAACGGCTATCAAGTTACTTGTATTGATGTAGCAATGCCAATGGTGTTTTTTAATGCACAAGATCTTGGTTTAACGGGTAAAGAAACCAAGGCGGAGTTGGATGAAAATCGTGCCTTGTTTGAAATTCTTGAGCCAATTCGCCGTAAAGCAGGAGAGATGATGGGGTTAGGAGATGTGTCTGAAAAAGTGATCCCGAAAATGGGGATTTTATCGGCTCCAGCAGGTAAAGGAAATATAACCTCGCGCTATTTTGTACCAGACAAATGCCATGCCAGCCATGCCGTGACAGGCTCAGTTTGTGTTGCGGCTGCTTGTAGTATTGAAGGCACGGTTGCTTATCCACTTTATAAAAACACAGGTAGTGTAGTAACAATTGAGCATCCATCAGGTTTTATTAGTGTGGATATGCTATGTGAGCCAACCGAAAACAGCTATAAATTTACTCGAGCAGCCTTAGTGCGCACGGCTAAGCCGCTCATGATAGGTGAAGTGTATTACGATGAAACAGCATAATGCTAAACATGGTTAACCTACAATAGACAAGCGGTCAAATTTAACGAGAATTTTGTAAAAATTCACTAAATTTGACCGCTTGTTTTGTATCACTATTTCTATTTTTCAACAAACTGATTACTTTGCTGAATCATCTGTAGGAACAGTGCTAGTGGTGGACGTTCGCTTTGTTCTTTTTCCCCTTGCGCATTAAATTTTTCGAAATGTCCTTTACGATCAATTCGGTATTGTTCGCCATCAGGCATGATTGCTACGTTCCAATTATGGTTGGTGGCCAACAGCCATAACCGATTGTTTTGGGCTGTTAAATCAATTCCTTGCGAATAATCACTAAGTGGATTTTGCACTTTAAAGAATTGGATCAAGAGCGTTGGCATAATATCTAGATGACTTGAAAGTAAATCATATTGTTTGGCTTCTGCTTGCCAATAAGCAATAAGTGGCACTTGCATATCTACTGGCGCAAAGCTACGTTCGCCATTTGGATTTGCGTGGTCTGAGGTAATAAGTACCAATGTATTTGCCAGTAATGCGTGTTTTTCTAGCTGTGACCAAATCGCACTAAACTGCTGATCAAGCAGAGCAGTTTGCTCGCTATAACTGTTTGCGTGTGGCAGGTTTAAATCTAGATAACTGAAAAATGGTGTTTCAGGGTTACGTCCAATCAGCCATTGTGACCATTGAGTTACCGCTTCTGTATTATTTTTCGAGTCTGGTAATAAAATGCCCGCAAAAGCAGCTTGGTGGTAAATCGGATCCGCAAAGCCATTGTGTGAAAACAAGCCAAATTGATAGCCTGCTTGGCGGAATGCAAGAATAAGCGGTGATGCTTCTTTATTGCCTAATACTGAATCTAAATATTTACCACTTAAACTATAGAATAGCCCTAGCACACCCGCAGAACGTGAATCACCACTGGTGTAATGTTGGGTAAAACGTAGCGATTTTTGGTTCACTGCATTCAATATTGGCATATTTTCGGCTGTAATAGCGCTCTCTCGCAAACCAGATAAATTCACCAGTAAAATATTCGTATGTGGTTTTTTGCTGAATGTTAGTGGATGTTTTGGATAGTTTAAATAGAAACTATCTAAACGCCCATTCTCTTCAATTTCTTGTTGTAATTCAGCAGGATCAATTAGCCCATGTTTTTGTAAAAAAGTACGAGCTGTCATCGGGTGTGATAACGGATAGTTTGCTTTTTGTGCGGTAATTGGGCGATATAGTGTCATATCTGCCCATGCGTACACTAAATGCGTTGCGGTAAAACAAGCGAGGAAAAAATAAGCAACGTACTTGCCCCATTTCTGGCGATTAAAACTACGTATTTTTTGCCAGCACCAACGAGAGTAAATCATTTCAGCCAATAGAATCAGAGGCATTGGCACAAAAAGTAACTGCCATTGGCGGGAGAGTTCTCCTTGCTCTGGATTGACTAATAAATCCCAAACAAGCGAGGATAAATGTAAATAAAATTGCTTAAAGACTTCAGTATCAACTAATAGGAAAGTTTGTCCAATAGTCGCTAAAATAACCGAAACACCTCGGAAGGTGCGATCATTTTTTATAACGAAACTCAGTGGAAAAAGTAGTAATAAATAGCAGGCAAAAACAATAAAGCTGAAATGCCCAAAGAGGCTAGTAAAAAAGTAAAGTTTGCCTGACAGGGTATTAGGCCAATCGGCATTGAAAGCGTAACGAGCAGAAATGAATAACGCCAACACTACATTAAAAAGGGTAAACCAATGTCCCCACGTAATACGTAGTGAGGTTTCTTCACGATATTGACGTGAATTGGTTGGGAATAATGAGCGAAGGCGTGTAAACATATTATTTATTTCGTTTTTAATGAGTTTTTGAGAGCATTTGAAAATGCATCAGCTAATGCATGGCGTTGTGCTTCAGTTTGAACATTTTCACGCAGGATATTGGTCACTAAATTGCCGAGTGCCATCAGTGAAAGATCAACGGGTGCTTTATGTTTTTCAAGGGTTGCGATGAGATCGCTTGATAGTTCATCAAATTGTTTGGTTTGGTATTTTGATTGAGTTGCCATAATACTTTGCTAGCTCTTAAAAATAAGGTTAAAAAATCTGACAAATAGTAGCATAAAAATAAGTAACAAAGAATAATTGAGCTGAACAAGCGGTCGAAATTTTCCATTATTTTGCAAATTATAGTAAAAAAATCACTATAAATGAGGGTTAATGTTAAAATACTCATTTGATTTTGCTCGATTTTTATATGTAGAGCTATTTTTCTTTAAAATTATAATGAATAAATGTAAAATGAACGACTGTTCATTGGAACGAAACATGGGAGGTTTTATGTCCAGACGAACTGAACCGAATGATATGATTAATCATATCTTGTCGGCAACGGAGTTACTTGTAGCAAAGGAAGGCTTACAGAATTTATCAATGCGCAAGATAGCAAAAGAAATAGGCGTTGCAGCAGGCACGCTCTATTTATATTTTAGTACAAAAGATCAACTTTTGAGCCAGTTAGCAAATCATATGTATGAGCGCTATAGTTGCTATATCAACATTGATTTTGATCCGAAAGAATCTCTCTTCAAGCAATATCGTCAACTGTGGGTTAGAAAGTGGCAGTTCTTGTCTGACAACCCCATGATTGCTATCCACCTATCCCAATACCAAGCGATGCTTGGTTTCAGCGAAATTGTTTATAGAACAATTAATGATCCAGAATTTATTTGGAACCGATTTGTTAATGAAGGCAAAAGGCAAGGTGTAATTGTTAATTTGCCTAACGAAATGTTGTATTACCTCAGTATGGGAATTGCAACCGATATTGCCTATCTGCAACAGGTAAAAAAAGATGTGATTCCAGAGGAATATTTCGAGGACATTATTTCACGTACTTGGAAAGCGATTACTTTCTAAATTCAGTTCATTTAGTCTATGGAGAATATATGACAACAGAAAACCAAAAGCCCTCTCGAGGCAAAAAGTTTTTAATTGCAGTGACGCTAATTATTGTGTTAGTTGCCTTTGTTGGTGTTGCTGGAATGCAAAAATTTATTGCGGGGAAAAAGGCAGAAGCTGCAGCTAATATGCCAGAAACCGTAAGCGAAATTACTGCAATGAAGGTTGAACCACAAGAGTGGACACCAAGTATTTCTGCGGTCGGTTACATTCGTCCAAATCAAGGTGCGATGTTGAGTGCTGAATCTTCTGGCACAGTAACACGAGTGAATGTTCGTTCAGGTCAGCGTGTAAATAAAGGTGATTTATTAGTTGAATTTGATAGTGCGGTTGAAGAAGCAACTTTACGTGCATCACAAGCGCAATTACCAAATGCTAAAGCAAATTATGACCGCTTCCGTAATTTAGTGGCGTCAAATAGCGCTTCTAAAGCTGAATTAGATAGCGCACAATCAACTTATAATCAATTGCTTGCAAATATTGAATCATTAAAAGCGAGCATTGCTCGTCGTAAAGTGTATGCGCCGTTTAGTGGTGTTGCAGGTATCGTTAATGTAAACGTGGGTCAATATATTTCGACAGGTACTGAGATCGTACGTGTTGAAGATCAAAGTTTAATGAAAATTCGTTTTACATTGCCTCAAACTGATGTGGAAAAAATCACAATTGGTCAAAAAGTAACAGCAGTAGTTGATGCATTACCAGGGCAAACTTTTGCAGCGAAAATTATTGCAATTGATCCTGCGGTAGATCGTTTAACGGGTCTTATCAATGTTGAAGCAGTAATTACTGAAAATCAAAATAAATTATTGTCTGGAATGTTCGCGCGTTTAAATGTGGCATTACCAACAGAAACACAACAAATTGTTGTACCACAAATAGCGGTAACTTATACGATGTATGGTGAAACGCTTTATGTATTACAGCCACTTTCTGATGAAGATAAGCAATTAGTAGCGAAAATGGCAGAGCAAAATCCAAAATTAGATGCAAACAAAATGTATCGTGCAAAACAGGTTGAAGTGAAAACTTTAGACCGTAGTGGCATTTATGCGCAATTGTCAAAAGGTGTGAAAGCAGGTGATTTAATTGTAACGGGTGGTTTCCAACGTTTAAGCAATAATGCACTTGTGATTGTGTCTGAACAAGAGGCAGTAGGTGTAACTCAACCTGCTAAAGAAAGTAGACTTTAATTGAGGTAATCAATGAAATTTACTGATATTTTTATTAAACGCCCAGTGCTTGCAGTTTGTATTAGTTTGCTTATTACCATTTTAGGTTTGCAATCTATTAACAAACTTCAAGTGCGTGAATATCCTGAAATGACGATCTCCATTGTAACGGTGAACGTAAACTATTCAGGTGCTGACGCAAGTTTAATGCAGGCGTTGGTAACTTCCCAAATTGAGGAAGCGGTATCCCAAGCAGATAATATTGACTATGTAACTTCATCAAGTAGTCCAAGTACATCAACGACTACGATCAAAATGAAGTTAAATACCAATCCACAAATGGCACTAGCGGATATTTCTGCGAAAGTAAATGCAATTCGTGCGAATTTACCAAGCGGGATTGATGATCCGTCGATCAGTGTTTCATCAGGTTCAAATGATGCGCTAATGTATATCCGTTTCGCATCGGATGAATTATCTACACCACAAATTACCGACTATATTAACCGTGTGGTTAAGCCACAATTCTTTACAGTTAATGGCGTATCAAGTGTAGATATTTTTGGTGCGGCAACCTTTGGTTTACGTATTTGGTTAGATCCTGACAAAATGGCAGGTAATAACCTTTCAGGTGCAACGGTACTTTCAGCTTTAGCAGCAAATAACTTAAATACGGCAGCGGGTAACGCAAATGGTTATTACACCGTATATAAAAATAAAGTTGAATCAAGCACACCTTCAGTAGAAGAACTAGAAAACGTAACAATTTCAACATCTTCTGATGGACGTATTATCAAATTAAAAGATATTGCAAAAATTGAATTAGATAAATACCAAGATGCTTCTCGAGTGGTGGCTGATGGTAAAGAAGCGGTTGTTTTAGCAGTAACGGCTGCAACAACAGCAAACTCTTTAACCGTTGCAAAAGATATTTATCCTGTATTTGAGTTAATCCAAAAGAACTTACCATCATCAATGAATGGTCAAATTCTTTATGATAAAACTATCGCGATTAATAGCTCAATTAATGAGGTAATTAAAACGATTGGTGAGGCAACTCTTATCGTACTTGTGGTAATTATTCTTTTCTTAGGATCTTTACGTGCAATGGTTGTGCCAATTGTAACTATTCCAATTTCATTAATTGGAGCGCTGTTTTTATTACAATCGTTCGGTTTCTCAATCAACTTATTAACCCTACTTGCATTAGTTTTAGCTATCGGTCTTGTGGTGGACGATGCGATTGTGGTGCTTGAAAACGTAGAACGTCACGTAAAAGAAGGTAAATCGCCATTTGATGCAGCAATTATTGGTACACGAGAAATTGCAGTGCCTGTAATTTCAATGACAATTACACTTGCTGCGGTATATTCACCAATGGCATTAATGGAAGGGGTAACAGGTTCATTATTTAAAGAGTTTGCGTTAACCCTTGCGGGAGCAGTATTTATCTCTGGTATTGCGGCATTAACCCTCTCGCCAATGATGTCAAGCCGAGTGTTACAAGAGCATAACGAAGAACACCAAAGTCGTTTTGCGAAATGTATCAACAATATGTTAGATAAAATGACGAGCTGTTATACCAATATGTTAAAAGGTGTAATGGCTATGCGTTGGCTAGTTGTTATTTTTGCTATTAGTATTTTGGCGGTATTACCAACTTTATTAACTTCATTATCAAGTGAAGTGGCACCAACCGAAGACCGTGGCTTCGTGGTAGGTATTGGTAATGGCCCATCAAACACCAACTTAGACTATACGCAAGAAGCAACCACAAAATTTAATGAAGAGGTAGGTAAAATACCAGAAGTGTCATCAATGATGACGGTAGCGGGTTTTAGTGGCACAAATAGTGCTTTATCAATTATTTCATTAAAAGATTGGAACGATCGTGAACGTGAACGTACGCCAATTGCAGCAGATGTATCAGCAATTGCAAAAAATGTAGTCGGCATGGATATTAATGCGATTGCCTTCCCTGAAATTTCAACTGGTGAAAATGGTTTACCGTTCTCGCTTGTGATTACAACAGCGGATAACTATACAAAATTAGCGGATGTTGCGAATGATTTCTTAAAAAAAGCACAAACTTCAGGTCAATTTTTCTTCTCAAGTTTAGACTTGAAATTTGATACGGTAACAATGAAATGGAAGTTTGACCGTGAAAAAATGGGAACCTATGGCGTAACCATGCAACAGGTAAGTAACACATTAGGTGCGTATTTATCAGGCGCGATTATTACCCGTGTAGATATTGATTCACGTGCTTATCCAATTGTTTCACAAGCAATTCGTAAAGACCGTTTAAATCCAGAAGATTTAGTGAATTATTATGTAACAACAGCAACGGGTGAAGCGATTCCATTAAGTTCATTTGTTACCTTAGAATTAGCAACTGAGCCTTCAGCATTGCCTCGTATGAATCAGCTAAACTCAGCTACGATTACAGGTGTTGTATCAAGCTCTATTGGTGATGCAGTAAATTGGGCAAAAGCAGAATTAGATCGTAGTTTACCAAAAGGTTATCAGTACGACTTTAAATCGGAAGCTCGTCAATTCGTACAAGAAGGTAATGCAATGGCAATGACTTTTGCCTTAGCAGTTGTAATTATCTACCTTGTATTGGCAATCCAATTTGAGTCTTGGAGAGATCCACTAGTAATTCTAGTTTCTGTTCCACTTGCATTAAGTGGTGCATTAGTGGTAATGAACGTATTAGGCATTGCGGGTGTTGCAGGCTCAACTATGAATATTTATTCACAGGTAGGTTTAGTAACTCTAGTTGGCTTAATTACTAAACACGGTATTTTGATGTGTGAAGTGGCGAAAGAAGAGCAGTTAAACAATGGCTTATCTCGTTTTGATGCAATTGTACATTCTGCAACAATTCGTTTACGTCCAATTATGATGACCACTGCAGCAATGGTAGCGGGGCTTATCCCATTATTATTTGCGACAGGTGCGGGTGCGATTGCTCGTTTTAGTATGGGTATGGTAATTGTAGCGGGTTTAAGTATCGGTACATTATTTACCTTATTCGTGCTACCAGTTATTTATACCTTCTTGGGCGAATCTCACAAACCGCTACGCGAGTTTGATGAAGAAAAATACGCTAAAGAAACGTTAGAAAAACTTGAACACGCTGATGCGTAATTAATTAAGGCTCCGAACCATTGGTCGGAGCTTTTTTATTTTATATATTGTAGCAAATAAAATAGTGAGTAAGCTCGAACTAATTAGATAGATCGTTATCCAATAAAAGTAAACTAAACAAAATTTGTCTCAAGCAAGATAGCCATTCTGTTTATTACATTTTTCTATTACAATATTATAGTATTTATTTTAATTTATTAAGGATTACACAATGACTCAACTAAGCGTAGTAATTTTAGCAGCGGGTAAAGGTACTCGTATGTATTCTGACTTACCCAAAGTGCTCCACACCGTTGCAGGAAAGCCAATGGTTAAGCATGTTATTGATACTGCAAAGCAGATCGATGCAAAGCAAATTCATTTAATTTATGGTCACGGTGGTGAATTATTACAACAACGCTTAAGTGCAGAGCCTGTAAATTGGGTGTTACAAGCAGAGCAATTAGGAACTGGTCATGCAATGCAACAGGCAGCACCATTCTTTGCAGATGATGAAAATATCTTAATGCTTTACGGTGATGCGCCATTAATTACTAAAGAAACTTTAGAACGCCTAATTGCGGCAAAACCAGAAAATGGCATTGCACTTTTAACCGTTGAATTAGACAACCCAACAGGTTATGGACGTATTATCCGTGAAAATGGTTCGGTTGTTGCAATTGTGGAACAAAAAGATGCAAGTCCAGAACAATTAAAAATCCGTGAAGTAAACACAGGGGTAATGGTTGCAAGTGGTGCAAGTTTCAAAAAATGGCTGGCTAATTTAAATAATAACAATGCACAAGGCGAATACTATATTACTGATGTAATTGCAATGGCAAATCAAGACGGCTACAAAGTACAAGCAGTACAAGCGAGCGAATTTATGGAAGTTGAAGGTGCTAATAACCGTTTACAACTTGCAGCGTTAGAGCGTTTCTACCAAAAAACACAAGCTGAAAAATTATTACTTGCAGGGGTTCGTTTAATCGATCCAGCTCGTTTTGATATTCGTGGCACATTAGCGCACGGTAAAGATGTTGAAATCGACGTAAATGTGATTATCGAAGGCGACGTAAAACTAGGTGACCGTGTGCGTGTTGGTGCTGGTTGTGTCTTAAAAAATTGTGAAATCGCAGATGATGTAGAAATCAAACCCTATTCAGTAATTGAAGATGCGGTTGTGGGTAAAGCTGCACAAGTTGGCCCATTCTCTCGTTTACGCCCAGGTGCAAATCTTGCAGACGAAACGCACGTAGGTAACTTTGTTGAAATTAAAAATGCGCAAGTAGGTAAAGGTTCGAAAGTGAATCATTTAACTTACGTGGGGGATGCACAAGTAGGTAGTAACTGTAATATTGGCGCAGGTGTAATTACTTGTAACTATGACGGCGCAAATAAATTTAAAACCGTAATTGGTAACAATGTATTTGTGGGTTCAGATAGCCAATTAGTAGCGCCAGTAACCATTGCTGACGGTGCGACTATCGGTGCGGGTGCAACAATTACCAAAGATGTTGCAGAAAATGAGCTCGTGATTAGTCGTGTGCCACAACGCCACATTCAGGGTTGGCAACGCCCAACTAAAAAGAAATAAGCGGTAGCGAGTAATAAAACATGATCTGCACCCCAAAACCTGGACACCTAATTTGAGGTGCAGATTATGTCTTATTCTTATCAATTTCGTTTAAACATTATCAAACAAGTGACCGAACAGGATTTGGGTATTCGTGAGGTCGCTAAA
>NZ_CABFJY010000009.1 GCF_901687125.1 Actinobacillus vicugnae
TCGATTTTTACCATTTTGAAGATAAAATTCGATGACTTGTTGTTTGAAAGATTGATTGTATTTAGTCATAAAAAAATCTGCACCTTAGTGAGTTGGCTGTTTAGTCCAACTTTTGGGGTGCAGATCATTCAGATTGAGGTTTTTGTTTATACCTAGCTAGAAGCTAATTACCATTGGTAACCAATGCTTGCTGCAGCACCTGTGTCGCCACGAGTATTGCTGTTCACCGAGATTTTCACACCAATCTTACCATTATCAGATAAGCGTGAATAACCTACTGCTACTGCGCTTTGACCTTTATAAGTACCTACACCCGCTGCTACCATAGATTTACCTGGGATAGTTACGTGATATAAGTTACCTGCTGCCATCGCACCTGCAATACCTGCACGTAAGTTTCGATCAACCTTATCAACTTTGTTATTTACTGCGTTGATACTGTTATTGATGTTGTTCACTGCGCCTTTTAATTGTGACACATTAACCGCATCAGTATCTTTCTTACCTGCTGCCACATTAGTAATACGGCTTGCGTTGCTTACTGAACCATCTGCTTGAGTAACATTATTACCTGCAATAGATACTTCACTTACGCCATCTTCGCCTGTTACCGCATTGATATTTGCAACGTTATTGCCACTATCATCTTTCAGCACTACGTTATTCGTTGATACCGTATTAAACGTTGGCTTATCTGAGGTTGCAATCGCAATTTCATTACCTTTTTGTTCAATGTTAATGTTGTTGCCTGCTTTCACAGTCACCGTATTACCCATTGCAACATTCGATTTGCCTGTGCTTGTCGCTGAACCTGTAGAACCTTCTACAGTAAGCGCTTCAATGTTCCAACCCTTAGCCACTTCGTTGGTTAAGTTTGTTACATTTTGGTTAGTTGCGTACAACTGGCTACCATTTACTGCATCTTTACTTGTTGCAGAAATTTCACCATCTTGTAGGTTAGCAATCTTCGTATTTGCAGCATCAATGCCTGATTTAGTCACACTTGGACCATTGTTGATAGTTAGCCCATCATTAGTGATCGTCGTATTACCCACAGTCACTTGGTTATTTACTGTCACAGCATCAAAGGTTGAATTCGGGTTCGTTGCAATTGTTACATTATTGCCTTCACCACCAATTACGATATTTTGACCTGCTTGGTAATTCACTTGTTCGCCTGCTGAAATCGAACTATTTGCATTCGCTACATAGTCACTTCTGCCGTTAGAACCTGCAACAGTACCCGCACCTACCGACCAGCTGCTGTTATTCACTAAATTCGCAACCGTAGTTGCATTTAAGAATGAATCACCATTTGCAACGTTAGCTTTACCATCTGTAATGGTTGCTGTAGTCATATTTACGTTAAAGGTTACGTTGGTTTGTGTACCCTCTTTGTTCGCACTTACTTGCGCTGTCGTGCCATTACCATTTACAAAGTTCACTTGATTGCCTGCAGTCACTTTATCCACATTATCTCCGTTACCTTGGATGGTCCAAGATACGTTGTTTAATGCGTTTACTACATCGCCTACTGTAGTGAAACTATTATTCACATCACCTGTAGTATTGGTTTCTGCTACACCTGTCGTGCTGTTGATGGTAACTGGCGCTTTGTTCACTTCAACAGTGTAAATTGTTTGACCATTTGCACCTTGGCTTGCATTTACTGTCGTGGTTGAGCCGTTGCTTAACTCTGTTTTCGCAGCTGCTGCAGTTGCATTAAGTTGCGATAAATTCACCGCATCTGTTGCATTTGTACCGTTTGCTACGTTGGTAATTTGTGTACTACCTGCATTAATGCCGTTATTGTTAATAGTCACATTACCCACTTTCACGCCATCTGCTGTTACTGAAGTGTTACCTACAGTTAAGCCGTTGTTGTTAAGTGTTGTGTTACCAATCGTTACACTACCGTTTTCAGTTAGGTTCAGATTGTTCGATAACGTCACTTTAAACTCAGTGTTATTACCTTCGGTTACATTCGTTACAACAAGGTTGTCATTACCTGATACTACCGTTGAAGTTAATTCAGAATCTGTAATCGCTTTCGCTACCTCTTCTGCGGTTGCAAATGTATCGCCTGCTGTATTTGCTGTGACCGTTACATTGCCGTTACCGTCTTTACTCACCGTTAAACCAGATTTGTTTACGTTAAAGGTTACGTTGGTTTGTGTACCCTCTTTGTTCGCACTTACTTGCGCTGTCGTACCATTACCATTTACAAAGTTCACTTGATTGCCTGCAGTCACTTTATCCGCTTCAACTCCATTACCTTGGATAGTCCAAGATACGTTGTTTAATGCGTTTACTACATCGCCTACTGTGGCGAAACTATTATTCACATCACCTGTAGTATTGGTTTCTGCTACACCCGTCGTGCTGTTGATGGTAACTGGCGCTTTGTTCACTTCAACAGTGTAAATTGTTTGACCATTTGCACCTTGAGTCGTATTTACTGTCGTGGTTGAACCGTTGCTTAACTCTGTTTTCGCTGCTGCTGCAGTTTTATTTAACTGATCTAAATTAACCGCATCTGTGCCATTTGTCCCTGCTGAAACATTGGTGATAACTTTATTGCCTGCATCAATACCATTATTGGTAATGCTTGGGCCATTGTTAATCGTTAAGCCATTATCACTTAAGCTTGTGTTACCCGTTGTTACTGTCGTAAATGTTGGGTTCTCACTGAGCTTAATCACTAACTTACCGTTTTCAGTATCGACACGGACATTCTTCGCACTTGCCGCTGCATCATCCGCTAACTCACCTACAATCGATAATGTTTCGCTTAAATTCTTGTGAATTACACCACTTACGTTGTTGCCCACAAAGTTTAAACCTGCATTGGTTAGGTTCGTCGTCGCATTCGTTAACTGTTGTACATTTACTGCATCTGTGCCATTTACACCATTCGCTACATTTGTGATGACTTTATCACCTGCGTTAATACCATTATTGGTAATGCTTGGGCCGTTATTAATCGTTAAGCCATTACCATCGATTGTGGTATTGCCCAATTTAATATCATCGCCACTTAGGCTGGTATTACCTACGGTTGCAGTAACAAATGTTGGTTTATCGCTCGTTGCAATCGAAATCTTGCCATTTTCTTGAGTAATATTGATGTTTTTGCCTGCATCAATGGTCACTGTATCACCCATTTTTACGTTAGTTAGATTTGAACCAGACACTTCACCTGCAGATTTAGTCGTTGTGATATTCCAACCTTTAGTTACCGTATTTGTAACATTCGTTACATTTTGGTTAGTAGCATATAACTGGCTACCGTTTACTGCATCTTTACTTATTGCAGATACTTCACCGTCTTTCACATTACTAATCGTCGTGTTCGCTGCATTAATACCGCTTGTAGTAATACTTGGACCATTATTAATGGTTAAACCATTATTATTGATGGTTGTGCTACCTGTCGTTACATTTGTAAACGTTGGTGATTCACTTAATTTCACCACCAATTTTCCATCTACGCTATCTACACGGATATTCTGCGCGCTTGCTACAACTGTTTCCGCTAACTCACCTACAATCGATAATGTGTCGCCTAAATTTGTGTGAATCACACCGCTTACGTTGTTGCCCACAAAGTTTAAACCTGCACTTGTGAGGTTCGTCGTCGCATTCGTTAACTGTTGTACATTTACTGCATCTGTGCCATTTACACCATTCGCTACGTTGGTAATCGTTTGGTTACCTGCGTTGATACCATTATTGGTAATACTTGGACCATTGTTAATCGTTAAGCCATTACCATTGATTGTGGTATTGCCCAATTTAATATCATCGCCATTTAGGCTGGTATTACCTACAACTGCCGTTACAAATGTTGGTTTATCGCTCGTTGCAATCGAAATTGTGCCGTTTGCTTGAGTGATATTGATGTTTTTGCCTGCATCAATGGTGACTGTTTCACCCATGTTTACGTTGGTTAAATTAGAACCACTTACTGAGCCATTTGATGCCGAAGTCGTAATATTCCAACCTTTATTTACCGTTGCATTTGCCGCATGGGCAGTGTTATTTGCGGTGGTGATATTGTTTTTCGCGCTCTCTGAAAGATCGATAGTGTAATCAATCACTCTACCTTCAGCATTCGTTACATTGGTTACTTTAATATCATCAGAACCTTTCGCTGTGGTATTCCATGCATTTACCGTGTAGTAAGTTCCTGTTTCATTTGAAACGCTAGTTACATTCGCATTTGTACCCGCTGCCACAAAAGTACGGCTTGCATTTAATTGTTGTAAATTAACCGCATCTGTTGCATTTGTACCATTTGCTACATTGCTGATCGTCGTATTCGCTAAATCAATACCTTTATCCGTTACCGTTACATTACCTACGCTTACACTATTATCTTTAACTGTTGTGTTACCGATAGTAATCGAGCCTTTATCGGTTAAATTCAGGTTATTCACTAAAGAATAAGTAAAGTTTTGTCCTGATTGCGCTAATACTAAGTTATCGCCAGCTTTAAAGGTTACTGTTTCGCCCGCTTTAACTTGCTCTGCTGTTGTACCACTTACTACACCACTACTTACATTACCTGAAGTCACGTTGAAACTGGTGTTATTTAACACATTCACCAAGTTATCGCCCGTTACAAAGGTATTGCCTGTTTTATTATTGGTAGTTGTGCCGTTTGGATTGATCACAACATCCGATTGAGCAATTGAAAGATCATAAACACGGCCATTGGTTAATGATTCTGTTACGTTAACCGAGTTATCCTTAGAAGTTACCGTAGTTGTTGTTGCTGCTTTAACTTCATTTAACTGATTAAGATTTACTGCATCTGTGCCATTTGTACCATTTGCGACATTAGTAATCGTTTTATTACCTGCGTCGATACCGTTATTAGTAATGCTTGGGCCATTGTTAATGGTTAAACCATTATCATTGATAGTTGTGTTCCCCGTTGTCACTGTAGTGAATGTTGGCGTTGTACTTGTAGCAATTGAAATGGTTGAACCATTTTGCGTGATATTAATATTTTTACCCGCATCAATTGTTACAGTATCACCCATTTTCACGTTCGATACACTAATATCCGTTGCATTACCCGCAGATTTAGACGTTGTAATATTCCAACCTTTATTTACCGTTGCATTTGCTGCATGTGCAGTGTTATTTGCGGTAGTGATATTGTTTTTCGCACTGTCAGATAAATCTACGGTGTAATCAATCACTCTACCTGCTGCATTGGTTACATTAGTGACTTTAATATCATTTGAACCTTTCGCTGTAGTATTCCATGCATTTAGCGTGTAAGTCGTCGCACCATCAGCACCTACTGATGATGTCACATTCGCATTTGTACCCGCTGCCACAAAAGTACGGCTTGCATTTAATTGTTGTAAATTAACCGCATCTGTTGCATTTGTACCATTTGCAACATTCTGTACCGTATTTCCACCCATATTCACTATACCACCATTGGTTACAGCAAGGTTGGTTGTGGTCATATTGGTAAAGGTTGGCGTTAATGAAGTAGCAATCTTAATACCTTTGCCATCTTGAGTAACAACAATATTATCCCCTTGAGAGAAATCTACTGTATCACCCATTTGAATATTTGCTTTACCCGCCTCTGCTTTATTAGCGGTCAAATTCCAACCTTTATTTACCGTTGCATTTGCCGTATTGGCTGTGCTATTTGCTAAGTTCGCCGTTGCATTTGCGGTGGTGATATTGGTTTTAGCTGATTGTGAAAGATCGATCGCATATTTAATTGATTTCGTATTCGCCTCCACAGTTTCTGTCACAGTAATATCTGCCGCACCTTGTGCCGTAGTATTCCATGCATCTACCGTGTAATCCGTACCACCTGTTGTGGTATTCGCTTTAGTGCTAACAGCTGTATTCAAGCCTGCAATCACAGCTACTTTCGAAGCATTTAATTGTTGTAAATTAACTGCATCTGTTGCATTTGTACCGTTCGCTACATTTGTAATGGTGTGATTACCCGCATTAATTCCGTTGTTAGTAATGCTTGGACCATTGTTGATAGTTAAACCTTCATGAGTAATCTTCGTATCACCCACCGTTACATTGATAAATGTTGGGGTTTTGCTGGTTGCAATTGTGATATTGCTACCGTTTTGCGAAATATTTACGTTATCGCCTGCGGTAATAACAACCTTATCACCCATTTTAACATTGGTATTTGTCGTATTTTCTGCGTTACCTGTACCTGTTTTAGCCGTGGTGATATTCCAGCCTTTGTTTACTGTTGCATTTGCATTATTAGCCGTTGTATTCGCTGTATTAGCGGTGTTATTTGCGGTATTTGCTGTCGCATTCGCATTATGCGCAGTGGTATTTGCAGTAGTAATGTTCTGTTTAGTTTGCGCAGATAGATCCACAACATAGTTAGTAGTATTGTTTTTCGCATCAAAAGTACCAGTAACAGTTACTTCAGAGCCACTACTTACTGTGGTGTTATACGCATTTACTGTGTAAACCGTACCATTGGCGTCCGTTTTACTTGCAACATTCGCATTGCTACCTGCTACTACAGAGCTACTTGCAGCTTTTACCGTTTTATTTAACAGATCGTAATTAACTGCGTCTGTGCCATTTACCGCTGTGCCAACATTAGAGACGATATTGCCACCCATATCCACGTTGCCACCATTTTGCACAGTAAAGTTTTGTGTAGTTACCGTGTTAAACGTTGGCTTGTCGCTGGTTGCAATCGTAATATTTGCACCTTTTTGCGTTAAATTAATATTTGCGCCCGCTTCAAGTGTCACTAACTCGCCCATATTTATTTGTTCTTCTGAGCTATTTGTTGCAGTGCCACCATTTGCTTTAGTTGTAAGATTCCAGCCCTTACGTACTTCTGTTAGCGCCGTATTTGCTGTGTTGTTCGCTGTATTCGCTGTGGTATTGGCATTATTAGCAGTGTTATTTGCTGTATTAGCCGTATTATTTGCGTTATTAGCAGTGGTATTCGCTGTATTTGCGGTGTTGTTCGCTGTATTAGCGGTTGAGTTAGCGTTATGCGCTGTTACATTTGCAGTCGTAATATTGTTTTTTGCAGACGTAGAAAGATCTACCGTATAAGCTAAAACCTTATTAGTATTATTTGTTGTTGAAGTGACACTAACTTCTGCAGAACCATTAGTTAACGTGGTATTCCACGCATCAACCGTATAAGTTGTTGAACCATTTGACGCAACAGCTGAAGTGACTTGAGTATTCTTACCTGCCACCACATTTTCTTTTACTGCGGCAATCGCATCATGTACCGTGTTTTTACCCGTATTACCGATATTGGTCATCGTTAGCGAGCCAGTAGCAGGCACATTTGCATTACCACCTAAAATTGTTTTAAGCGAAGTCGCAACGTTACCTAAGGTTTGTTGAGTTGCATACAGTTGTGAGCCATTGATCGCATCAGTTGAAGTAGCTGAAATTTGTCCCGCCGCTACATTTTGAATTTGACGTTTTTGCGTAGCTGAGCCTACAGAAACCACAGATGTTGTCTGATTTCCTGCAAAACCTGAATAGGTTAAACCATTTACTGTTGCGGTATTTGTGGCAACTGCAGCTGTAGTTGTCGCATTTGAACCAAGTGAAACAGAATCCACCAGTGATGCCGTCGCATTAGTACCAATTGCGATTGCATTCGTTACATTAGCTGTCGAATATGAACCAATTGCTGTTGAATTTAGCCCACTTGCTAATGATAAATTACCTGCCGCAAATGAACCAATACCTCTAGCGGTAGCACCTGTACCCACAGCTGTTGCATAATTTGCACCTGCATAACTTGTAGAACCAAGTGCATTTGCCAAAAATCCTGTCACATTAGAAGCCTGTCCTAATGCAACAGAGTGAGTGCCACTAACATTGGCGTCTGCACCAATTGCAACAGATACATTACCGACTACGGTTACATTGGTACCAATAGCAATAGCTTTACTACCATTCGCTATTGCCCCTGTCCCCATAGCAAATGCTGAGCTTTTTGACGCTCTAGCACCAACACCAATTGCCATAGATGCAAGATCTGAAGCGGTTGCATTAGTACCAATAACCGTTGATAAATTACCTGTTGCTTGAGCATAACTACCGATAGCCACTGCTGCAACGCCACTTGCCGTGGTCGCTCGATATTCTGAAGTAGTACCATTAGCATGCGTAGAAATTAGCGTATCGCCAGTAAACATCGTATATGCGGTGGTGAGATTTACTCTCTTTCCATCTAATGTAATATACGTGGTCTTAGCGCCATCAATATCGTCTGCACCAATTGCTACCGAAGCATAGCCAGATGCCTTTGCATCACCACCAATAGCTGTTGATTGATTTCCACTTGCATTAGCGCTTGTACCAAGTGCAGTACCACTAGCACCAGCTGCTTTTGCATTACTACCTAGTGCTGTCGCTAAATAACCCGATGCAGATGAGCGGTTACCTACGGTTACTGACTCACCACCACTTGCATTAGCATGTCCACCCACCGCTACTGCGTCAGAGCCAACTTTTGCTTGATAACCAATAACTGTTGCATTAGTAGCATTAGCTGCTGAACTAATACCAGATGCCCCCGTACCACAAACTGTCATCGCAGCATAAGCTGGTTCCATAACCATACCTGTAGCTAATACACCCGTACCGATCGCCACGCTACCAAGCATACCGCTACCAATTACCGCAGAACCTGCAGTACTTAATGCCAGAAGTGATTTTATTGGCGAGCGACGTTCATCAGTCGAAGAGGCTGATTTGCCATTTGATTTAGTCAACTCCGAAACTACCACTAAAGATTGGGAAGTATGACTCCAGATAACTTTAAAAATTTTATTCATTGGATTTTTATCCTTACTACTTTACAAATACAACAAAGTGAATATTTATCACGATTCATTTTGCTAATCGAACATAAAAAAAGACCAATATAAAATTGGTCTGATTTCTTTATCGCGCAAAGTATACTAAAGACAAGTATTCTCAACCACCACGATTACATTTTCATACAAAAAGCATCTTTATGGTTATTTAACTTTACATTTCCTCAATTATAACTGTTTCAAACTTAGCAAAATTTTCGCTAAATTCGACCGCTTGATCTATAATAGAGTACAACTGTATAAACAAACATAAATTTAACACGAGGCGGTCATGGATTTTTCTTTATTATTAGATGGTTTAAACGATAAACAGCGAGAGGCTGTCGCTGCGCCGTTGGGCAATTATTTAGTTTTAGCAGGGGCTGGTTCGGGTAAAACTCGGGTGCTTACTCACCGTATCGCATGGCTAATTGGTGTGGAAAATGTGCCTGAATCAAATATTTTAGCGGTAACCTTTACCAATAAGGCTGCTGCTGAAATGCGCCATCGTATTGAACATACACTTTCTTCAAGCAGTAATCAGCGCTTATTTGGTATGTGGGTTGGCACCTTCCATAGCATTGCAAACCGCCTGTTACGCTCACACTATTTGGATGCCAACCTGCCACAAGATTTCCAAATTATGGATAGCGAAGATCAACAGCGTTTGCTTAAACGTTTATTAAAGCTACACAATATTGATGAAAAACATTTTCCGCCTAAACACGTGGCGTGGTATATCAGCGCCCAAAAAGACAAAGGTAAACGCCCGAAAGATATTGATCATCACAACGATCCAAACGAGAAAAAATTGGTACAAATCTACCAAATTTATCAAGAGGCATGCGACCGTGCTGGCTTGCTTGATTTTGCTGAATTATTGATTCGTGCTTATGAACTCTTCCGTGATAAACCGCCTATTTTGCAACGTTATCAACAACGTTTTCAGCAAATTCTGATTGATGAGTTCCAAGACACCAATAATATTCAGTACGACCTAATTCGCTTACTTGCTGGCGAGACTGGTAATGTAATGATTGTTGGGGATGACGACCAATCAATTTACGGCTGGCGTGGCGCACAAGTAGAAAATATTCAACGCTTTTTAAATGACTACCGTAAAGCGGAAACCATTCGTCTTGAACAAAATTACCGCTCCACAGGGCATATTCTTGCCACCGCCAACGAGTTGATCTCCAATAACGAAGATCGCTTAGGTAAGAATTTATGGACTGATCAAGGTGATGGCGATCCTGTTGAAATTTATTGTGCTTTTAATGAATTAGATGAAGCCCGTTTTGTTGCATCGCAAATCAAGCAATGGAAAGAAGACGAAGGCAGTTTAAACGAATGTGCAGTGTTATATCGTAGCAACAGCCAATCTCGTGTGATTGAAGAGGCTCTGATTCAGGCGAATATTCCATACCGTATTTATGGCGGTATGCGCTTCTTCGAACGCCAAGAGATTAAAGATGCGCTAGCTTATTTGCGTTTGATCGCTAATCGCCAAGACGATGCTGCTTTTGAACGTGTCATAAATACGCCTCCGAGAGGGATTGGCGAACGTACGCTTGACACCATTCGTCAAATTACTCGCAACCGCCAAATTACCTTATGGCAAGCAATTCAAGTGGCGGTACAAGAAGAACAACTTTCAGGCAGAGCCGCTTCAGCGTTGCTACGTTTTGTCGAATTAATTAATGCGCTTGAGCAAGAAACCGAGCAAATGCCACTGTTTGAGCAAACCGATTTTGTGATTAAAAAATCAGGCTTATACGAAATGTATCAGCAAGAAAAAGGTGAAAAAGGCGAAGTGCGTATCGAAAACTTGGAAGAGCTCGTCACCGCAACCAAACAATTTAGTAAGCCTGATGAAGCTGAAGAAATGTCAGATCTCACCGCATTTTTAACCCATGCTTCATTAGAGGCAGGCGAAGCTCAAGCCTCTCCGCATCAAGATTATGTGGAATTAATGACGCTACATTCGGCAAAAGGCTTAGAGTTCCCCCGTGTATTTATGGTAGGCGTAGAAGAAGGTATTTTCCCAAGCGGCATGAGTTTTGATGAAGGCAGATTGCAAGAAGAACGCCGTTTAGCTTACGTTGGTATTACTCGTGCGAAGAAAAAACTCACGATCAGCTACGCTGAATTACGCCGCTTATACGGTAAGGAAGAGCGCCATATTGCTTCTCGTTTTATTGCGGAATTGCCAGAACAGCATATTCGAGAAGTACGCTTAAGAGGCAGTATTAATCGAGCGGCAAATTTTGCGCAAATGACACCTTTTGCAAAAAATCCGCCAAAAACGACCGCTTCTTGCTTAGAAGACAGTAGCTGGAAAATGGGGCAAAAAGTTCAGCATGCTAAATTTGGGCAAGGCACCATTATTAATGTGGAAGGCAGTGGCGAAGCAACCCGATTGCAAATCGCCTTTGCGGGCAACGGCATCAAGTGGTTGATTGCGAAAATGGCAAACCTCGAAAAACTGTAAATAGCGCACAAAAAAATCCGTCGCAAGTAATTAACCTGCGGCGGATTTTTATTTAGCTTGCTTAAGCGTTTTTCATAATACGAGTAATTCTGCCTTCAGCAATTTCTTCATCACGAATGGTCATCACTTCACAACCGTCTTTAGTCACCACGATTTGGTGCTCAAACTGTGCTGAATGGCTACGGTCTTTAGTTTTTACCGTCCAACCGTCTGGCATATTGCGGATCTCTTTTTTCCCCGCATTTACCATCGGCTCAATCGTAAACACCATACCTTCTTGTAGCACCACCCCACCGTCATCTGAGTTATAATGAAGCACTTGTGGATCGCAGTGGAATTCAGTCCCGATACCGTGACCACAGTATTCACGCACCACCGAGAACCCTTGTTTCTCAACATATTGCTGAATATTTTTACCAATTTCTTTTAAGCGAATACCTGGTTTTACCGTGCGTAAACCAATATAAAGCGATTCTAACGTTATCTCGATCAAACGTTTATCACGAATGCTTGGCTCGCCCACTACATACATTTTTGAGTTATCGCCATAGTAACCATCTTTAATTACTGTAACATCAATATTTAAAATATCGCCTTTTTTCAGTTTACGATCTGCACTTGGAATGCCGTGGCACACCACTTCGTTTAACGAAATACAAGTGGCATTCGGAAAACCGTGATAGTTTAAACAAGCAGGAATTGCCTGCTGTTCATTCACAATATATTCATGACAAATACGATCTAATTCGGCGGTGGTTACCCCCTCTTTTACATAAGGTTCAATCATCACCAATACATCAGAGGCTAATTTACAAGCGACACGTAATTTCTCAATTTCTGCTTCAGTTCTTAATGGAATCTTGCTCATGCTGTTCTCTCTTATTTATTTAAGCGGTTAAATTTCTCAATTTTCTTGCAAATACGCAGAAAAAAGTGAGGGGATTATACCTTTTTTCGGCATAATCCCCAAACGACTATTTCAGCTTAAATTTTTTCACCAAGAAATTGAGCAATACACCATACAGCGGTAAAAACAGTAATAAGCTGACAAACAACTTAAACGCATAATCTACCGTACCAATGGTAAACCAATGCTCTGCCATATATGCATCATCACTTTTATAAAACGCCACTGCAAAGAAAGCGAAGGTATCAATCAGTGTACCAAAAATGGTTGAGCACATTGGCGCAAGCCACCAAGTTTTGCCCTGACGTAAGCGATTAAATACCACAATATCCAGCAATTGCCCCACCACATAAGCACAAAAACTCGCCAATGCGATACGGAATACAAACAGATTAAACTCGTTTAATGCGCTAAAACCTTGGAATTGCGTTTCAAAAAACAGCACCGAAATCACATAACTAATCAGCAAAGCAGGTAACATTCCGACAAAAATAATTTTGCGCGCAAGGTTTGCTCCAAATACTCGAACCGTTAAATCCGTTGCTAAAAACACAAATGGAAAAGTGAAAGTTCCCCAAGTGGTTGGGATCACAATATCGCTAAACGGAATTTTTACCTCAAACGTAATCCGCACCAAATAGTTACTGATTGCGATAATAAAGATATGAAAAAGGGAAAGTAAGATTAGAGAACGACGCTTTTGGGCATCTGAAAAATCAATTTGAAAGTTCATATTGTTCCTTTTTAAAAAATAAAAAAACCGAGGTAAGGGAACTCGGCAACCAATTTTGAGGGGCGAGATAATACGCAAAGCGGTCTCAATTTGCAAATTTTTTACAAAATTAGACCGCTTGTATCTTAATCTTACTTATTTGAGCCTTCAGGATGCAAACCTATGCCCTGATGACGCTCTTTTAATTTAGCAATCACATCGCCCCATTCAAGGTTCATCGAATGCAATAACACGGTTAAGTGGTAAGCAAGGTCAGCTGCTTCAGATACCACTTCTTCTTTATCTTGCAACACCGCTGCCAATGCGGTTTCAACCCCTTCTTCACCCACTTTCTGCGCAATTTTCTTCACGCCTTTGGCATACAGTTTAGCGGTGTAAGAACTTTCAGGATCGACATATTTACGCTCTGCAAGCACTTGCTCCAGTTTGGCAAACCACGTCCAATCCCCTTCTGATTGACTTTCAAATTGGTGGAAACAGCTCCCTTCCCCCGTATGGCAAGTCGGACCGATTGGATTCACTAAAATCAATAACGTATCATTATCACAATCCAAGCTCATATCCACTACATTTAAAAAATGCCCCGAAGTTTCTCCCTTCGTCCATAGGCGTTGCTTAGTGCGAGAGTAGAATGTAACGACCTTTTCAGTGAGAGTTTTTTCCAATGCCTCCTCGTTCATATAGCCCAACATCAGCACTTCGCAAGTTTTCGCATTTTGCACGATAACAGGAAGTAGGTTGTTTACTTTTTGCCAGTTGATTTTATTTTGCATAGGTTTTCCTTTTTGTTTTTAAATCTCCCCTAAATCCCCTCTTTACAAAAGAGGGGACTGTTAATCTTGCTCCCCCTCTTTGATAAAGAGGGGGCTGGGGGGGAGATTTTATATTTAACAACGCACTTCCACACCCTCTGTTTGAAGATATGCCTTCAACTCGCCGATATTGATAATCTGCTTGTGGAACACGCTCGCCGCTAATGCGCCGTCCACGTTGGCTTGAAGAAAGGCATCACGGAAATGCACCATTTCACCTGCGCCACCTGAGGCAATAAGCGGTACGTTGCACACTTCTCGCACGAGTTTAAGCTGGGTGAGATCGTAGCCGTTACGCACGCCGTCTTGGTTCATCATATTTAGCACAATTTCACCTGCACCATGCTGTTGTACTTCTCGCACCCAGTCGAGCAGTTGCCAGTTGGTTTGGCGGGTACGTGTTTCATCACCAGTGTATTGGTTTACCCAATATTTACCAGTATCGATCTCAAACCAGCTGTCGATACCAACCACAATCGCCTGTACGCCAAAGCGGTCGGCAAGGGCGGTAATCAAATTGGGATCAGCCAGTGCGGGCGAGTTAATCGAAATTTTATCCGCACCGAAAGCAAAAATCTGCTCGGCATCTTCGATAGTTTTAATGCCACCCGCCACGCAAAATGGAATATCGATCACTTCCGCCACACGTTGCACCCAGCTTTTATCTACAATTCGCCCGTCGCTTGAGGCGGTGATGTCATAAAACACCAACTCATCCGCCCCTTCTTCCGCATAGCGTGCCGCAAGCGGTACGATGTCGCCAATAACTTCGTGATTACGGAACTGCACGCCTTTCACTACCTGCCCATCACGCACGTCTAAACAAGGAATTATCCGTTTTGCCAACATTCGATTGCCTCCGCCACTGTAAATTTACCTTCCAACAACGCACGCCCAACGATTACACCTGCTACACCCGTGCCTTTTAACGCTTCAATATCAGCAAGCGCTCCAATTCCACCTGATGATTGGAATTGAATCTCTGGATATTTGGCACAGATTTCACGGTAGAGATCGACATTTGAGCCTGCCAAGGTGCCATCTCGCGAAATATCGGTACAAAGCACGTGTTGCAAACCGACCGCTTGGTAATCTTCGATCAGTTCTTCGAGCAACACGCCACTTGCTTCTTGCCAGCCACTAATCGCAATGATTTTTTTGCCTTCTGTGTCAATGTTTACATCTAACGCCAGCACGAATTTCTTCGCACCGTATTTCTCAAACCAGCTCTTAACCATTTCAGGTTGCTTGACTGCCGTTGAACCAATCACCACACGATTAGCCCCTATCGCTAGCAGATCCACCACGTCTTGTTCCGTGCGAATACCACCCCCGACCTGAATCGGGCAATCAATCGCTTCAATGATCTTGCCAATTAACTTGATCTGTCTTTTCGCAGGATCTTTCGCCCCTGTGAGATCGACCAAGTGCAACTGCTTTGCGCCTTGTGCTACATAGCTTTGGAATTGTTCAATCGGATTATCGCAATACGTCGTCTGTTTCGCATAATCACCTTGATGTAATCGCACCACATTGCCATTGATAAGATCAAGAGCTGGAATGATGATAGATGTTGCCATTGTTCTTCCTTATTTTGTATTTATAAAATTTAACTTCAAACTAGTTAAGATATATTTAAACCTACTGAATATATAATCCCTAATAATCCTAGTCCAAAAATATCAAATATCGCATGAGCAATAAAAAAAGGTACAAGAGATGAAATCTTTTTGCGGAAAAATAAAAATACAATACCTAAAGTAACAATCGTTAATGCTCCCGCCCAACCTTGATAGGTATGAAAAATAAATCTAACTAAAATACTATATCCTATTGCATATGGCATATATTTTGGTTTCGTTGCAAAGACTAATCCCATAAAAAAAATCTCTTCATAGAAACCATTAGCTAAACAAGTGATTAATAATATTAGATTATATTTAGGAGAATAACTTTCTCCTGAATAAATATTAGCATAATGTTCAGGGAAAATAATATAATGTATATATTGATAAATATCCGCAACCAAGCCTGCACTACACACTAGTAGAAATATAGTAGGTAAAGTCCGTCTATTTATTTTAAAATTAAGTACATTAAAATCAAACTTCCTAAAAGTTAGATATATCCAAGCCACAAAAAGCGATAATAATATCTGTATAAGCGCATTATAGTTCGCTAGATCATTAAATATTAGCTTATCAAAAGAAACACCTTTATACTGCGTTTCAAAAAACATCGCCAATGAATAATATATTGGAGCACCAAAAAAGATGATTGATAATATAATAATATCAATAAATTCCAATGTGGTTATTTTAGATTTTTTCATATGTTCTCCTTTTAATCTAAATTTAATTTAAAAATAAAAGACTATTTTTTTATTTTTATAAATAGCCTCAAGTATTAAGTTTAACACAAACATTGTTAAACCCTATTATCAAATTTTATCAACAAAGTTCTTCAACAATAATGCCCCATTTTTGCCAGAACGCTCTGGGTGGAACTGCACACCGTAGAAATTTTTGGATTGAATACTAGCAGAAAACAGCTCGCCATAATCGCAAGTGGCGATAGTATTTTCATTCGGCAGCACCGCATAACTATGCACAAAATAGAAATGTCCGCCCTGTTCAATGCCGTGAAAAAGCGGGTGATCCGCTTGATAATTGACCCGATTCCAGCCCATATGCGGTAACGGCAAGCCGTGATTTGGCAAGAGTTCCGTTTTTCCACTCATTAGGTTTAACGTTGGCACATTGCCCTCTGCGGAAAATTCGGTCATTAACTGCATACCCAAACAAATGCCGAGCATTGGTTGCGTGGCATTTTGGATTGTTTCAATCAAATTGCGATCTTGCAAAATCTTCATTGCAGCTTGAGCCGTCCCCACACCCGGGAGCAACAACTTATCTGCGGACTGGATTTTCGCTAAATCACGACTAATTTCCGCCTGAATATTCAGACGGTCGAATGCAAATTTTACAGATGACAGGTTTGCACAGCCTGTGTCGATGATGGTGAGGTTTCGCATTATTCTTCTCTTAGATTTAATTCTTTACAAATTTCAGATAAAAGCTCAGTCAATCTTTTTTCTTGACGTTCAATCATTTCGAATATATTAACTTGCATATGTAGACTATTGTCAGAAAAAGAATAGTATTCAAAATTATCTATTGATAATGAATGTCGAATAATTCCATAGCCCTGGAATTTATCTTCTTTTTTAATATATTCAACAGAATGGGAAATGGCTTTATTTCTAACTTCTCTTATATCTTTTAATTTATCATCTTTATCGGGACTATATTTTTTATTTAATAAACATTGATATATAGCCTTAATTGCATCTTGTTGTAATTCAAGAATATTTAATATGCCATAAACATACACATAAGAAATATATTTACCCACCTTATTTTTATCACTTACTTTATATGAACACATTGCAGAGTATGTATCTCCAATAATATCCATAGCAGCTTGAAGTACAGAGGTATTTTTATTTGATTGATATTGTTCAGAAACAATATACTTTCTGATCGATTCATAAAATATGAGCAACATAATTTTCCTTCTTTACAAGCGGTCAAATTCCCCAAAAAATTTGCAAATTTCAACCGCTCTTTTCCAACGTGATTGTAGGGACGCCACGCTTGGCGTTCTATCAAAAACGGAGCATGATTTAAACGGATGCCATGCGTGGCGTCCCTCCCCATCATATCATTTACACTTTGCCGAAAATCACAACACCCCTTTACTACTCGGCAACTCATTCCCTTCAATCCGAATACACTGTCTCAATGTTCTGCCGAACACTTTAAACAGGCTTTCGATTTTGTGGTGGTCGTTGTCGCCTTTGGCTTTGATGTGCAGGGTTGCCATTAGGGTGTAGGCGATAGATTGGAAGAAATGTTCGGTCAGTTCGGTGCTGAAATCGCCCACTTTTTCACGTTTGAAATCTGCTTTGAATTTGATAAACGGTCTGCCTGATAAATCCATCGCACATTCCGCTTTGCATTCATCCATCGGTAAAACAAAGCCAAAACGAGCAATGCCTCGCTTGTCGCCAATCGCTTGTTTTAGCGCTGTGCCAAGGGCGAGAGCGGTGTCTTCTACGGTGTGATGTTCATCAATCCATAAATCGCCTTTGCAACTGACGTTCATTCGGAAACCGCCGTGCGTGGCGATTTGGTCGAGCATATGGTCGAAAAAGCCCACGCCTGTGCTGATTTGGTTTACCCCAGTTTCATCTAACCACACTTGTACCTTGATGTCGGTCTCTTTTGTTTTGCGAACCACTTCGGTATAGCGTGGCGTGCGGTTGCCGTAGTTGGTTACGCTTTCGCCTAATAATTTTTCCGCAATCAAATCCCAATTCATTTTTTCAGGGTGATATTGAATCGCTCGAATACCGAGATTTTCCGCCAGTTGAACATCGGTGGCACGGTCGCCAATCACAAAGCTAGTGGCAGGGTCGAACAGTTCTCGGTCGATATATTTTTGCAATAATTTGGTGTGCGGTTTACGACAATCGCAGCCCTCTTCGGGCTTGTGCGGGCAAATTAGCACCTCGTCAAACTCAATGCCTTGCGAGTTAAACAGTGCCATCATTGCGTTGTGCGGTTTGTCAAAATCCGCTTGTGGGAAGGAGGCTGTACCTAAGCCATCTTGATTGCTGACCATCACAAAGCGGTATTTGTTTTTAAGTTTCAGCAAGGCAGGAATCACATTCGGCTCAAATTTGAGCTTTTCAAGGCTGTCGATTTGGAAATCGGTTTTCGGTTCGTCAATTAACGTACCGTCTCGGTCGATGAAAAGGGTTGGTTGCATTTTATTTCTCCTGTTATGTATAGCACAGTAACCCACACACGAGCCGTGTGTGGTTACTTGATCTGAGCCACTCTGTGGCTCACTATTATTTCTATATTACACAGCCTCAGAGAGGCTGAGCTTGATTAAGCTAGCACGGCTCGTGCTAGGTTACAAATCATCATCAAGGTATTGGTTAATTTCAATACCCGCTTCAAATAAAATAGCTTTCATTTCATCTACAAATCCCACATTTTGATGATGCTCTTTCTGATTTTTAATATAGTTCACAATTTTCTCTTTCTCGTGTTCGCTATAACTTAACGCACAATAGCCTTTCGACCAAGCATAAAAATCAGGAAAAAGATCTTGGTGCTTTTCTAACCATTTATGGCTCGCATTTTTAAGTTGCTTCACAAAATCAGCAACTGCCATAGATTGATGAATCTCCACCAATAAATGCAGATGATCGGGCATACCATTAATACGATGCAACGTACATTTTTGTTGTTGGCAAAAGCTCCAAATATAACTATAAAGCTCTTTTTCGTATTCGATCTCGATCGCTGGCACACTCTGCAATGTACGAAATACAACGTGGTATAACAATTTGGTATAGCTCATTTTTTCTCCTACCCTATACGAGCCGTATAAGGCTAAACCATCCGAGCTACTTTGCAGTTCTTTTACTGTCCAGCCCCAAAGGGGCTGGGGTTATCTAACCTAGGACGACTCGTCCTAGGCTTTCCACCACTTTTTTATTCTCCACCTCCGTCCCCACAGTAATCCGCACGCAATTCGCTAGCCCCAATGCCTTATGCTGATCCCGCAATACAATCCCCTGCTCCCACAAGGCTTTAAACACCTTTTGCCCGTCTTTAAATTTCACCAGCAGATAATTCGCTTCGCTTTCAAAAACTTGCTCTACAAGCGGTAATTTTTCCAGATTTTTTTGCAATTCGGCACGGTTGGCAAGCACGGTGGCGGTTTGCGAACGCATTTGGGCTAAGCCTTGTTCGCTCAGGGCTTGGGCGGCGATGTCGGACACTGGCACAGGGATTGGATAAGGGGCGATGACTTTTTGTAACACGTTAATCAGCTCGGCATTGGCAAGGGTAAAACCGCAACGCAAGCCCGCTAACCCAAAAGCTTTGGAGAGAGTGCGGATAATCGCTAAGTGCGGAAAATTCGCCAGTTCGGTTGCCATTGTCGCTGTTGGGCAAAATTCGATGTAGGCTTCGTCCACCACCACGATGGCTCGCCCTGCGGTCATTTGCAAAAGTTTGAGTAAATCTGACCGCTTGACTAGCCCGCCAGTTGGATTATTCGGGCTGCACACAAACACCACTTTCACGCCATCAAGATTTTTTTCGATTTCAGGCAAATTAAGCTGAAAATCAGCGGTGAGCGGCACGGTTTTCAACGCCACACCACAGGTTTCGGCACTCACGGCGTACATTCCGTAAGTCGGCGGACAATAAAGCACCGCATCGTCCGCCTCGCAAAATGCACGGATAATCAGCTCAATGCTCTCATCACCGCCACGGGTTACGATAACATTTTCAGGCTGAACGCCAGCGTACGCCGCATAACTATTCACCACTGCTTCGGGCTGGGCTTCTGGATAGCGATTAAAAGTGTGGTCGGTTAAATCAAAATTTGGTGAAGTCGGGTATTCGTTCGCATTCAGCCACACATCGCCACTGCCTCCCAAACGGCGAGCGGATTGGTAGGGCGTTAAAGCTTGGATATTTTTTCGAGAGAGTTGTGAGATTGTCATATTGTATTCCTAGTAATGAGTGTGATCGTTATAGTTCTATTTCAGGGTGAGTTTGATCAACAAAACCGATTTTTACTTCGGCATGAAATTGTGTTTTTAGCCATTCGGCAAGTTTTTCAGCAGCTTGACGCACTTGCTCATCATTTACACCAACAAAACCATCGATCGGAAAGAAAACATAATGGGTATTTTCATCAATTTTGCCGTTTTCACTTTGTCGCCACGTCCAACGGCGGGTTCTTACCTGATTACCCACAGCATAAACGGCTTCATTTAATTCAGGATTATCTAGCTCACTTGCTCCAAAAGGCAAAAATTCATCTTGTTCTGTGGCAAATCGCAAGTAAATATCCTGATCGCTTAATCCCAAATTATGTGTTCCCATTGGCAACGTAAAAGCAAGGCTTACTGCATTATTTAAATCGACTAAGGGATTGATACTCGGCATACCTTTTCCTTTGGCAATACGCGTAAATAATGCTTCTATGCTACATAAAAATTTATTGGGATTGATATTTAACGCCTGAAAAGCCTTCCGATAAGACACAATTTCTGCACATTCTTTCACTTTTTTCTCTTTAAACTGCTGTTCAGCCTGAATAATAGATTGCTGTAAAAAAGCACTAATTTCTGGGTAACTTTGGCGATTATCAACACCTTTTGCCACCACTACGCCAACACATAATTGCGGTAATACATTAAAAATGTCGGGAGAGATAATAAATTTCATTGTGAATCCTTCTGTTGAGTTTACATTTAATGCTTAACAAGCGGTCTAAATGGGGAAGATTTTCGCCAACATTCCAGAAAAACTAACCGCTCTTTATTTGCGATCTTGGTAAGGACACACGTAGTGTTTCCTACCATTTGCAATTTAGCATCAAACTTTATAGCTTCGCCAACCGAATACTCACCGCCTGCTTATGTGCATCTAACTGCTCTGCGCTTGCCATCACTTCTACCGTTTTAGCGAGGTCTTTAAAGCCCTGTGGCGTGAGCTCTTGCACAGTCATTCGTTTACTGAAATCAGCTAGCCCTAAACTTGAAGTGGTGCGGGTGTAGCCGTAGGTTGGTAACACGTGGTTGGTGCCGCTGGCGTAGTCCCCCATACTTTCTGGCGAGTACGCACCAAGGAAAATTGAACCTGCGTTGTCGAGTTGGTCGAGCAGTGAGCGGGCATTTTCTACCTGTACCACCAAATGTTCTGGTGCATATTCATTGCTAATTTCGACCGCTTGTTTGATGCTGTCAGCGATAAAAATACGGCTATGAGCTAACGCTTTGCAAGCAGTCTCTTTTCTCGGTAGCTTTGCAAGTTGGCGGTCGATAGCAAGTTCAGTCGCTTTTGCTTGCGCTTCGCTATTGGTGACTAAAATCACTTGTGAATCTGTACCATGTTCTGCTTGGGAAAGCAGATCGCTTGCCACAAAATCAGGATCGGCAAATTCATCAGCGATCACTAATACTTCTGAAGGCCCCGCTTGCATATCAATTGCTGCACCCTTTACCGATTGTGAAACTTGGCGTTTTGCTTCGGTCACAAACGCATTACCTGGTCCGAAAATTTTATCCACTTTCGCCACCGTTTCGGTGCCATACGCCATTGCGACCACCGCTTGTGCGCCGCCCACTTGGTAAATGGTTTCCACGCCACATAAATTTGCCGCATATAAAATCGCATCCGCAATCGGTGGTGGTGAGCAAAGCACCACTTTTTTACAGCCTGCGATTTTGGCTGGAATGGCTAACATCAATACAGTAGAAAATAACGGCGCTGAACCACCTGGAATATATAAACCAACACGGTTAATTGGGCGAGTTACCACTTGGCAACGCACGCCCGCTTGAGTTTCTAAATCAACCGCTTGCGGAATTTGTGCAGTGTGGAATTTCTCAATATTCGCTTTGGCGTTTTGGATTGCTTGTTTTAGCTCGTCCGAAAGGCGGTCGCTTGCCGCTTGGATTTGCTCGGCAGACACGATAAGGCTATTGAGCTTCACTTTGTCGAATTTTTCACACAATTCAAATAATGCTTTGTCGCCATTCACCAAAACATTTTCTCGAATAGCATCGACCGCTTGTTGAATATTGGTCGAAGCGTTAATCGCAGGGCGAGTGAGTGCTTCTTTACGTTGTTGTTCTGTCAGATTTTTCCAAATAAGGGTTTGCATATTTTTATCCTTTTTTGACCGCTTGTAGGAACGGGTCCTGTGCCCGCCCGTTCATGATTTGGTGTTACGGGCAGACACAGGACCTGCCCCTACATATTTATTAAGCCAACATTTTCTCAATCGGTAGCACTAGCACCGAGCTTGCGCCCATTTCTTTGAGTTGTTCCATCGTTTCCCAGAATAGGTTTTCTTGGCTCACTACGTGCATGGCGACACGGGCGGAATCGTTGGCAAGTGGTAGAATAGTTGGGTTTTCCACACCTGGTAAAAGCGCGGTGATTTCTTTGAGTTTATCTTTGGGGGCGTGCAACATAATGTATTTGCTTTCTGCGGCTTGTTGTACACCCTGAATTCGGGTTAATAAGCGTTCGACTAACGCTTGTTTTTCTGCGGGAAGAGGCTCTGCTCTTTGGATTAAGCAAGCTTTAGATTGGTAAATAACTTCAACTTCTTTTAAGCCATTTGCTTCAAGCGTAGCGCCTGATGAAACTAAATCGCAAATAGCACTGGCAAGACCTGCACTTGGTGCAACTTCAACCGAGCCGTTGAGTAAACAACTTTTAAATGACACGCCTTTTTGTTTCATATAGCGTTTCAGTAGATTTGGATAAGAGGTGGCAATTCGAGCATTTTTAAGATCTTGTACGCCATTGTAAGTTTGGTCACGATCAACCGCTAACGATAAACGGCAACTGCCAAAATCTAGTGTGCGTAGCTTTTTATATTCAACTTTTTCACCACTAGCAATACGTCCAAGTTCTTCTTCTTCCAACACATTTTCACCAATAATCCCAAGATCAACCACGCCATCAAAAACTAAGCCTGGAATATCGTCATCACGTACACGCAAAATTTCAATCGGCATATTTTCTGAATAAGCAATTAAACGCTGCTCATTCCAATTGATTTTTACCCCACATTGTTTGAGTAATTCGTTGCAATCTTTGCTTAAACGCCCTTTTTTCTGAAGTGCAATACGTAAACGGTTTGTTGTTGTCATTTTTATGTCCTATGTTGTGTTCAAATTTTAGCTATAAAAAAACCTCTCGAAAGTTGCCTTCCGAGAGGTTATGTCTATTGTATGCCTTATACGTACTCGGAAGATTTGTTATCTTCCAGCCACGCCAAATGCCCGAAAGATATCAGGTTAAATGGTGATGGCGATGAGTACGAATCATGTTCATAATAAATTCTCAGTAAATATTGAAAGAATGAATTGCTATTTAAAATACGCCCAAAATTTATAGATTGCAAGCTTTTTTGAGCAAAAATTTTACTGATTTAGAATAAGTTCGCAATCGTTTGCGTAAACAGATATAATTCTGCTAATTTTTTGTTCTAAAGGAATTTTTGACCATGCAAATTAGCTTAAAAAAAATCTATTCAGGAAAAGTTCGTGATCTATATGAAATCGACGGCAAACGTATGTTAATGGTGGCAACCGACCGTTTATCTGCATTTGATGTGATCCTCGATGACCCAATCCCTCATAAAGGCGAAATCCTTACCCAAATCTCTAATTTCTGGTTCCAAAAATTGGCGCACATTATGCCAAATCACTTTACTGGCGATTCTGTTTTTGATGTGTTACCAAAACAAGAAGCGGAAGCGATTCAACACCGTGCGGTAGTTTGTAAACGTTTAACCCCTGTAAAAATTGAATCAATTGTGCGTGGTTATTTGACAGGTTCTGGTTTGAAAGATTATAACCAAACAGGCACGATTTGCGGTTTGAAATTGCCTGAAGGTTTGGTAGAAGCAAGCAAATTACCACACCCCATTTTCACTCCGTCAAGCAAAGCGGAAGTAGGTGATCACGATATTAATATTTCGTATGCAGAGTGTGAACGCCAAATCGGTGCAGAACTTGCAGCGAAAGTGCGTGATGCCGCGATTGCACTTTATAGCGAAGCAGCTGACTATGCTTTAACGAAGGGTATTATTATTTGTGATACCAAATTTGAATTTGGCTTAGATGAAAACGGTACGCTAACCTTAATGGACGAAGTTTTAACCCCTGATTCAAGCCGTTTTTGGTCAGTTGAAACTTATCAAGAAGGCACAAATCCGCCGTCATTCGACAAACAATTTGTACGTGACTGGTTAGAAAATAGCGGTTGGAATAAACAAGCACCCGCACCCAAAGTGCCTGAGGATGTGATCGAAAAAACCGTAGCAAAATACCAAGAAGCGTTGGATTTATTAACTAAATAGCCCCTTCTACATAAACCAAGCGGTTAAATTTTTCTGATTTTTTGCAAATACAAAATTTTAGAAAATTTAACCGCTTGTTGTTTGTTCATTACTTAGCAATAGGCTCTAACGTTAAGTTTAAATCTTCATTAATCACTTTAAATAACAAATCAATATTTGGGTGCTTACCGACATTCTGTTTAGCATCTTCCACGTGTTCCGCAAACCACTCAATGCCTTGTTGAGCCGATAAAGCGGTCAATTTTCCGTCGAATTTTACAGCTAAGGCGTTATAAAGTTTAAGTGAACCTAATTTACCTTCAATGGCAGGAATATGATGAATCACTTCGCCTTGCGTATTACGCACGTTTAAACCTGCTAGATGGTCAACCGCAGGGAATGTCGCTAGATAATCTTTAAATTGCATATTGTGTCCTTATAAGTATGATAAAAAAGAGCTGAGATTATCAGCTCTTTTGATAGGTTTTGCAAATTAGAATTTATAGCTTAATGAACCACTAACGCTACGCTCAGCACCGAAGTAGCAATAATAGTCACAGCCAGCTAAGTATTTTTTATCGGTTAAATTCGTGATATTTAACTGTGCACGCCAATTTTTGGCAAATTCATACTGAGCTGATAAATCTACTAGCGTATAAGCAGGAACTTTATAGCCTGGGAAGTATTGTTCATCCACAGTTGTTCCCACATAACGAACCGCAGTTCCAACTGTTAAACCATTTAAAGTATTATCTTTAAAGTGGTAATTGAGCTGAGCGCTTGCTTGATGACGAGGAACAAGTGCTGCTCGTACTTTTTTGGTTGCACTTATATCTTGTTCAGCTTTTGTATAGGCATAAGAAACAGCTGCACTGATATTTTCAGTTAAATTGGCATCAGCTTGAATTTCAATACCTTTACTTACACGCTCCCCCACCTGTCGCTGAATCGCACTTGCATCTGCAACTAGAGCATTTTTTTCTTTTAAATGAAAATAAGCAAAGGAGATTTTACCGTCTAACCAACTTGGTAATAATTTCAATCCTGCTTCATATTGCTGACCTTCATATGGTTTATACAAGTTATTATTACTGTCCACTCCCGCTAATGGTCGGAATGATTCAGAATAACTAACATAAGGTGACACTCCAATGTCAAAGTTATACATCGCACTTGCTTGGTGAGAGGTATGGTAAGTATCGTAATTGGATACAGAAGCACTATTTACCGTATATCCATAAGCCTTATCACGGCGAATTCCTACATTTCCTACAAAATTACCGTAAGTAAATTGATCACGTAAATAAAAGCCATTTTGGCGCTGTTTGTTATCATAAATAGATCCAGCTTTTACTACGCCACTATTCCCTGCTACAGGATTAAACAAATCGGTTGGATTTACTAAGCCGAAACCATTATTAAGCCCTGTTGTTTTTGAATGCACATAGTCCACTCCACCTAATAAGGTATTTGACCAATTTTCACCTTGCCATTTTTTGCTCAAACGGTTATCTACCGTATGAGTTTTTACTTTACCGTCGGTATAAGAATAGCCTCGGTAAGCGGTACGTGCGCCATCTGAACTCCATGCAAATACACCTAACCAATCAAGCTGTTGTTGAGTAAAGTGATAATTTTGACTAAATTTCAATCCATCACCAAAATCGTGGTTAAATTCATAACCCAAATGCCACACATTACGTTTTACATATTCATCATTTGGTTCACTATAATCCGTACCACGTGCAATTTTTCCTACAGAAGTTGGAAATAACGTACCATTTGCAGGCATATGTACACTTGTAGGATTACCTACTTGGCGAGAAAAGCTACTTAATAGCGTGATATTCGTATTTTTTGATAAGTCTAGGGTCAGGCTAGGTGCAAAATAATAGTTATCTGTGCGTCCGTTAGTATCGCCTTCACGATGATTATAATCTCCAACTAAACGGTAACGAATACGGTTATCTGATGTTAAAGCGCCACTATAATCACCAAATACTCCACGATAGCCCTGTGTTCCGTAATTTACACCAATTTCACCCTGTGCTTCTTGAGTTGGGCGCTTAGTTACGATATTTACTAAGCCACCTGTTTGTGCCGCACCATAAGTAATAGAATCAGCACCTTTTACAATTTCGATCGCTTCGATCCCATAAGTATTTGGCATCGTGCGATAAAAGCCATGATCTGCAACTGGCGCACCATCAATAACAAGGCTTGGATCAAAACCTCGGATTTTCATCCATTCTTGCTTTGTATCATTACCATAGCTACCCACTTGAACGCCTGCTTCATATTTCAATACTTCATCAACTTTTTTAGCGCCAGATGCTTTAATTTGATCTGCATTGATAACCGCATTGGATTGTGCTGATAAGAATTCAACGCCCTGACCAATTTTGTTAATTGAGCCAACTACGTCAACCTCATCCAACACAACCGTTTCTTCCGCCATCACTGGCGAGATCGCTAATGCTACGGCTGAAGCAACTGTTGAATAGAAAAATGTTTTCTTCATTTTATTCATCCTAAATTGTAGTTAATAAATTTGTCCTAAACTCTTCTTACAATACATAAGAAATAAGTTCCGCCGACTAAGGTGGCAACAAGTCCCGCAGGGATTTCATACGGGAACAGCAATTGTCTGCCAAGCCAATCGGCGAGTGTCATAATCAATCCGCCTAAACAGGCAGAGATAAAAATCTGTGGCACCACTTTTCTCACTCCCAGAAAGCGAGTGATTTGTGGCACGAGTAATCCAATAAAACTGAGTGGCCCGATAACCAATGTTGCCAGTGCAGTAAGTAGCGCACTAAAAAAAATTAGCCAGCCACGCACTTGTTTTAGATTTAAGCCAAGCGCTTGTGCCATCGGGGCTTGTAGTACCAAAATTGCCAACCAGCGGCTAAAAACCAAACTTGCAAAAAGTAGCAGAAAACTGACCGCTAGTAAGCCAACGGCAAATTCATTTGCGACATTTTGGGTAGAACCCGATGTCCACGAAATTAATTGATTTGCTCGAGGATCACCACTGGCAATTGCCAAACGTTGTAGCGTGTCAAACAGCGCAGACAGGCTAATTCCTGTGAGCAATACTTTTTCAGGCAACATTCCGCTGCGCTGATTAATCGCAGTTAAAATCACTAACGCTACGCACGCCCCAATAATGCCTGCTAAATAGAACCATTCCGTTTGCTGAACGCTAAACATAAACAGCATAATTAAAATGCCCATCGAAGTGCCAGAAGAGACCCCTAGCAATTCAGGGCTTGCCGTAGGATTTAAAGTTAAGCGTTGCAAAATCACCCCCGCTACCGCGAGCAAAATACCGACTGCTAGCGCAACCATCATTCGAGGCATTCGTAATGCAATCAACTCGCTTTGTTGCGCCCAGTGCCAGCCATTTCCACTGTTGCCTAGCAATAGCGATAAACAAATTGCTAATAGCAATCCTGCTAAAATAAGCGCTAAAACAAGCGGTCTAAATTGGTGAATTTTTTGCGAATCGGCTTCTTGTAATCGCCCTGTTTGTGGCAAGGCGCTAAACATCAGCCACAATAATAACGGCGTGCCTAATAAGGCGACCACTGCCCCTGTCGGCAAATTGATACCACTAAAATAGACAAGTAACTGTAATAGCAAATCGGTATTTGCTAGCAATAAAGCGCCCATCGCAAAAGCAGCAACTAGCTGAATGCTAAAACGGCGAATATTTAACTGGCGCACAATGGTTGCCGAAGCCAAGCCGATAAAACCTAACATCCCTACTTTTGCCACAACCACCGCAATAAGAAATGCAGCGATCAATACACCGACCACACGCAGTTTTGCCACAGGTACGCCTAAGCTCTGCGCATTGGCATCATTCAGTACTAACATCGTGAGTGGACGAATAAACACGCCAATTAAGCACAGTGCTGGCAGACTTTGCGCCATAAGCAATAACGAATCTCGCCAGCTTTCTTGCACCAGCGAACCCGCCCCCCATTGTGCCAAACCTCGTGCTTCTTCGGGGTAAAACAACATCATTAACGCCGAAAACGAGCCAAAATAGAGATTGACCACCAAGCCTGCCAAAATCAGTAATAACGGTGACATCGTTTTTCGCATAGCTAAACTGAGCACTAATATAAGGCTTAATATCGCGCCCGCTAATGCGACCGCACTTGAGCCATTTTCTAGCCAATCAGGTAAAAAGATAGCGGTCAAAAATAATGCAAATTGCGCACCACTGCTAATCCCTAAAGTATTATCTGAAGCCAATGGATTCGCCATGACTTGTTGAAGCAACAAACTTGCTAATCCCAAAATGCCACCTGCGAATAAAGCGATCACAATACGCGGCAGAATGTAGCTTTGTAACAATAACAGATCTAAATTTTCAGTTGGTAAAAATAGTTCGCTAAATGTTGCCCCGCTTGGTAATTGCAGACGTAAATTAATCACAAACAAACCAATGAAAAGTATCGCTAATCCAATAAAGAGCGCACTAATCTGCTTTACCATTGCTCTCCTCCATGCATTAAGCCATTGGCAAAGACTTCAGCAAAACGTTGTGCCGAAGGAATCGCGCCAAAAGTCCAAACAGCGGGTAGAATCAGCGGATCTTTCGCCATTGCTAAATGTTGCCACAGTGTATTGTATTGCAACGCAGAGCCAATATTGGCAGGGTAAGGTTTCACCACTACAAAACGGCTATTCGGCGCTAGCTTTGCCAATTGAGTAACTTCAATCGTTTCAAAGCCCCATAAATTTTGTGAGCCTTGCCACGCATTAGTAAAGCCAAGTTGGGTCAACACCGCACCAAATGGGCTATTCGGGGCGTAAATGCGCAAATGACGAGTGTCGATAAACTGTACTAAAGCAATTGGACGTGTCAAATAAGGTTGAACAAGCGGTCGAATTTCAGCAATTTTTTGCCAATAATCCGCCATAAGCTGTTCAAACTGCCGTTCTCTATTTACCAATTGCGCCACTTTTTGGCTGGCGTTCACCATGTTGTACCACGCATCGCCTGCTTGGTAGAAATCGACCAATGAAACTTCTGAAAACGGCGCTAACGTTGGCGTAGCTTGAGCATAAAAACCGCTATTAATAAAATGCAAATCGTGATTGTCTTGCTTCAGCGCTAAAAGTTGTTCTGGATTGGGTTGTAGACGCACACCAAGATCTAAAGTTTCCGCAGGTAACGCAGGCTGACTAACCCACTGCTGATAGCTTTTCACACCGCCCACCGCCACAGGTCTCTCGCCTAATGCGATCAGCGTTTCCGCCACTGTCCAATCCAAGGTAGCAAAGGATTTCGCCTGTACTTTCGAGCTAAAAATCGTACTGGCAAAAAGGGTAAAAAACCATAAAAAAGCGACCGCTTGTAAGCGATTATTCCTTGTTAGCTTATGCGGAAAAACCTGTTGCTTGCGCCAATACATTTGCTTAATCATTAATAGAAACTCACTGGTCGTTTGGTGTGTGGGTGTTCGATCACATTCAGTTCAATGCCGTAAATCTGTTTGAGTTTCGAGCTATTTACAATCTCAAACGCATCACCTTGTGCTAATAATTTACCGCTATGTAATGCCACTAGCTGATCGCAATAACGAGCCGCCAAATTAATATCATGAATCACAATAATCACGCCTAAATTTAGCTCATGTGCTAATTTTTTTACCAGCTCCATCACTTCGACTTGGTGGGCAATATCTAATGCGGCAAGCGGCTCATCAAGCAATAAAAACTTACTTTGTTGCGCCAATAGCATCGCCAACCAAATGCGAGAACGTTCACCACCAGAAAGGGTATCAACCAACTGATCAGCAAATTTTTCGGTATGGGTAAGCGCCAATGCCCGTTCTATTGCCTCATGATCTTTTTGTTTGTTTGAACCAAATAAACCGTTCCAAGCATAGCGCCCCATCGCAATTAGCTCTCTAGCGGTTAAATTGGTTGCTTGTGGAAGATGTTGTGGAAGATAAGCTACTTGTTTAGCAAATTCTCGAGATGACCAAAGGCTAAGTTCTTGCTGATCAAATAAAATTTTGCCTGATGAATAAGGATTTTGTTTGGCGAGTAATTTAATAAGAGTAGATTTGCCCGAGCCGTTGTGTCCGATTAATCCATACACTTTGCCTTGCTCAAATCGCAGTGAAATAGGATGTAGCAAGGTGCGACTAGGAATCTTAAAAGTCGCATTTTCAATTAAAAACACAAAAACTCCGAAATAAATAAAAGCAATTCTAATTAAAACTTATTAGCGTTTAAAGAGTAAGCGGTTAAATTTCCAAAAAAATTTGCAATTTTAAGCACTATTTATAGAAAGTAATGCAAGTTATCTATATAATTCGACGCCTTTGGGCTAGGTGACACTCCTGGTTTTTTTATGGATCTTTTGCAGAGGACAAAAAATTGATTAAATTCGGTCGTGCATTTTTAGCAAAACTTGCGCTACTTGGCTTAGCATTTTCAGCATTCAGCGCCCAAGCTGCTGAGAAATTATACGTTTATAACTGGACAGAATATGTGCCTTCATCGTTATTGGAGCAATTCAAAAAAGAAACAGGCATTGAGGTGATTTATTCCACCTTTGAAAGCAATGAAGAAATGTATTCAAAATTAAAGCTTTCAGATTCAAAAGGTTATGACATCGTATTTCCTTCCAGCTATTACGTTGGCAAAATGGCAAAAGAAGGCATGCTGGCTGAGCTAGATAAAAGCAAATTAACCAATTTGCATAATGTTACGCCTGAATTAATGGCTAAGCCATTTGATCCTGAGAATAAATATTCATTGCCTTATGTTTACGGGCTAACGGGAATTGGGGTTAATTCGCAGGATTTTGATCCAACGACCATTTCTAGCTGGGGTGATTTATGGCGTGATGAATACAAAGGCAAATTATTGCTGATGAATGATCCACGTGAAGTGTTCCATATTGCACTGTTACTTGATGGCAAATCACCAAACAGCGAGAATGAGCAAGACATTCAAAATGCTTACCAACGCTTGCAAAAGCTGATGCCAAATGTATTGGTATTTAATTCAGATTCACCAGAAATGCCTTATTTACAAGGCGAAGTCGCAGTGGGAATGCAATGGAGCGGCTCTGCTCATCGTGCCAAAAGCGAAAACCTAGATCTGAAATTTGTATTCCCGAAAGAAGGGGCTGTGATTTGGATGGATAACTATGTGATTCCAAAAGGCGCACAAAACAAAGAAGCCGCACATAAATTTATCGATTTCTTGTTACGTCCAGAAAGTGCGAAAGAAGTGATCGAAACTATGGGCTTTTCTATGCCAAATGAAGGTGTAAGAAGCTTACTTTCTCCAGAGCTTGCAAATGACCCGCTAATTTTTCCGCCTAAGGAAGAAATTAATAAAGGCATCTTACAAGCAGACGTAGGTCAAGCGGTTGAAATCTACGAAAAATACTGGAATTTGCTAAAAACAGGCAAATAAATTCGCAAATTACCATTTGCAAAATTTAAAGAAATAACGACCGCTTGTTATTTCTTATAACTCAAACGTCCTTCCTTGTGGAAGGGCGAATTTTTTTAAACATTAAACAACGACTCGAGGTCTTAAATGTCAAATCATAACGCTTTAACTGCAAATCCAGGTCCATTAGGTTTATGCGGTTTTGCTTTAACAACTTGGTTACTTAGCTTAATCAACAACGGTACATTCGGTGGCGAAAACGTGGGCTTAGTGCTTGCAATGGGTTTTGCTTTCGGTGGTACTGCACAGATGATCGCTGGTATGTTCGAATTTTCAAAAGGTAACACTTTTGGCTTTACAGCATTCACTAGCTACGGTGCGTTCTGGTGGTCATTCGCATTATTCAAAGTATTCTTCACTGAAGGTGTAACTGCGCCATTTATCGGTTGGTACTTAATCGCTTGGGGTACATTCACATTCATGATGTTTATCGGTACTTTAGCAAAAGCACGTGCATTACAAGCTATTTTCTTAAGCCTAACCATCACTTTCTACTTATTAGCAACAGGTGATTTCACTGGTGATCACTCAATCACACATATCGGCGGTAACTTCGGTTTATTAACTGCATTGTTAGCGTTCTACTTAGCGGCTGCTGAAATCATCAATGAAAGCTTCGGTCGTACAGTATTACCAATCGGTGCACCAAAACAATAATCAGATTTTCTGTCAAGAAGGACGCTACGGCGTCCTTTTTTGCAAAATTATTGCTAAATTTAACCGCTTTTGAGAAGCACTTCACACTTTTCACATTTTTTTAACAAAAACATTGTAAGAACAAATTTCAGGCGTATATTGCTAAAATAGTAACAGTTTATTTCCCGTGATAAACCAAGGAGCAGACAATGAAAGATCTCAATGTTTTTGATAAAACTTATGGCTTATTAATCAATGGTGAATGGACTCAAGGCAGTGGTAACGAGCTACTCGCTTCCTATAATCCAGCAAATGGTGAAGTATTAGCGCACTTTGTGGATGCAACAGATGTGGATGTTGATGCAGCAGTAGCTGCGGCACAACAAGCATTTAAATCTTGGCGTAAAACTACTGTTGCTGAACGTGCGGCGATTTTAAATAAAATTGCCGATATGATTGATGAGCATAGCGAGCTATTTGCTTTGCAAGAAACCTTAGATAACGGTAAACCTATTCGTGAAACAAGAGCCGCTGATATTCCGTTAGCCTCCGATCATTTCCACTACTTCGCGAGTGCAATTCGTGCGCACGAAGGCAGTTTAAATCAAATCAATCAAGAAGAACTTTCATTGGTGCTACGTGAGCCAATTGGCGTGGTTGGGCAAATTATTCCGTGGAATTTCCCGTTCTTAATGGCTGCATGGAAAATTGCACCCGCGTTGGCCGCAGGCTGTACCGTAGTCATTCACCCTTCTAGCACAACTTCCCTCAGTTTATTGTCCTTCGCACAAAAAATTAATCACCTGTTGCCAAAAGGCGTGTTAAATGTCATTACAGGTAAAGGTTCAAAATCGGGTGAATATATGTTGCACCATAAAGGCTTTAATAAATTAGCCTTTACGGGCTCAACGGAAATTGGACGTCATATTGCGATTTCAGCCGCAGAATTACTGATCCCAGCCACGCTTGAATTAGGAGGCAAATCGGCAAATATTTTCTTTGATGATATGCCATTCGATAAAGCATTAGAAGGCGCTCAAAAAGGCATTTTATTCAATCAAGGACAAGTCTGCTGTGCAGGTTCTCGAATCTTTGTGCAAGAAGGTATTTATGACAAATTTGTGGCGGCACTTGCGGAAGAATTCCGTAAAGTAAAAGTGGGTTTACCGTGGGAGGACGACACTCAAATGGGTGCACAAGTCAATGCAGGGCAACTTAATACCATCCTAAAATATGTAAATATTGGTGAACAAGAAGGCTGTCGTATTATCACTGGTGGTAAAAAAGTATTAGCTGAAAACCTTGCGAATGGTGAATTTATTGAGCCAACCTTAATTGAATCGAAAGATAACACCAGCCGCATTGCACAAGAAGAAATTTTCGGACCTGTCGCCACCGTGATTAAATTCAAAACCGAAGAGGATGTTATCCGTATGGCAAACGATTCGGAATACGGCTTAGGTGGCGGGGTTTGGACTAAAGACATTAACCGTGCATTACGCGTGGCGCGAGCCATTGAAACAGGGCGTATTTGGGTGAATTGCTACAATATTCTGCCAGCAGGCGCACCATTTGGCGGTTACAAGTCTTCTGGTATCGGGCGTGAAAACCATCAAATGATGTTAGATGCTTATACCCAAGTAAAAAATATCTATATTAGCACCCGAGAAGAACGTGAGGGAATGTATTAATTTTTTGATATTAGTTACCAATACAAGCGGTCTAATTTTGCCAATTTTTTGCAAATCTTGGTAAAAATCAGACCGCTTTTATATCATTTTATTATAACGAAATGCCTTTTGTTCTTTACTCCATGCTGAAGAAAAGGTAATCTCTCGCCAATTTTTATTTTGAAATATTAATCCTACTTGGAGAGGCAGTTATGAAATTAGCGACTTTAACAAAAGTAAGCACAGGCGTATTAGTTGCGCTTGCCCTAAGCGCTTGTGATGATAAAAGCACTGACAGCAAAACCACAGCAAAAACTACTGCTGAAAAAACCTTTGTGAACTGCGTAAGCCGTTCACCACAACACCTTAGCCCTGCCCTAGCAATGGATGGTATTTCGTACAATGCGAGTTCGCAACAAGTTTATAACCGCTTAGTTGAGTTTAAACGTGGTTCAACCGAAATCGAACCCGCTTTAGCTGAATCTTGGGACGTTTCTGAAGACGGCTTAACTTACACTTTCCACTTACGTAAAGGGGTAAAATTCCACTCAAACAAAAATTTCACACCAAGTCGCGATTTCAATGCAGATGACGTACTATTTTCATTTAACCGCCAGTTAGATCCAAATCATCCTTATCACGCGGTGTCAAAAGCGACATATCCGTACTTTAAAGCGATGAAATTCCCGACTTTATTAAAAGCGGTCGAAAAAGTAGATGATCACACAGTAAAATTCACATTAACCAAACGTGATGCTACTTTTGTATCAAGCCTTGGTATGGATTTCACCTCTATCTATTCGGCGGAATATGCGGATAAAATGTTACAAGCAGGTACGCCTGAAGTGATTGATAACACCCCTATCGGCACAGGTCCATTTGCATTTACTGGCTACGTTTTAGATCAAGCGAGTCGTTATGTTGCACATAAAGATTACTGGAATGGTAAAGCAGATATTGACCGTTTAATTTTTGAAATCGTGCCTGATGCAACCACGCGTTATGCCAAATTACAAGCAGGTCAATGTGATTTAATCGATTTCCCAAATGCAACTGATATTGAAAAAATGAAAACCGATCCGAAAGTACAATTACTTTCACAACCTGGTTTGAATATCGCTTATGTGGCATTTAATACTGAAAAAGCACCATTTAATAACGTGAAAGTTCGCCAAGCATTAAATCTTGCCGTGGATAAAAAAGCAATTATTGATGTGGTTTACCAAGGTGCGGGAATCGCTGCGAAAAATCCATTACCGCCAACCATTTGGGGCTATAACGATAACGTAGCAGACTCTGAATACAATATCGAAAAAGCCAAACAATTATTAGCAGAAGCGGGCTATCCAAACGGTTTTGAAACCGAACTTTGGGTTCAGCCTGTGGTGCGAGCTTCAAACCCAAACCCACGTCGTATGTCTGAGATTATTCAAGCGGACTGGGCAAAAATTGGGGTGAACGCAAAACTCGTTACCTATGAATGGGGCGACTATATCAAACGTACCAAAGCAGGCGAATTAACTGCAGGTACTTACGGGTGGTCTGGTGATAATGGTGATCCTGATAACTTCTTATCACCATTATTCGGTTCATCGAATGTGGGTAACAGTAACTACGCACGCTTTAACAGCCCTGAGTTAGATGCGTTATTAGATAAAGCACTGGGTTTATCCGATAAAGCGGAACGTACAAAGCTCTACGAACAAGCGCAAGTATTGTTAAAAGAACAAGCGCCATGGATTAATGTAGCGCACTCAATCAACTTTGCGCCAACCAGTAAACGTGTACAAGACTACAAACAAAGTCCATTCGGCTACACTTACCTCTACGGTACAAAATTGGCTGACTAACGCTAGGTTAGGCAATTCAAATAAAAATGGTGGGATTATTACCCACCATTTTTTCTTTCTGCCATTTTATGGCGATAGCCTTTCTTTATGCCATTGTCCTTCAACCAAACAATAACAAATTCGGTCGTGTAAACGACTTGGTCTACCCTGCCAAAATTCAATACGTTCGGGTAACACAATATACCCACCCCAATGTGGAGGACGAGGCACTTGTAACGGATGCTTCGCCGCAATCAATGCTGCTTTCGCCACCAACTCACTTTTACTCGCTAGCACTTGGCTTTGCGCACTCGCCCAAGCACCAACTCGGCTGGTATAAGGACGGCTAGAAAAATAGCGGTCGGATTCCGCTTCTGAAATTTTTTCAATTCGTCCCTCAACCCGCACCGAGCGTTCTAATTCCGCCCAAAAAAAGGTTAAGGCAACATAAGGATTCTGTTCAATCGCTTGTCCTTTTCGGCTTTGGTAATTTGTAAAAAACACAAATCCTGTTGGATTTACTTCTTTTAAAAGCACAATGCGGCTGGTTGGTTTTCCGTCAAGCACAGTTGCTACATTCATTGCGGTAGGCTCATTGACTTTCGCCAACATGGCTTCATTTAGCCAAAGTTCAAATTGCTGTAGCGGATCAGCATGACAATGTGCTTGTGATAATGTTTGTTTACTATAATCTTCTCGAATATTATGTAGATCCATTGTTTCACCTTTTGCTAAACCTATAAATCACTAAAACAAAAGCGGTCAAATTTCTGCAAAATTTTGCAAAAATTCAACCGCTTGTTTTATTTAGCTGCTGCCTGTTCTAAAGTAGGTTTACGGCGTTTACCAACATTTTTAGTGTCTTTATGACGTACCTTGACTTTGGTTTTTGCTGCTTCTTTTTTCGCCACTTTACGCTTTTTAATACGCGCTTTTTCTTTTTTGGTGGTGGTATTTAATTCACCATCTTTTGGCGCTTTAGTACGAGGCGCTAAACCTTCGATCACTCGTGCTTTCAGCAATTCTTCGGTATAACGTTTGATTTTGCCAAGCAGTTTGTAATCGTGCGCTTCCACCAATGAGATCGCTGAGCCTTTTTTACCCGCACGCGCAGTACGCCCGATACGATGTAAATAAGTATCTGCACTGTATGGCAAATCAAAATTAATAACATAATCAACATCATCAATATCAATACCACGAGCGGCAACATCGGTTGCGACTAACACATTCACCACGCCTTCTTTTAAACGGGCAATCGCTTGGTTACGCTGGCTTTGTGCCATATCGCCTTCTAAATAAGTAGAACGTAGTCCACGTTTGCGAAGCGTTTCGCTCAATTCACGTACATCTTCACGACGACGAACGAATACAATCGCTTTTTCCATTTCAAAGGAAGAAATTAAACGGGCAAGCAGTTTTGTTTTGTGATCTAAGTTATCCGCATGGTAATACCATTGTTGGATTTTTTTACGTTCACGACGGCTAGGCTCTGCATCAATTTTTAATGGGTTATCTAAAATTCGGTCGGTAAAATCAACTAATAATTCGCCTTCTAACGTTGCCGAGAATAACCACGTGTGTTTACGCCAACGAGTTTCTGCGGCAATTTTTTCTGCATCTTGACCAAAGCCCATTTGGAGCATACGGTCGGCTTCATCAAAGATCAAAATCTCTACCGCACGACAGTCAAAATTTTCTTCTTTGATATATTGCATTAAACGCCCAGGGGTAGCGACCACAATATCTTGATTGCTGTTAAACACTTCACCATGATTTTGGTATGCCACTCCGCCCGTAATTGTCGCAATGCTGAGTTTAGTAAATTCCGCAAAGGTTTGCGCTTCTTCCGCCACTTGCATCGCAAGTTCACGGGTTGGGGTTAAAATTAAAATACGTGGCGCACCAGGTTTACGACGTGGGTAGTCCAGCAAATGTTGAATAGCGGGTAATAAAAATGCGGCAGTTTTGCCAGTACCTGTTGGCGCTGAACCAAGTAAATCACGTCCGTCCAATGCGTGTGGAATGGTTTCTGCTTGAACTGCTGTCGGGCGTTTATAGCCTTTTTTAGCCAGTGCTTTTAACAGTTGAGGGGCTAAATCTAATTCCTCAAAAGTCAGTAATGGGGTTTCGTTAGTCATTGTTATTGTGTCCTAATAATTTATAAATACAGCGCCATCACCACAGCATTTTCTCTGCCGCCCGTTGCTGTTGGATAATAATTTTTGCGAATAGTCACTTGATTAAAGCCCACTGAATCATACAATTTTTGGGCGTTTAAATTCGATTCTCGTACTTCTAACCAAAGGGTTAAAATCCCTTGGTTACGTAACCTTTCGATTAGTTCTAACAATAAACACTTGCCATAGCCCTTACCCTGAAACGCTGGCTCAACCGCAATGTTAAAGAGCGTAGCCTCGTCCAATACTGTTTGGCAAATCGCAAAAGCGACGATTTGCTGTTGTTTGGTCAGTTTCAGATTTAAATATTTATCGCCTTGATTATTCAGTAAGGTGCCTTTACTCCAAGGCACAAGGTGTGCCGCTTGCTCAATATCAAACAAGCGGTCAAAATCTGATGGCTTAATAACATCAATCATGATTATCCTCGAAATGCTGGCAAAATATCGCCATTTGTTGCCAAAGTTGGCGTTTTGTTTCAACTTGGGTTAAATCTTGCCATGAGGTATGTTGCCAAGCGGTTTGATCTGCAAATTTTTTTGCAATTTCGAGCGCTTGTGGCTCTGCTTGTATTAACCAAAAAATCGGTTGATGTTCAAAAGATAAACGTAGAGCTTGTTCTGCATCCAGCCATTGATACTGACTCGGCTGCAATTGCAAGGTACGTAAAACATCTAAAAATAGACCGCTTGTTTGATGATTCTCTTCACATACCACAACAAGCTTCACCGCTTTATCAAGGCGAATTTGCGCATCGCCTTTTAAGACTTGCGGTTTGGTTAGCACCCATTGCGTAATATTCATCTCATTTAATAACAAATCTCGCCGATTCATCTCATACCTCGCAAAAACAAGTAGGGAATAGTATCAAAACTCGGTACAATGCGGAAATGTTTTTGCTGTAATATGGGAATAAAAGGATATTTATGCTCTCTCTTGAAAGTGAAGTTTTAGCACGCCATTTGCCATTATTTGCCAATAAATCGGTATTGTTGTTTGGTGATGTGCGTGATCGTTTTGCTGATCAAATCAAATCAACTGCGAAAAGTGTCGCTATTTTTAGTAGCTATTTTGATTATGCTCGTCAATATAGCGATGTCAGTTTTGGTTTAAATTGTGAAATTAGAGCTGATCTAGCCGTTTTCTATTGGACTAAAAATAAACAAGAATGCCAATATCAATTACTCCAATGGCTTTCGCAAGCGAGTACAGGGCAAAAAGTGTTAGTGATTGGTGAAAACCGTGCAGGTGTGCGCTCAGCGGAAAAATTACTCGCTGATTATGGCAATATTGCGAAGATTGATTCAGCTCGTCGCTGTGGTTTGTATCATTTTGAGCTAACTCATGTACCAAATTTCGACAGTCAGAAGTTTTGGAAATCTTACCAGTATCAAGATCTACACATTTTTGCTTTACCCTCTGTGTTTAGTTCGGCAAAATTAGACTGTGGCACGCAACTGTTACTGGCTAGCTTTGACAAAGCTGATCGCTTAAAAGGTAAAGTACTGGATCTTGGCTGTGGGGCGGGGGTGATTGGCGCTACGCTAAAACAGCAATTTAGCAAAATAAAATTAACGCTGTCCGATATTCATGCGATGGCGCTGGAATCTACTCGCAAAACCTTGGCAGTAAATGCGCTTGAAGGCGAAGTTATCGCCAGCGATGTGTTTTCAAATATTGAAGAGCGCTTTGATTTAATTGTTTCAAATCCACCATTTCACGATGGAATTGATACCGCTTATTGCGCAGTAGAAACCTTGATCGCACAGGCGAAACGCCACTTAAATCGAGGCGGAGAATTTCGTATCGTGGCAAACGCATTCCTACCTTATCCAGAATTGTTGGATAACGCATTTGGTTCGCACCAAGTGATCGCTAAATCCAACAAATTTAAAGTGTATTGCGCAAAAGCCTAAAACGAAAAAAGACGGCGAGGAAATCCTTTTCGGCCGTCTTTGAAAAAACCAGTCACAAAATACTTCTAATAATAATTTCATAAATCACTATTAAAATAGTTTAGTGCGGTTGATCACTATGCTTATACTCCATGTATGATTTACATATCGCAAAGAACAATCATAGCTACATGGAGACAACTGAAACTTTTCTATTTAATTTACTCATAAGCGATTTACATTGTAAATAGAATATTTTCTATTTTTATACAAAAGTCCGCTAAGAAAATATAGCAAAATCCCGTAGAATTCACATCAATTCTAAAGGTGTAAAAACATACATATTTTATTGCTAAAACATCAAACAGTAAAAATTTCAAAGTTATTGTAATGATTTTAAACACCGAAACAATCTAGTTTTGCTTAATACATTATTAAGCAAAACTTAATAAAGGATTTTGTATGTATGATTACAAGGCAATGTTGGTCTTTGTAACGGTCGTAGAGCAAGGAACTATGCAAGCGGCAGCTGAGAAGTTATCCATGACTCCTTCAGCAGTAACGCAATCGATTAAAAAGTTAGAAAACCAATTAAAAATTAAGCTGTTAAGCAGAACAACAAGGAAGCTTTCTTTAACTGATGCTGGAAATATTTTTTACCAGCATATATCACACATTCAACAAACTGCAGAAAATGCTATTCGTAGCATTGAAGCATTGCATTCCGAACCTGTTGGTGAATTAAAAATTGCTTCTGTAAGTGGTCTAATTGATACTTTTTTAAGTGGCCATCTCAAAAGTATTCTCGATAATTATCCCGAAATTCAATTAGAGCTTACTATTAAAGATTCTCTCATTGAACTTTCACAACAAAAATTTGATATTTTATTACATTGGGATATTAGCGATGAACATATGGTAGCTCGTCATTTATATGATTTTGAGTGGGTAATTGTGGCTCACCCTGACTATATCAAGCATCATGGGTTGCCTTCGAATTTATCCGAATTAGAGAAACTTGACTGGATTAGCTATCCAAATAACAGCTCGAAGCAATTACCGATTCAGCTGAGTAAAGGAAAAGATAATGAAACTTTTATGCCTTATCATCGAATTAGTTGTAATTCACTCAATACCGCAAAAACGCTATTACTAAATGGCTTCGGCGTTACTCAATTGCCCATTCAATATATTCAAAAACAATTGGATTCGGGTGAGTTAATTACTTTATGTCCAGATTGGAAACTACCTCAAACCCCACTGTATTTGGTCACCCCACAACGTATTCAATCGGAAAAAGTGAGAATAGCAAGCCAGCTTATTATTGATTATTTTAAACATTTGAGCTGATTGGCGATAAATAAAAAACAACACAAGCGGTTATTTTTTGCAAAAATTCGACCGCTTGTTTCTTTATTTAAGATTTAAGCTCTCGCCAATACCCAGACCTGAATTTGTTTCACGCCATGTTTTAATAATTCGGCGCAAATTGCGTTCAGCGTTGAACCTGTGGTGAGTACATCATCAATAATCGCTACGCTTTGATAGGGTTGGATTGGCTGATAGCAAAATGCATTTTTTAAATTGCACCGCCGTTCGTTGGCGGTTAATTGGCGTTGTGAAGATGTTGCTCTAATTCGCAGTAAACTATGTGTATCTAGTGGAATAGCAAGCCAACGAGATAAATAGTACGCTAATAACTGTGCCTGATTAAATCCCCTCGCCCACTCTCTCTGCCAAAACAATGGCACAGGTAAAATCACCTCAGGTAATTCCAATTGATGCGTTCGCTGTGCTTGTTTAACCGCAAGCAATAACAAGCGAGCCAATCCCTGATCCAGCCAAAATTGATCCTGAAATTTAAAACGATGGATCCATTCAGAAAGTGGAGGTCGATAATAGCCTACTTGTACAACACTATGCCATTTTGGCTCGTCCTTCAAACAATTACCACAATGAAGCTGGTTCTCAGGCAAAAGCGCACCACAACAACCACAATAGCTACTTTGCTCTATTTTTCGATAGCAATGACTACAAATAATATGATTTGCCAGCGCTAATGGCTTACGGCAATGAATGCAACTAAATCCCCAAAAATTCATCTTTTTCTCCTTTTCACTTTGTTTTATCAAACTTTTATGCAAAACCTAGGAGATTTTTTGCGATATAGATCGAAAAAAGAGTAAAATCTTTATTGATTTACTCTTTTTTATTAAGGAAACATTTATTTATGAGCCAACCGAGCGAGCCAATTAAAATCATCTTTTTTGATATTGATGAAACCCTTTATGTCAAATCCAAAGCTTACATCCCCACTTCAATTACCGAACAAGTTTTACCTCAATTAAAAGCAAACGGCATTATTCCTGCAATTGCAACTGGACGTAACTTTGGCTGCTTTCCTGAAGCATTAAGACCCCTCATTGGCGAACACGGTTTTGAATTATTTGTAACAATTAACGGTCAGTACAATTTCTATAAAGATCAAATGATTAGCGAATACGGCTTAACTCGCTCCCAAATTGAACGTTGTATTGAGAAATTCCGTGCATTAGGTATTGCTTATGCTTTCGTAAGTACTGACGATATTGCGGTATCTGAAGATAATCCAATTGTGCGTGCTGCTACTGCGCCAATTAAAGTCGATTATGTTGTTGATCCTGACTTTTATTTAAAAAATACCGTTGTACAGATGCTTGCTTATTATCCAGAAAGCCGTGACGAAGCAGTACGTGCTTCAGGTTTATTGTCTGACGATCTTAAAGCGGTGCGCTGGAATGCGGAAGCGGTGGATATTCTCCGTATCGAAAATTCAAAAGCCCGTGGAATTGAAGATGTACTCAAACATTTTGGTTTAAAAATTGAAAATAGTATGGCATTTGGCGATGGCTTCAATGATATTGAAATGTTCGATACCGTTGGTTTTAGCGTAGCAATGGGAAATGCCGAAGCAGAATTAAAACAGCACGCTGATTACGTCACAAAACATATTGAAGAAGACGGTATTCTACACGCATTGAAAACATTTAAATTTGTTAACTAATACGCACCTTCAGCAATATTTTATATGGGCGGTATAGTTTCCGCCCTTTACCATAATTTCACCGCAATACAACACAAATTTTCTATAAAATCATTTTAATAAGAATACTTCTTATAGAATTCATTTACATTCTTTATTTAAAACTTATCCAATGAAATTAAAACTATTTATTCCTACACTTGCGCTCACTACAACTTTTTCTACATTGGCAGATACGGTTGAGCATCAAATTTCTGAACGTTTAAATGATACTCGTAGCCAAACTGAAGTAGCGATTGAATCTCGTATACAAAAGCCCGTTGTCCGCCCGATCGGACAGCCAAACGCTACTAAACAAAAAATACCATCAATGAGCAAAGAAGCATTTGCTAAGCGCCCTGATTTAATTATTAATGCGCTACTTTGGTCATTACGAACTAATAACGTTGATAATGTAATCTTCCTGCAACCGTTTTACAAACAGATCTCAACAAAATACCAAGATCCAGTTTTGTACCAATGGGCTAATGCGATTATCGCTCGTCATCGGGGCTCGTATGACATTGCGATCAACAATTATCGTGAAATCTTAGCTAAACATGCTGAATTATCACTTGTTCGCTTACAGCTTGCTATTGCATTATTTGAAAATAATGAGTTAGAGGCGGCAGAAGATCAATTCCAAAAAATCCGTTCTGAAAATATCCCAGAACAAATTAAATTAACTATTGATAACTATATTGAAGCTATCGTCAATAAAGATCGTTGGACATTCTCTGGTGGACTGACTTATTTAAACGATCCAAATATCAATAACGCCCCCAAATCAAGTACAACTTACGGACAATGGAAAGCGCCAAAATCAGAATCAGCACAAGGCATCGGCTTTAATTTGTATGCGGGGAAAAAGTGGTCTTGGGGAATAATTTCTATAACGAGCTTCGTTTGAGTAGTCACGGAAAACATTATTGGAATAATAAAAAATATAACGAAGTCAATGTACGTGGAAGATTTGGCTTAGGATATCAAACTGCACGTTTCAATCTGGCATTATTGCCTTTTATCGATCAAACTTTCTATGCGGGCGGTTCAAATAGCAGCGATAGTTTAAAACGTTTCTCAAAGTCAGCTGGTACAGGCTTAGAAATGAGTTACTGGCTTTCGCCAAAATGGCAGTGGGAAGCAAACTATGAATATGCTGAACAACGCTATATGGATCGTAAACACTTAAACGGTAACTATCATTTTATTTCAAGCGGTTTAATCTATTTAGCTAGCGCCAAGCAGTATTGGTTTACGCATCTTAATTACAACCGCACCGCCACGCGAGACAAAGACGACAGCTTTGTGCGCCGTGGTGTAACGTTTGGTTGGGGACAAGAATGGCCGTTTGGATTATCTACCCGTTTCGCGCTAAGCTATGCACAAAAAAATTACAAAGCACCAATGCCAATCTTTGGCATTACTCAGCGCAATAAAGAATATGGTGCTTCAATGAGTATGTGGCACCGCGCGATTCACTATTGGGGCATTCCCCCTCACTTAACTTATAGCTTTAATAAAGTGAAAAGTAACCATGTGTTCTATAGCTATGATAAACATCGTGCCTTTATTGAATTTAGCCGACGCTTCTAACAGGACAGCTAAGGCAGGGTATTTCTAGCCTTTAAGGAATAAAAAACGGATATTCAATTGAATATCCGTTTTTTATTGCCTTCTACTTATCGCTTAATAGCGAGAACCAATTCGATGAATATGGCGATTGGTCGCAATTTTTGCTGATAACCAGCCGATAAAAATACACGCCACAATCAGGAAGAATATTTCGCTAAATGCCAAACCATTTAGCTCAAATTTTACAGTAAACATATCGGTAACATATTTCACTACGCCAGTAAAATAGCCGATTAATACCGAGCTAAATAAGATTGCCAATAAGCTACCGAAGAAGCCATAAATCATGCCAGTATAAAGGAATGGACGAGAAATAAAATGATCGGTTGCACCAAGTAATTGTTGTACTTCAATTGAAGCCTTACTGTTTGCCACATCGGTACGCACTGCATTTCCTACCACTAAAAAGACAGCAATCAGCATTAATAATGTACAAACCATCGCAATTCGAGCGATTAACCAAGTGAGTGCCGTTAATTTTTCTAACCAGCCATTATCTAAACGAACTTCTTGTACCCCTTTAATCGCTTGCAAGCCATTACGCAGTTCTAACATACTGTCATTGCCTGTAAATTGCTTTTTCGGCTTTAGAATAACCACTGCAGGCAAAGGATTGTCATCAATAATATCTAGCGCTTCACCAAAACCAGACCATGATCGAAATTCATCTAAACTTTGCTGACGAGAAATATAATTCAAGGATTCAATTTTATCCACATCAAAATGACGAATACGCTCCACTACTGCATTGACATCATGTTCGGCAAGATTTTTATGCAAATAAATTGTGAGTTCTGGTTCAGGATAAAACTCAGTTGCTGCTTGATGGGTATTTTTCCACAGTAAATAACTTACAGTTGGAATAGTAAGCGATACCGCAATCACTAACACGGTTAAAAAAGTGCCAAATTTACGTTTTTGCAGATCTTGCCAGACGGAACGTAAGGTGTAACGTGTTTGCGCACCAAAGCTATTATTAAATGAACGAGCCATATTTTTTCCTTAATTTCTAAGATAACCTTGCTCTAAGACTAAGCATGGTTTCGGACGTTTCGAAATAATATTGATATCGTGTGTCGCCACCAATACTGTCGTGCCTGCCTGATTAAATTCTTCAAATAAACGAAAAATCTCAAACGATAATTTCTCATCTAAATTGCCCGTTGGTTCATCAGCTAATAATAAAATTGGACGATGTACAATTGCACGAGCAATATCCACACGTTGTTGCTCACCACCTGACAAGTGCAACGGTAAGTAATTCGCTTTATTTGCTAAACCAACTCGCTCTAATGCAATACGTGCTTCACGCTCCACTACTTGCTGATTCATACCTTGAATAATCAATGGCAAAGCCACGTTATCCAGAATCGTACGGTCGGTAAGTAAGCGGTAATCTTGATGCACCATACCAATTTGGCGACGTAGAAACGGCAATTCATGCGCTTCGAGACGAGTAATATCATGCCCATTAAATATCACTTGTCCACCATTTGCTCGTTCAATCCCCATAATTAACTTGAGCAACGTACTTTTACCCGCACCAGAATGCCCCGTTAAATATGCCATACCGCCTGCAGGCAAATGGAAATTAATCCCTTGCAATGCAGGCTTACCGCCTTTATAAGCTTTACTTACGTTTGTGAATTTAATCATTGTGTTTACCTTTTTCTACCACGACATATACAGAAATAGCGGTCTGATTTTGTTCATTTTTTGCAATTTCTGCCGATTCGCAATACTTGTTATGCTTCGTGTTCAAATAATGCTTCGATAAACTCTTCAGCATTAAATGGGCGCAGATCTTCAATTTTTTCACCCACCCCGATAAAGCGGATTGGAATATTAAATTGATCTGCAATCGCAAAAATCACACCACCTTTTGCCGTGCCGTCTAATTTTGTGAGCGTAATCCCCGTTAAACCAACTGCTTCATTAAAGAGTTTGGCTTGGCTAATCGCATTCTGCCCTGTACCTGCATCTAAGGTGAGCATAATTTCATGCGGCGCGCTTTCATCATATTTTTTCATCACTCGGACGATTTTTTTCAGCTCATCCATTAAGTTATTTTTATTTTGTAAGCGGCCTGCAGTATCGGCAATCAGCACATCAATCCCTTTTGAAGCGGCAGATTGCATCGCATCAAAAATTACTGAGGCAGAATCTGAACCCGTAGATTGTGCGACAACAGGAATATTATTCCGTTCGCCCCATACTTGTAACTGTTCTACTGCCGCTGCACGGAAGGTATCGCCCGCTGCTAGCATCACTGATTTACCTTCAGCTTGGAATTTGCGTGCTAGCTTACCGATTGTCGTAGTTTTACCTACGCCATTTACGCCAACCATTAAAATCACATACGGCTTTTTACTCGTGTCAATTTCAAGTGGTTGGCTAACGGGTTTTAATACCTCGCCTAGCTCCAATTTTAATTGCTGATAGAGTAAATCAGCATCTTTCAGCTGTTTTTTGGTGGCGTGTTGGGTCAAATTATTGATGATTTTAGTAGTAGTTGGCATACCTAAATCCGCCACCAATAATTGCTCTTCTAATTCTTCAAATAAATCATCGTCAATTTTTTTACCACTAAAGAAATTGCGGAAACCCGAACCAATGCTTTGTTTAGTTTTTACCAACCCCTTTAATAAACGGCTGAAAAAACCACCTTCGCTTGGTTTTTCTTGGTATTCATCTGCTTTTGACTCATCTGCAATGATTTCAGCTTCTGCTGCTTCGGTTTGCTCGTGTGCTGCTTTTTCAGCTTCCAGTTCTACCAGTTCTTCAAAATACTCTTCTGCATCGGATTTTTGCTGTTGAGCGCCCGTTAACTCCGCTTCAACCACTTGTTCAACACGTTGTTCGATTTGCTGATGATGATTTATGGGTTCTGACTCGCTAATTTGCTCATTTGCAAAATTTTGCGCAAATTCGACCGCTTGTTCAGACTCTGCCTCAGCCACGGGTGAGCTTTCTGCTTGTGTTGACTCGGTAACATCCACAATAGATACTGACTCTTGCTTTTCTTGCTCAAAAGCCTGCTCAATTTTCTCAACACTGGTTTGCAAAAAGCTTTTCGCATCTTCAACTTTATCTTCAACAAATTGCTCAACTTGCTCTGATTTTTGTTCGAAAAATTCTTCAACCTGCTCTAGTTTTTGCTCAATTGAATCTTCAATGCGTTCAACAAAATCTTCTACTTGTTCTAATTTTTGTTCAACAGAATCAACAAGCTCTTTCACCTTAGGTTGCGAAATTATTTGCTCAAATTTATCTTCTGTGTTGTCTTCAATAACGTCTAATTTTTGCTCAACCGTTTCAGCTAATTGCTCAACTTTTTGTTCTGCTTGTTCTAATTTTTGTTCTAAACTTTCAGTAGCCTGCTCTACTGTTTCTGTGCTTTGTTCCGTTGAAACCGCTTCTTGTTTCGGCTCCTCTTTTTTACCAAAACCTAACCAAGACCAAAAACCTTTTTTCTTTTCTGCCATATTTTTCTCACTTTTCCTTTAAAATGGACTAAACTTGTCTAGTTTATCAAATAATCCTTATTTTTCCTTTAGTAGTATGAAAAAAAATCGTAATTCCACTTTACAAAATAAACCGCTTGGTGAAGTGCGTATCATTGCGGGGCTATGGCGAGGACGAAAACTGCCTGTGCTTAATGCAGAAGGCTTGCGCCCCACCACGGATCGAGTAAAAGAAACGCTATTTAATTGGCTGATGAATGATGTGGCAGGAAGCCGTTGTTTGGATTGCTTTGCGGGCAGTGGCTCTCTTGGAATTGAAGCGCTTTCTCGCCAAGCACAAGCGGTCGTTTTTCTTGAAAAATTTGCAAATGCGGCAAAGTTATTAAAGCAGAATATCACTTCGCTAAAAACGCATAATGCCACGGTAATTAATACCGATACCCTGCAGTATTTAGCGCAAAAAAATTCTGAACAAGGCTTTGAAATCGTCTTTGTTGATCCGCCTTTTAATCATGATTTAGTGCCAAAAGTATTAATGTTATTGGCAGAAAATGGCTGGCTTGCTGAAAATGCATTGATTTATGTGGAAACAGAAAAAAATCATCCACCACTTGAGCTCCCTGCCAACTGGCAAATCATCAAAGAAAAAAGCGCAGGACAAGTAATAAGTCGCTTGATCCAATGTCTATAAATTTGACTTTTTTCGCTGTTATGGCAAATTAAGTCATATTATTTTACTTTTATATAACAAATTATGAACAAATTAACGCCAGATGAAGCGATTGACATCGCTTACGATATTTTCCTTGAAATGGCAGGCGAGAACTTAGATCCTGCGGACATTTTATTATTTAACTTACAATTTGAAGAGCGTGGTGCCGTTGAAATGGTTGAAACCTCGGAAGATTGGGATCAAGAAATTGGTACACTCATCGATCCTGAAGCCTTTGCGGAAGTATGGGTTGGGTTAGTCAATGATAATGATGAAATGGACGATGTATTCGCCCGCTTCTTAATCTCTCATGATGCCGATAACCGAGAATATCACGTTATCTGGAAAGAATAATTTAAAAGGAGCTTTATGTCTTGTATTCCAAAACCCCAAGAAGTATCTGAATTTTCGCAGCAATTCCGCAATGCTATGGCGCATTTATCTGCTGCGGTAAGTATTGTTACCACGAATGGTGCCGCAGGTAAAATCGGCATTACGGTATCTTCGGTTTGCTCAGTAACCGACACGCCCCCAACTTTACTGTTCTGTATTAATCAAAATAGCTCTGTGCACGATATTATCAAACAAAACGGCAAAGTATGTATCAATGTGTTAAGCCATGAACAAGAAGAAATGGCAAAACATTTTGCCTGTATGATGTGCAGTAGCATGGAAGAGCGTTTCGCTTGGGATATTTGGGATGAAGGCTTTGACGGTCAGCCCATATTGCGTGGTTCCATTTCATCTTTACAAGGCGATATTGTTGATACCCATTCGGTAGGCACTCACACCATTTTTATGGTTGAACTGAAACATATTGATGTAACCCCAAACACCAGCCTAGTCTATTTCGGACGCCAATTTAAAGGCGTTGAAATCTAATAAATCTTAGGTATTTTTGATATAACCGACTATTTTAGTCGGTTTTTTTATTGCCTAGAAAAATGAGCGGAGTAAAATTCAGCATTATTTACTTTGTTAGAAGGATCAAATATGGAAAACTTAATTTGCTATAAACAAATGCCCGTTTGGAAAAAAGACTCTCTGCCACAAATGTTTCAAGAAAAACACAACACCAAAGAAGGCACTTGGGCAAAACTGACGATTTTAAAAGGCGAACTAAAATTCTATGTACTCACCGAGCAAGGCGAAGAAGTAAATGGCGTAATTTTCACGCCTGAAAATCAACCGCCGTTTGTTGAACCGCAACTTTGGCACAAAGTTGAAGCGCTTTCTGATGATTTAGCATGCCAACTGGCTTTCTATTGTGAGCCGAAAGATTACTATGCGAAAAAATATAATCTGACTACAACGCACTCCGAAGTACTGAATGCGGTAAATTATGTGAAATCAGGCAAAGCGTTAGATTTAGGTTGTGGACGTGGACGCAACTCACTTTATCTCAACTTATTAGGTTTTGATGTGAAAGCGGTTGATTACAATGCTGAAAGCATCGATTTCTTAACCTATATGATTGAGAAAGAGCAGCTCAACAATATTGAAACTGGCATTTATGATATTAACCAAGCAACTATTGGCAATCAAAATGGCGAATATGATTTGATTGTTTCAACCGTGGTAATGATGTTCTTAAATCGTGAACGTATTCCTGCGATTATCGACAATATGCAGAAAAATACCAAAGTAGGCGGCTATAACTTGATTGTCTGTGCGATGAGTACCGAGGAATACCCATGCCCAATGCCATTCTCATTTACCTTTGCAGAAGGCGAATTAGCAAATTATTACCAAGGCTGGGAATTGGTGAAATACAACGAAGATCTAGGCGAACTACACAAAACCGACGAAAACGGCAACCGCATTAAAATGCGTTTTGTGACAATGCTAGCCAAGAAAATCGCTTAATTTATCCATTTTATTCTAAAAACAAGCGGTCAAATTCCTCTAAAATTTTGCAAAAAAATCAGAAAGATTTGACCGCTTGTTGTAGCTTCACTCTAAATATAAACCATGTGATTGGTAGGGACACAACGCTTCGTGTCCATCAAAAACAGAGCGTAATTTAAAACGGACGCCAAGTGTGGCGTCCGTATAATCATATTAGACAAAATTGTCTTTAGTATTCACATCTACGCTTTATCTGTCGCAGGGCGTTCAAATGCTAATACTTTGCGTTCTACTTTGCGTAATAACAGCGTCATAATGCCCGTAATCACTAAGTAAATTGCGCCTGCAATACCGTAAATGGTGATCGCATCGTATTCCGTGCCGTAAAGCTGGCGAGCGTAGCCCATAATATCTAGTAAGGTAATGGTCGAAGCGAGTGAAGTTCCTTTAAATACTAAGATAATCTCATTGCTGTATGACGGTAACGCACGACGTAGCGCATACGGAATTAAAATTTTCAGCGTATCTAAACGGCTTAAACCCAGTGCTGCGCAGGTTTCCCATTGCCCTTTTGGAATCGCTTTTACCGCACCGTGAAATAATTGAGTGGAATAAGCGGCACTGTTTAACGCCAAAGCTAATGCGGCACAAAACCACGCATCCGATAAAAATTGCCATGCAAAACTATCAACAATCCATTGGAATTGACCAGGCCCGTGATAAATCAAGAAAAACTGTACCAACAACGGCGTGCCTGTAAATAGCATTAAAAAGCCATTTACTAATGCTTTGACTAACTTATTTTGCATCGAAAGCAAAAAGGTTAAAATCACCGCTAATACAAAGGCAATCAATAATGAAACCGCTGTTAAACCAAGGCTGGTCGGGATCCCTTGCGCAATAACGGCTAAATAATCTTGAAACATTATTTACCCCCTCTTTCAAAACGAGTGAAGCGCTTTTCAAGGCGGTTGATAATCACTTGGCTGATTAAGGTAATCGCCAAATAAATCAATGCGGCTAAACCATACCAAGTAAACGGCTGATGTTCATTGGTATTAATTAAATCGGTTTGGCGTATTAAATCGTCCACACCAATTAATGAGATCAAAGCGGTATCTTTTAATAACACTAACCATTGATTACTTAACCCAGGTAAAGCATGACGCCAAACTTGTGGCATAATAATTTTTAGAAAAGTATGTGCTCGGCTCAAGCCTAGGGCTGCACCACTTTCCCATTGTCCATTTGGCACTGCTTGAATTGCGCCTCGTAGCGATTGCGAAGCGTATGCCGCAAAAATTAATGAAAGCGCCAACACCCCACAACTAAATGCGCTAAATTCGATATATTCACCCGTGATTTTCTCAACTAATTCTGTCGAGCCAAAATAAATCAGCAACACCACCAAAATTTCTGGCAAGCCACGTAACAGCGCTAAAAAAACAGAAGTCGGTTTACTTATGCAAGGTTGTTTGTGCATTTCAAATACAACAAATAACATTGAAAGTAATAAGCCGACCACAAGAGAGGCAAGCGCCAACCCTAAGGTCATTAGGGTTGCACTATAAATAAGTGGAAGATATTCTGAAAACATAAAGCTTATTTAGTCATCCATTTATCGTAGATTTTTTGGTATTCGCCATTCGTTTTAATCGCAGCTAAACCTTTATTTAATTCAGCCACTAATTCGCTATTTGATTTATTTACTGCAATGCCTAAACCGTTACCGAAATATTTTTTATTGGTTACTTTATCGCCCACAAATGCAAGACTTTGCTCTTTTGAAAGCATATCCGCTAACACGGCAGTATCACCGAAAATAATATCAATACGACCATTTTTTAAATCTAGCACTGCATCTTGTAATGAAGCGTATGATTTCGGTGCATATTGTTTTGCTTCAGCAACGACATATTGTTGGAAAGTTGTGCCGTTCTGCACCCCCACATTTTTAGCTGTGGTTAAATCTGCTTTGCCTTTTACCGCAATAAAACTTGCCGAGCTATCGTAATATGCATCGGTAAATGCGACTTGCTTAGCGCGCGCTTCAGTAATATCTATTGCTGAAATGGCCGCATCAATACGTTTTTGTTTCACAGCTTGCACTAAGCCATCAAATGATTGGCTTTTGAAAGTACAGTTTGCTTGGATTTCTTTACAGATTGCACTCGCAATATCCACATCAAAGCCAACAATTTCTCCTTTTTCGTTAGTTAATTCAAATGGTGGGTAGCTTGGTTCCATAGCAAATGTTAAATCTTTTGCTTGTGCTGAAAATGCAGTTAATGCGATTGCTGATGCTAATAATAATTTTTTCATAATGTGTCCTTGCATATAGTTTATTCTGAGTGAGAGAGATAGTTTTCAAATTGAGCAGTTTTTGGCTGTTCAAAACAGTCCGCACCGCCCTGTTCGATAATTTTACCTTTTTCCATATACACCACTTTGGTTGCGACTTTGCGAGCGACACCAACTTCGTGGGTTACGATCACTTGAGTGATGCCTGTACCTTGTAATTCTTTAATAATATCAACCACTTGTGCAGTAATTTCTGGATCAAGCGCAGCAGTTGGCTCATCAAATAACAAGACCTGCGGCTGCATCATTAATGCGCGAGCGATTGCCACACGCTGTTGTTGACCGCCCGATAATTGTAGCGGGAAGCGATCGGCAAACTCGCCTAAACGTAAACGCGCTAAATGTGCTTTCGCGCATTGAATTGCTTCTTCTTTGGCTAAACCTAACACTTTCATCGGTGCTTCAATAAGATTTTGCATTACAGTTAAATGCGGCCATAAGTGATATTGTTGGAATACCATACCCACTTCACGGCGTAATAATGCAATTTCTTTCGCATCCGTTTTAGCAGAAAGATTAAACTTGTGTTGTGCGATTTCAAGCGTACCCGATTGCGGGACTTCCATTAAGTTTAGTGTACGAATCAGAGTACTTTTACCCGCGCCACTCGGGCCTAACAGCACCACCGTATCGCCTTTCTCGATATCTAAATTAATATCAAATAGCGCTTGGCTTGAGCCATAAAAAAAATTAACGTTGTGAATACGAATTGCCATTCGTTTAAAATCCTGTACATGTTAAACAACTGAATGAATAGTAATTTTTATTGCATAATCATGCAAGTTGTTTTTAGTGACAATTACAAAATGTTAATAAAAAACGACCGCTTATTGATCTGCCCCCCAAAAGTTGGACAGGTTAGTACACTATAAATATTGAGCTCTGTATTGTGCAGGGCTCAATCCTTTTAAATCCATTTTAATACGCTTTTGGTTGTAATACATCACATATTCTTCC